>NZ_BNBT01000023.1 GCF_014656095.1 Streptomyces longispororuber
GCCCGCGCCTGCCGCGAGCCGGCCGGCGCCCCAGGCCCAGGCCGCCCCGGCCCCGCAGATCGCCGCGCCCGCCCCCGCCGGTGGGCTGGACCCGCGCGCCCTCTGGCCGAACATCCTCGAGGCCGTCAAGAACCGCCGCCGCTTCACCTGGATCCTGCTCAGCCAGAACGCCCAGGTGGCGGGGTTCGACGGCACCACGCTCCAGCTCGGCTTCGTCAACGCGGGGGCCCGGGACAACTTCTCCGGCAGCGGCAGCGAGGACGTGCTGCGCCAGGCGCTGTCCGAGCAGTTCGGTGTGCAGTGGAAGATCGAGGCGATCATCGACCCGTCCGGGGGGTCCGCGCCTCCGCCCGCGGCGAGCGGGTTCGGCGGCGGTGGTGCGAGTGGCGGTGCGGGTGGCGGCTTCGGCGGCTCCGCCGGCGGCGGGTACGGCGCCCCGGCCCCGGCTCGGCCCGCCCCCCAGGCACCCCCGGCGCCACAGGCCGCTGCCCGGCCCGCCCCGCAGCCTGCCGCCGCCCCGGCGCCGGTGCCGCAGCACCGTGCTCCTGAGCACATCGCGCCCGAGGACGACATCCCCGAGGACGACGACCCGGACCTGGTCGACTCGGCCCTGTCCGGGCATGAGCTGATCGTGCGGGAGCTGGGGGCGACGGTGGTCGAGGAGTACCCGAACGACTAGCCCTCGCGGGGGGGCGCCCCAGACCCGCCCCTTTCCCGTAACCAGGGGGCTCCGCCCCCTGGACCCCCGAGATCGCGCTGGCGCGCTCGTCCTCAAACGCCGGACGGGCTGAATTCTTCGCCGGGCGGCGCTGGAGAGTTTGAGCCCGTCCGGCGTTTGAGGACGAGGCGCGGAGCGCGCTGATGGGCACAGTGGGGCGCCCCGCGCAGGCCCGCCCCGCAGGAGCCCGTACGAACGTACAAACCCCGCCCACCCCCCACCTCGGACACCCGACCAAAGCCCCCCGCCCGGCCGGGCTAGGCTGACCCCCGTGAAGGTCCTCGTCATCGGCAGCGGTGCCCGCGAACACGCCCTGTGCCGCTCCCTGTCCCTCGACCCCGCGGTCACCGCCCTGCACTGCGCGCCCGGCAACGCCGGCATCGCGGAGGTCGCCGAGCTGCACCAGGTCGACGCCCTCGACGGTGCCGCCGTGACGGGCCTCGCCCGCGCGCTGGCGGCGGACCTCGTCGTCGTGGGGCCGGAGGCGCCCCTCGTCGCCGGTGTCGCCGACGCCGTGCGGGAGGCGGGCATCCCGTGCTTCGGGCCGTCCCGGGAGGCCGCGCGCCTGGAGGGCTCCAAGGCGTTCGCCAAGGACGTGATGGCGGGCGCCGGGGTCCCCACCGCGCGTTCGTACGTCTGCACGACGGACGAGGAGATCGACGAGGCCCTCGACGCCTTCGGCGCGCCGTACGTCGTCAAGGACGACGGCCTCGCCGCGGGCAAGGGCGTCGTCGTCACGGGCGACGTCGAGGAGGCCAGGGCGCACGCCCGCGCCTGCGGCCGCGTCGTCATCGAGGAGTTCCTCGACGGCCCGGAGGTGTCGCTGTTCGCCGTCACCGACGGCGAGACCGTCGTCCCGCTGCGCCCCGCCCAGGACTTCAAGCGCGCGCTCGACGGCGACGAGGGCCCCAACACCGGCGGCATGGGCGCCTACTCGCCGCTGCCGTGGGCCGACCCCAAGCTCGTCGACGAGGTCCTGGAGACGGTCCTCCAGCCGACCGTCGACGAACTGCGCCGCCGCGGAACGCCGTTCTCCGGCCTGCTGTACGCGGGTCTTGCGATCACCAGCAGGGGCGTCCGCGTCATCGAGTTCAACGCCCGCTTCGGCGACCCCGAGACGCAGGTCGTCCTGGCCCGGCTCAAGACCCCGCTCGCGGGCGCCCTGCTCGCCGCCGCCAACGGCACGCTCGCCGACCTGCCGCCGCTGCGCTGGAGCGACGACGCGGCCGTCACCGTCGTCGTCGCCTCGCACAACTACCCCGGCACCCCGCGCACCGGCGACCCCGTCGAGGGGCTCGACGAGGTGGCGGACCGGGACGCCCCGCACGCGTACGTCCTGCACGCGGGGACCAGGCGCGAGGGCGACGCGGTCGTCAGCGCGGGCGGCCGCGTGCTGTCCGTGACGGCCACCGGGTCCGACCTGGCCGAGGCCCGTGAGCGCGCGTACGCGGCCGTGGCCCGCATCCGCCTCGACGGCTCCCAGCACCGGACGGACATCGCCGAGAAGGCGGCCCGCGGGCTCTGAGCGCGGGCCTCGCTGCCCGGGGCCGCCGCCCACGACCGCGCCGTCCACGACCGTCGCCCACGACCGTCGCCCACGACCGCTGCTCGGCGCCCCTGTGCGTCGTTCCCCCGGCTTCCGAGGCCATGACCTCACGTAACGTGACGTCATGGCCTCCAGTCGTCCCAGTGGTCCCATGCATCCCAGCGGTCCCACACATCCCAGCCGTCCTCTGAGTCACAGCCGCCCCGGCCGTCCCCGTCTGCTGTACGTCACCGACCTCGTCTACGAGGCCCGCGGCCGGCGCTACTGCGACGAGGACATCCACCTGTCCGCGCGGCTGCGCGAGGACTTCGACGTCGCGCTGTGCCACCCGCTGGACGCGGCCGCGCTGATGGACGGCTTCGACCTGGTCGTCGTACGCAACAGCGGGCCCGTCATCCACTACCAGGAGGCGTACGACGCCTTCCGCAGCCGCGCGCTGCGCGACGGCGTACGCGTCTACAACCCGCTCACCGGCCGCGCCGACATGGCGGGCAAGCGCTACCTCGTCGAGCTGACGGCCGCGGGCCTGCCGGTCATCCCGACCGTCGACCGCCCGGAGGACCTCGGCCGGCTGCCCGAGGCCGCGGCCTACGTGATCAAGCCGGAGTTCGGCGCGGACTCCATCGGGCTGCGGATCGTCAGCCGCGCGGACCTGGCACGCCTGGACTTCCGCGAGCACGGCGGGCTCCTCGCGCAGCCCCGGATCGACTTCCGCCACGAGGTGTCCTTCTACTTCGTCGACGACGCCTTCCAGTACGCGCTCTACGCGCCCCGGCCGGAGCGGCGCTGGCACCTGGAGCCCTACGCCCCGACGGCCGAGGACCTGGACTTCGCGCGGCGCTTCATCGCCTGGAACACCCTTTCCCATGGCATTCAGCGGGTCGACGCCTGCCGGGCGCCGGACGGGCGGCTGCTTCTGGTCGAGCTGGAGGACCTCAACCCGTACCTGTCCCTGGAGGCCCTGGACGCCCCGGAACAGCAGGCCTTCGCGGAGAACCTGACGGCCTCGCTCCGGCGCTTCCTCGCGGCCGGAACCTGACGGTCACCTTTACCCAAAGCCATTCCATCGAGTGACCGCTCGGCCATCCGGCTGACGGTGCCCCACGTCCCAACTAGGGTGCGGCGCAGGGGTTCAGGCACCCGGCAGCCAAACAGCCCACCGGCATTGCGATGTCAGTGGCGGGTGCCACAGTGGGGGAGTGAGCAACGCCAACGACGTGCGCCGCCGCCGGCTCCGGCCGACGGCCGGGCTGTAGGCAGCAAGGGGGTGTCTTCGGTCGTGTCAGGAATGGGTGAGGAGGCGGGCGCGCGGGCCGCGCGCTCCCGGGCTCTGGCGGTGCTGCGTATTCGCGGCAGGGCGCTGGCCGTCGCCCTGCTGCCCGCGGCCGTCGCCGTCGTGCTGCTGGCCGCCACGGCGACGGGCCATGTGCAGGGCGCCGGCTGGGCCGCCGTCCGCTGGGCCGTCACGGTCCTCGCGGTGGTCGTCCTCGGCGCCGCCGCGGTCGTCGCCCTGGTGGTGGCCCGCGCCAGACCCGCCCTGAGCCCGACGGTCCCGATCACGGAGGCCGCGGCGCCGGACCTGTACCGCCTGGTGCGGGACCTCGCCGACCGCCTGGACGTGCCCGCGCCCTCCGCCATAGCGCTCACCCCGGACTGCGACAGTTGGCTGGAGGACCGCACGCACCCGGGCCACGACGCGTGCCGGCGCCGCCGGTCGTCGGGGTCGAAGGGGTCGTCGGGGTCGGCGTCGGGGTCGGCGTCGAGGTCGGCGGGCAACGCGACCTCCGCGGCGTCGGCCGAACCGTCCGGGTCCTCCGGGCCGGGGTCGGCGCGGTCGTCCGCGTCGCCGACAGCCGCCGAGGCCCTCGGCGACCCGGACCCCGGGCGGATACGCGGCGGACGCGGCGCCCGGCGCGCGGCCCCCGCGGCCCCGGTGCTCGTCATCGGCTCGCCCTTCCTGTGGTGGATGCGGGTCGGCGAGCTGCGGGCGGTCCTCGCCCCGGTGGTGGCGGGCACGGGCCCCTCGGCCCACCCGGACATAGCGGCCGCCCGCCGCTTCGTACGCGGTCTGGACGCGGCCGTCGCGGTCGCCGTGGTGCCCGGCCGCGGGCCCGTGGCGCGCACCGTCCTCGGCGGGGTCGGCCGGGTGGCGCGGCTGCTGCTGCGGAGCTGCCGTACGCACGCGGCGGAGATGGAGCGCGGCGTCGCCGCGGCCGCCGCCGAGCGCGCCCAGACGGTGGACTACGGCGCCCGGATCGTGGCCCAGGAGCAGGTGGGTCTGGCGTACGCGGGCTGGGACCGGCTCCTGACCCGGGTGGCGCTGCCCGCCTGGCGCATGGGCCGCTGGCCCTCGCGGCTCGACGCGGGCGTGGTCTCCGCGCTCACCGAGCTCTCCCGCAGGGACCGCCTGGCCGACGGGTTCGCCTCGCGCCTCGGCGAGCGGCCCGCCTGCGACCTCCTTGAGGAGCCCGGCGCGGTGGACGAGGCGGCCTCGCTGCTCGCCGCCCGGCTGTTCCACGGAGGCCCCGCCGAGGCCGGTCCGGGCTGGGCCCCGGTGGCCTGGCAGGAGTACCCGGACGAGGTCGTCGACCGCAAGTGGCGCATGGACGCCGCCCGGCTGCACCGCGTGCTCGACTCGCTCGGCGTCAGCCGCTCCTTTGACCCCGAGGCACCCGACCCCGAGGGCCCGACCCTCGGCCGCGTCCTCGACCACCTGACCGACCCGGCGGCGGCGGTGACCGTCCCGGAGACTGCGGCCGAGCGCGAGCCCGACCCCCACGGCGCGGGAGCCGCCCCCTACGACGAGGTGGCGTCCGGCGCCTACGACGTCCACGGTGGGAGCGGGAGCGCGGTCAACGCGCCCGACGCCGTCAACACAGGCAGCCCGGTCAAGACGGTCAACCCGGTCAACGCGGACAGCAGGGCAAGCATGCGCGGCGTTGACGGCGTTGACGGTCCGGACGGCGCATACGGCCTGGACGGGGACGGTGCGGACGGCGTATGCGGTCCGGACAGCGTGCACGGCGGCGCGGACAGCGTGCACGGCACGGTCGGCGGAGGCAGCGGCGCATACGGCGCGCACGACGCGGACGGTGGGTACGCCCGACACGCCCAACACGCCCAAGACCCCGAAGCCGTCGAGGACGCCGAAACCACCGAAGCCACCGAGGACGCCGAAGACACCGAAGACGACCACCCCGAAGGCCCCGGCAGTCTGCTCGCCGCAGGCCTCAGTGCCGAGCTGGCCCGCGAGGAGGCCGCCGCCCCCGCCCGGCCCGTGGCCACCGGGCCCTCGCCGGACGGTGCGCTCTGGGACGACGGGGCGCTGCCCCTCTTCCCGCTCCAGCCGCCCCGCACCGGCCGGGAGCTGCTCGCCGACCACGTCTCGGCGCTGGTGTGCTGCGCGGCCATAGACACGGCAGGCGCGGTGCCGGGCCTCGACTGGCTGGACGGTCCGTCCCTGCTCATAGGGGGTGAGCGCGCGGCCGACCTCACGCCCCGGGTCCTGACCCTGGTCGAGGAGGGCGACCCCGGGCCCCTCCGCGCCTGGCTCGCGGAGCAGGGTGTCCGCCCGGAGAAACCCCTGCGCCTCGTGTGAGGCCCCACCCCCCAGTGCGCCCACCGGCCCCCGGGCCGTACCGGAAGGGCGGCGTTCCGGTCTTGCGAATTCACGACGAACGGTAACGGGCCGCGTGCGTAATGTGATGTGCTGGGACCGGGAAAGGGAAAGACCGCCGCGGCACCGCGGGGGCTCCGCCTCCGCACCGGCACCGGGCCAACGACCACGCAGCGGCGGAGAACAGGCTCGGGGGAGCGAGGGAGGGGATCTACGCATGGGACCGGAGCCGATCCGCCGCTGGGAGTCGGGCGCCCTCGCCCACGCCGTGACCGACCCCTTCGGCCAGGGCCCGCTGCCCTGGCTCCGGGGCGCGGAGCACTACTTCGACGACACGGGCCAGGTCGTCCCCTGGTACGTGGACCACGCCCCGGCGCCCGGCGCCACCCGGCCGGGGCACGTCCCCGCGGCGCGTACCGGCGGCGGCCCGCGGACCGCCGACGACGTGCGCCGGCAGATCAAAGGGTTCACGGGCACCGGCGCCGCCGCTCCGGGCGAGGCGATCGACTTCCACATCACCGTCGACCCGCCGCAGCAGTTCAGCGTGGACATCTACCGCATCGGCCACTACGGCGGCGACGGCGCGGCGAAGATCACCACGAGCCCGCGCCTGTCCGGCATCGTGCAGCCCTCGCCGCTCACCGCCGACCGCACCGTCTCGTGTCACCACTGGTGGCTGTCCTGGCGGCTCCAGATCCCCTCGTACTGGAACATCGGCGCGTACGTCGCCGTCCTCACCACCGTCGACGGCTACCGCTCGCACGTGCCGTTCACCGTGCGCGACAGCCTGGTCCAGGGCGAGTTGGGCCACGCCCCCTCCGCCGACCTGCTCGTGGTGCTGCCGGACATCACCTGGCAGGCGTACAACCTCTACCCGGAGGACGGCCGCACCGGCGCGAGCCTGTACCACGCCTGGGACGAGCACGGCAGACTCCTCGGCGAGAGCGAGGCCGCGGTCACGGTCTCCTTCGACCGGCCGTACGCGGGCGCGGGACTGCCGCTGCACGTCGGCCACGCCTACGACTTCATCCGCTGGGCCGAGCGGTACGGCTACGACCTCGCCTACGCCGACGCCCGCGACCTGCACGCGGGCCGCATCGACTCCACCCGCTACCGGGGCCTGGTCTTCCCCGGCCACGACGAGTACTGGTCCCCGGCGATGCGCCGCACCACCGAGCTGGCCCGGGAGAGCGGCACGTCCCTGGTCTTCCTGTCGGCCAACACCATGTACTGGCAGGTGGAGTTGGGCCCGTCCCCCTCGGGCGTCCCGGACCGGCTGCTGACCTGCCGAAAACGCCGGGGGCCCGGCAAGGCCGCGCTGTGGCGCGAGGTCGACGTACCGGAGCAGCAGCTCATGGGCATCCAGTACGCGGGCCGCGTGCCCGAGCCGCACCCGCTGATCGTCCGCAACGCCGACCACTGGCTGTGGGAGGCGACCGGCGCGCACGAGGGCGACGGGATCCCGGGCCTGGTCGCGGGCGAGGCCGACCGCTACTTCCCGCGCACGGCGCTGCCCGAGCACCAGGACCGCATCCTGCTCGCCCACTCGCCGTACGAGGACGGCGAGGGCACCGTCCGGCACCAGGAGACGTCGCTGTACCGGGCCCCGTCCGGGGCGCTCGTCTTCGCCTCGGGCACCTTCGCCTGGTCCCCGGCGCTCGACCGGCCCGGCCACGTCGACGCCCGCGTGCAGCGCGCCACGGCCAACCTCCTGGACCGCATCTGCAAGCGCGACTGAGCCGATGGGGGCCCACCCCGGGCGCTCCGGCCGACCCTTGGCCAAGACCATCCTCCGCATACGGGAGAATCGGAGCACTCAGACAGAACCACGGGGAGGAACCGTGTCCGGATTCGTCGAAAAGCCTGAACCGATCCAGGTTCCGGGTTTGGTGCATCTGCACACCGGCAAGGTGCGCGAGCTGTACCAGAACGAGGCGGGCGACCTCGTCATGGTGGCGAGCGACCGCATCTCCGCCTACGACTGGGTGCTGCCCACGGAGATCCCCGACAAGGGCCGCGTACTCACGCAGCTCTCCCTGTGGTGGTTCGACCAGCTCGCCGACCTGGCACCGAACCACGTGCTCTCCACGGAGCTGCCGCCCGGCGCCCCCGCCGACTGGGAGGGCCGCACCCTCGTCTGCCGGCGCCTGGAGATGGTCCCGGTCGAGTGCGTCGCGCGCGGCTATCTGACGGGCTCCGGCCTCGCCGAGTACCAGGAGACCCGTACCGTCTGCGGGCTCGCCCTCCCCGAGGGCCTCGTGGACGGCTCCGAGCTGCCCGCCCCGATCTTCACGCCCGCCACGAAGGCGGAGGTCGGCGAGCACGACGAGAACGTGTCGTACGAGGAGGTGGCCCGCCAGGTCGGCGCCGAGACGGCGGCCCAGCTCCGGCAGACGACGCTGGCCGTGTACAGCAGGGCCCGGGACATCGCGCGGGAGCGGGGGCTGATCCTCGCGGACACGAAGTTCGAGTTCGGCCTGACCGCCGACGGCGGCGGGGAGGCGGGCCTGGTCCTCGCCGACGAGGTGCTCACCCCGGACTCGTCCCGCTTCTGGCCCGCCGACGTCTGGGAGCCGGGCCACGCCCAGCCGTCCTTCGACAAGCAGTACGTCCGCGACTGGCTCACCTCGCCCGCCTCCGGCTGGGACCGCGCGAGCGAGCAGCCGCCACCGCCGCTGCCGCGGGACGTGGTGGACGCCACACGCGCCAAGTACGTCGAGGCGTACGAGCGGCTCACCGGGACCGCCTGGTAGCGGGCGGCCGGAGCACGGAGAAGCCCCCCGGTTCCGGGAACCGGGGGGCTTCTTCGATGGAGCGGACGACCAGGTTCGAACTGGCGACCTCAACCTTGGCAAGGTTGCGCTCTACCAACTGAGCTACGTCCGCGCTGCGCCGAAGCGCGATAGCTACTATACCCAACCTCGCTCGCGTGCGAGACGCACCGCCGCGTGCCGGTTCTCCGCCCCGGTCTTGGTGACCGCCGAGGAGAGGTAGTTGCGGACCGTTCCCTGGGACAGCGAGGCGCGCTCCGCGATCTCCGCGATCGGCGCGCCGTCGGCGGCGAGTTCGAGCACCTCCGCCTCGCGGGCGGTCAGCGGGGAGTCGCCCGCGGAGATCGCGTCGGCCGCCAACTCCTGGTCCACGTAGCGCCGTCCGCCGTGCACGGTCCGGATGATCTCGGCGAGCTGCTGGGCGCTGACCGTCTTCGGCACGAAGCCGCGCACGCCGACCGCGAGGGCCCGCTTGAGGTGCCCGGGGCGGCCGTGGCTGGTCACGATCATCACCTGGCAGTCGGGGAGTTCCCGCCGCAGCGATGTGGCCACACTCACACCGTCGGCCCCCGGCATCTGGAGGTCGAGCACCGCCACGTCGGGCCGGTGGGCGCGCGCCATGGCGAGCGCCTCGGGGCCGGACGCGGCCTCGGCGACGACGGTGAGGTCGTCCTCCAGCCGGAGCAGGGCGGCGAGGGCGCCGCGGATCAGGTGCTCGTCGTCGGCGAGCAGCACACGCACGGTCACGAGGCCTTCACCTCGGAGGGCTCCACGGCTTCCACGGCGTCCACGGCTTCCACGAAGTCGACGTTCTCCACAGGCTCGATGGTTTCCCCAGGCTCGACGGCTTCCAGGGTTTCGAGGGGCCTCCCGCGGCGCCACCGCGGTCCCGCACCGGCCGTACGGCCCCGTACGGCCGCGGACGCGCGCCCCGCGCGGGAGCGGTACGCCTTCCCGGCCCCGGGCGGGGGCGCCGCCTCCGCCGAGGTGTCCTCCTCGGCCGGGCGCGCCTCGCCGGGCCCCGGTACCGGGACGCGCGCGGTGACGCGGAACCGGCCGTCGGCGGCGGAGTGCTCCAGCGTGCCGCCCACGGCGGCCAGGCGCTCGCGCAGTCCGGCGAGGCCGGTGCCGCGGGTGGTCGCGCGGCCCTCCGGCACCCCGTCGTTCTCTATGGTCAGCGTCGCCTGCCCGGCGGTGAGGGACACGGTGATGGCGCAGTGCTGGGCGTCGCCGTGGCGCAGCACGTTCGTGGTGCCCTCCCGCACCACCCAGCCGAGGGCCGACTGTGCCGCGGGCGGCAGTCCGGTGGGCTCCCCGGTGACCCGGCAGGTGATGCCGGCGGCCTCCAGGACGCCGTGGGCCCCGGCGAGTTCGACTCCGAGCTCGGCCTCGCGGTAGCCGCGGACGACCTCCCGGATCTCCCGCTGCGACTGCTGGGCGATGCGCTGCACCTCGACCATCTGGTCCACCGCCTCGGGCCGCCCGCGCCGGGCCAACTGCGCGGCCAGCTCGCTCTTGAGGGCGATGACGGCGAGGTTGCGCCCCATCACGTCGTGCAGGTCGCGGCCGAAGCGCAGGCGCTCCTCGGCGACGGCGAGGCGGGCCTCCACCTCGCGGGCCCGGTCGGCCTCCCACATCACCGAGAGCGTCCAGGCACTGCACCGCGTACTGAGCAGGGCGACACCGGCGCCGAACGCGACGAGCGCGGCGAGCACGAGCAGCCGCCCGTCGTGCACGCCGGCGGCGGCGAAACCGGCCAGGGTCACCGCCTCGATGAGCAGGAAGCGGGCGGCGAAGCCGCGCAGCGGCACCAGGAAGCCGAGCGCCACGCAGTGCGGTACGACCATGAAGGCCACGGCGAAGCCGATCATGTCGTCCTTGACGCCGTCGACGGCCTGGAGCGCGAAGGCGAGGGCGAACATGACCACCAGGAGGGCGCGGGACACACTCACGTCGCGCGCGGGGTACGGGCCGCGCCCCAGGTAGTGGTCGAGCGCCCGGCGCACGCCGCGGTTCACGTGGACGCACTGCGCGGCGGCGGTCACGATCATCGCCCAGCCGAGCACCTGCGCCGGCAGGTCGGGCCGCAGGTTCAGACCGAGCGGCAGCGTGCCCCAGCTCAGGTAGAGCATCCAGGGCAGGGCGTGCCACATCACCACGGACTGGAACTCGACCCGCTCGATCTTGCTCCGCCCGTGCCAGCGGCGCTGCACGGCACGCATCCGGCCCACCACCCCGACCACCACGTCGTCCCTCCTCAGCGCCGCGGTTCCCAGCGGAACCACCGTCGTACAGCAAACACGCCGACGCCGATCCAGGCCACCGTGACGGCGAGCGCGCCCAGTGCGTCGGCGGCCGACAGGTCACCGGTCCAGCCACCGCGTATCAGCTCGACGACGGGGGTCAGCGGCAGCAGCTCGCAGACGGCGGCGACCCGGTCCGGCATGACTTCCAGCGGGACCATCGTGCCGGATCCGAAGAACGAAAGGAGCAGCAGTGGCATGGCCGCGACCTGCGCGTTCTCCACGCTGCGGCTGAAGCTCGCCGTCGCGGCCGCGAGGACGGGCCACAGGGCGAGGCCGAGCAGGAGCCCGAGCACGGCGTAGTGCGGCGCTTCCGGGGCGCCGACGTCGAGCAGCGCCACGCAGCCCGCGGCGAGGAGGACGGACTGGAGGAGGCCGACGGCCACGGACGGCAGCGCGGCACCGGCGAGGATCTCCGCGTCCCGCAGTTCGCCGGTGCGCAGCCGCTTGAGGACGAGCTCCTCGCGCCGGGCCGCGTACACGTTCACCAGCGCCGAGTACACGGCGAAGAGCAGAGAGAAGCCGATCGCGCCGGGCAGCACGACCGAGCCGACGGACAGGCCGGTGCCCTCCAGGTCCATCTCCGAGGCGCCGGCCCGCACGCTGAACGGCATCACGAGCGGCACGAACAGCGCCATCACCAGCGTGCCCTTGCTGCGGCCGAGCAGGGTCAGCTCGGCCCGCGCGAGGGCCAGCATCCGCTGGGCGGGGGTGGTGCGCGGGGCCTGCCGCGCCGCGGCCGGGGCCGAGGTCATGGTGCTCATGCCGTCTCCTTCTCGAGAACCTCGCCGGTGCCGGAGGCCCTGTGCGCACCCGAGGCCCCGTGGCCACCGGACGTGCCCTCCGTCCCCGCCATCTCCCGCGCGATCCGCAGGAACGCCTCCTCCAGCGTCGCCGCGCGGATGTCGAGCCCGCGCAGTTCGACCCCGTTCCGCCGGGCCCAGAGCAGCAGTTCGGTCGCGGAGCGCTGGAGGGTGTCGGTCCGCAGCCGTACCGTACGGCCCGTCAGTTCGTGGCCGGTGACGCCGAGGGCGGCGAGCGGCGGCAGGTCGCCGAGGAAGTAGCCGTCGGGGAGTTCGAAGGAGATCCGCGAGGGCTGTGTGGCGACGACGTCGGCGACGGTCCCGGCGGCGGCGATCCGGCCCTCGTGCAGGATGGCGAGGCGGTCGGCGAGCTGCTCGGCCTCCTCCAGGTAGTGCGTGGTGAGGAGCACGGTCGTGCCCCGCTCCCGCAGGGCGCGCACCAACTCCCAGGTCTCGCGGCGGCCTTCGGCGTCGAGACCGGTGGTGGGTTCGTCGAGGAAGAGCACCTCGGGGTCGCCGATGAGCGCCATCGCGAGGTCGAGCCGCCGCTTCTCGCCGCCGGAGAGCTGCTTCACGCGGGTGCCGCCGCGCCTGCCGAGGCCGACGGCCTCCAGCGCGTCGCCGACGGGCCGCGCCCCGCTGGTGCACCCGGCCCACATGCGCGCCGTCTCGGTGACGGTCAGCTCGGACGGGAAGCCGCCTTCCTGGAGCATCATGCCGATGCGCGGCCGCACCTCGTTCCGTTCGCGGTACGGGTCGTGGCCGAGGACGCGGACGTGCCCGGCGGCGGGGGCGGTCAGGCCTTCGAGGACCTCGACGGTGGAGGTCTTGCCCGCGCCGTTCGTCCCCAGGAGGGCGAACAGCTCGCCCCGGGCGACGGTGAACGAGATCCCCCGGACCGCTTCGAAGCCGCCCGCGTAAGTGCGCCGCAGGCCGTCGACGTCGATCACTTGCTCAGTCATGGTTCCAGCGTCGTACGGGCGGGGCCGCCCCGGCAGTGCGGCCTGTCATCGGCACCCATGACAAATGTCAGACGCGTCCCGCCCCCGGACCCCCGCCCCGGAACAGCGAGAAGCCCGGCGCCTGTGGCACCGGGCTTCTTCATGGAGCGAACGACGAGGTTCGAACTCGCGACCTCAACCTTGGCAAGGTTGCGCTCTACCAACTGAGCTACGTTCGCATTGCCCCCGACCGGCTTCCACCGATCGGTGCGAGCACCAGCTTACCGTACCCGAATGGGTGACCGGTCCTCTGGTGTGGAGCGGGTGACAGGGATCGCACACTGCGCCTTCCCCCTGGAAGGGGGATGTTCTACTACTGAACTACACCCGCACGCTGCTGTGGGGTTCGGCCTTTCGGCCTCGCCCCTCGGCGTGCTCCAGACTTTAGCTGATCAGCGGGGGTGCTGCGCAAGTCGGCTGCACAGCACCCCTGCGGAGCCCGTCAGTTCGCGGCCTCGCGGCCGTCGGCCCACGGGCCCGCGGCCGTCAGTTCGCCGCCTCGAAGGCCTCGTACACGCTCTTCGGGATGCGCCCCCGGGGCGGCACGTCCAGGCGGCGGGAGCGGGCCCAGGCGCGTACGGCCGCCGGGTCCGGCGTCACCGCCGTGTGCCGGTAGACCTTGCCGGACTTCGACTTCTTGCGGGCCGCCTGGAGGTACGGGTCCAGGGCCTTGCGGAGTTCCTCGGCATTGGTTTCGTTGAGGTCGATCTCGTACGACTTCCCGTCGAGACCGAAGACGACCGTTTCCGCCGCTTCTGAGCCGTCGATGTCGTCATAGAGAGTGACCACGACACGCTGCGCCACGAATATCGGTCCTTTCGTGCGACGCCACCGCATATGACATGGGGTGATGCCGACTGTCCGGCAGTTTTGGACAAAGTATCGGCTATAGCCAATTCCTTTGTACAGTGCTCGGCATTGCAGGGGGAAGTCGGCGAAAACCCACCGCGTGTTCCGGCGGCCGGCCGAGGGTAAAACGGCCCGGCCCGCTTGTCAGCAGAGTGACCGGGGCGGGGCGCCCGGCGCAATGGTGCGCTGTGATCTTTTCCAGGATTTTTCGCGGACGTCCCCGGGGCGGCACCCCGGTGACCAGCACATCCCCGGAACGACGTGACTGCCGTCACGTATGTTTCTCCATATCTACGCGAGTAGAAATTTTGTACAGGTAGTCTGAAGGAACCTGCTCAGCACACGCAAGCAGCACACGCAAGCACCACACACCGGGAGTGCCAGTGGCACGCGTCGTAGTCGACGTCATGCTCAAGCCGGAGATCCTCGACCCCCAGGGACAGGCGGTGCAGCGTGCACTGCCGCGCCTCGGATTCCAGGGCATCTCCGATGTACGTCAGGGAAAGCGCTTCGAACTCGAAGTGGACGGGCCGGTGGACGACGCCGCGCTCGCCCGTATCCACGAGATGGCGGAAACCTTCCTCGCCAACACGGTGATCGAGGACTTCGTCGTAAAGGTGGAGGACAGCACGGTGGGGGCGCAGAAGTGACGGCCCTCCCGTCTCCCGCCACCACCCTGGACGGAGGCCCTTCGGGCCGCGGGAACATTCGGATCGGAGTCGTCACTTTTCCGGGGACCCTCGACGACCGCGACACGCAGCGCGCGGTGCGCCTGGCGGGTGCCGAGCCGGTGGAGCTGTGGCACCGCGACAAGGACCTCAAGCAGGTCGACGCCGTGGTGCTGCCCGGCGGTTTCTCCTACGGCGACTATCTGCGGGCCGGGGCCATCTCCCGGTTCTCGCCGGTCATGGAGTCGGTCATCGACCAGGCCGGGGCGGGCATGCCGGTCCTCGGGATCTGCAACGGCTTCCAGCTCCTGACCGAGGCGCACCTGCTGCCCGGCGCGATGCTGCGCAACAACCACCTGCACTTCATCTGCCGGGACCAGAAGCTGCGGGTCGAGACGGACAGGACCGCCTGGACGGCCGACTACGCGGTGGGCCAGGAGATCTCCATCCCGCTGAAGAACATCGACGGCCGCTACGTCGCCGACGAGCGCACCCTCGACATGCTGGAGGCCGAGGGCCGCGTCGTCTTCCGCTACCTGGACATGAACCCGAACGGCTCGCTGCGCGACATCGCGGGCATCACGAACGAGGCGGGCAACGTCGTCGGCCTCATGCCGCACCCGGAGCACGCGGTGGAGCCGCTGGTCGGGACCGGCCGCACGGACGGCCTGGGATTCTTCACCTCGATCCTGAAGAAGCTGGTGGACGCCCGATGACCCTCGACACCGTCAAGCACGCGACGGAGACCCCCGAGGCCGCGCAGCCCTGGAAGGAACTCGGCCTCAAGGAGGACGAGTACGCCCGCATCCGCGAGATCCTCGGCCGCCGCCCGACCGGCGCCGAGCTCGCCATGTACTCCGTCATGTGGTCCGAGCACTGCTCGTACAAGAGCAGCAAGGTGCATCTGAAGCAGTTCGGCGAGAAGGTCCCCGAAAACGACGCCATGCTCGTCGGCATCGGGGAGAACGCGGGCGTCGTCGACGTCGGCCAGGGCTACGCCGTCACCTTCAAGGTCGAGTCGCACAACCACCCGTCGTACATCGAGCCGTACCAGGGCGCAGCGACCGGCGTCGGCGGCATCGTGCGCGACATCCTCGCCATGGGCGCGCGCCCGGTCGCGGTCGTGGACCCGCTGCGCTTCGGCGCGGCCGACCACCCCGACACCAAGCGCGTCCTGCCGGGCGTGGTCGCGGGCATCGGCGGCTACGGCAACTGCCTGGGCCTGCCCAACATCGGCGGCGAGGTCGTCTTCGACCCCTGCTACCAGGGCAACCCGCTGGTCAACGCCGGCTGCATCGGCGTCATGAAGCACGAGGACATCCACCTCGCGAAGGCGTCGGGACCGGGCAACAAGGTCATCCTGTACGGCGCCCGCACCGGCGGCGACGGCATCGGCGGCGTCTCCGTCCTCGCGTCGGAGACCTTCGACTCCACCGGCCCCTCGCGCCGCCCCGCCGTCCAGGTCGGCGACCCCTTCCAGGAGAAGCTCCTCATCGAGTGCACCCTGGAGATCTTCCGGGAGAACCTGGTCGCGGGCATCCAGGACCTCGGCGGCGCGGGCCTGTCCTGCGCCACCAGCGAGCTGGCCTCGGCCGGTTCCGGCGGCATGCGCGTGGAGCTGGACACCGTCCCGCTGCGCGACTCCTCGCTCTCGCCCGAGGAGATCCTCATGAGCGAGTCGCAGGAGCGCATGTGCGCGATCGTCGAGCCGGACAAGGTCGGCCGGTTCCTGGAGATCTGCGAGAAGTGGGACGTCATCGCGACCGTCATCGGCGAGGTGACGGACGGCGAGCGCCTGGAGATCTTCTGGCACGGCGAGCAGATCGTCGACGTGCCGCCGCGCACCGTCGCCCACGAGGGCCCCGTCTACCACCGGCCGTACGAGCGCCCGTCCTGGCAGGACGCCCTCCAGGCCGACGACGCGGGCGCGCTGCCCCGGCCCGCCACCGCCGAGGCGCTGCGGGACCAGGTCCTGCAGGTCGTGGCGTCCCCGAACCAGGCCTCCAAGGCGTGGATCACCGACCAGTACGACCGCTTCGTACAGGGCAACACGGTGCTCGCGCAGCCCGAGGACGCCGGCATGGTCCGCGTCGACGAGGAGACGAACCTCGGCGTCGCGATGGCCACGGACGGCAACGGCCGGTACGCGAAGCTCGACCCGTACGCGGGCGCGCAGCTCGCGCTCGCCGAGTCGTACCGCAACGTCGCGGCCTCCGGCGCCAAGCCGCTGGCCATCTCCAACTGCCTGAACTTCGGCTCGCCCGAGGACCCGGCGGTGATGTGGCAGTTCGCCGAGGCCACCCGCGGCCTCGCGGACGGCTGCCTGGCGCTGGGCACCCCGGTGACCGGCGGCAACGTCTCGCTGTACAACCAGACCGGCGAGACGGCGATCCACCCCACGCCGGTGGTGGCCGTGCTCGGCGTCATCGACGATGTCACGCGCCGTACGCCGATCGCCTTCACGGAGGAGGGCCAGCTCCTCTACTTGCTCGGCGACACGCGGGAGGAGTTCGGCGGCTCGGCCTGGGCGCAGGTCGTCCACGACCACCTCGGCGGGCTCCCGCCGAAGGTGGACCTGGAGCGGGAGCGGCTGCTCGCCGAGATCCTCATCTCGGCCTCGCGCGACGGCATGATCGACGCCGCGCACGACTTGTCCGACGGCGGCCTGATCCAGGCGGTCGTGGAGTCCTGCCTGCGTGGCGGGACCGGCGCGCGGCTCGTCGTGCCCGAGGCGCTCGCCACCGACGGCTCCGCCACGGGTGACGCGTTCACGTTCCTGTTCTCCGAGTCGGCGGGCCGGGCGGTCGTGGCCGTGCCGCGCAGCGAGGAGCTGCGGTTCACCGACATGTGCGCGGCGCGGGGCCTGCCCGCCACGCGCATCGGTGTCGTGGACGGGGACGCCGTGGAGGTGCAGGGCCAGTTCTCCCTGGGCCTCGACGAGCTGCGGGCCGCGCACACGGAGACCATCCCGGCGCTCTTCGGCTGACCCCGCTCCGGCCACGCCCGCGGCGTTCCGCGGGCGAGCAGACAGAGGCCCCGTCCGTACGCGGACGGGGCCTCTGCCGTTCCCGGACGAGGGCGCTCCTTGACGCGTGATTACGTAATTACGTAAGTTGTAGTCATGGATCTTGAGGAGCGCGTCGCCGAACTGGAGCGCCGCGTCGCCGCACTCGAAGGCGCGGACCGGCCGGGACCCGCCGTCGGCGAGGGGGACTTCTGGGCGCTCGACGGCTGGAAGGCGCAGCTCGCGGACATCCGCGCGGCCGACGGAGGCGTGCTGTTCACCGGCGCGGTACGGCTCTCGACCGGGCAGCGGTACGACTGGCAGTACGGCCAGGTGACCGAGGACGTGCTCGCGACGGACCTGGCGACCGCGGCCGAGTCGTTCGCGGCCCTCGGGCACCCGGTGCGGCTCCGGCTGCTCCGCGAGATCCTCGGCGGCCGTCGCACCGCCGCCGAGCTCGCCGCGCTCGACGACGTCGGCACGACCGGGCAGATCTACCACCACCTGCGCCAACTGACCGCCGCGGGCTGGCTGCACACCACCGGGCGCGGGCGCCACGAGGTGCCGGGGGGCCGGGTGGTGCCGCTCCTGGTGGCGCTGTCGGCGGCGACGCCCTGACCGGCACGGGTCCCGCCGGGCCGCCGGGCACCGCGTGTCCTGACCGTCACGTTCGACTTTCGACCGAGGAGAACCCCATGGTGATACGCAAGCTGTGCGCGGTCCTGCGGCGTCTGCTGGTCCTCGTCTTCTTCGGGCTCGTCGTCGGCTGCCTCTTCGTCGACTACCCCTTCGCGTGGTGGCTGATCTTCACGCCGCTGGTGCTCTCGTGGGTCGCGGGGATCACGGCCGGCCGCTCCGCGCGCCATGACATCGGCGCCGACCCGCGCGAGCCCGTCGAGGTGCTGCCGCCGGTCACGGGCCGCTGGTCGGCCCTGAACAGCCCGGCCGACCGCGTCCCGAGCCACGGCACCCACGGCTACGGCCAGACGTACGCCATCGACATCACGGCCGAGGACGAGGAGCGCCCCCGTCCGGGGTTCTCCTGGCTGTGGCCGCTCGCCCGCCGCAGCGACCGCTACCCGGCCTTCGGCGCGGACCTCCTGGCCGTCGCCGACGCCACCGTCGTGCACGCCGAGGACGGCCAGCGCGACCACCTCAGCCGCAGCTCCCTGGTGGGGGTGCTGTACCTGATGTTCGTCGAGGGGGACGTGCGCGGCCTCGCCGGGGCGCACCGGGTCTTCGGCAACCACGTGATCCTCGACCTCGGGGGCGGTACGTACGCCGCGTACGCGCACCTCCAGCGCGGGTCACTCACCGTGCGCCCCGGCGACCGGGTGCGCGCGGGCCAGGTCATCGGCCGCTGCGGCAACTCCGGCAACTCCTCCGAGCCGCACCTGCACTTCCAGCTCATGGACGGTCCCGACCTGGAGGCGGCGCGCGGGGTTCCGTTCCGGTGGCGCGGCGTGGGGGTGCCCGCGAACAAGGAGGAGTTCACGGTCGCGGGCGAGAGTCCCGCGGACGGGCGCGAGCAGACCGCCCCGACCAAAGGTGGTCCTGGTACAACTTTCAGCCGGGATTAAAATTCATCCTCGTACAATGCGGGCATGGCAGCTCGGAGAGACACGCATGGCCGCCGCTGAGGGCCCCCAGGCCCGCCGGCCGGGACTGCGCGAGCGAAAGAAGCGGCAGACCACCCAGCGGATCTGGCAGGCCGCGGTGGACCTCTTCGTCGAGCGCGGCTTCGACAAGGTGTCCGTCGCCGAGATCGCCGCGGCCGCCGACGTGTCGAAGATGACCGTCTTCAACTACTTCGGCACCAAGGAGGACCTGGTCCTGCGGCCGATGGAGGAGCACCTCGCCGACGCCGCCCGAGCGGTGCGGGACCGCGCCCCCGGCGAGTCCGCCGTCGACGCCCTGCGCCGCGACCTGCTCGGCCTGATCGCCGAGCGCTCCCCGGCCGTCGGCCTCAGCGACGACCGGCGGGCGCTGGAGACCCTGCGCCTCGTCCTGGAGACGCCCGTCCTGATCAAGCGCGCGCACGACCTCCAGGTGCGCGGCCAGAGCCTGCTCGCCGACGTGCTCGCCGAGGAGACCGGTGAACAGGTGCTCGCCCAGGTCGCCGCCGCCCAGCTCATCGGCGTACGCAACGCCGTCTGCGCGGACGTCATGCGCCGCCGCACGGCGGGCGAGCCGACGGAGCGGATCGCCGCGGACGCCGACCGGCTCGCCCGCGCCGCCTTCGACCTGCTGGAAAAAGGCCTCAGCGACTACGCGGTCAAGGCTTAGGCTCCCCCCATGCCACCGGCCAAGAAGCGCGTGCGCGCCTACGATCCGACGAAGATCCGCACCGCCGTCCTCACGCAGTTCACGACCGTGCGGGAAGCCGTAGCGGGCCTCTCGGACGAGCAGCTCGGGCGCCCGACCCGGCTCGGTGACTGGACCGTGCGCGAGCTGGCCGCGCACCTGACGATGTCGCTCGGCGCGGTCGCCCGCGCGCTGGACGCGCCCGAGCCCGCGGAGGCCGATGTCACCCTGCAGAACTGGGCGTTCCGGACGTCGGCGGCCGCGGACCAGGTCGACGAGGACGTACGCACCATCGTGGCCGGGGGCGCGGACCTCGACGCGCTGTTCGGGCAGGCCGCCGACCGGCTCGGGCAGGCGCTGCCCGGCGTGCCCCCCACCCGCCTCGTCCGGATGCGCTTCGGCGGCATGACCCTCGCCGACTTCCTGGTCACGCGCACCGTCGAGCTCGTCGTGCACACCGACGACCTGAACGACGCCGTGCCCGGCCTCGACGTCCCCCACGACCGCCAGGCCCTGGCCGCGTGCACCCGGCTGCTCGCCGACACGCTGGCCCTCAAGGCCCCCGGCGGCGCGGTGGAGGTCCGCGTTCCGCCGTACGCCGTGGTGCAGTGCGTGGAGGGGCCCCGGCACACCCGCGGCACCCCGCCGAACGTCGTCGAGACCGACCCGCTGACCTGGATCCGGCTCGCGACGGGCCGCACGACGTGGCGCGCGGAGCTGGCCGCGGCCCGGGTCACCGCGAGCGGCGAACGGGCGGACCTGGAGGGGCTGCTGCCGCTCATGTCCTGAGCGGGGCGGAGCCGGGCGGGCGCCCGCGACCGGCACGACCGCGGAGGTCCCGGACCGGCACGACCGCGGAGGTTCCGGACCGGCACGACCGGAGGTCCCGGACCGGCTCGCGTGAGGCCAACGGGTCCGGCTCGTACGAGAGAACAGGACCGGCACGCGCGAGGGAACAGGACCGGCACGCGTGCGGGCGTCAGGGCGGCACGCGCGAGGCCGACCGGACCGGCTCGGGCGAGGCCGACCGGACCGGCTCGTGCGAGGCCGACCGGACCGGCTCGTGCGAGGCCGACCGGACCGGCTCGTGCGAGGCCGACCGGACCGGCTCGGGCGAGGGAACCGGACCGCGGGGCGCCCCGTCACAATGGCATGTACAAGCAGCGCGTGACCCAGACCCTCACCGTCCTCGCCGCCGCCGGTCTGCTCGCCGCCTGCGGTTCGGAGTCCGGCTCCGGCGCGGCCGACGGTTCCCGGCGGGACTCCGGATCCGACGGCTCCGGCGCACGCCTCACCGGTGTGCGCTGGAACATCGAGAGCCTCACCGTCGACGGCAAGAAACAGCAGGCCCCGAGCGGCACCTACGTCCGGCTCGGCGGCAAGGGCGGCGCCGGCGGCCACTTCGGCTGCAACGGCTACGGCGCCGACGTCTCCGTGCGGGGCGACACCGTCCGCTTCAAGCCCGGCGTCCACACGCAGATGGCCTGCGACGACCTCGACTTCGAGCAGAGCCTCGCCCGCACCCTGGACGGCAAGCTCAAGGCCGACGTGGCCGACGACCGGCTCACCCTCACCAACGCCCAGGGCGACACGATCGCCCTCACCTCCGGCCCGGCGATCCCCGAGCCCCCGCTCCAGGGCACCACCTGGACCGTGGACTCCGTGGGCCGCGACGACACCGCGCGCCCCCTGCCCAAGCAGGTCGCGGGCAAGGCCCGCCTGGTCTTCGGCAAGGACGGCACGGTGCGCGGCAACCTCGGCTGCAACGACGTCACCGCCAAGGCCGAGCCGCGCGACGGGAAGATCGTCTTCGGGACGCCGAAGACGACCCGGATGCTGTGTCAGGGAGCCAAGGCGAAGACCGAGCGCGACCTCCTGAAGCTCTTCGACGGCACGGCGCGGTACGAGGTCAAGGACGACAGCCTCACGCTCACCGCGCAGGACGGCACGGTCGTCACCGCCGGCGCGGCGCAGCAGGACCGCTAGCCCCCCCGCCCACGGCCCCTCCCCGCGGCCCCTCCACGGCCACCTCACCCGTGGCCGCCCCGCCCACAGCGCCCCGGCTGGCCACCGCCCCGCGCGGCAGCGGCCCGGCTCGCCACCTCACCCGCGACCGCCCGCCCCCCCGCACCGCGCGGCAGCGACCCGCGCCCCCTCACCCCGCCGGGTAGGGCAGCAGCTCCGCGTCCGTCCGCTCCCACGCGGCCCGCAGGTCGGCGAGCAGGCCGGGCTCCCGGCCCGCCAGGTCGGCCTGCTCCCGCTGGTCCCGGCCCAGGTGGAAGAGCTGGTCCGCCCCGCCCTTGCCGCGGTAGTACTTCCACGGCCCGCGCCGCAGCGCCCGCTCGCCCCGCACCCGCCAGAACAGGTCCCGCTCGCCCGGCTCCCGGCCGCGCAGCAGGTAGCCGGCGAGGCTCGTGCCGTCGAGCGGGTAGGACGGGTGGGGCCGCGCCCCGGCGAGTTCGAGGAGCGTCGCCGTCCAGTCCGGGGTGTACACGGGCAGGTCGCTGACCTGGCCGCCGTCCAGCCGGGCGGGCCAGCGCACGATGGTCGGCACCCGGATGCCGCCCTCCCGCAGGGAGCCCTTGTTCCCGCTCAGCGGCCAGGTGTAGGAGAAGCGCTCGCCGCCGTTGTCGGAGGCGAAGAAGACGAGGGTGTCGCGCTCCTGCCCGGACGTCTTCAGGGCGTGCAGCACGTGCCCGATCGACCGGTCCAGGTCCTGCACCATCGCGGTGTACTTGGCGATGGACCCGCCGTCCCGGTGCTGCAGGGCGCCCCGGTCCCCGGCCTTGATGCGCCGGACGATCTCCGCGCTGTCCTCGGTGTCGCCGTCCGCGATCCACGGCCAGTGCGGCGTGGTGAAGTTCAGGTTCAGCAGCCAGGGCCGGTCGTGGTCGCGCCGGACGTAGTCACCGGCCCGCTCGGTCAGGACGCGCGTGTAGTAGCGCAGGTCCTTGTACGTCGCGTCGCCCTCGTACAGGTCGTACTCGCCGCCGAGGCCGAGCTTGGAGTAGTACTCCAGGGCGCCGCCGAAGTTCCCGAAGAACTCGTCCCAGCCGGACTTGGTGGGCGAGTGGTCCGGCAGGTAGCCGCAGTGCCACTTGCCGATCAGGGCGGTCGCGTACCCGGCGTCGCGCAGCAGCGAGGCGAGGGTCGGGTGCGTCGGGTCGAGGCCCGCGGACCGGTCCGCGATGGGCTCGGCGAGCCCGCCCTTCGTCCGCCCGGGGAAGCGCCCCGTGTACAGGCTGAAGCGGGTCGGTGAGCAGGTCGCCGAGCCGGAGTAGGCGTGGGTGAAGCGCACGCCCTGGCGGGCGAGGCGGTCCAGGTGCGGGGTCCTGATGTGCGGCGACCCGTACGACGACAGGTCGGCCCAGCCGAGGTCGTCGCCGAGGATGAACAGGATGTTGGGCCGCCGGGCGGGTCTGCCGCCGCGGTCCTCACGGACGGTGAATGGCCGCTCCGCGGGCCCGGCGGAGGGTCCCTCGGCGGGCGCGGCGGAGGCCTCGCCGGCACCGATGCCGACGGCAGCGGCGGCACCCGCCACACCCCCGGTGAAGGCACGCCGGGACAGCGGGATCTCGTACGAAGACACAAAGGACTCCAGGGCGGGGAGAGGCCCCTGGGCGGGGCGCGGGGACATCCCCGTGCGAAAGCGGCGCGGCGCCGCTCGCGGGGACGGGGGAAACCGCCCCGGGCGGGGGCGGCGGAAGTGCGGCGGAAGACCGTCGACCGGCGGCGGACGACCCTGTGGCGGCCCCTGAGGGAACGTTTCAGCGTGACAAACGTCCCATGCGCGGGAGGGTCAAAACGCCACGAACCAGGGCGTAATGAAAGCCGGTCTCAGGCGGCGCGACGACAGATCGCGCTCGCCACGCGGGCCAGATCGACGTGGCGGCGCCACACGAGCCGGACCGCCGACGGGACACCGGAGGGCTGCATGAACCAGGAGCCTCACGGAGGCCGCCGACCCCTGTCAACGCACTGTCGTGCCTGTTCACACGCCCTTCGTACGGCGGAAGCACTCCGGTGACCGAGGGGCGCGCACGGCCCCGGCGGGCGTCACCCCCGCTCACCGATTTGGTGGAACCTCCATACCCGGCCGCACCCCCGCGGCACCCCGTCAAGTCCACGCTCCACGCCGCCCGCGGGGCCCCCGTCGCCAATTCGGACCAGTGGTCGATCTCGCCTACACTCGGTGGCGTGCCACGTGGTGACGGTCGACTCAATCACGATCTGCTCCCCGGCGAGAAAGGCCCCCAGGACGCATGCGGCGTCTTCGGTGTCTGGGCTCCGGGCGAAGAGGTCGCAAAGCTCACGTACTTCGGGCTCTACGCCCTCCAGCATCGGGGCCAGGAATCCGCGGGAATCGCGGTCAGCAACGGCTCCCAGATCCTCGTCTTCAAGGACATGGGCCTCGTGTCCCAGGTCTTCGACGAGACCTCCCTCGGCTCCCTCCAAGGACACATCGCGGTCGGACACGCCCGCTACTCCACCACCGGAGCCTCCGTCTGGGAGAACGCCCAGCCCACCTTCCGCGCCACGGCCCACGGCTCCATCGCCCTCGGCCACAACGGCAACCTGGTCAACACGGCCCACCTCGCCGAGCTGGTCGCCGCCCTGCCCAAGGAGAACGGCCGCGCCACCCAGGTCGCCGCGACCAACGACACGGACCTGGTCACCGCGCTGCTCGCGGGCCAGACCGACGACGACGGCAAGCCCCTGACCGTCGAGGAGGCGGCCACGCGGGTGCTGCCGCAGGTCCAGGGCGCGTTCAGCCTCGTCTTCATGAACGAGCACACGCTGTACGCGGCCCGCGACCCGCAGGGCATCCGCCCCCTCGTCCTCGGCCGCCTGGAGCGCGGCTGGGTCGTCGCCTCGGAGTCCGCCGCCCTCGACATCTGCGGCGCCAGCTACGTCCGCGAGATCGAGCCCGGCGAGTTCGTCGCCATCGACGAGAACGGCCTGCGCACCTCCCGGTTCGCGGAGGCGAAGCCCAAGGGCTGTGTCTTCGAGTACGTCTACCTGGCCCGCCCCGACACCGACATCGCGGGCCGCAACGTCTACCTCTCGCGCGTCGAGATGGGGCGGAAACTGGCCAAGGAGGCCCCGGCCGACGCCGACCTGGTGATAGCCACCCCCGAGTCCGGCACGCCCGCCGCGATCGGCTACGCGGAGGCCTCCGGCATCCCCTTCGGCGCGGGCCTGGTCAAGAACGCCTACGTCGGGCGGACCTTCATCCAGCCCTCCCAGACCATCCGCCAGCTCGGCATCCGCCTCAAGCTCAACCCCCTCAAGGAAGTCATCAGGGGCAAGCGCCTGGTGGTCGTGGACGACTCGATCGTCCGCGGCAACACCCAGCGCGCCCTGGTCAAGATGCTCCGCGAGGCCGGTGCCGCCGAGGTGCACGTGCGCATCTCCTCGCCGCCCGTCAAGTGGCCGTGCTTCTTCGGCATCGACTTCGCGACCCGTGCCGAGCTCATCGCCAACGGCATGACGATCGACGAGATCGGCACCTCGCTCGGCGCCGACTCCCTGGCGTACATCTCCATCGACGGCATGATCGAGGCCACCACCATCGACAAGCCGAACCTCTGCCGCGCCTGCTTCGACGGCGAGTACCCGATGGACCTGCCCGACCCCGAGCTCCTCGGCAAGCAGCTCCTGGAGACGGAGCTGGCCGCGGGCCCGGCGTCCACGGCCGCCGCCGACGCGATCCGTCGCCCCTGAGCCCCGTCGTCCAATCCGAAAGATCCCGGGCATGTCTGAGACAACTGCTGGTACTGGTGCCTCCTACGCGGCGGCGGGCGTCGACATCGAAGCGGGCGACCGCGCGGTCGAGCTGATGAAGGAGTGGGTCGGGAAGACCCGGCGCCCGGAGGTGGCGGGCCTCGGCGGCCTCGGCGGCTTCGCCGGGCTCTTCGACGCCTCCGCCCTCAAGCGCTTCGACCGGCCGCTGCTGGCCTCCGCCACGGACGGCGTCGGCACCAAGGTCGACCTCGCCCGCCGGCTCGGCGTGTACGACACCATCGGCCACGACCTGGTCGCGATGGTCATGGACGACATCGTCGTGTGCGGCGCCGAGCCGCTGTTCATGACCGACTACATCTGCGTCGGCAAGGTCCACCCCGAGCGCGTCGCCGCGATCGTCAAGGGCATCGCCGAGGGCTGCGTCCTCGCCGGCTGCTCCCTGGTCGGCGGCGAGACCGCCGAGCACCCCGGGCTGCTCGGCCCCGACGACTTCGACGTCGCGGGCGCGGGCACCGGCGTCGTGGAGGCCGACCGGGTGCTCGGCGCGGACCGCGTCCGCGAGGGCGACGCGGTCATCGCGATGGCCTCCTCCGGGCTTCACTCCAACGGGTACTCCCTGGTCCGGCACGTGCTCTTCGACCGCGCCGGGATGACCCTCGACCAGCGGGTGGAGGAGTTCGGCCGCACCCTCGGCGAGGAGCTCCTGGAGCCCACCCGGATCTACTCCCTGGACTGCCTCGCGCTCCTCCGCACCACCGAGGTGCACGCCTTCAGCCACGTCACCGGCGGCGGCCTCGCGGCGAACCTGGCCCGCGTCATCCCCGACGGCCTGCACGCCACCGTCGACCGCTCCACCTGGACGCCGGGCGCCGTCTTCGACCTGGTCGGCACCGCGGGCGAGGTCGAGCGCCTGGAGCTGGAGAAGACCCTCAACATGGGCGTGGGCATGATCGCCGTCGTCCCCGCGGACTCGGTGGACGTGGCCCTGACGACCTTGGCCGACCGCGGCCTCGACGCCTGGGTGGCCGGCGAGATCACCGCCCGCGGCGACCGCGCCACGGGGGCCGAGCTGACCGGCGACTACGCGAAGTAGTCACCGGCAGAACCGAACCGCCGACGACCAACCGACGGGCGGGCCGCTCCGGACACCCCGGACCGGCCCGCTCCGTTGCGCTGCGCTGTGTCCGGCGCCCCGCCGCACCGCTCTGCTCCGTACCTCCGGACAGCACGAAACCCGGTCCGGCATGCTGCCCCGGACCGGGTGAAGTGCGATGTGCCGCTGTCGGTGAGACGCCCGGACGTACCGGCGAGACGTGCCGGACTACGAGATTCAGGCGCCGCGGCGCTGCCGCGACGGGCCGGACTCGTCCGCGCCCTCGTCATCGTCGTCGTCGCTGTTGTACAGCTCCGCGTACCGCGCGTACGGGTCTTCTTCGTCCTCGTCCTCGAACGGCTCGCCGTTCGGCGGCTGCTGCGAAGTCGAAGCGCCCAGCTCGTTGGCCAGGCGTGCGAGGTCGGTCCCACCGCTGTTGTACTTCAGCTGGCGGGCGACCTTCGTCTGCTTGGCCTTGGCCCGGCCGCGCCCCATGGCTCGACCCCCTCGGTATCGGGGCTCACGGCCCCAGAGTCTTGACACGCGTTCATGGTCCGGAACCGGCTCTCCGTGGAGAGACCGGTCCGTAGGGCTTCCACGGTACCTGTTCCTGCGGCCATACGGTACGTCGCCCGCAGGACGCGCCTAGGCGCACGACTGGCAAGGCGCCCTTTCCTCGCTGGTCAGCAGCGATTTTAACCTCTTCTTGGCGGACGACCCGCCGACAGGCGTGAGTCTCGTCTCGTCACGCCGCGTTTTCCGCCGCCGTGATCGCGACGGGCCGGCCGTGTCAGCCGTGTTCCCCCCGGATTCCCCGCCGCGGGTCGACGGCGGCCGGGAATCCAGGGGTATCTTTCGGCCATTCTTCGCGGAGTGGCGTCAGAGTGCGCCGCGGGCCTCCGCGATGCGCTGCTCGGCGATCCGGTCGGCGGCCGCGGCGGGCGGTATGCCGTCCGTCTTGGCGCGAGCGAAGATGGCCAGCGTGGTGTCGTAGATCTTCGCGGCCTTGGCCTTGCAGCGGTCGAAGTCGAAGCCGTGCAGCTCGTCGGCGACCTGGATCACGCCGCCCGCGTTCACCACGTAGTCGGGGGCGTAGAGGATGCCGCGGTCGGCGAGGTCCTTCTCGACGCCGGGGTGGGCGAGCTGGTTGTTGGCCGCGCCGCACACCACCTTGGCGGTGACCACGGGCACCGTGCCGTCGTTCAGCGCGCCGCCGAGGGCGCAGGGCGCGTACACGTCGAGCTCCGGCAGGCGGATCAGGGTCTCGGTGTCGGCGACCGCGGTGATCTCCGGGTGCTTGTCGGTGATGCGGCGCACGGAGTCCTCACGCACGTCCGTGATCACGACCTGGGCGCCGTCCTCCAGGAGGTGCTCGACGAGGATGTGGCCCACCTTGCCGACGCCCGCGACGCCCACCGTGCGGCCGCGCAGCGTGGGCGCGCCCCACAGGTGCTGGGCGGAGGCGCGCATGCCCTGGAAGACGCCGAAGGCGGTGAGCACGGAGGAGTCGCCCGCGCCGCCGTTCTCGGGGGAGCGGCCGGTGGTCCAGCGGTTCTCGCGGGCCACCACGTCCATGTCCGCCACGTACGTGCCGACGTCGCAGGCCGTCACGTAGCGGCCGCCGAGCGAGGCCACGAAGCGGCCGTAGGCGAGCAGCAGCTCCTCGCTCTTGATCTTCTCCGGGTCGCCGATGATGACGGCCTTGCCCCCGCCGTGGTCGAGCCCGGCCATGGCGTTCTTGTACGACATGCCGCGCGCGAGGTTCAACGCGTCGGCGACGGCCGCCTCTTCGGTGGCGTACGGGTAGAAGCGCGTACCGCCGAGGGCGGGGCCCAGGGCGGTGGAGTGGATGGCGATGACGGCCTTGAGTCCGCTGGCGCGGTCCTGGCAGAGCACGACCTGCTCATGACCCCCCTGCTCCGACTGGAAGAGGGTGTGCAGGACGCCGTCGGTTACATCGGTCACGGTGGTGACTCCCGGTTACGTAGCGGCGGTTGGTCGGGATGCCCGTGCGGGTGGCGGGTCCCGGTTGTGGCACGAGAGTAGAGCCTGAGCCGTGGCATGAGACTAGAGCCTGGCAGGACCTGGGCACCGCACGGTGTTCGGCTTCACCCTGTCCCTCCGTCCGCGGGATCAGTCGCACCGGCTGTGCGGCGCGGTACGGCGGTGTTCGGCCATGGCGTGAAGCGCCGTGTTTTCCGGCCGGTGGGCGGGGGAGGGGAGGAGCCGTGCCCAAGGTGTCCTCGGTGGTCGTCCCGTACGCGTCGTACCTGCGTGTGTACGAGCCCCTCGCCGCCTTCCCCGAGCCCGAGCGCACCCACTGGGCGCGCTACGCGCGCCGCCCCGAGCGCCCCTCCTACCAGGACGAACTGCGCGCCTCGCTGGCTGATTTGGTGCCCACGCCGCCGATCCCGGTGCCGGTGCACGAGAGCCGGGACGCGTTCGTGGTCGAGGCCGACGGCGTGGTGTGCGTGTGCCCCTGGCGCACCCGGCTGCGCGGCTGGCAGGCCCTGGGCGAGCTGACGGGGTCGCTGCCCGCGCCGGTCCTGGACGCGGTCATCCCGCCGGTGGTGCGCCGCCAGGCCGCCGCGGACTACGAGGCGTGGCTGGCCCGCAACCCCGACGCGCGCCCCTGGATCCGGACGGCCACCTGGCACGTGCCGCTGAACTGGTTCGTCCTCGTCGCGGACGAGGAGCGCTTCTACGACAGGGGAGACGACAAGGGGTACGACAAGGGGTACGGGGAGAAGGCCGACGGGGACTGCGACGGCGCCGGCGAGGGCGGGGCGTCCGGGGCGGGGGCGCCGGTGCTGCGGTACCGCACGCCGATGGTGCAGGCGCGGCGCCGCGTGGCCCGGGGCCTGAAGGCGCTGCGCGACGCGATGGACGAGGGGCCGCTCATCGACGGCCTGGTGGACGTGGGCCGGTGGCTGGAGGAGTTCCACCCGCGCTCGCTCGTGGAGCTCGACTACGGCGGCCTGGTGCACACGCTGCCCGAGGAGATGCTCGACGAGGACCACTCGGCGGCGGACGTGGCCGAGGGCATCGAGGCCCTGCGCGACGGCGACGGGGCGAGCGCCGGGGAGGCGTACGCGCGCCTCGTCGAGCGGTGGCGCGCGGTCCGGGAGCGGCAGTTCTCGAACTGACGTCGCGTTCTGTGGCTCACCTGTGACCCTGGGCCGGGGATCTTCGGCCCGGCGTAGTGCATCCTGGGCTTTCGCTGTCCCGGCGCCGGGACGTAGGTCCCGATCCGGGCCTTTGCCCGCAAGCGTGACGGACCGCACTTAACTGGCTCTTGCGCCGATCCGCATTCCTCATGCCAAAATAGGACAAGGAGTCCGGACAGGGCTCCTTCCGTCCAACTATGGGCGGATTGCTCAGCATTGCACGCTATGGGGGGTCTGTTGACTCCTGATCGCTCTGTGACTGATCGTCACTGTGGCGTGACTGTCCGCTATGGCATGGTCCATCGGCTTCCGTCGCTGATGGACACCTGGGAGGGCAATTCCATCGGTTTGGCCGACGCGGCTGGACGGATGGTGTAGTTGTAGTGCCGAGGACAAGCCGTTCGTCCTATAACCGACTCGACTCGCGTCCGCCATTTCGGGCAACGCGGGTCAAGGTGCAGAATTTAGAGGAATGAACCGAGAAGGTTCGGTTCTCCCGAGGAGGCCGCTCATGACCGCTCGCACCCCTGATGCCGAGCCGCTGCTGACCCCGGCTGAGGTCGCCACGATGTTCCGCGTCGACCCCAAGACGGTCACGCGCTGGGCCAAGGCTGGCAAGCTCACGTCGATTCGCACGCTCGGCGGGCACCGCCGCTACCGCGAGGCCGAGGTCCGCGCGCTTCTCGCGGGTATCCCGCAGCAGCGCAGCGAGGCCTGACGCAGGGCGTTATCGCAGGAAAAAGCACACTTCGGGCGAAGAGCGCCACTGCTGCCGGGTCCCCCAACCCGGCCGTACCGCCCGGCACTCAGCTCCACACATAGCTCCATACGACACGGGCCCCGCCCCAACGGGTCCCCCGCCTGAGCCACTTGGGTGCGTCGTCGATCGCGCTGGACTCCGCCGGGTCCAGCGCGATCTTTTTTTGTGCGGTCCGCGTCGGGCTGCCCGTCGGTCCGCCGTGGGCTCGCCGTAGGTTCGCGCGCCCCCGCCGCGCTCCGGCGCGCGCGGCCGCCGGCCCGCTCGCGCGCCGGGGCGTCCGCCCTACACGCCCTCCCAGGGTTCAACAAGGCGGCTCACAGGGCCGCTCAACACTGCTCAACGGACAGGTCCGGAGTGTGGTGCAATTGCACATATTAGATTGACGTGGTGTAGGGCGGGTGTAAGTTCCAGGGTTTTCGAAACTCATTCGGTGACTACCGTCACACGGCCCGTGCCTTGTTGCCCTCACCACCCTTGCGCTAATGGGGCGTTGAGCATTGACGGAGGCGGCCGACGCTGTCGTTTCCGGGTTCCCAGGGTCCTCCGGGCGTCCGGGCGTCTCCCGTCCCCGCGCCCTCAGCTTCGCACCGCCGGGGCGCCCTCCGCGTCGGCTTTGGTCATGCCTTGGGAGGACTTTCGTCCTCGCATTGCCCGGCGCGCCGTTCGGGCCCCTGTACGGCCTCGTGGGCGTCGTCGGAGGGCTCCATGGCGAGCCGGAGCAGGCGATGGCAGATGGGGCAGTGCCGCGTCACGTGGCGGTAGCGCGACGCCGCGGCGAGATGCGCGCGCAGCAGGGCGCGGGTCTCGTGCCGGGCGGATGCGGGGACTGGCGTCATGCGTCACCTCCTGAGGCCGGGGGCGAGGTCTTCCGCGGTCTCTCCGGCCCTGCTGTTGAGGTACCGGGGGAATGTGACGGCGTCAAGGAGGGAGCACGGGAACGGGCCGTGGCGGGCGGGGCGGTGCGCCGCCGCCGCGGTCGCTCCGCGGGGGCGTGCGGCGGCCCCCTTGTGAGGGCGATCCCTCGGCGGGGGCGGCACGTGGGCCGGTGGCCCCCGGGGAACGGCCCGCGAAAGCGGCTCGTACCGAAGCGGCTCGTACGGAAGCGGCCCGCACGGTGGCGCCGGCGCGCTCGGCACTCGTACGGTCGCCGACTCGAACGGACCGCGGGCAAACGGAAGCGGGCCGCACCCTTACGGATGCGGCCCGCTTCGCACTGCGGTCCTGACGGGATTTGAACCCGCGGCCTCCACCTTGACAGGGTGGCGAGCACTCCAAACTGCTCCACAGGACCAGGTTTCGCGGCACTTACTCGCGCGTTGTGCTGCGAGAAGAGACTGTACAGCAGCGCAGGCCAGTGGTCGAACTCACCCTGCGTGGCCGTCCGGTCACGACCGCCCCGGCTACGGGACCGCCGCGTCGATGGCCTTCACGATGCGCTTGTCCGACACGGGGTGGGCCGTGCCGAGCGCGTGGGCGAAGTAGCTGACCCGCAGCTCCTCGATCATCCAGCGGATGTCCAGGACCTCCTGCGGTACGGGGCGGCCCTGCGGCAGTTGCTCCAGGAGCCACGCGTACTCGTCGCGCATCTCGCGGACCTTCTCCATGCGCGTGGTGTCCCGCTGGGCGTTCGCCGGCATCTGCTGGAGGCGGCGGTCGGCGGCGACCATGTAGCGCATCAGGTCCGGCAGCCTGCGGATGCCCGTCTCCGTGACGAAGCCCGGCCTGATGAGGGCGTCGAGCTGCTCGCGCACGTCCTGGAGGTTCGCGAGCAGCGCCGGGCTCCGCGTGGACTTCAGGCGCCGCTCACAGGCCTGCCAGGCGGCCAGCACCTGCTGGACCTGGGCGACCGTGCGGACCGTCGTGTCGACGATCTCGGCGCGCACCTTGTCGTAGAGCTTGCGGTACGACTCCTCGTCCCACACGGGCCCGCCGAAGTCCGCGATCAGCTTGTCCGCGGCGGCCGTCGCGCAGTCGGCGAACAGCGCGGGCATGGAGCCGTGCGGGTTCGCGGACAGGGCGAGCTTCTGCTGGTTGGTCAGCTTGTCCTGGGCGAACTTGGCGGGATTGACCGGGATGTTGCGCAGGATCAGGCGGCGGGTGCCCTTCCACATGGCCTGGGCCTGCTCCGCCTCGGTGTCGAAGAGGCGTACGGAGACTGTGTCGCCGTCGTCCACGAGGGCCGGGTAGGCCTTGACGGGCTGGCCCGCCCTGCGGGTCTCGAAGACGCGGGTGAGGGTGCCGATGGTCCAGTCCGTGAGGCCGGTGCGCTCGATGGCCGCGCCGCCCGTGCGCTCGGCCGTGGCGGCGGCGGCCTGCGAGAGGGCCTTGCGCGCCTTCGGCTTGAGGCGGAGCTTGAGGGCCTCCAGGTCCTTGTCCTCGGCGAGCTTGCGGCGCCGCTCGTCGACGATCCGGAAGGTGATCTTCAGGTGGTCGGGTACGCGGGACAGGTCGAAGTCGTCGGCGCCCACCGGCACGCCGACCATCTTCTGCAGCTCGCGCGCCAGCGTGACGTGCAGCGGCTCCTGGAGGGGCACGGCCCGCTTCAGGAACTCCTTGGCGTAGTTGGGCGCCGGGACGTAGTTGCGGCGGATCGGCTTCGGCAGGGAGCGGATGAGCTCCGTGACGACCTCTTCGCGCAGGCCCGGGATCTGCCAGTCGAAACCCTCCGGCGAGACCTGGTTGAGCACCTGGAGGGGGATGTGGACCGTCACGCCGTCCGCGTCCGCACCGGGCTCGAACTGGTACGTCACCCGGAACTTCAGCGGGCCCTGCCGCCAGGTGTCCGGGTAGTCGTCCTTCGAGACGTCCCCGGCCCGCTCGTTGATGAGCATGGAGCGCTCGAAGTCGAGCAGCTCAGGCTCCTCATGGCGCTTCTTCTTCCACCAGGAGTCGAAGTGCGCGCCGGACACGACGTCCTCGGGCACGCGCTGGTCGTAGAAGTCGAAGAGCGTCTCGTCGTCGACGAGGATGTCACGGCGCCGCGCGCGGTGCTCCAGCTCCTCGACCTCGGTGAGCAGCTTGCGGTTGGCGGCGAAGAACTTGTGGTGCGTGCGCCAGTCGCCCTCGACGAGCGCGTTGCGGATGAAGAGCTCGCGGGAGACCTCGGGGTCGATGCGCCCGTAGTTCACCTTGCGGTCGGTGACGAGCGGGACGCCGTACAGCGTCACCTTCTCGTACGCCATGACGGCCGCCTGGTCCTTCTCCCAGTGCGGCTCGCTGTAGGTGCGCTTGAGCAGGTGCTGGGCGAGCGGCTCGACCCACTCCGGCTCGATGCGCGCGTTGACGCGGGCCCACAGGCGTGACGTTTCGACCAGCTCGGCGGACATCACGAAGCGCGGCGGCTTCTTGAACAGCGCGGAGCCCGGGAAGATCGCGAACTTGGCGTTCCGCGCGCCCAGGTACTCGTTCTTCGCCGTGCCCCTGCCGCCCTCTCCGCCGGCGTCCTTCACGTCCTTCATGCCGATGTGGCTGAGCAGACCGGCGAGCAGCGAGACGTGCACCTGCTTCTCGGGGGCGTCGCTGTCGTTCGGATGGATGCCCATCTGCTTGGCGACGGTCCGGAGCTGGCTGTAGATGTCCTGCCACTCGCGGATGCGCAGGAAGTTCAGGAACTCCCGCTTGCACATGCGGCGGAACGCGGACGAGCCCAGCTCCTTCTGCTGCTCGCGCACGTACCGCCACAGGTTCAGGTACGCGAGGAAGTCGGACGTCTCGTCCTTGAAGCGGGCGTGCTGCTGGTCGGCCTGCGTCTGCTTGTCGGCGGGGCGCTCGCGCGGGTCCTGGATGGACAGGGCGGCGGCGATGACCATGACCTCGCGGACACAGCCGTTCTTGTCGGCCTCCAGGACCATCCGGGCCAGGCGCGGGTCCACGGGGAGCTGGGCGAGCTTGCGGCCCGCCTCCGTGAGGCGCTTGCGCGGGTCCTTCTGCGCGGGGTCGAGGGCGCCGAGCTCCTGGAGGAGCTGCACGCCGTCGCGGATGTTGCGGTGGTCCGGCGGGTCGATGAAGGGGAACTTCTCGATGTCGCCGAGGCCGGCGGCGGTCATCTGCAGGATGACGGAGGCCAGGTTCGTGCGCAGGATCTCCGCGTCCGTGAACTCCGGGCGGGCGGCGAAGTCGTCCTCGGAGTACAGCCGGATGCAGATGCCGTCGCTGGTGCGGCCGCAGCGGCCCTTGCGCTGGTTGGCGCTTGCCTGGCTGATCGGCTCGATGGGCAGCCGCTGCACCTTCGTACGGTGGCTGTAGCGGGAGATGCGGGCCGTGCCCGGGTCGATGACGTACTTGATGCCCGGGACGGTCAGGGAGGTCTCGGCGACGTTGGTCGCGAGGACGATCCGTCTGCCCGTGTGCGGCTGGAAGACGCGGTGCTGCTCGGCGTGCGAGAGCCGCGCGTACAGCGGCAGCACCTCGGTGAACCGGTATTTCTTCTTCTCCAGCGCGTCCGCCGTGTCCCGGATCTCGCGCTCGCCGGACAGGAAGACCAGGATGTCGCCCTTGCCCTCGGCCATCAGCTCCTCGACGGCGTCCGTGATCGCGGTGATCTGGTCGCGGTCCGGGTCGTCGCCGTCCTCCTCCAGGAGCGGGCGGTAGCGCACCTCCACGGGGTACGTACGGCCGCTGACCTCGACGATCGGGGCATCCCCGAAGTGCCGGGAGAACCGCTCGGGGTCGATGGTCGCGGAGGTGATCACGACCTTCAGGTCCGGGCGCTTCGGCAGGAGCTGCGCCAGGTACCCGAGCAGGAAGTCGATGTTGAGGCTGCGCTCGTGGGCCTCGTCGATGATGATCGTGTCGTACGCGCGCAGCTCGCGGTCCGTCTGGATCTCGGCCAGCAGGATGCCGTCCGTCATCAGCTTCACGTACGTGCCGTCGCCGACCTGGTCCGTGAAGCGGACCTTCCAGCCGACGGCCTCGCCGAGCGGCGTGTCCAGCTCGTCGGCGACGCGCTCGGCGACCGTGCGGGCGGCGATGCGGCGCGGCTGCGTGTGGCCGATGAGGCCGCGGACGCCGCGGCCGAGCTCCAGGCAGATCTTCGGGATCTGGGTGGTCTTGCCGGAGCCCGTCTCACCCGCGACGATCACCACCTGGTGGTCGCGGATCGCCTCCAGGATCGCGTCCTTCTTCTGGCTGACCGGGAGCTGCTCCGGGTACGTGATCGCGGGGACGCCCGTGGCGCGGCCCGCCGTCCTGGCGGCGGCCCGGTCGATGTCCGTCGCGATCTCGTCGAGGACGGCGGCCCGGGCCTCGGGCTTGCGGATCCGGCGCGCACCTTCGAGCCGCCGGCCGATGCGGTGCTCGTCGCGCAGCGACAGCTCCGACAGGCGGGAGGCGAGGGCGTCGAGGGTGAGGGCGGGCTGCGTAGACATACGCCGTCAAGGATCTCACCCGGCGCGGACAGGTGGCCAACCGATTTCGCGGGGCGTGTGCCGGGCCGCCCGGGGCGCCGGGCCCGGCACGTACCATTCCGGGCATGTCGTCCCGTGCGCGTTCGCCGTGGTGCCCCTTGGTGGCGCTGCTGCTCGTGGTGCTCGGGACGTTCTGCGGGCCCGCGGCGGCGGCCGAGCGGCCCGCCGCGCCGGTACGGGCCGTGCCCGCCGCTGCTCCTGCCTCCGGGCCCGCCGCCGCTGAGCCCGTTGCCGCTGATGCTGCCGCCGTGCCCGCCGACTCCGCCGGTGTGGACGCGTCCGGGGTGTCCGCCGGGCCCTTCCCGCAGGCGCTCGCTCGTGACTCCGCCGGGCGGCAGGCACCGCCCGGCTGCGGGCAGCGGGACGTGCAGGACCTCGGCCAGCGGCCCCTGGCGCCGCGACCGGGTCCCTCGTACGAGCTGCTGCCCGCGCCCTACGACGTCCGCGCCGTCTCGGGTGACTGGGGCGCCTGGGGCGCGGAGCAGGCCCTGCTCGCCGCCGCGCGGGTGCTGCGGGCGCCGCCGCCGGTCGCGCCGCCCTCACCGGTCGGCCTCTCCGTCCTGCGCGTGTAGGAGACCCCTGTCCCCAGGGGTCCCGCCATCACGCACGCAACAGGAGAAGCGCATCACCATGTCCACCGCCCGCAAGAAGAAGCACATCGCCGTCGTGGCGGCCGTGGCCGTCGCCGCCGGGGCGCTCGGTCTCGCCTCGTACTCCGCCACCAAGCCGGACGAGCCGTCGGCCTCGGTCGCCTCCGGCGAGAAGGGCTCCGCCGCCGGGGAGCGCGAGGGCGTCTACCCGGAGCTGGAGGCGCTCGCCCGCCGGGACGCGAAGGACCCGCTCGCCCAGGGCCGCGCGGACGCCCCCGTCGTCATGATCGAGTTCGCCGACTTCAAGTGCGGCTACTGCGGGAAGTTCGCCCGGGACACCGAGCCCGACCTGGTGCGGAAGTACGTGGAGGACGGCACGCTGCGCATCGAGTGGCGGAATTTCCCGATCTTCGGCGAGGACTCGGAGCGGGCGGCGCGGGGCGCCTGGGCGGCGGGCCGGCAGGGCCGGTTCTGGCAGTTCCACGAGGCCGCGTACGCCGAGGGCGCCAAGGAGAAGGGCTTCGGCGAGGACCGGCTGGAGGAGCTGGCGCGCACGGCCGGGGTCAAGGACGTGGCGCGCTTCACGCGCGACGCCGGCAGCGACGCGGCGAAGGCGGCGGTGAGGAAGGACCAGGAGGAGGGCTACAAGCTCGGCGCCACGTCCACGCCGTCGTTCCTGATCAACGGGCGCCCCATCGCGGGCGCACAGCCCGAGTCCGTCTTCGAGCAGGCGATCGAGGCGGCGGCGGGGGACCGGGCCGGGGGCGGCCGGAGCGGCAAGGACGGCGGCCGGAACGGTGAGAACGGCGGCCCGAGCGGCAAGGACGGCGGCCGGAGCGGTGAGGGCGGCAGCCGCAGTGGTGCGGGTGGCCGAGAGGGGCAGGGCGGCAAGGAAGGGGCCGGCGAGTGACGGCCGACGTCGGATACTTCGCCGCCTTCCTCGCCGGACTGCTCGCCCTGGTCAGCCCGTGCAGCGCGCTGCTGCTCCCGGCGTTCTTCGCGTACTCGATCGACTCCACGTCGCGGCTGCTGGCCCGGACCGGGATCTTCTACGCCGGGCTCGCCACGACGCTGGTGCCGCTGGGCGCGGCCGGGTCCACGGTCGGGCGGTTCTTCTTCGGGCACCGGGAGGAGCTGGTGTTCTGCGCGGGCTGGCTGATCATCGTGCTCGGGGTCGCGCAGATCGTGGGGTTCGGCTTCGCCTCGCGCCGCCTGGCCGAGCTCTCGGGGCGCATCCGGCCCACCACGGCGGTGTCGGTGTACGCGCTCGGAGCGGTGTACGGGCTCGCCGGGTTCTGCGCGGGCCCGATCCTCGGCAGCGTCCTCACCGTCGCCGCGGTGAGCGGCAGCCCGGTGTACGGGGGCGCGCTGCTCGCCGTGTACGCGCTGGGCATGGCGGTACCGCTGTTCGTGCTCGCCGCCCTGTGGGAGCGGTTCGACCTGGGGCGGCGGCGGTGGCTGCGGGGGCGGACGCTCCGCGTCGGCCGCCTGGAGCTGCACACGACGTCGCTCCTGTCGGGCCTCTTCTTCGTCCTGCTCGGCGCCCTGTTCCTCGCCTACGACGGGGCCGCCGCGCTCCCCGGCCTCCTCGACGTGGACGACTCGTACGCGGTACAGGAACGGGCCGGCCGTCTGGGGGAGGCGGTGCCGGACTGGGCGGTGCTGGTGGGCGCCGTCGTCCTGGCCGCCCTGGCAGCGGGGGCGGCAGCCCTGCACCGACGCCGCGCGGAGCCCGGCGCGACACCGCCCGCCGAGTGACCTCGGGCCGGGAGCCGGAGGCACACCGCCATCCGTCTCCCGGCCTGCCCGCCCAGGCTTTGCAGCGGTGCGCCCTGTGCCCGGCAGGCGACGCAACTCGGCTTACGCCGAGGGTGTTTCACGTGAAACACCCCCTCTGAAAGCGGGACCTGAAGGCAAGCTCTCCACGACACGACCAAGCCCTGCGGACATGACGAAGCCCCCGTCTGGGGACGGGGGCTTCCGTTGTGGCTGGGGCCGGGGTCGAACCGGCGACCTTCCGGCCGCGGCGGAGCCGCTTGTGGAGGGGGTCAGGCGGACGCTCGTACCAACTGAGCTGCCCGAGCGTGCGGGCGTGTGGTGGGGGAACGACGAAGCCCCCGTCCGGGGACGGGGGCTTCCGTTGTGGCTGGGGCCGGGGTCGAACCGGCGACCTTCCGCTTTTCAGGCGGACGCTCGTACCAACTGAGCTACCCAGCCACGCAACCTTGCGGTTGCAGCGGTCCTGACGGGATTTGAACCCGCGGCCTCCACCTTGACAGGGTGGCGAGCACTCCAAACTGCTCCACAGGACCAAGCTGTTGCGCGAGCACCAGTCTCGCACACGGTGTTGCGTGCCCCCAACGGGATTCGAACCCGTGCTACCGCCTTGAAAGGGCGGCGTCCTAGGCCGCTAGACGATGAGGGCTATCGACCCGCCTGGGCGCTTCTCAGCGCGTCGGGGACGTGAGAAGCATATGGGATACGGGGAGCTATCGCCAAAACGGTTTACGAGCGGGGGTCCGGCGACGGTGTGGGCGGGGTCGCCCCGGGCTGGTTCTCCTTGGGCAGATGGCGGCTGACCTCGGCTTTCGTCAGGCCGAGCCCGCCGAGCTTGATCTCGTCCCAGGCCTGGAGCCGCTGAGTGGCGCGGTCCAGGTACAGCACGGAGGCCTCGACCGGGTCGGGGTGCTCGCCCTCGACCGCGCGCAGCCCGCTGCCGCCGGTGGAGCCCTCGATGCGCAGCCGGGTGCCCTTGTCCAGGACGTCCATCTCCTGGTGGTGCAGGTGCCCGGCGAGGACGAGCGGCACGGTGCCGTCGGTCTGCCGCGCGGCCACCGGGTTGTGGGCCACGGCGATGTCGACGGGGGTGCCCGCCGCGGCCTGGGCGCGCAGCGACGAGGCGAGCGTGATGCCCGCCACCTCCTCCGCCGGGTTGCCCTCCGCCTTCGTGGACCGGTCGGGGGTGAACTGGGGGTCGCCGATGCCCGCGAAGCGCACGCCCGCGACGTCGACGGGCTTGCCGTCGTCCAGGACGTGGGTGTTCTTGAGCTTCGCGAGGTAGCGCTGCGTGGTGCGGGAGTCGTGGTTGCCGCGGACCCAGACGTAGGGCGCGCCGAGGTCCTCGATGGGGTCCAGGAAGGCGTTCTCGGCGGCGGTGCCGTGGTCCATGGTGTCGCCGGAGTCGACGATGACGTCGATCTCGTACTGCTCGACCAGCGAGCTGACGATCTTCCAGCTCGCCGGGTTCAGGTGGATGTCGGAGACGTGCAGGAGGCGGATCGTGGACGGGTCCGGCTCGTACGCGGGCAGCGTGGACGTGACGTCGTACAGCTTGGTGACGTTGGTGACCAGGCGGGCCAGTTCGCGCTGGTAGACGTCGAATTCGCTGACGATGCTGCGGGCGTTGCCGACGACGGAGGGCGCGCTGGAGAGCAGGCCGGAGAACTTGGGCTCCAGGACCGACTTGGGGTTCCAGGTGGCGTACGCGGCCGTGCCGGAGGCGGCCAGCAGGGCGAGCGCGAGGCCGCCCGCGGCGAGCGCGCGGCGCGGGCGGCGGTAGACGGCGAGGCCGAGGGCGGTGGCCCCGGCGACGACCGCCGCGCAGGAGCGGACGGCCAGGTTCAGCGTGCCGTTCACGACGTCGCTCGCGACCTCCTCCTGGAGCCCGGAGATCCGCTCGGGGTGGTTGACCAGGGCTTCCGAGCGCACCGGGTCGAGGCGGTCCACGTCGACGTCCAGCCGGATGGGCGCGACGTGCGAGCGCAGCTCCAGGGCGCCGAGCGGCGACACGTCGATCTTCGTGCCGCCGGTGAGGGAGGGCCGCAGCGCCATCCGGGTCTCCATGGGCCCCACGGACGTATGGACGCTGCCGACGACCAGCAGCCCGAGCCAGGCGCCGAGCAGCACGACGGCGATCAGACCGAGGGCCCGGGCGACGGGGTGCGGGGTGGGCGCGAGGCCGGGCAGGGGGCGCGGGGAGCGCTTGCGGGAGCCCGTGGGGCCGTGGGGTGCGCGGAGGCGGCGGAGGCTCTGGAGGCTTCGGGGGGCGCGTGGGCGAGGGTGCTGCTCCGCGCCCGAGGAGCTGCCCTGAGCTGGGCTTTCGTGGGTGTCGCCGGGGCCGCTCCGGTGCGTGCGGAGGCGGTCGCGGAGAGCGGCGGGGGCACCGCGCAGGCTGCGCAGGTGCCGCAGAACGACCATGACGTCGCGCCCCATTGGGCGCGTATGCCCATGTCGGGACGTGGCTATGCCTGGCGGTGATCGACGGTCGACAATGGGCCCGTGCTGGAGATGACGCGCGAGGAGTTCGAGGAACTGGTGGCCGAGGCGCTCGACCGGATCCCGCCCGAGCTGACACGGCTCATGGACAACGTGGCGGTGTTCGTCGAGGACGAGCCGCCCCGTGACGACCCCGAGCTGCTCGGACTCTACGAGGGCACGCCGCTGACCGACCGCGGCGAGTGGTACGCCGGGGTGCTGCCCGACCGGATCACGATCTACCGGGGGCCGACGCTGCGGATGTGCGAGTCGCGCGAGGACGTCGTGGCCGAGACGGAGATCACCGTCGTGCACGAGGTGGCGCACCACTTCGGGATCGACGACGAGCGGCTGCACGCGCTCGGGTACGGCTGAGCGGTGCGGCCGCGTGGTGCGGCTCAGCGGTACGTCCGCGCGGTGGGGCTCGGTGGTACGGCCGCGGTGCGGCGGGCGCGGGCCTTGTCCGGCGCGGGTGCGGGGGGTGTCCGGGGCGCCGGGGCGCGTGTCCTCTTGCCGTGCGCGGGAGTTGGGCAGGGCGTCCCTCTTCCCTGCGCCTCGGAGGTGCTCGGCCGTGCGCCAGTTGTACGTTTCCGTCCGGTGGGCGGCGGCCGCGATGGCCGTCGCGGCGACCGCGGGCTGTATGAGCATCGGCGACGACGGGAGCGGCGCGCCCGCCCCGGGGAAGTCCGGCCGGGAGCGCGGGGGCGCCGCCGCGCCCGACGGCGGGACGGTGCTGCCCGGCGCCGAGCGCGAAGAGGGGCGGGGCGGTGGCCGCCGCGGCGACGACGACAAGGGCGACAAGGGCCGGGGCGGGAAGGAGCGGGGCAGGCGCGGCGAGGACCGCAAGGCCGCCGACCCCCGCGACGACAAGCCCGGGACCAAGCCCTCGCGCGCCGGGTCGGGCACGGCCGCGGCGTCGGTCGAGCCGACGAGGAACGGACGCCCCACGCCCAGCCGCACGAAGCCGGGGCCCCGGCCGACGCGCACCACCCCCACGCCGGACCCGACGCCCGAACCGCCCTCCCCGACGCCGGACCCCACGACGCCCGAGCCGTCGTCGTCGGCGCACGGGGAGGTGGAGGGGCCGGTGAAGGAGCAGGGGGAGCCGTCGCCGGCGGCGGGGCCGGCGTAGGCCGACGTAGGCCGAAGAGGTCGGGGGCGATCGAGCGGGGCGGCTGAGGCGATCGGCGGAGCTGGAGGCGATCGGCGGGGCGCGGGGACCGGGAGCGATCCGGCTCGCGGATTCGTCGTCAAGCGCCGGACGGGCCGCTCTCCGGGACTGTTCTCGCAGCGTACGGCGGGTTTTCCGGGGGCGGAGCACCGGCGGCGGGCGGGCGTGCGGCGGCCCTGCCGGGGAGGGCTCTGCTGGTGGGGGTTTGCCAATGGGGGTGGGAGGTGCGTATGGTGGTAGATCGTTTGATCCCATTTGCCCGGCGCCGTAAAAGAGAGCGCCGTGTGGCGCGTACTCTCCCTTGCCGTGGCTGACCGCATTGAGGCGGTCCATTGCGAAATCACGGAGTTGTGGGCGCGTGCCGAGACTCCGGAAGGTTTCGCATTTCGCATGTCCATTTCCAGTTTTGACGTCGACGCTGTCCAGGTCCAGGTCCAGGACGAGGCCGAGCTCGCGACCCTCGCCGAGGTGCCCGCTGAGGCGCCCGCCGAGGCCCCCTCGGTGACCGAGGCCGCTGACGCCGCCGAGCCCGCCGTGGCCGACACCGACACCGACGCCGCCGAGGCGTCCGACACCCCCGAGGCCGATGAGGCCGACGCGGCCGACGAGGCCGACGAGCCCGGCGTGACCTTCGCCGACCTCGGTCTCCCCGAGGCCGTCGTCCGCAAGCTCGCCCGCAACGGCGTCACCACGCCCTTCCCGATCCAGGCCGCGACCATCCCGGACGCCCTGCTCGGCAAGGACATCCTCGGCCGTGGCCGCACCGGCTCCGGCAAGACCCTCTCCTTCGGCCTGCCGACCCTGGCCACCCTCGCGGGCGGCCACACGGAGAAGAAGCGGCCGCGCGCCATCATCCTGACGCCGACCCGCGAGCTCGCCATGCAGGTCGCCGACGCCCTCCAGCCGTACGGCGACGTCGTCGGCCTGAAGATGAAGGTCGTCTGCGGCGGTACGTCCATGGGCAACCAGATCTACGCCCTGGAGAAGGGCGTCGACATCCTGGTCGCCACCCCGGGCCGGCTGCGCGACCTGATCAACCGCGGCGCCTGCTCCCTCGAGAACGTGCAGATCGCCGTGCTCGACGAGGCCGACCAGATGTCCGACCTGGGCTTCCTGCCCGAGGTCACCGAGCTGCTCGACCAGGTCCCGGCGGGCGGCCAGCGCATGCTGTTCTCCGCGACCATGGAGAACGAGATCAAGACCCTCGTCGACCGGTACCTGAACGACCCGGTCTCGCACGAGGTCGACGCCGCCCAGGGCGCCGTCACGACCATGACGCACCACATCCTGATCGTGAAGCCCCGCGACAAGGCGCCGGTCACCTCCGCGATCGCCTCCCGCAAGGGCCGCACGATCATCTTCGTCCGCACCCAGCTCGGCGCCGACCGCGTCGCCGAGCAGCTCCGCGACGCCGGCGTGAAGGCCGACGCGCTGCACGGCGGTATGACGCAGGGCGCGCGCACCCGCACCCTCGCGGACTTCAAGGACGGGTACGTGAACGTCCTCGTCGCCACGGACGTCGCCGCGCGCGGCATCCACGTCGACGGCATCGACCTCGTCCTGAACGTGGACCCGGCGGGCGACCACAAGGACTACCTGCACCGCGCGGGCCGTACGGCGCGTGCCGGGCGGACGGGCACGGTCGTCTCCCTGTCCCTGCCGCACCAGCGCCGCCAGATCTTCCGCCTCATGGAGGACGCGGGCGTCGACGCCTCGCGCCACATCATCAACGGCGGCGGCGCCTTCGACCCGGAGGTCGCCGAGATCACCGGCGCCCGGTCCATGACCGAGGTGCAGGCCGAGTCCGCGGGCAACGCCGCGGGCCAGGCCGAGCGCGAGGTGCGCCAGCTCACCAAGGAGCTGGAGCGGGCCCAGCGCCGCGCCGCGGAGCTGCGCGAGGAGGCCGACCGCCTCACCGCCCGGGCCGCGCGCGAGCGGGGCGAGGACCCGGCCGAGGCGCTCGCCGCCTCCGCCGCCGTGGAGGCCGCCGCCGACACGGACGAGACCGAGGCCGAGGCCGCCGTCTCCGTCCCGGAGCAGGCGGAGCAGCCGCGCGCCGAGCGCACCGAGCGCTTCGACCGGGGTGACCGCGGTGACCGCGGTGGCTTCAGCCGCGACAGCCGTGACAGCCGCGAGAACCGTCGTGACGACCGTGGCGGCTTCAGCCGTGACCGCCGTGACGACCGGGGCGGTTTCACCCGTGACCGTGACCGTCGTGACGACCGCGGTGGCCGTTCGTTCGAGCGCCGCGACGACCGCGGTGGCTTCAACCGCGACAACCGCGACAGCCGCGAGAACCGTCGTGACGACCGTGGCGGCTTCAGCCGTGACCGTCGCGACGACCGGGGCGGTTTCACCCGTGACCGTGACCGTCGTGACGACCGCGGTGGCCGTTCCTTCGAGCGCCGCGACGACCGCGGTGGCTTCAACCGCGACAGCCGTGACAACCGCGACAGCCGTGACAACCGTCGTGACGACCGTGGCGGCTTCGGCCGTGACCGTGACCGTCGTGACGACCGCGGTGGCCGTCCCTTCGAGCGCCGCGACGACCGCGGCGGCTTCCGCCGGGACGACCGTCCGTCCGGCCACCGCGGCAGCGACCGCCCGTTCAACCGTGACCGCCGCGACGACCGCCCCTCCGGCGGCGGCTACCGCTCCGGTGGCCACGACCGTCCGTCGTACAACCGTCGTGACGACCACCGCTCCGGCGGCTCCTTCGGCCGCCGCGACGACAAGCCGCGCTGGAAGCGCAACGGCTGACGTCCGCCCGGCCGGCACCGTCCGACCGCGCGCTCGCAGTGACGAGGAAGGCCCCCATGGCTCAACGGCCATGGGGGCCTTCCTCACCTCCCCCGGCGGGGGCACGAGCCCCCCGCCGGGCGACGCGGCCGGGCGGTATCCGATACCCCATCGGATACCGGAAGCTCTGCGGCTATGCTCATGGGTGCGTCGGCGCCGTGCCGACGAGGACCGTTAGCTCAATTGGCAGAGCAGTGGACTTTTAATCCATTGGTTGTGGGTTCGAGTCCCACACGGTCTACGGAGAGCGGGAGGCTCCCTCTCATCTGCCGCGCAGCGCCCGGGTCCACTTCGGTGGGGTCGGGCGCTGTTCTGTCTCGGGCTCGTCGGCGTACGTCTGGTGATGCGCGTTTGACCTGCGGGAACGGTCTCGCCTTAGATCGATGCGCCCGCTACGCCCAGACCCGCTGAGACCAGATGCCCTACGAAGACTCCGCGCCGCACGAGCGGCCTCCTCATCCCCACAGTCCGCCGTGGCAGAACTGGCCGCCGACGCCGACGCCCGGTCCTGCCTCGGCCCCGTCCGGTTCGCCGTACCACGAGCAGGGCCGGAACGGCCGGGTCACCGCACGTGACGGGTGGGGGGAGCTGCTGCTCGTCACGGGCTTGGTCGTGGTGGCCGTCCTCGGCGTCTACGTGGCCGGCTTCGTCCTCGCGGAGGCACTGCATGCCGGTCCGACCGCACCCGACAGTGACCGGGTCTTCTCGTCCCCACTCGCCGACATGGCCCTGCAACTGGCCGCGCTGGGAGCCGCCGTCCCCGCTGTCCTGGTGGGCGTGCGCCGATGCGGGCGCCGCCCGGCGGGCACCGTCTCCTCCGTCACCGGCGGCCTGCGGTTGCGCTGGCTCGTCCGCTGCGCCGTGGTGGCGTTTCCCGTGATGGCCGCGCAGGTGGGGCTGCTGCTGGCGTGGACCTGGGACGCGGACGGTTCCCCGCCCTCCGGGGAGGGCTTTCCCGGCTGGCCAATGCTGGTGCTCAGCCTCGTGGTGCTGTGGGCGTTGATTCCGTTCCAGGCCGCCGCCGAGGAGTACGTGTTCCGCGGTTGGCTCGTCCAGCTCACGGGGCGGATCACCAGATCGCCGTGGCCCGGTATCGCACTCGCGTCGTTGCTCTTCGCCCTGGCCCACGGCATCGGGGAGCCCTCCGGGTTCGCCCTGCTGTTCTACTCCGCGATGTGGTGGGGCTGGCTGGTCATCCGGACCGGCGGACTGGAGGCCGTGATCGCCCTGCACACCGCCAACAACGCTGTGGCCATGGGCCTGGCCGCGGCCTTCGGCGAGCTCGCCGATGACGGCACCGCGGCCGACGCCCCTTGGCAGGCCCTCGTCCTGGAGCTGGTCTTCACCCCGCTGTACTGCCTGGCCATGGCCCGGCTCGCCGATCGGTACGCACTCGACCGCCGGACCCCGTAGCCGCCCCACACCGGTGGTCCTGCGGGGGACCCACAGCTCCGCGCCCCGGTTCTCGTCGCGTTCTCGTCGCGCTTGTTCCTCAGGCCGCGTCAGCCCGCCCACCGGCCCGACAGGAACGTGAGGGCGCAGATGGTCATGAGGGGCGCCACCAGGCACACGTACGCGGTGCGCACGCGCGGGGCGCGCAGGCTCCAGGCGGCGAGGCCCACCCACAGCGGCCACCACAGGAGGGTGGCGCGGGGCAGGGACATGTACCAGTACGAGGTGCCGAGCGCGGCGAGCGTGAGGGCGGTGTACGTCGCCTCGGGCCAGCGGCGCCGGTACAGCAGGAAGCCGGTGAGCAGCAGGCCCACGGCCATCGTGAGGAGCTCGGCCTGGAACTCGACGGCGTAACCGGTGGGGACGGTGTGGTGGAAGGCCGCCTCCCAGGTGTTGCGCCAAGCCTCCCAGGGCGGGTGGAAGTCGCGGTACCAGCCGCGCTCCTCCGCGTGCTTCCACGCCATCCAGTCGCCGGTGTGTGACCAGAGGTACGCGCTGTACGCGAGGGGCGGCAGCGCGGGCAGCAGCAGCCAGGGCAGTGCGCGCCCGTCGCGGTGCGCGCGGACGGTCGTCAGGAAGAGCACGGCGATCGCGGCGGCCAGGAAGAGGCCGCTGACGCGCACGGTGGTCGCCAGGGCCGCCAGGGTCGCGGCGAGCGGCCAGGCCCGGCGCTGCGCGGCCAGCCACGCGGGCAGGGCCAGGGCGAGGAACAGCGCCTCGGTGTAGCCGGCCGCGAGGAACACGGCGCAGGGGGAGAGCAGGAAGAACAGGACCGTGCGGCGCCCCGCGTCCGGGTGGGGCACGTACCGGCGTGCGACGCGGGTGAGCGCGAGGACCGCCACCGCGCCCGAGACGAGGGAGATCAGCAGCCCGGCCGCCGTCCAGTCGGGTACGACGGCGTGGACGGCCCGCAGCGCGAACGGGAAGCCGGGGAAGAACGCCTCCCGGTTGTCCCAGTCCGCCGTCCCCGGACCCGCGCCCCCGGGGAAGTAGCCGTCCTGCGCTATGCGGAGGTAGTGCCACCAGTCCCACTGCTGCCAGGCGGACAGGGGTGAGGCGGCGTACCGCGTGCGGGAGTCGGCGGGGAACAGCCAGGCGGCGCAGTACGCCGTCGTCCACAGGCCCACGCGGGTCAGGGCGTAGAGGGCGAGGACGTCGACGTCCTCGCGGGACACCCGGCGCGACAGGCGGTAGGCGGTGGCGCGTACGCGGTTCCGGTACGTGGCCGGGCCGGGGGAGCGCGCGTTCCCGGCGGCGGGGCGCGTCGCCTCCCGGGGCCGGGGCGGGGACGAAACGGGCATGGCGAGGCCTCCGGGGGCGGTTTCGGGTGTGCGGGGCCGCCTCGCGGCGGTGGGCGGGTGCCGCGAGGGGCTGGGGGGAGTGGGGGCCGGGCTCAGTCCTCCGGCGCGTACGTGACCGGTGCCGTGCTCCTGACCGGCGCCCGGGACGCCTCCTCGGTCCGCGACGGTGGCGCGTCCGCCGAGGTCGGCGGAGACGTGGTGCGTGGTGCGCGCAGCGGCGGGCTGGTGCGCGGGGGTGGCGTGGGCGGTCCGGCCGGGGACGTGGCGGGCGGCGTGGACGCCGTCGTGGCGAGGGCCGACGGCGGCGGCGAGGTCGTGGGCGCCGACGGCGAGGGGGACAGGGGCGGCGACGGGGAGGGCGACGGCGTCGGCTTCGAGGGGACGGACGCGGGCGGCGTCGCGGGCCCGGATTCCCGCATCAGCGCCGTCGCGCCCACGCCGGCGACGACGAGGGTGGCGGTGACGGCGACCGCGGTCACGAAGACCCGGTGCGCCCGGCGGCCGCGCCGGACCACCACCGCCACCGGTGGCACGTCGGCACGCGCCCGGCCCGTGGCCGCGGCCTCCTGGAACAGCGCGCGCAACGGGTCGCGCTGGGGATCGAGCTGGGATGCGTGCTGGGGGTCAGACACCGGGGGCCTCCTCGGTGCGCGGGTCCGGCAGGGGGTGGCGTACGGGGGGTGCGGGCTGGGCCGCGGTGCGGAGCGCGGACACCGGGGTGTCCGCGGCGGGTGGGGCTGTCGGGGGTGCTGAGTGCGGAAGTGATCCCGGTGACGTCCGGTGTGTGGATGATCTGAGTGGTCGGAGTGGTCGGAGTGGTCGGAGTGGTCGGAGTGGTCGGAGTGATCGGAGTGATTCGCGTGGAGAACCAGGCAGCCCCGCTCCCCGGGCCCGCCCACGCTCCTGTGCGGCGTCCCCGGCGCGCGGGGAGACTCCGGCGCGCGGAGCGACCTCCCCGGCCGGCCGAGCCGCCGGGCGGCACACGCCCCCGCCCGACGGACGGCGTACGGACACACCAGTTCGCGCCGCCGCGAGCCGCGCGGCGCCGAGGGCGGTGGAGAGTTCACGCACCGTGGACCTCCTCGGTCCGCAGGTCCGTGAGGCGGAGGGCGAGCGCGGCCCGGCCACGGGACAGGTGGGTCTTGACCGTGCCGGCGGCCAGCCCGGTCTCCCCGGCGATCTGCTCGACGGTGAGGTCGCACATGTAGTGCAGGGCGAGCGTCCGGCGCTGCTGCGGCGGCAGTGCGCGCAGCGCCTCGACCAGCGTGACGGAGTCGGGGCCCGGCCCCTCGGCGTGCGGCGGGGCGCCGCTGCGCTGCCAGGCCGAGGCCGAGCGGCGCAGGCCGCGCCAGCGGCTCACCGCGAGCCGCCACGCGACGGTGCGGATCCACGCCTCGGGACTGCCCTCGCGGTCCAGCCGCCCCCGGCGGCTCCAGCCCTTGACGAAGGCCTCCTGGACGACGTCCTGCGCCTCGTGCAGATCGCCGAGCATCACGTAGAGCTGGCCGGTCAGCCGCCCGGCCGCCTGCGCATAGAACTCCTCGAACTCCTCGACGGTCAACAGCTTGCTCCTGGATCTCTTCGGTCTCACCGTGCATACGCCCCCCGACCCGTATCCGGATGACATGGGGAGCGAAAGATCCCGGTGACGCCGGTCACACCGTTGCCAGGGGCTGGGAACACGCCTGACCAGGGCCTTCGTGGCGACATCGGGCCCGGGCGCGGGGCGGCGGGGCCCTGACGGGGTGCTCACGGCGGGTTCCGGGACGGCCCTCCGGCCATCAGTTCGCGTTCGCGGCCCCTGATGGCGTACTGTTGGGTTCACCGACGCGGGGTGGAGCAGCTCGGTAGCTCGCTGGGCTCATAACCCAGAGGTCGCAGGTTCAAATCCTGTCCCCGCTACTGAAACCGAAGGCCCGGGATCCCACGGATCCCGGGCCTTCGGCGTACACCGGGGCTCGTGCGTACCCGAGGGAGGTCCAGGGCCTTCGGTCCGCCGCCACCGCGCCCGCCCCGAGAGCCCGTACACCGCGCCCGCCCCAAGGGCCTCACCGCGCCCGCCCCGAGGGCCCGTACGCCCGGCGCCCGCTCCGCGCGCCTCTCGCGCCCGCCGCGCCGCGCGCCCCGTACCCCGCCCCCGGTTCACCCACTTGGCGCACGCCGAGTCGCTCCCGGGCCGCCGGACGGGAAGCCTTGGGCCGATGCGGCGGGTCAGCGGTGGGAGTGGAACGGTGGTTGCTTCGGGTGGTGGGGGCCGGTGCGCCGGTGCCGGGCCGGAGGGGCGCCATGGGCGGTAAGGGCCGCAGGCGGCTCCCCGGGGAGCGGGCCCTGACCCGGGCCCTGCCCCCGTTCCTCATCGTCGCCGGGATCCTCTTCGACGTGCTCACGCCACCCGCGTTCACCGCGTCCCCGATCTTCGCGGCGGCCCCGCTGATCGCCGCGCCGTTCTTCTCGCTCCGCACCACCGCGGCGACCGCCGCCGTGGCCTGCGCCACCGTCCTGGCGCTGCGCACGGTGAACCACTCGGACGCGTACGTCGAGGTGGTCACGGAGTTCGTCACCATGCTGACCGTCGGCGCCCTCGCCGTCGTCATCAACCGCGTCGTCCGGCGCGGCGACGCCCGCCTCGCCTCCGCCCGCTCCATCGCCGAGGCCGCCCAGCGCGCCGTCCTGCCGCAGCCGGGGCCGCGCGTGGGGGGCCTCGACGTCGCCGCGCGCTACGAGGCCGCGCAGGCCGACGCCTTCATCGGCGGCGACCTGTACGCGGTGCAGGACACCCCGCACGGCGTCCGGCTCGTCGTCGGGGACGTACGGGGCAAGGGCATGGGCGCGGTGGCCGCCGTCGCCGTCGTCATCGGCGCCTTCCGGGAGGCGGCCGAGCAGGAGGCCACCCTGGAGGCCGTGGCGCAGCGCCTGGAGCGGGCGCTCGCGCGCGAGGGCACCCGGCGCGACGGGCTCGACGCGTTCGAGGGGTTCACCACCGCGGTCCTCGCGGAGATCCCGCCCGGCCGGGGGACCGTACGGCTCGTGAACCGGGGCCACCCCGAACCGCTGCTGCTGCGCGCCGACGGGCGGCTGTGCGTGCTCTCGCCCACGGAACCCGCGCTTCCGCTCGGCATGGGCGAGCTGGGGAGCTGGCCCGACCGCGCGGACGAGACCGACTTCCCGCCCGGCTCCACGCTGCTGCTCTACACCGACGGGGTCAGCGAGGCCCGGGACGAGCACGGCGCCTTCTACGATCCCGCGCTGCGGCTCGGCGGCCGGATCTTCTCCGGTGCGGACGCCCCCGACGCGCTCGTGTCCACCCTCGTCGCCGAGGTCCTCGACCACACCGCCGACGGGGCCACCGACGACATGGCGCTCCTCGCCGTACGCCGACCCGTCACGGCTCGTGACTGAACGGCCCCCCAGCGCAGCCCAACTGGCGCACCATCGTCGACATGTGAAGATCCGTCCGGCTGCGCAGCGTCATGACGTCCGGTCAACTCGCCCGGGTCGGCGCCTAGATGTCCCGTTGTGTTCGTGGCGTAAGCGTTAACGATCAGTCGGAACGGCTTGGAATACGGAGCCGCTGTCTATTAACGTTCGATAACGCAGCGCGGTCGTCCCAGCCGTCACACCCGATGGCTCCGCGCGCACGCGCCTAATCCCGCAAGGGAGCCGGGGAACCACCATCTTGGGGTGAATCGGACGCCCTTCGCGTGCGAGACGTCGTAACGCCGTGACGTGGTCACGGGGTACGTCCCGCGCGTGAGGTACGGCCGTAGGAGACCTTCCTGCTCCGAACCCGTCAGCTAACCCGGTAGGCGAGAAGGAAGGAAAGGAGTGCGCCCCCGTGGCGTCCAACCGGCCTGCCCCAGAAGCGCTCATACCGCACGGCGACACCGCCGACCGAGCCGCCGGGGGTGACGACCCCGCGGGTCCCGCAGGTCACTCCGGCCACTCCGGTCCCTTCGACTTCTTCGAGCCCTCTCCAGACTCTTCCCCGTACGAGTCGTTCGATTCCTCCCCCGCCTCGTCCCCGTACGAGTCCTTCGACCCCTCCCCGTACGCCGCCCAGCGGCCCGAGGGCTCCTGGGAGGAGTGGAACCCCACCGCGGAGAGCGTCCGCCCCGTCCGCGGCCGGCACCGCATCCACAAGAAGGGCGGCGGCGGCCTCGCCCGCAGCTCCACCGTCCTCGGCGTCGGCGTCATCGCCGCCGTCGGCGCGGGCGGCATCGCCACCGCGCAGGGCGGCAAGCCCCCCGTCTCCATCGCCCTGCCCGACATGTCGGCGGTCGCCGACGCGCTGCCGGAGGCCGAGTCGCTGCCCGGCGTCGGCTCCCTGCTCGGCGACGACGAGGCCGACGCCGTGCCCGCCACCGCCGCGGCCGCCGCCCCGCTCAGCTCCGCCGGCGTCACCCACGCCGACGCCGAGCAGGGCACCACGGACGCGGGGGAGGCCCTGCGCGCCCGCATCCTCCAGCAGGCCGAGAACCAGCGGCACCAGGCCGACGACGCCCAGCGCGCGCGGGCCCAGGCCGCCGCCGTCACGCAGGCCGCCGAGACCGCCGAGGTTAAGCGGGAGAAGGCCGAGGCCGCGGCCAAGGCGAAGGCCGCCGAGGAGAAGCGGAAGAAGGAGGCGGAGGCCCGCGAGAAGCGCGAGGCCGAGCGCCTGGCGAAGCTCGCCAAGCGCTACGCCCTGCCCACCTCCTCGTACACCCTGACCTCCCACTACGGCGTCGCCGGCGCCATGTGGTCCTCCGGCCACCACACCGGCCTGGACTTCGCCGCCCCCACCGGCACCCCGCTCAAGGCCGTGCACACCGGCACCGTCAAGGAGGCGGGCTGGGCAGGCGCGTACGGCTACCGCACGATCCTGGAGCTCGAGGACGGCACCGAGATCTGGTACTGCCACCAGTCCTCGCTCAGCGTCAGCGCGGGCCAGAAGGTCACCACGGGCGAGGTCATCGGCCGGGTCGGCGCCACCGGCAACGTCACGGGCCCGCACCTCCACCTGGAGGTCAAGACGGCCGCGGGCGCGACGATCGACCCCCTGGCGTGGCTCCAGGGCAAGGGCCTGAACCCGTAACACCCCCCGGCGCAACCGCGGCACGGCGGAGCACCGCGGTGCCCGGCTTCCGCCCCACGGCCGTGCCGCGCGGCTCCACGACCCCGGCGGCCCTGGCGACGACCCCCCGACGCCAGGGCCGTCGGCCTTTTCCCGGGGCCCCCCGGGGGGCTCGGCCCGCCGCCGGAATTCCGAAATCCGTACGGGCGTTGACGCCTCGTATGACCACTCTTCGCCCTCTGGGCCCGTCCGACCTCGAAGTCTTCCCGCTCGCCCTCGGCGGCAACGTCTTCGGCTGGACCGCCGACCGCGAGCAGTCCTTCGCCGTCCTCGACGCCTACACCGCCGCGGGCGGCAACTTCATCGACACCGCCGACACCTACTCGTCCTGGGTGCCGGGCAACCAGGGCGGCGAGTCCGAGACCGTCCTCGGGCAGTGGCTCGCCGCGCGCGGCAACCGCTCCGAGGTCGTCATCGCCACGAAGGTCGGCGCGCACCCCGAGTACAAGGGCCTGTCCGCGCGCACCGTCAAGGCCGCCGCCGAGGAGTCGCTGCGCCGCCTCGGCACCGACTACATCGACCTCTACTACACGCACTACGACGACCCGTCCGTGCCCGTCGAGGAGTTCATCACCGCCCTCGACGAGCTGGTGCGCTCCGGCAAGGTGCGGGCGATCGCCGCCTCGAACATCACCGCCGAGCGGCTCCAGGAGTCCCTCGACTTCTCCGACCGCGAGGGCCTCGTGCGGTACGTGGCGCTCCAGCCGCACTACAACCTCGTCTCCCGCGACACGTACGAGGGCCCGCTCCAGGAGGTCGCCTCGCGCTCCGGGCTCGCCGCCGTCCCCTACTACGCGCTGGCCTCCGGCTTCCTGACCGGCAAGTACCGCCCGGGCGCGGAGGTCGACAGCGCCCGGGCGCAGAAGGCCGGCGAGTACCTGGCCACGGAGCGCGGCCGGCGCGTCCTCGCCGCCCTCGACGAGGTGGCCAGGGCCCACGACGCGCAGGTCGCCACCGTCGCCCTCGCCTGGCTCGCCGCGCAGCCGACGGTGGCGGCGCCGATCGCCTCGGCGCGCACGGTCGAGCAGCTCCCCGCGCTGCTCGCGGTGGCCGACCTGGAGCTGACCGCCGCCGAGGTCGCGGCCCTGACGGCGGCCTCGGCCTGACCTCAGGTGCGGTAGGGGTTGTACGGGGGCCAGACCGGGGCGTACGCGTGCACGGCCCCGGAGGGGGCGCCCGGCGGCACGGGGGGCGCTGCCGCCGCCCGGGCCGCGTAGCCGAGCGCGGGCCCCGCCACGGGGCGCCGCTCCCGCAGCGCCGCGAGCAGCTCGCGCTCCCGGGTGACGAAGTCGGCGCCGACCCGGCCGTGCCGGGCCCGGTGCCGCAGGAGGGCGAGGGCCGTCGCGTGCGTCTCGTACTCCACGACGGTGCGCCCGGCCGGGCGGCCCAGGTGGTACGCCGCGTAGTCGCGCGCGAGGGTGCGGGCGCGCAGGGAGCCGAGCGCGTACGGGTCGCCCGGCGCGAACCAGCCCGCGGCCACGTACACGGGCAGCTCCTGGCGCACGATCCGCAGCTCGCGCCGGCGCAGCCAGACGGCGAGCCAGGTCAGCAGCCCGAACACCGGCAGCATGAAGGCGGCGTACACGACGAAGAAGCCGTACTCGCCGAAGCCCGCCGAGCCGTTCCAGAAGGCGTGCAGCCCCATGGCGAGCAGCAGCCCGGCGCACGGCAGCACGGTGCGGCGTACGGTGCGGTGCTCGGCGGTGACGGCGGCGATGCCGAAGCCGATGCCGGTGAGCGCGGTGAACAGCGGATGCGCGAACGGTGACATGACAACCCGGACGAAGAAGGTCGCCGCGGTCACGGAGGCGAGGCCGCTCTCGCCGCTGAGCTGGTCGGTGCCGAAGGCGTTGCCGAGGTAGAGGATGTTCTCGGTGAACGCGAAGCCGGTCGCGGTGACGCCCGCTATCACGAACCCGTCGACGACCCCGGTGAAGTCGGCTCTGCGGAACAGGAAGACGAGCAGCACCGCCGCGGCCTTCGCGGACTCCTCGACGACGGGCGCTATGACGGTCGCGCCGAGGGTGTCGGCGCTGGACGGGTCGGCGGTGGCCGTGGCGATCCAGCGGGTGGCGAAGCTGTTCGCGAGGATCGCGATGAGCGCGGCCGCGCACGCCCCCCAGGAGAAGGAGAACAGCAGGTTCCGCCAGGGGCCCGGGGCCACCCGGTCCAGCCAGCGGAACGCCGCGATCAGCAGCGGTACGGGGAGCGTGGCGAGGCCGAGGCCGACCAGGAAGCCCTCGGTGCCGGTCTGCTCGCGGACCAGCGCGAGGATCACCAGGCCGGACAGCGCGAGCAGCGTGACCAGGCCGGTGGCCCGGATGGCACCGCGCTGCCACCAGCGCGGGTGCCGGGGCCCGGGTGCCACGGCCGGCCCGGCGGGCCCGCCGGGCGGCGTCGGGTGGCTCGGGCGTGCGGGACTGGTGGCCACGGTTCGACCCTAACGAGGGTTGGAGCGGCCCGCGACGGTGCCTCAGGCCTGGGTCGGGGCGGTGTCCTGAACCCCGCTCGGCGTGGCGGTGCGGCGGAACAGCAGGTCGTGGACGACGTGGCCCTTCCTGAGCCCCTGGCCCTCGAAGCGGGTGAGCGGGCGGAAGTCGGGGCGCGGCGCGTATCCGCCGTCCTCCTGGGTGTTCTCGAAGTCGGGGTGCGCGGTGAGCACCTCCAGCATGTGCTCCGCGTACGGCTCCCAGTCCGTGGCGCAGTGCAGCACCGCGCCGGGCTTGAGGCGGGGCGCGAGCAGCGTCAGGAAGTCCGGCTGGATCAGGCGCCGCTTGTGGTGGCGGGCCTTGGGCCAGGGGTCGGGGAAGTACACCCGGGCGCCGTCCAGGCTCTGTGGGGCGAGCATCTCGCGCAGCAGGATCACGGCGTCGCCGTTGGCGACCCGGACGTTGGTGAGGCCGGCGCGGTCCGCGAGGTTCAGCAGGTTGCCCTGGCCGGGGGTGTGCACGTCCACGGCGAGGATGCAGGTGCCGGGGTCCGCCGCCGCCATCTGGGCGGTGGCCTCGCCCATCCCGAAGCCGATCTCCAGGACGACGGGCGCCTCGGTGCCGAAGAGCTCCGCCAGGTCCAGCACCCGCTGTCCGTCGATGTCGAAGCCCCACTTCGGCCACAGCCGCCGCAGGGCGTCGCCCTGAGCGGTGGTGACGCGGCTGCGGCGCGGCGTGAAGCTGCGGATGCGCCGCTCGAACCGGCCGCCGGACGGGTCGGGGGCGGGACCTTCGGGAAAGCGGGGGGCGCCCTTCGGGCGGGAGTTCTCAGACACAGTGCCACCGATTTTAGTGCGGCCGCACCCGGCCGGGGCTCCCCGTACCCGCTTCGTACCGGTCCAGGGGGCTGCGGGGAATCCAGCCCGTCCGGCGGTCGAGGACGAGGCCGAAGGCCGATGCACGCGCTCGGCGACCGCGCCAGGCTCAGCGCAGCGCGGCCAGGACCCGGCGGGCCACCTCGCGGCCGATCGGGAGGGAGGCGGTCGCCGCGGGGGAGGGCGCGTTCAGGACGTGCACCGTCCGGTCGCCCTCCCGTATCAGGAAGTCGTCGACGAGCGTCCCGTCCCGCAGCACGGCTTGGGCCCGCACCCCCGCCGGGGAGGGCACCAGGTCCGCCGCCGTGACGGCAGGAAGGAGTCTGCGCACCGCGTCCGTGAACGCCGCCTTGGACACCGAGCGCCGCAGCTCCCCGGCCCCGTACCGCCAGTGCCGCCGGGCGATCTGCCAGGAGCCCGGCCAGGCGAGCGTCCCGGCGAGCTCCCGGGGCCGTACGACCCCCCAGTCGTACCCCTCGCGGGCGAGCGCGGGCACCGCGTTCGGCCCCACGTGGACGCCGCCGTCGACGCCGCGGGTGAGGTGGACGCCGAGGAAGGGAAAGGCCGGGTCCGGCACCGGGTACACCAGGCCGCGCACCAGCTCGGGCCGCGTGAGGGTGAAGTACTCCCCCCGGAAGGGCACGATCCGCATGCCGGGGTCGTCACCGGCCAGGCGGGCCACGCGGTCGCAGTGCAGCCCGGCGCAGTTCACGAGGACCTTGCCGCGCACCACGTCGCCGCGGGCGGTGCGCACGGCGGCGCCGAGGCCGGGGCGCCGGTCGACGCGGACCACCTCCGCGCCGTACCGCAGCTCGGCGCCGGAGGCGCGGGCGAGCTGCTCGGCGACCGCGCCGTAGTCGCAGATGCCGGTGGTGCCGACGTGGATCGCGGCGAGGCCGCGCACCTCCGGCTCGTACTCCGCTATCTGGGCGCGGCCGAGCTCGCGCACCGGGATGCCGTTCTCCCGGCCGCGCTGGACGAGGGCGTGCAGGCGGGGCAGCTCGGACCGGTCGGTGGCGACGACGAGCTTGCCCGTGACCTCGTGCGGGATGTCGTACTCGGCGCAGAACTTGACCATCTCGGCGGCGCCGCGCACGGCGAATCGTGCCTTCAGCGAGCCGGGGCGGTAGTAGATCCCGCTGTGGATCACGCCGCTGTTCCGCCCGGTCTGGTGGCGGGCGGGGCCGGCCTCCTTCTCCAGGACGGTCACGCGGGTCCCGGGCGCGGCACGGGTCAGGGCGTGCGCGACCGAGAGCCCGACGATCCCGCCCCCGACGACGAGCACGTCACAGTCGTACGTCACGGCACCCCGACCCATCGCTCCTCACCTCCCACCCCGATAGTGCCCTGCGCCACTGACAACGCCGGTAAACGTGGTCCTGAGCACTCGGGACGCGGGGCCGCGCGGCCCCGCTCACGCCGGGGCGACCAGCAGCGGGCGCGCCCGCTCCCGCAGCTCCACCACCCGCGGCTCGTCGCCGTAGGGTTCGAGCCGGTGCAGGAGGTCCTTCACGTACTCCGTGGTGCGGGCGGAGGAGATGCGCCCGGCGACCTCCACGGCCCGGACGCCCTGCTCGCAGGCGGCGTCCAGGTTCCCGGACTCCAGCTCGGCGACGGCGGAGACGACGAGCCGCAGGCCGTGGGAGCGGACGAACTCCTCGGTGGGCCGCGACAGGGCCTGCTCGGTGAAGCGCCGGACCTGGCGGGGGGCCTTCAGGTCGCGGTAGCACTCGGCGGCATCGGCGGCGAACCGGTCGTAGGAGTAGAAGCCGAGCCACGACGGGTCGTGGTCGCCGTCGCGGGCGCGCTCCAGCCAGCCCTCGGAGGCCCGCAGCGCGGCCCCGGCCGCCTGCGCGTCATGGGCGCGCGCGTGCGCGCGTGCCTCGACGAGGCGGAAGAAGCTCATGGTCCGGGCGGTGGCGAGGCCGCGGTTGCGCTCCAGGGCGGCCTGGGCGAGGTCGACGCCCTCGTCGCCGAAGCCGCGGTAGGTGGCCTGGAGGGACATGGACGCGAGGACGTAGCCGCCCAGGGGGACGTCGGCCGCCGCGCGGGCCAGGCGCAGCGCCTGGATGTAGTACCGCTGCGCGGCCTCCTGCTGGCCGGTGTCGAAGGCCATCCACCCGGCGAGCCGGGTCAGCTCGGCGGTGGCGCCGAACAGGGCGCGGCCCACCTCGTCCGAGTACGAGCCGAGCAGCAGCGGCGCCGCCTCGACCCGCAGGCACTCCGGGACCATGGACGAGCGCCAGTCCCCGCCGCCGTACTTGGAGTCCCACCGCCGGGCGTCCTCGGCGGCCTCGCGCAGCTTCAGCACGTCGCTGTGGCCGACCTTCATCGGCGCGCCGCCGTCGTCCGCCCGGGCCGCGTCCCGCGGCCCCTCGCGGCTGGCGTCGCGCGCGACGGAGCTGTCGGCCGGGGTTATCAGCCAGCGGGACGCGGGCGTGGCGTACGCGCTGACGGCGAAGGAGCCGGCCAGGGACTGCCAGATGCCGCCCCCTCCGGCGCGGCGGCCCGCGAGGTCGAGGCGGTACAGCTCGGTGGCCGACTTCACGGCGGCGCCGACGTCGCGCGGGAAGGCGAGGCCCACCTCGGGCGCGGGGTCCGCGTCGGCGAGGCCGATCTCGTGCAGGGGCACCGGCCGGCCGAGCTTCTGCCCGATGGCGGCGGCGATCAGGTGCGGCGCGGCGCCCTGCGGCACCATGCCCTTGGATACCCACCGGGCCACCGAGGTCTTGTCGTACCGGAGGGTCAGCCCGCGCTGGGCGCCGAGGTCGTTGACCCTGCGGGCGAGTCCCGCGTTGCTGATTCCCGCGAGGGCGAGAACGGTGCCGAGCTTTTCGTTCGGCCCGCGTTGCTCCCTGGACATGCGCCACCCCTCGACACAGACGGCTGCCGGCAGGTGTGACCGCGCGGCATTCGCGCCGCGTTCCCCCGGGGGCGGCGACCGGGGGTCCTCGGTGCGTACGGCGGGTCGCGCGCCGCTCCCCCGATCCCGGCCGCAAGCGCGCGTGGCCGAGCCCCCAGGTATATGCCTCCGCGAGAACAACAGCACACCCAGCGTAGTTCGGTGAATCCCAAGCGTTAAGAGGCGCAGTTCCGGATGGCGGGATTGTTGTCCGTACGGGCGTGCGGCGCCGTCGGGGCGTGCTCCGGGTGTGTGGCCGTGCGCCTGTGTGTGCGCTCTTCTACGGCCACCGGGGGAGCGTTTCCATGGATGACGCGTGGGTCGGCCCGCTGCGCTGGAGTCAGCGGGCTGGGGGACACCGCCGCCTCCATCCCCGCGGGCGGCGGACCGGTCCGGGAGGCGAGCACCGCCTCCCGGGCTGTGCGTGCGCCGTTCCGCCCCTGGGGGGCGTGTTCGGCCATGGCTGATTTGGCCGAAAATCGCTGTCGCCTGCCCGTGCCCGGACCGCCCGACACGCCCGGGCCGACGCCGTCGGCTCCCTCTGCGGCCCTCGTCGGGGTCCCGTGCCGACGTCGCCGACGTCCGCCGCCTCCTCCGCCTACGTCGTTGCCGCCTCAACGAACGATCATCCTGGGCGTGTTCGCGCCGGTACGAGCGCCGTCGCGGGCCCTCTCGTGCGCCGCCTTCGTGGCAGCATGGGTCCCCAGTCCCTCGGTCGGACGGGTGCACTGGTTGTCCACAGCCTGTGGAGGCGGCGATGCGGTGGTTGGTGGGGTGGAGCAGTACCACCGCGAGGCCCTCGGCCGCCGTCGGCGCGGCGGGCGCCACCGGGGACGACGGCGAGACCGTGCACCCCGTGGGGTCCCAGCTCCTGTGGGGCGACCCCGACCCCCTGTGGGCCGTCGGCGACTGGCGCCCCGACGAGGTGCGCACGGTCAAGGCCGACGACCGGACCCGCATCGCCGTGCTCGGCACCTGCGGCGCCAGCGACGAGGAGCTCCGGGTCAGCCTGTTCGCCGCCCGCGGCGGCGCCCTGCGGCACCTCACCGCGTGGCCCGGCAGCTACACCGCCGTCGTCCAGGTCGGCCGCCGCGTGATGATCGCCGGTGACCTGGCGGGCGCCCGGCCCGTGTTCTACACCCCCTGGGCGGACGGCACGGCCTACGCGACCGCCGCCCTGCCGCTGGCCGACCTCATCGAGGCCGACCTGGACATCGGCCACCTCGCCGCCCTGCTCGCCGCCCCCGACGTGCCCGAGGCGCTGCTCGACTCGACGCCGTACCAGGGCGTGCGTCGCGTGCCCCCGGGGCATGCCCTCATCCTCCGCGCGGGCGCACGGGAGGTCGCCGGGTACGAGCCCGTGGCGTCGCTCGCCGTCGCGGCACCCCCCACCGACGAGGCCAGCGCGGTCGACGGCGTCCGGGACGCCCTCGTCGAGGCCGTACGCGCGCGCCTGCGGGCCCCGCGCCACGTGCCGGACATCGACCCCGGGCCCGTGCCCGGCATGGGCCCCGCCGAGCGGCGCGCGGCCCGCGGCATGCCGGTGCCCGGCATCGGCGCCGACCTCTCCGGAGGCCCCGCGTCCGGCACCCTCGCCCTGCTCGCCGCCGGCCTCCCGGGGGTGCCCGGCACCGTCCTCGGCCACGGCACCGGGGCGGGCGAGCGGCTCCTCGCCGTGACCTTCAACGACCTCGCCACCGGCGGCCGAGAGGCCGAGCTGGAGCGCGCGGGCGCCATCGCCGCCAACCCGCGGCTGCACCACGTCGTCGTCACCGGCGGCGAGGAGGTCCTGCCGTACGCCGACCTGGACGTGCCGCTCACCGACGAGCCCAGCGGCGTCCTGGTCGCCGCCCAGCGCCACCGCGTCCGGCTCGCCTCGGGCAGCGCCGACCACTTCACCGGCTACGGCGCGCGGCAGGTGCTCGACGCCCACCCCGCGCGCCTGGCCGACCTCCTCATGGACCGCAAACGACGGCACCTGGTGCGCCCGGTGACCGCCCTGGCCAAGGCCGAGGGCTCGGTCCTGGTGCCCGCGCGCGTGTACGGGGCCGCGCGCCGCCTCGCCCGTACGGCCCACAGCGCGGGCGTGGAGACCCTGGCCGACCGGCTCCTGCACCGCCGCTTCGAGGAGCCCGGCGGCGCCGTCGGGGCCTCGCTCGCGGCCCTCGCCTGGGCCAGACCGGGGCCGGCCGCGCGCTGGCTGACCGGTGAGGCCCTCGCTGAAGTATCGGTTCGTCTCCAGGAGACGACGACGCGCCCCGGGCCGGGCCCCGGGCAGCGCCCCGGTGAGTTCCGCGCGCGGGCGGCCCTCTACCGGCACGCCGCGGACCTCCGCATCCTCGAACAGGCCGCGGAAGTGCGCTCCCAGCGCCTGCACGCGCCGTTCCTGGACAACCAGGTCGTCCGCGCCTGCCGCGCCCTCCCCGAGTCCCTACGGGTACGCCCCGGGGCCCGCGCCGAGATCCTGCGCAGCGTCCTGGAGGGCTCCGGGGTCACCGAGCTCCCGCCCGGCTGGGGCGCGCCGTCCCACGCCTCGAACGCGGCCGCCGCCCGCACCGGGCTGCGGGTGGCCGTGGACGGCCTGGTGGCACTCTTCGACGCCCCCCTGCTCGCCCAGGCGGGCCTGGTGGAGGCCCGCGTGGTCCGCAAGGCCCTGCGGGCGGCGGCCGAGGGCGAACCGGTCCCCCTGGACGGCCTCGCCGACCTGGTCGCCACGGAGGTGTGGCTGCGCCGCCTGCTGTCCCGCAGGGGAACCTGCTGGACCGGCACCCCGGCCCGCCAACGCGCGGTACCCACGGGAACGGTGGTGCCACAGCAGGGGTCCCTGGGAGCGGGGCGGGCCCCGCATTCGCTGCCGGGGTAGGGCTACGGGTCTGGCGCGGGGCGCCCTAGCCCGTCCGCCCTCGCTCGCTCGGGCCGGGTGGGGCGGTCATGTCGGCCCGTGGGTGTTTTGGGGGTGAGGCGCGGGCTGCGGGTGTCCTGGGGCGGTGTGGTTCGGTGTTGTGCGCGTGGTGCTTCCTGTCCGTTCTCGCTCCGCTCGGGTCGGGTGGGGCGGTCATCTCAGCCCGTCCGGCGTTTGAGGACGAGGCGCGGAGCGCCGATCACGGGGGTCCAGGGGGCGGAGCCCCATGGTTTCGGGAAGGGGCGGGATTGGGGAGCCCCCGGCAGGGCACCCCCACGCAGCCGCACGCAGGGCGCCGGGTGCAGCCCCGGCGGGACCCCCGGTGCGGCCCAGGCGGGGCACCTCCGCCAAGCCTCACCCCCGCACCCGGCGCAGCCAAGGCGTGGCACCCAGCGAAAACGGTACGACGCCCCGATCACCGACCAGCCAGAATGAACACCGTGCGGTATCGAGTGCTGGGCGCCACGGAGGCGCACGACGACAAGGGAACCCCCGTCCCGGTGGGCGGCCCCCGCCTCCGCGCACTCCTCGCCGCCCTGGCCCTGAGAGCCGGCCGCGCGGCCCCCGTCGACGCCCTCATCGACGACATCTGGGCGGGCGACCCGCCCGCGGACGCCCCGGCCGCGCTCCAGGCCCTCGTCGGCCGCCTCCGCAGAGCCCTCGGCAGGGACGCCATCACCTCGGAGCCCGGCGGCTACCGCCTCGCCGCGCGCCCCGACGACATCGACCTCCACCGCTTCGAACGCCTGGCCCGCGAGGGCACCGCCGCCCTGGACCGCGGGGACCCCGCGACCGCCGCCCGCACCCTGCGCGAGGCCCTCGCGCTGTGGCACGGCCCGGCGCTCGCCGACCTGCCCGACCGCACCGCGGCCACCCGCCCGGAGGCCCGGCGCACCGAGGCCACGCGCGCGCGGATCGAGGCGGACCTGCTGCTCGGGCAGGCCCTGGACGTACTGCCGGAGCTGCGCGAGCTGACCGCCACGCAGCCGTACGACGAGACGCTGCACGCCCTGCTCATCCGCGCGCTGCGCGACGCGGGCCGGGGCGCGGACGCGCTCGCCGCGTACGAGCGGGCGCGCCGCACCCTCGCCGACGGCCTCGGCACCGACCCGGGCCCGGAACTACGGGCGCTGCACGCGGAACTGCTGGCGGCGCCGGAGCCGGGTAGGCCCGGAACGGGCACCGGCCCCCCGGGCCGCAGGACCACAACCACAGCGCCAGCCACAACCGCGGCCACCGCCGCAGCCGTACCCGAGCTACCCCAGCCGAACCGGTCCCCGGTGGAAGACCGCAGCGCGGATGACCGCGACGTGGGTGACCGCGACGCGGAAGGCCGCAACGCGGATGACCGCCGCACGGAAGGCCGCAGCGCAGAAGGCCGCAACGCGGAAGACCACGACGCGGAGGACCGCAGCCCGGACAAGGACCGCACCCCCCAGCCCCCGCACCATCGGCCCGACCCACACGAGCCCCACCCTGAGCGGAAGGGGAACATCCGCCCCCGCTTGACGTCTTTCGTCGGCCGGGAACCCGAACTCGCGGCCATCCGTTCGGACATACACGGGGCCCGCCTGGTGACGCTCACCGGACCGGGTGGCTCCGGCAAGACCCGCCTCGCCGAGGAAGCCGCCGCCGGGCATCCGAGCGCGTGGCTGGCCGAGCTCGCCCCGCTCGACCGGCCGGAGGCGGTGCCCGGTGCCGTCGTCAGCGCGCTCGGCCTGCGCGAGACCGTGCTGATGACCAGCGAGCTGACGGCTCCGCAGGACGACCCGGTCGCCCTGCTGGTCGAGTACTGCGCCCCGCGCAGCCTGCTCCTGATCCTTGACAACTGCGAGCACGTCATCGACGCCGCCGCCGAACTGGCCGAGACCCTCCTCACCCGCTGCCCGGGTCTCACGATCGTCGCCACCAGCCGCGAACCGCTGGGCGTGCCGGGCGAGTCCGTGCGCCCCGTCGAGCCGCTGCCGCCCGACCCGGCGCACCGCCTCTTCGCCGAGCGGGCCGCGGCCGTGCGCCCCGGCTTCGACGCCACCGCCGACGCCGGGGCGGTGGACGAGATCTGCCGCCGCCTCGACGGCCTGCCCCTGGCCATCGAGCTGGCCGCCGCCCGCCTGCGGCTGCTCACCCCCCGGCAGATCGCCGACCGCCTCGACGACCGCTTCCGCCTGCTCACCAGCGGCGCCCGGACGGTCCTGCCCCGACAGCAGACCCTGCGGGCGGTCGTCGACTGGTCCTGGGACCTCCTGGACGACGCCGAGCGCACGGTCCTGCGCGAGGTGTCCGTCTTCGCGGGCGGCTGGGACCTGGAGGCCGCCGAGGCCGTCTGCACCGGCCCCGCCGCCGACCTCGTCGGCGCCCTCGTCGACAAGTCCCTCGTCGTCGCCACGCCGGGCGCGGGCACGGACGACGGCGGTATGCGCTACCGCATGCTGGAGACCATCCACGAGTACGCGACCGAGCGCGCCGCCGAGACCCCCGAGGTGCGCGCGGCCGCCGAGCACCGCCACAGCGCGTACGTGCGCGCGCTGGTCGAGCGCGCCGAGCCGCTGCTGCGCTCCGCCGAGCAACTGCCCTGGATCGGCCGCCTGGAGACCGAGCTGGACAACATCCGCGCGGCACTCCAGCGGGCCATCGCCCAGTGCGACGAGGACCAGGCCACCGCTCTGGCCCTCGCCATGGGCTGGTTCTGGTGGCTGCGCAACTACCGCGTGGAGGGCTCCGAGTGGGTCAGCCGTGTCCTGCGCATGACGGCACCGCGGCCGCCCGCACCTCCCGAGCCGTCCCGGTCCCCCGTGCGGCCGCCCGCCCCGTCGGCGAGCACCCCGTCGTCGGCCGCCTTCGCGCCGTTCCCCTCCGAGACCGCCCGGCTCAACGCCGGTCTCGACACCGACCTCGCGGACGAGGACCACCCGCTGTACTGGCCGCGCATGTCCCTGCGGATGCTGCACCTGTTCCTGACGCTGGAGTCGCGTCCCTCGGAGGTGCTCGCCGACGACCGCGCCCGGCGGTACGTCCTGCGGGTGCGGGACGCCTTCGCCCGGCCCGTCCCCGCGAGCGGCCGCTTCCCCGGCCTGGTGTGGCCGTTCACGCTGTACTTCCTCGACGAACCGCACAACGTGGTGTCGTACCTGGACGCGGCGGTCGGCAACTGCCGCCGCTTCGGCGGTGACTGGGAGGTCTCGATCACCCTGATGTTCCGCGTGCACACGGTCATCGACCGGCCCGGCGACCTCGCCGGGGTCGACGAGGACCTGGCGGAGCTGCGCGAGCTGAGCCGGCGCGTGGGCGACCGCTGGCTGCGCGCGCAGGTGTGCAGCGCGGCGGGCGAGGCGGCGATGGCCCGCAGCCACCACGCCGAGGCGCGCGCGGAGTACGAGGAGGCGCTGCGGCTCGCGTACGAGGTGGGGGCGCACGCCGAGACCCCGTTCCTGCTCGCCCGGCTCGCCGAGATCACCTACCGCGAGGGCGACCGCGAGCTGGCCGCCAAGGGCCTGGACGAGGCAAGCGCCGAGGCCGACCGGTACGGGGTGACGGACTCCCGCGCCTTCGTGCGGCTGATGCAGGCCGACATGGCGCTCACCGCGGGCGACCCGCAGCGGGCGCGGGCGCTGTGCGAGGCGGCCCGCGCGGAGGGGGAGCGCGGCACGATGCCGCCGCAGTTCGCGGTGGGCATCGGCCATGTGGAGGCCCGGGTCACCGCCGCGGAGTCCGGGCCGCGGGCCGGCCTCGCCGTGCTCGCCGAGGTGCTGCGGACGGCCCTGCACCACCGCTGCTCGGACGTCATGACGGCGAGCCTGGTGGACGCCGCCGCCGTGCTCTTCCTGAGCCTCGGCGAGCACACGCGTGCCGCCCGGCTGCTCGCACTCGCCACCCGCTGGCGCGGTGGCCACGACCGCCCCATGCCGGACCGCGCCGAGGCGGCCCGCGTCGAGGCCGAGGCCCGCGCGGCGCTCGGCCCGGAATGCTACGACCGGGAGCGGGAGGCGGGCGCCGCGCTGACCGTCGACGACGTCCTCGCGGAGCTCGACCGGGCCGGCTGAGCCGGAGGCTGCCCCAGGCCTTGGCCCCGCTCGCCCCCGCCACGCCGCGCCGGGCGCCTCACACGCAGCGGAACCGCGACTGCGCCCAGTCCGCGAGGGCCACCGAGTCGAACGAGGTGTGGGGCTCGACGACCAGGCGGATCGTGCTGCGACCCGTCAGGTCGACGTGCACGGGCACGGCCGGGTCACCGCCCCGCACCAGCGGCGACCGCCAGAGCCGCACCCCGTCGCCGTACACGGAGAACCGCACCGCGCCGAGCCGCATCGTCATGTCGTCGACGCCGACGAGCGCCTCGTACGCGGTGCAGGTCCGGTTCAGGTCGATGGTGACCGAGGAGGTGCCGTGGACGGTCACGCCGTGGCTGTACCGCGTGTCCGCGACGGAAAGACCCCGGCGCTGCCACACCCAACTGCTCTCCCCGAGCCGCATCTCGGGCTTGGTGCCGTCGCCGATGACGCCGTACTGCAGCTCGTTCCACTGGTAGACCACCGGCGCGGGTGTGGGAGTGGGCGTGGGCGACGGCGTCGGCGTCGGCGTCGGCGTGGGTGACGGTGTGGGGGTGGGCGTGGGAGTGGGCGTCGGTGTGGGCCTGGGCGGTGTCGGCCGCGGCTCCGGCGCCGGGGGCGGCGGCTCCGGCGCGGGCCTCTCCACCGGCGGCGTCGGCTTCGGCGTCGGCTCGGGGACGGGCTCCGGCGCGGGCCTCGGCGGGGCCTTGGCCGGCGGGAGCGGCCCCGGCACCGGCGCGGGCGTCTCGGGCTGCGGCAGCGGCTTCGAGGACGGCGGGTTGCGCGGTATGACGGGCTCGGCGGGCGGCGCCTTGGCCTTCGCCGGCTCGTCCTCGTCGGAGCCGCCGGCCAGCGCGAGCGCCAGGGCCACCCCGGCCGCGACGACGGCACCCGCCACGATCCCCGCCTTCGCCGGCGTGCCGAGCCCCTCGGACGCCGCGCCGCCCGCGCCGCCGCCACCGCCCTTCGCCGCCCCGGCGGCACCCGCCCCCGCGGCACCGCCGCCGACCAGCGCGGCCACCTTGCCGTACCCGGCGGCACCGAACCAGCCGATGACCGCGATCGGCACGACGGCGGGGATACCACTGGCCACTTCCTCGATCTGGCCGGCCGCGAGCCGGCACTCGGCGCACTCCTCCAGATGCTTGCGCAGGCCCCGCTCGGCACGGGTGCGCAGGCCGCCGCGGGCGTAGGCGCCGAGCCGGTCGGCGTAGCGCGCGCACTCCTCGCTCTGGGTGAGCGCGGCGCTCACATGGGCCTGGAGGTACGCCTGCTTGAGGCCCTCGCGGGCCCGGCTCGCGAGCACCCGGGTGCCGTTGGCGTCGAGCCCGAAGAGCGTGGCGACCTCACTCGGCGACTCGTCCTCGACCTCCGTGTGCCACAGCACGGCCTGCCAGCGCTCGGGCAGGCTGCGGAACGCCCGCATGGCGAGCGACTGCTCGGCCTCGTGCAGGGCGCGGACGTCCGCGCCCAGGTCCAGACCCCCGCCGAAGGAGCCGAAGGACGCGGTGTCGTCGGACGCCTCGGCGCCCCGGGCCGCCTGCGCGGCGAACACCGCGAAGTCGTCGACGAGCTGCTCCCGCTTCGCCGACTTCGTCCACCCGGCCGCGACGCGCCGCACCGTGGTCAGCAGATAGGCACGCACGGCGTACTCGGGTCCGGAGCCGGAGCGCACCGCCTGGAGCATCCGCGCGAACACCTCGGCCGTGAGGTCGTCCGCGGTGTGCGCGTCCCGGCAGCAGGTGCGGGCATAGCGGCGCACGGCCTCGGCGTGCCTGCGGTACAGCTCCTCGTAGGCCGCGTCCTGGCCCGCCCGCATCCGGTCGATCAGGTCGGCGTCCGAGGACGGCACGTCACCGCCGTGGGCGCCGGACGATCCGCCCGCCGAACCCGGGGGTCCGGCCGAACCGCCGCTGCGCTGCGACGGCACGCTCGCGCCGGGCCCGGGTGCTCCGGACCCTTCGCCTGCGCCACCGGACGCGGAACCCGCGCCCTTGCCGCCGTGACGTCCGCCCGGTCCTCCGCCGCCGCGGCGACCGCCCTGGCCGGGCACCTGCCGCGCGGGCAGCCCGCCCTGCCCGCCGCCCCGCTCGCCGTCGGGAGAGACGGGGTCCGGCTCGTCGCCGGGAGGGCGCTCCGGCTCACCGCCGGGAGAGGTGGGCTCGTCCTGCCCGTCAACGCTCATCGCGGAAAGCCCCCGCACGCACTAGCAGACCCGGACACGCGGGAAAGAGTGCCACACGGTGACGCCCCGTCGAATAGGGGTGACGAGCAACCACCCATCCGGGGTGAGTTACCGGAACGGAGCACTACCGTTCACCCCTTCGGGGAATGCTCAACCCCTTGCGGACATGATCGGGGTTGAGCATTCCGTACCCGTAAGGGCCCGAACGAGGGTTACGAAGGCCGCGACCGGAGCCCCTCCAGGAGGATGTCCAGGAGGCGGGACGACGCCGCGGCCTGCTGTGCGGCGTCCGGCAGCGAAGGCGCCGCCGTCGCTATGACGAGCAGCACGTCCGACACCGTCACGTCCGCGCGCAGCTCACCGGCCGCCCGCGCCCGGTCCACCAGCCGCCCGACGACGTCGAGCAGCGCCGCGGCTCCCGCGTCGTCGCTCTCCTGCGCCGGCGCGGAGCGCTGCTCCACGAGCCGCAGGTCCGGCGGGAGCGACGGCGGCATCTGCCGCTGCTGCGGCACCCGGGCCTCGGCGGCCTCCGCGACGCCGGCCCCGGTGATCGCCGCGCCGCCGGCCGTGCCCGCCGCCTCGGCGTCGTCGTCCACGCTCACGCGCAGCACCTGCGGCGGCAGCAGCCGCCCCGCGCCCGAGGCCACGGAGGTCCGCAGGAAGCGCGAGAGCGCCGACCACGGTTCGTCCTCCTGCCCGAGGGCAGCGCGTGCCTGTTCGGTCAGCCGGGAGGTCTCCTCCTCGGCTATCCGTCGCACCAGTACGTCCTTGCTCGGGAAGCGGCGGTAGACCGTGCCGACACCGACACGGGCCCGCCGGGCCACGTCCTCCATCGGCGCGCCGTACCCGAGCTCGCCGAAGACCTCGCGGGCGGCGCGCAGGACGTGCTCGAGATTCCGCTGCGCGTCCACACGCAGCGGTGTCGTACGCGCCGCGTCCCCCACTTCCCGTCCGTTTCCGCTGGAGGCGACGGCAGGTGCCGGCGCTGTCGCGGAAGTCCAGTGAGAGTCCTGAATGTGCATATGTTTTCCCCCGGTAATGACGTCTCCCCCCGGAGACACTCCCCGTCATCGATGACCGGCGTGTGAGGAGCGAGCCATGCACGAACCCGGCAAACCGGACTCGACGAGCGCATCCCCCGACACCCCGACGTCACACGAACATAGTTGAGCCAGAGTCAATTCAGAAGAGGCGGGTTCCGCACGGGGTGCCCCCCGATCGGAGTACGCACCGGTTCCCACCCGATTGCACCCTGTACCACCACCCCACCACCCCCCTCTGACCTGCTCTTATTCCAAGGACTCGGCCAAGTGGACGACCCATCGCCGCCCACTGCTTCCGGTCATACAAATTGCCGAGCCTGTGGACAAACACGAAGTGCGGGTGCGTCATGGGATGGTGACGGAACCTGTGCGCATTCTCGTTGTCGGCGGTGGCTACGTCGGGATGTACACCGCGCTGCGCCTCCAGCGGAAACTCAAGCCGGAGCTGCGGCGCGGCGAGGCGGAGATCGTCGTGATCTCGCCCGATCCGTATATGACGTACCAGCCGTTCCTGCCCGAAGCGGCGGCCGGGTCGATCTCCCCGCGCCACGTGGTCGTCCCGCTGCGCCGCGTCCTCGACCACTGCCGCATCGTCGTCGGCGAGGTCACGGCGATCGACCACGCCGAACGCACCGCGTCCTTCACCACGCTCGCCACCGACGAGCAGGGCTCCGGCCCCCTCGACCTCGCCTACGACGAGCTCGTCCTCGCCCCCGGCTCCGTCTCGCGCACCCTGCCCATCCCCGGCCTCGCCGACCACGGCATCGGCTTCAAGACCGTCGAGGAGGCCATCGGGCTGCGCAACCACGTCATCGAGCAGATGGACATCGCCTCCTCCACCCGCGACCCCGCCGTCCGTGACGCCGCCCTGACCTTCGTCTTCGTGGGCGGCGGCTACGCCGGCGTGGAGGCCCTCGGCGAGCTGGAGGACATGGCCCGCTACGCCGCGCGCTACTACCACAACATCAAGCCCGGCGACATGAAGTGGATCCTCGTCGAGGCCTCCGGCCGCATCCTGCCCGAGGTCGGCGAGGAGATGGGGAAGTACACGGTCCGCGAGCTGCGCCGGCGCAACATCGACGTCCGCCTGGAGACCCGCCTCGACACGTGCGAGGACCGCGTCGCCGTCCTCAGCGACGGCGCCCGCTTCCCCACCCGTACGGTCGTGTGGACCGCCGGCGTCAAGCCGAGCCCGCTGCTCGCCGCCACGGACCTGCCGCTGACCGAACGCGGCCGCCTGAGGTGCACGCCGAGCCTGACGGTCGACGGCGCGCCGCACGCGTGGGCGGCCGGGGACGCGGCCGCCGTCCCCGACGTCACCGCCGAGCAGCCCGGCGCGGAGTGCGCCCCCAACGCCCAGCACGCCGTGCGCCAGGCCAAGGTCCTCGGCGACAACATCGCCGCCTCCCTGCGGGACAAGCCCCTCCAGGAGTACCGGCACAAGTACGTCGGCTCGGTCGCCTCCCTGGGACTGCACAAGGGCGTCGCCCACGTCTACGGCCGCAAGCTGAAGGGCTACCCCGCGTGGTTCATGCACCGCGTCTACCACCTCAGCCGGGTGCCCACGGTCAACCGCAAGTCCCGCGTACTCGCCGAATGGACCCTGTCCGGCCTGTTCAAACGCGAGATCGTCTCCCTGGGGTCACTGGAACACCCGCGCGCGGAGTTCGAACTCGCGGCCGGAGGCGGACGCCCGAAGGAGTCCTGATGATCCCTTTCCGGAACTCCCCGGGCGGGCCCGGCGTCTGACGGATGTCAGTCCGGTCGGCCAGACTGGACGTGTGACCATGAGCGGGCCCCTGAGAGCCGGGGCCCGCACCACGCCATGCTGTGTCTTCCCGGGAGGCGGCGCCGCCCGCCGCACCGCCACCGGCCGAACGCCCGGCCGTACACCCCCGCCCGATCCAGAAGCGACATCACGAGGCCTACGCAGTGAACTTCACGCGCTGGAGCGCCCGGCTCCCCGGAACACAGCGTCGCGCCGCGGCGCGCACCGAGACCGGTGGCTCCCCGGCACAGCGGGGTGACTCCGTCCCCGCCGCCCGCGCCGAGCGCCTCACGCAGACGTTCCCGGACGGCGTCGACGGACTCCCGGCCCGCGCGGTCCTCGACAGCATCCCCGCCCTGGTCGCGCTCGTGCACGGCCCCGACCACCGCATCGCGTACGTCAACGACGCGTACACGACGGCGTTCGGCCCCCGCCCCACCGGCGCCCCCGCGCGCGAGGCGCTGCCCGAGCTGGCCGAGGTCGGCCTGCTGCCCCTCATGGACCAGGTCCTGCGCAGCGCCCGGCCGCGCACGGTCAAGTCCCGCAAGGCCCCCGGCGGCCGGTCGTACACCTTCACCTGCACCCCCGTGTCGCTGCCCCTGGGCGGCCCCGCGGCGGACGCGCGGGACGGCGGCGTGCTGGTGTTCGCCGCCGACGTCACCGACCACGCCGAGGCCGCCGAGCGGCTGCGCGCCAGCGAGCGCAGCCAGCGCGAGACCGCCGTGACGCTGCAGCGCTCCCTCCTGCCCCAGGAGCTGGAGCAGCCCGACGACCTGCGCATCGCCGCCACCTACCAGCCCGGCGGCACGGACGCCGCGGTCGGCGGCGACTGGTACGACGTCATCACGCTCGGCGGCGGCCGTACCGCCCTGGTCATCGGCGACGTCATGGGGCGCGGCGTCCGCGCCGCCGCCGTCATGGGCCAGCTCCGCACGGCCGTGCGCGCCTACGCCCGCCTGGACCTGCCGCCGCACGAGGTGCTGCAGCTCCTGGACGGCCTCGCCGCCGAGATCGACGCCAGCCAGATCGCCACGTGCGCGTACGCGGTCCACGACCCGAACGAGGGCAGCCTGGCGTACGCGTCGGCGGGCCACCTGCCGATCCTCGTCCGGGACGAGAACGGCACCATCCACCGCGCGGACGAGCCCACAGGACCGCCGCTCGGCACCGGCGGCTGGCTGCACACCTCGGGCTCCGTGCCGCTCGGCCCGGGCTCCACCGCGGTGCTGTACACCGACGGCCTGGTGGAGCGGCGCAGCGAGGACATCGACGAGGGCGTCGCCGCCCTGGAGCGCGCCCTCGCGGGCGCCACCGGCACGCCCCAGGTGGTCTGCGACCGCCTGATCCGCGCCCTGGGCGTCACGGCCGACCACGACGACGACGTCGCGGTCCTCGTCCTCCAGCAGCCCGCCCGCACGGGCGCGGACGCGGACCTGTTCCGCAACGCCGCCCTGGAGCTGCTCGGCGGCGTGGAGGCGGCCCCTCGCGCGCGTGCCTTCGCCACCGGCGTCCTGGCGAGCTGGCGCTTCCCGCCGGACCTGCTCGACCTGGGCGTCCTCGCGGCCAGCGAGCTCGTCGCCAACTCGCTCCAGCACGGCACGCCCCCGATGCGCCTGCGGCTGCGCCGCACCGACCGCCGCCTGATCATCGAGGTCACCGACGGCGACGACCACCTGCCCCGGCGCCGCCGCGCCGAGCCCGTGGACGAGTCCGGCCGGGGCATCGCGATCGTCGCGACCATCGCCTCGAACTGGGGCTCGCGCCGTACGCCCGGGGGCGGCAAGGCGGTGTGGTGCGAGTTCGCGCTGCCACGCGCCTAGGGGCCGATACGACGACGCGCGCGGGGGCGGTGCCCACGCGCGCGCGTAAGTCGACGATGTCCGTACCGCTGCTCCTAGGAGTGGGCGCTCACGGCTTCCGGGGCGCCCTGGGCCACGATCCGGCTCTTCTGGGCGTACGGGTGGTTCTGCGCCGGGGTGAGGTGCTTGCCGAGCCGCAGCGCGAGCACCGTGATGCCGAGCGAGAAGAGCAGGAACGTCACGACGTACGGGGCGTGCAGCGTGGCGCCCATCGGGCCGCCCACGGCCGGGCCGACCGCCAGGGCGAGCTGCTTGACCAGGGCGAAGGCCGAGTTGTACCGCCCGACCATCGACTCCGGGGCCAGGTCGGCGACCAGCGGGGCGACGGTCGGCGCGAGCATGGTCTCGCCGATGCCGAACAGGGCGTACGTCGAGATGAACGCGGCGGTCGCCATGGCCTGGCTGACGTGACCGAGGCCGGCGTACCCCGCGGCGATCCACGCGACGGCCCAGATGAGGCCCACGGTGGCGATCACCTGGGAGCGCCTGCGGCGCTCGACGAAGCGCAGGACCGCGAACTGGGCGAGCACGATCGCCCCGGTGTTGGCGGCGAGCGCGATGCCGAGCGTCGACGGCGAGATCCCGGCGGCCTCGACGCCGTACGCCGAGAGGCCGGACTCGAACTGGCCGTAGCAGGCGAAGAACAGGACGAACCCGAGGACACAGAGCTGGAGCATCACGCGGTTGCGGAAGACGTCCTTCATGCTGCCCCGGGCCTGCGGCGTGGCGTCCGCGATCCGCGGCGAGCGGGGCAGGCGCGCGGTCAGCATGATGCCGGCGAGCACCAGGAAGATCACGGTCTCGATGGCGAAGAGCAGCGTGAAGTCGCCGGGCCGCTCGTGCTTCACGAGCTGGCCGCCGATGAGCCCGCCGACGCCGAGGCCCAGGTTCTGCAGGAAGAACTGCATGGCGAACGCGCGCGTACGGGTGTCCGGCGTGGAGCACTCGACGATCATCGTGGCGAGCGCGGGCTGCATGACGGCCTGACCGGCGCCGAGCGCGCCCGCCGAGACCAGGACGAGCGGGGCGCTGCCGGCCAGGCCGAGGCTCAGCGCGCCGACGGCGGCGGTCAGCAGCGCGGCGACGAGGACGGGCAGCGGCCCGCGACGGTCGATGGCACGGCCCGAGAAGGGCAGCACGATGAGCGCGGCCACGGCGAAGGCGGCGAGCACGAGGCCCGCCGTGACGGCGCCGAGGTCCCTGACCTGTGCCACGTACACGTACAGGAAGGGGACGGTGAAGCCGAGGCCGAACGCGCTCAGTGCGTTGCCCACGTGGATCCGGCGCATCGCGGCACCCATCACCTTGGTCACTTTCACCTGCCTTAGGAGTGAAGACTTCGAAGCTAAAGTTAGGATCTAAACAATACACATCGAAGGACTTCGACGGCAAGCGAGGGCGTGCCATACTGCGCCCATGGGTGACACCCCCGGCCCCGCAGAGCCGACACTCGAAGAGCAGATCGCCGCGTACCAGCGGGAGTTCCAGGACCTCGACCCCCAGGTCGAGAAGATCGTCTCGGCCCTGGGCCGCCTCAACCGCCGTATGAACGTCGCCTACGGCCGCCAGACCGCGACCCTCGGCATCAGCAACGCCGAGTGGGAGGTCCTCAAGGCCCTGGTTCTGGCCGGCGCGCCCTACCGCATGGGCCCCGGCGAGCTGGCCAAGCGGCTCGGCCTCACCCCGGCGGCCATGACCCACCGGATCGACCGCATGGTCAGCGAGGGCCTGGTCACCCGGGAGCGCGACGAGAACAACCGCGTACGGGTGATCGTGGAGCTCACGGACGAGGGACGCGAGAAGTGGCTGGAGGCCATGCGCCTCGCCACGGTCTTCGAGGAGGACCTCCTGCAGGACCTGTCCCCCGGCGAGCGGGGCGTCCTCGGCGAGGTGCTCACGCGGCTGCTGCGCCGGGTGGAGCACGCCCAGCCGGACGCCGGCGGGCGTCTCACCGACCTCGACTGATGTTCACGGAGGCGGGGGTTGACACCGCCACGCCGGGTCCGTAAGGTACTTCGAGTTGTCGCGGGGCCGTAACGGTTCTGCGGCGGCACCTCTCGCCGCTGAGGCGGCACCAAACCACCAGCACGATCTCCCCACGGGACAGTTTTCGGCGTGCCCGAATTCCATTCCGGAAGCGCGATTATGAATCGCCGGGGGAATCCGCTAAAGTTTGGAACGTCGGAACGGCCCAACAGCCGCGAGGACAAACCCGGTTGACTGGGAATCAGGCCCGAAAGGATCTGATAGAGTCAACACCGCCGGAAGGCCGAAAGGCCGGAAAGCACCGAGGAAGTCGGAACGGACCGGGAAGCCGGAAAGATCTGATAGAGTCGGAAACACGAAATACCGAAGGGAAGCGCCCGGAGGAAAACCCAAGAGGGTGAGTACAAAGGAAGCGTCCGTTCCTTG
>NZ_BNBT01000024.1 GCF_014656095.1 Streptomyces longispororuber
CGGCACCGCCCCCGCCCGGCGGCCGGGCCCCGCGGCTCCGCCCGGCGGCACCGCCCGGCGGCGACCCCAGCACCTCGGCCAGATCGTAGCGGGGCGGTTCCTCCAGTTGGGCGTACGTGCACGAGGCGGGGTCGCGGTCCGGCCGCCAGGTGCGGAACTGGGCCGTGTGCCGGAAGCGCGCCCCGTTCTCCATGTGGTCGTACGCCACCTCGCACACCCGCTCCGGGCGCAGCGGCACCCACGACAGGTCCTTCTTGCCCGTCCACCGGCTCACCGCGCCGGGCAGCCGCGCGCTCTCGTGGGCGGCCTCGTCCGTCCAGGCGGCCCACGGGTGCTCCGCGGCGGAGTCCATCCGCAGCGGCTCCAGCTCGGCCACGAGCTGTTCGCGCCGCCTCATGGAGAACGCGGCGCACACCCCGACGTGCTGGAGCGCACCCGCGTCGTCGTACAGGCCGAGCAGCAGCGAGCCGACCACCGGGCCGCTTTTGTGGTAGCGGAACCCGGCGACCACGCAGTCCGCCGTCCGCTCGTGCTTGACCTTGTACATGAGGCGCTCGTTCTGCCGGTAGGCGAGGTCCAGGGGCTTCGCGACCACCCCGTCCAGGCCCGCCCCCTCGAAGCTCTCGAACCACTCCCGCGCCACCTCCCGGTCCAGCGTCGCGGGCGCCAGGTGGACCGGGGCCGTGACGCCCTCCAGCGCCTTGACCAGGAGGCGGCGGCGGTCGCGCAGCGGCACGTCCCACAGCGCCTCGTCGAAGAGGGCGAGCACGTCGAAGGCGACGAACGACGCCGGGGTCCGCTCCGCGAGCGTCCGCACCCGGGACTGAGCCGGGTGGATGCGCTCGGTGAGGGCGTCGAAGTCGAGCCGCCCGCCGCGCGCGATGACGATCTCGCCGTCCAGGACGCACCGCTGCGGCAGCCGCTCCCGCACCGCCTCCACCAGCTCCGGGAAGTAGCGGGTCAGCGGCTTCGCGCCGCGGCTGCCGATCTCGACGTCGGGGCCGTCCCGGAAGACGATCGCGCGGAAGCCGTCCCACTTCGCCTCGTACTGCATGCCCGGCGGGATCTTCGCCACGGACTTGGCGAGCATGGGCTTCACGGGCGGCATCACCGGCAGGTCCATGATCCGATTCTGCGCCGAGGTGGGGGAAACCGCCCGATATGCGCTCTTCGGGCGGCCCGTCTACCGTGGCCGCATGGGTGCGGGCGCGGCGATCGAGCTGACGGCGGGCGAGCGGACGGTACGGCTCTCCAGCCCGGACCGGGTGCTGTTCCCCGAGCGCGGCTTCACCAAGCGGGACCTGGCGGAGTACTTCCTCGCCGTGGGCGACGGCATCCTGCGCGCGCTGCGCGACCGGCCCACCACCCTGGAGCGCTACCCGGAGGGCGTCACCGGCGAGCACTTCTTCCAGAAGCGCGCCCCCAAGAACCGCCCGGACTGGATCCCGACCGCCACCATCGCCTTCCCCAGCGGCCGCACCGCAGACGAGATGTGCCCCACCGAGGTCGGCGCCGTCGTGTGGGCCGCGCAGTACGGCACCCTCACCTTCCACCCCTGGCCGGTGCGCCGTGGCGACCTCGACCACCCCGACGAGCTGCGCCTGGACCTCGACCCGCAGCCCGGCACGGACTACGCCGACGCCGTCCGCGCGGCCCACGAACTGCGCGCGCTGCTCGACGAGTTCGGCCTGCGCGGCTGGCCGAAGACCTCCGGCGGCCGGGGCCTGCACGTGTTCGTGCCGATCGCGCCGCGCTGGACGTTCACCGAGGTCCGCCGGGCCGCGATCACCTGCGGCCGGGAGCTGGAGCGGCGCATGCCGGGGAAGGTGACGACCGCCTGGTGGAAGGAGGAGCGCGGCGAGCGGATCTTCGTCGACTACAACCAGACCGCCCGCGACCGCACCATCGCCTCCGCCTACTCCGTCCGTGCCCGCCCCCACGCCCCGGTCTCCGCGCCGCTGCGCTGGGACGAGCTGGACGACGCCGTGCCCCGGGACTTCGACCTCGGGACGATGCCCGCGCGCTTCGCCGAACTCGGCGACCTGCACCGCGACATGGACGAGCACGCCTACTCGCTGGAGAAGCTCCTGGAGCGGGCCGACCGCGACGAGCACGACCACGGCCTCGGCGACCTGCCCTATCCGCCGGAGTACCCGAAGATGCCCGGCGAGCCGAAGCGGGTCCAGCCGAGCCGTGCCCGGCACGACGGCTGAACCCGCCCTGACGCCCCGAGCGGTCACAGCTCCTTGATCCGGATGTCGCGGTACGACACCACGTCGGTGACCCCGTGGACCTGGAGGCCCACGTAGCCGGTCGCGTAGCGGCGGCCGTCCGTGCCGGGGTCGTCGGCGCGCGGCGGCTCGAAGACCTGGCCGCCGCCGTTCTCGAACTCGTTGATCAGCACGCCGTTGCGGTACACCGCGTAGTGCTGGCCGACCACGCGGATCTCGTAGTCGTTCCAGGTGCCCTTCGGCGTCACGCCCGCGCCCGCGAGGCCGACGCGGTCGAAGCCGTAGACCGACCCGGTCTTGTACATGTCGCCGTCGGGGCGGTCGAGGACCTGGACCTCGTGGCCGTACTTGATGGCCACCCACTCCGGGCGCGGCTCCTCCGGGTGGTCGTGGACCTGCGGGAAGCGCACGAAGACACCGGAGTTGGCGTTGCCCTGGCCGGGCGCGTCGTCGCGCCACTGGAGCTTCAGCGAGAAGTCGCCGTACTTGCGCGCGGGGAACCACAGCATGCCGAGACCGCTCCTGGTGGTGCCCGACGTCATGGTGCCGTCGGCGTTCAGCTCGAACGAACCGCCGCCCACATGCTGCCACCTGGCGAACGACTGCCGCGTACCGTCGAAGAGGGGGCGGTAGCCCTCGGTCTGGCCGGGCTCGCCGATGCCGGAGTCCTTCGCCGCGCGGTTGATCGCGGTGTGCTCGCGCCGGTCGATCTCGCCCGCCCTCCTCAGCCGGTCCGTGACCGCCTTGACGTGCTTGAGGAACAGCGCGTGCGACGACCAGTCCTTCTCGTCCTCGATCAGTTCGCCGATCCGGCAGCGGTTGTCGGTGACCCGGTTCGGGATGCCCGTGTCGACCGTGCCGACGAAGACCGTCGACCGCTCGTCGTACTCGGGGCAGGCGGGACCCGGCACTCCGCCGCCCTGGGCGACGGTGAACGCCACCGACTTCGCGGGCGCCGTGTTGCCCGCCTTGTCGCTCGCCCGGTACGCCACGGTGTGCCGCCCGACGCGGTCGACGACCACGGGGGCCGCGTACGCGACGTAGGGGCCGCCGTCCAGGGAGTACTCGACCTTGTCGACGCCCGAGCCCGCGTCGGTGGCGGTGACCGTCACCTTCGCCCGGCCGACGTAGGCGCCGTCGGAGTTCTTGTCGCCCTCGACCTTCGCCGAGGTCTGGGGCGGCGTCCTGTCCTCCGCGGGCGGGGCGACCACCGTGAACGCGACCGACTTCTCGGGCGCCACGTTCCCGGCCTTGTCGGACGCCCGGTAGCGCACCGTGTGGGAGCCGGGCGCGTGCACCATCACCGGCGCGGTGTACGCGGTCCAGGCGCCGTCGCCGAGCGCGTACTCGACCGTGTTTAGGCCGGAGCCCGCGTCGGAGGCCGCCACCGTGACCGTCGCCATGCCGACGTACTGGCCCTGCCCGTTCTGCTCGCCGGTGACGGTGGCGGAGGTCTCCGGAGGCGTCCTGTCGTCGTTCGGCGGCGCGACGACGCGGAAGTCCACCGCCTTCTCTGCGGCCACGTTGCCCGCCTTGTCGCTCGCGCGGTAGCGGACCTTGTGGGCGCCGACCGTGTTCACGACCACCGGGGCGGTGTACGGCTGCCACGCGCCGTCCGCGCCGAGGGCGTACTCGACCTTGTCGACGCCCGAGCCCGCGTCGGTGGCCGTCACCGTGACCGTCGCCGAGCCGACGTACGCGCCGTCGCCGTCGGTCGCGCCGTCGACCTGCGCCTTCGTCTCGGGCGCGGTCGTGTCCTGCCCGCCGTCCTCGGTCACGACGAGGACGCCCTGCATCGCCCCGTGCCCGGGGATGGTGCAGTAGTAGCGGTAACGGCCGGGGGTGAGGGTGACCTCGGCGGTGTGCCTGCCGCCCCGGTCGTCGCCGGGGTTGGCGAGGATGTTCAGCGCGACGTCGTCGTTGTACTCCGGGTCGGACACGTCGAACGTCAGCGTGTGCGGCATGCCGGTGGTGTTGCCGGTCGCCACGCTGTTCTCGAAGACGATCGTGGTCCGGCCCGCGACCGCCGTCGTCGGCGCGGACCGGTACGCGTCGATGTCGTTGTCTGCGGTCCAGGTCAGGGTCTGCTGCTGGAGCCGGGGCTCGTCCGGCCGGGCGGTGGCCGCCGGGACCAGGCCGAGCACCAGCGCGAGCGCCGCGAGCAGCACCGGCCACACGCGTGGGGGAGCGGTTCTCATCGTCGCGCCTTCCTGGCCAGGTCGCCCGCGGCCGGGGTGGCCTCGCCGCCGGTGTACGTCACGCGCCACAGCGCCGACTTGGCGTCCGAGGTGAAGAAGCCGCGCCCGTAGTCGAGGACGTACAGCGAGCCGTCCGGCGCGAACTTCCAGTCCATGAGGTTCTTGATGCCGTCGTCGCCCACGGGAACGATCTTGCGCAGGGACTCGGCGTGCACCGGGAGCCCGCCCTTGCCGACCGTCTTCGGGTCGGTGAGCACCGCGTGCCGCGGCTGCTCGCCGTCGTAGAAGTCACCGACGAACCACTTGCCGTCCCAGTACGCGGGCCAGGCTCCGGGCCCCGCGCCCGCCGGGTCGTGGCGGTGGACGGGGCCGTTCATCGTGGCCTGGCCGCCGCCCTTGAGCCACGGCAGGAGCTGCCTCTGCTCGGACGTCTCGTAGCTGGGGACGCCGTTCGCGTCGCGGGGGTAGTCGATGCCGCCGCCCTGGGGGGAGTACCAGATGGTGTTGGGCTCGGCGGGCGGGATCTTCACCAGGCCGTCGTTGTTCGGCGACTCGTTGCGCAGGTTCCGGCAGTCGTACCAGCCCAGCGGCTTGGCCGGGTCCGGCAGGTTGCGGTCGCGGTAGGGCTGGTTGTTGCCCATGCAGTACGGCCAGCCGCGGTTGGAGGCGTGCGTGATCGCCGCGAACGTGTCGTACTTCGCGGGGCCCCACGTCGTCGACGGCCGGCTCGCGTCGGGTCCCACCCAGCCCGCGTAGAGGATGTCGGTCTTCTTGTCGACGAAGATGCGCGCCGGGTTCCTGACGCCCATCACGTAGATCTCGCCGCGCGTCCTGCCGCCGCCCTCGTCCGGCTCCCTGCCGGTGAAGAGATTGCCCTCGGGAAGCGTGTACGTGCCGTCGGGCTCGGGGTGGATGCGCAGGATCTTGCCGTTGAGGTTGTTGGTGTTGCCCGCGGTGCGGCGGGCGTCGGCGAAGGAGACGCCCTTGAAGTTCGGCTGCGGGTTGTTGCCCGCGTAGCCCTCGCTGAAGCCGGAGGAGTTGTTGTCACCGGTGGCGATGTACAGGTTCCCCCGGGAGTCCCAGGTCATCCCGCCGCCCGCGTGGCAGCAACTGTGGATCTGCACCGGCCACTTGAGCAGTACCTTCTCGCTGTCCATGGCGAGCTTCCGCGTGCCCTTGTCGTACGTGAAGCGGGAGACGTAGCGCTCGCCCATGTGCGTGTCGCGGTTGATGCGGGCGTGCGGCGTGTAGTGCAGGTACACCCAGCCGTTGTCCTCGAACCGCGGGTCCAGCTCGATGCCGAGCAGGCCCTCCTCGTTCTTGACCAGCTCACCGCCGCCGCCCTTGTTGCCGAAGACGGTGACGGCGCCCGCGAGCGTCGACTCCTTGGTGCGCGGGTCGTGGACGTGGATCTCGCCGCGGCCCTTGCCGACGTCCGGGTCGTTCCAGTCGGTGACCACGGGCCGGGAGGAGTCGGCGCCGCCGCGGCCGATGGTGAACACCGTGCCGTCGGGCGCCGTCACCAGGCCGTGCGGCTCGCCGATCCGGTCGTTCTGCCCTGGCTGGTTGGGCCGGGTCACGCGCTCGGCCTTGTAGTGGGCGGTGATGGTGGCCTTGCAGTCGGCGCGCGCAAGGCGGGTGGTCCACAGCAGGGCGCCGCGCAGATGCGCCCGGAAGTCCGTCTCGTCGTACGCGTCGGGGGTGCCGCCCATGCCGGTGTAGAAGGAGCGGCCGCCGTCGTAGTCGCGGCACCAGGAGACCGGGTGGTCCCAGCCGTTGGCGCCGGCGCCCGGCCTGTACGTCGACTCGCGTACGCGCGCCACGGTGTGCACGCCGCCCGAGGGGTTGGTCTCCCAGTTCAGCCACCGGTCGGGGCGCTTCCACTCCAGCGGCAGGTCCTTGGTGGCCGGGTGGCGCCGGTCGCCGACCTCGACGGTCGCGCGCTGCGCGGCCGGCGGGTCCTCGTCCTTCGGGCGGGCGCCGATCAGCCCGGTGAACCAGCTCGAGTAGGGCTCCGCGCGGGCCGCGTCGTGCAGGCCGAGGAAGCCGCCGCCGGCCTCCATGTAGGCCTCAAGGCCCGCCTCCTGCTCGGCGTCGAGCACGTCGCCGCCGCCGGTCACGAAGGCGACCGCGTGGAACCTGCCGAGCCGCCGGGCGTCGGTGAACACGGCCGGGTCGTCGGTCGCCGTCACCGCGAACCGCTCGGCGGCCGGGCCCGACCGGCCGATCGCCTCGATCGCGGCGATGGCGGCGTCCACGACGGGCGACTCGTCACCGGGCGCGGCGGAGCCGTGGAAGACGAGCACGCGCACGGCCGCGCCGCCCGGCGGGGACGGCAGCGACATCGTTGTCCGCACGGGTTCGGGGAAGGGCCGCGCGGACGAGGCGGGGCCCGACAGGGCGCCCGTGAGAAGTGCGCCCGCGACCAGGGCGGCCGCCCCGGCGCGGCGCGCGGACCTGTGTGCTCCCGACGTGCTGCGCGCTCTGGACGCTCTGTGCCTGGTTCTGCCCAACCTGCGTACGGTTGGGGGCGTGTGATGCGGTGTCAGCCGCATGAGCAACCCACCCCTCGTCGGTCACGGCTCTGGCGGATACAGCAACGGCGCCGCTGAAGCTAGCCCTCTTTCGACGGCTGGCCAAGAGCTATGACATGACTCCGTCGACCTTTGTCCTGTGTGTGGATAAACGCGGGGCCTGCCGCTAGCGTGTGGCCGGATCCCACACCTCGCGCGCCGCGACCGCGCCCGTACGCGGAGCCAATCGCCCTACGACATGGGGGAGTTCGGCATGGACAGACGCAGCTTCAACCGGCGGATGCTCGCGGGAGGGGCGGCCGCCGCGACCGGGGTGACATCGATGTCGGCCCTGGCGCCCGAAGCCGTACCGGCCGAAAAGCCGCCCCCGAGGGCCCCGGCGGGCGGCGAGGTCCGGCGCATCACCCTGTACGCCGAGAAGCTCCCCGACGGGCAGCTCGGCTACGGCCTGGAGAAGGGCGGGGCGACGGTCCCCGGCCCGCTGATCGAGCTCAACGAGGGCGACACGCTGCACATCGACGTCGAGAACACCACGGACGCCGACGTCAGCCTGCACGTCCACGGCATGGACTACGAGATCTCCAGCGACGGCACCCGGCACACCACGTCCCACGTGGCGCCCGGCAAGAGGCGCACCTACACCTGGCGCACGCACCGGCCCGGCCGCCGCAAGGACGGCACCTGGCGCCCCGGCACCGCCGGGTACTGGCACTACCACGACCACGTGGTCGGCACCGACCACGGCACGGGCGGCCTCCGCAAGGGCCTCTACGGGGCGGTGATCGTGCGCCGCGAGGGCGACGTCCTGCCCGACAAGACCTTCGTGGTCGTCTTCAACGACATGCTGATCAACAACAGGCCCGCCCACTCCGGCCCCCACTTCGAGGCCACCGTGGGGGAGCGGGTTGAGTTCGTGTCCATCACGCACGGCGAGTACTACCACACGTTCCACCTCCACGGTCACCGCTGGGCCGACAATCGCACCGGCATGCTCACCGGCCCCGACGACCCCAGCCAGATCCTCGACGACAAGATCACCGGGCCGGGTGACTCGTTCGGGTTCCAGGTGATCGCGGGAGAGGGAGTCGGCGCGGGCGCGTGGATGTACCACTGTCACGTGCAGAGCCACTCGGACATGGGGATGGTGGGCCTGTTCCTGGTCAGGAAGCCGGACGGCACGATCCCCGACTACGAGCCGCACCACCCCCACCGCACACGGGAAGGCGCGGCAAAGAAGCGGAAGCAGGCACACCGCGGACGGGCACAGCCACACCACTAGCGGGGCCGAGCGCCTCCCGGGACAGGCCCGCCGACGCCCGTTGTCGTCCGGACGGCGGAGCGGCGCCCCCGGCGCGAACGTGGCTCGGGGGCGTACGGGACGGGCGTGCGCCGCGGCTATCCTGACCGGCAACCGCCGATGAGGAGTCCCGAAGGTGAGCGAGGCAGTGGCGCGTCCCACCCTGGAGGCCGTGGCCGCGCGGGCCGGTGTCTCGCGGGCGACGGTGTCCCGGGTCGTGAACGGTGAGGCGGGGGTGCGGGAAGCCCTCGCGGCGAAGGTGAGACGGGCCGTGGAGGAGCTCGGCTACGTCCCCAACCGGGCCGCCCGCAGCCTCGTCACCCGCCGCCACGACGCCGTCGCGGTCGTGATAGCCGAACCGGAGACGCGCGTGTTCGCCGACCCGTTCTTCGCGCTCCAACTGCGCGGCATCAGCAAGGAACTGACCGCGCACGACGTCCAACTGGTGCTGCTGCTCACCGAGGGCCGCGCCGACCACGCGCGCGTGGGGCGCTACCTCTCCGGCGGCCACGTCGACGGCGCGCTCGTCTTCTCGCTGCACCTGGACGACCCGCTGCCGGGCCTCGTCCAGGGCGCGGGCGTGCCCACGGTGTTCGGCGGCCGGCCCGGCTGGGCGGGCGGCGCCGACGCCCGGTACGTCGACTGCGACAACCGCGGCGGCGCCCGCGCGGCCGTGCGCCACCTCGCCGGACTCGGCCGCACGCGGATCGCGCACATCACCGGCGCCCTCGACCAGACGTCGGCCGTCGACCGCCTGGAGGGCTTCCGGGACGTGCTGCCCTCCCCGGACGCGCGGCTCGTCGCCGAGGGCGACTTCTCCCCCGCGGGCGGCGAACTCGCCATGCGGCACCTGCTCGACCGGTGCCCCGACCTCGACGCGGTGTTCGCCGCGAACGACCTGTCGGCGGCGGGGGCGCTGCGCGTGCTGCGCGCGGCGGGACGGCGCGTACCGGACGACGTCGCCGTGGTCGGCTTCGACGACATGCTGCCCGTCGCCGAACAGGCCGACCCGCCGCTGACCACGGTCCGTCAGGACATCGAGGAGATGGGGCGCCTGATGGCGGCGATGCTGCTGCGCGGCCGGCCGCGGGGGTCCGGACGGCACCCGGAGACCGACGACGCCGACGAGACGGCGAGCGTCGTGCTGCCCACGGAGCTGGTGCGGCGCGAGTCCGCGTAGCGGGCGCGCGGGGCGCGCCCCGCGCGTCAGGGAGGTCCCCGCGCTCCCGGCGGCCCCGCCGGGCGGCGGACCTCGCCCCGCCCCGGCCAGGTGCCCGCCACCCGGGCCACCATGGCCGACGGAAGTGACTCTCCCCGCGCGCGTGGTGCCTAGACTGGGAGGGCTGGGGACCCATGGGTGTGCGGTCGTCTTTCCCGGCAGGAGGACGGGCCGGAGGTGAGGGCCGGTGGGGACCGACAACAACCTGGCTGCCGTGCTGGAGAGCCTGCAGCCGTCCCCCGGGGACACGGGCCTGATCAGCGCCGACCCGTACCTGTGCGCCCAGCTCCTGGGCGTGGACGGCGTCGCTGTCTGCGTGCTGACCGACGGCGGTCCCGGTGAGCTGCTGTGGTCCACCGGGGGCACCGGGGCGTGGCTGGCGGACGTCCAGTACACCCTCGGGCAGGGCCCGTGCCTCGACGTGGCAGCGTCCTGCGCGCCGGTGTTCGCACCGGACCTGTCGCGCCTGCCGCCCGGACGGTGGCCCGCGCTGCTGCCCGAGGTCGTGGCCACGGGCATCGCCGCCGTCTTCTGCTTCCCGCTGAGCGTCGGGTCCGCCTGCCTGGGCACGCTGACCCTGCACCGCACGGTGCCCGGCCCGCTGCCGGACTCCGCGATGACCGACGCGTGGCTCGTGGCCGACGCCCTGTCCGCCGTCCTCCTGCGGGGCGGCCCGCAGCAGGAGGCCTTCGCCGCGGGCGAGACCTCGGACTTCTACGGTGCCGTCGTCCACCAGGCCACCGGCATGGTCAGCGTCCAGGCGTCGGTGCCCCTGGCGCAGGCGTTGCTGCGCCTGCGTGCCCACGCCTTCCGGCACGGGCGGACGGTCGCCGAGGTCGCGGAGGACGTGACGGCCAGGCGACTTCACTTCCGAGACGCTGAGAACGGGCCGGAGACAGGAGCCGGCGAAGGGACTGGAAGGCCATGAACCGTGCGGAACAGTGGCCGGCGGCCATGGTCGAGGTCGTCGACACCCTGGTGGACGATGTCGACCTGATCGATTTCCTGCGCCACCTGTGCGACCGCTGCACCGAGCTGCTCGACGTGCCGGCCGTGGGCGTCATGCTCTCCGCCCCGACCGGCAAACTACAGCTCATCGCGGCCTCCGACGAGCACACCGGGCTGCTGGAACTCTTCGCCCTGCCAACCGACGAAGGCCCCTGCGTGGAGTGCTACCGCACCGGCACCGCCCGGCTCAACATCGACCTCCGGGTCCCCTCCCAGGTGTCGGCCTTCCCGCGCTTCGCCGAACGCGCCCGCCAGGGCGACTTCGTCACCGGCCACGCCCTGCCGATGCGGGTGCGCAGGCGGGTCGTGGGCGCGCTGAACCTCTTCGACACCCGGGAGCAGGAGCTCAGCGAGACCGACGCGCGCGTGGCGCAGGCGCTGGCGGACGTGGCGACCATCGCCGTACTGCAGCACCGCACCCTCGTGCACACGGACGTCGAGCGGGCGCAGACGAAGGCCGCCCTGTCGAGCCGCGTCGTCATCGAGCAGGCCAAGGGCATCCTGGCCGAACGCCGGCAGGCCACCCCCGACGAGGCGTTCGGGGCCCCGCGCCGGCACGCCCGTGCCCATCAGTTCCGGCTGACCGCGCCGTCCCGGCAGGTGATCGACGGGTCGGACGTGGTACGCGTCATCCAGCGCCCCTGACCGGCCGCCCCGGGCCGGCACACGCTTCGCGGCGCCGGTCCCGGGGGCCGCCCGGGCACCTCCTCCGAGCGACAGAGGTCCGATGGACAACGACCACCACGCCGCGGCGTGGCAACGCATCAGCTCCGTCGCCTCCACCGCCGGCCTCTCCCTCGTCAGCGCCTGTGAGGTCTGCGCCGACGACCTGGGCGCCGACTTCGCCGGTGCCACCCTGGTCACCGCCGGGGAGCTGCGGCTGATGGGCGCGGCGACCGACGAGCGCGCGAGGGCCGTGGAGGACGCGCAGCTCGTCACGGGCGAGGGGCCCTGCACCGACGCCTACGTCCGCCGGGCCCCCGTCGAAGAGGCGGAGCTCGGCCGGGCGAGCGGCAGGTGGCCCGCCTTCGCCCCCCTCGCCGTGGAACAGGGCGCGCACGGCGTCCTGGCCCTGCCCCTGACCATCGGCGTCCTCGCCGTCGGCGCCGTGGACCTCTACCGCTGCGCGCCCACTCCGTTCACCGCGGCCGAGAAGACCCGGGCCACCGCGTACGCCCGCATCCTGGCCGTGCTCGCCCTGGAGGAGCACCCGCACCTGCTCACCGCCTTGCCCACGCGGCCCGCCCGGCGCGGACCGCAGGGCTACCCGCCCACCGTCCACATGGCCGCGGGCGTCCTCGCCGCCGCCTACGACATCACCCCGGACGACGCCCTGGCCCGCCTCCGCGCCCACTCCTTCCGTCACAACCAGCCCCTGCTGCGCACCGCCGAGCACGTCCTCGACCACCAACGGCTCGACTAGGGCGACGGGCGGCCCCGCCGCGGGCGCGTGCCGCCGTACGTTCGATATCCGGACCCTCACGCCCGTTTCGCACGGTGCTGCCGGGAAACACGAGCGGTGAATCGATTGCAAGGGAGAAACACCGCTATGGGCGTTATCGGGTGGATAGTCGTCGGGCTGCTCGCGGGAGCCGTCGCCAAGGCGATCATGCCGGGCAAGGACCCGGGCGGGATCATCGTCACCATGCTCATCGGCATCGCCGGAGGCCTGCTCGGCGGCTTCCTCGGCAAGGTGATCTTCGGGGTCGACTCGATCGACGGCTTCTTCGAGCTGTCGACCTGGGTCGCGGCCGTCGTCGGCTCGGTCATCCTCCTCGCGCTGTACCGGATGCTCACCGGCCGGGGGCACCGGCGCGGGCACGCCCACGCCTAGCCGTCGGGGCGGGAGCGGGGCGCGCCGAGGGCGTGAGCGGCGTACCGGGCGCACGCGGAGATCTCGTCCGCGTGCCCGCCCACCCCGCGCCTCCTACGATGGGAACGACGAGGCCGTCCTCGGCCCAGGGCCGGTGCCCCGCCCCTGCCGACCGGGACCGGTCGAGCGCCGTCCCCTCGGGAAAGGCCCCGGACAGGGGTCGACCGTCCGTTCCGCGGCGCTTCCACGTACAGGCTTCCGTACGGATTCCACGGGCGTAACGGACGCCGTTTCCGCGGGCGCAGCCGCGCGACGGTCCGACGGTGCGGCGAGCCGAAGCGGCGGACACCCCGCGGGCGGACGTCCCACAGACGCAAACAGCGCAGACAGCAGGCAGCGCAGACAGCAGACAGAAGGTGAGGGGAAGAGTCATGACCGTCCCTGAGGAGAACCGGCCGAAGACCGGGACCACCGACGACACCGTCTTCGACACGGACGCCACGGACACCGCGGACGAGTCCACCGCGGGCGGGACCGGGCGCACCGTCCGCGAGGCGATGGAGGAGGCCGGGGTCCGCCCCGAGGACTTCGAGGAACAGGAGCGGAAGTAGTAGTTCCGCCGCGCACCACTGACCGGCCGCCGACGAACCGCTCGGCGGCCGTGGTGTGCCGGAGCCCGGGGAAGGGCCCCGGGGGGTGTTGCCCGCAGTGAAGCAGCGAAGAGTCGAGCGGACGGTGAGGAGAGAGGGCCATGGGGCGAAAGGCGTCACGGGCGGAGCGGGACCGGAGCGCGCGCCTGCGGGAGATCGCCGCCGACGTGTTCGGCTGGGACAGCCTCCTGCCCGAGCAGCTCACCGCCATGGAGTGGGTGCTCGACGGTGAGGACGTGCTGGTCGTCATGGCGACCGGGTCCGGGAAGTCCGCCGTCTACCAGCTCCCCGCCGTCCTGCTGCCCGGCCCGGTCGTGGTCGTCTCGCCGCTGCTGGCCCTCCAGCGGGACCAGATCGAAGGCCTCCCGGAGGGCGAGGGCGCCCCCGGCGCCGTCGCCGTCAACTCCGACCTCGGTGCGGCGCGGACGGAGGAGGCCTGGGAGAAGGTGCGCGCCGGCCAGGCGCGGCTGGTGTACCTGTCGCCCGAGCAACTGGCCAAGGACGAGGTGCTGGCGCGCCTCGCCGAGGCCGGCCCGTCCCTGTTCGTGGTGGACGAGGCCCAGTGCGTGGCGTCCTGGGGCCACGACTTCCGCCCCGACTACCGGCGCCTGGAGGCGGCGGTGCGCCGCGTGGGCGGGCCCCCGGTGCTGGCCCTGACGGCGACCGCGGCCCCGCCGGTGCGCAAGGAGATCGTCGAGCGCCTCGGCATGCGCGAGCCCCGGCTGCTGGTCACCGGTTTCGACCGGCCGAACATCAGGCTGGAGGCGGACCGCTTCCTGGACGAGGACGACCGGCGCCGCGCGGTGGTCGAACGGGCCGCCGCCGAACCCAAACCGGGCATCGTCTACGCCGCCACGCGCAAGGCCTGCGAGGAGTACGCGCAGGAGCTGTCCGCCCTGGGGCTCGCCGCCGAGGCGTACCACGCCGGGCTGCGCGCCGGTGAGCGCACCAGGATCCACGACGCCTTCCTCTCCGGCGCGGCGGACGTCGTGGTGGCGACCTCGGCGTTCGGCATGGGCATCGACAAGGAGGACGTACGGTTCGTGCTGCACGCGGCGCTGCCGGGCTCCCTGGACGCCTACTACCAGGAGATCGGCCGCGGCGGCAGGGACGGGCGCCCGGCTCTCGCCGTCCTGCACCACCGGTCGGAGGACACCGGCATGCAGACGTATTTCGCCGGGCGCGTCCCCGGCCACGACACGCTGTCCGCCGTGGCCGACGCCGTCCACGACCGCGACCACGACGACGACCCGGCGGACCTGGCCGGTCTGCGCGCGGACACGGGCCTGTCCGGGAACCGGGTCACCGCGGCGGTCAATCTGATGGAGGAGGCCGACGCCGTCACCACGGGCGAGGAGGGAGAGGTCCGTCCGGCCCCCGGCGTCTCGGCCGACGAGGCGGTCGAGGAGGCCGAGCGGGCGGCACAGGCGCACCGGCGCACCGACCGGTCACGGGTGGAGATGGCCCGCGCGTACGCCGAGACGACGGGCTGCCGGCGCCGCCTCCTGCTCGGCTACTTCGGCGAGGACCACCCGGCTCCGTGCGGGAACTGCGACCGGTGCGACGAGAGCGGTACGGAGGACCCGGCCGCCGAGCGCCCCACGCACCCGGCGGCGGCCCGCTACCCCGTCGGGAGCGAGGTACGCCACGAGCAGTGGGGCGACGGCGTGGTGCTGAGCGAGGACAAGGACCGCATCACGGTCCTCTTCGAGCAGGCCGGGTACCGCACGCTGGCCCTGGAGGCGGTGGCCGGGCACGACGGCCTGCTCACCGTGGTGCGCGGGCCGGGCGCTGACCGGCAGGACCGCGGCTGAGGGGCCCTCAGGCGCCCACGGTCACCGTGAACCGCCGCGGGTTGCCGTCGTGGGCGGCGCCCGACACGTCCGGCTGGCCGTCCGGGCGCACGTCGTCGTACGGGAACGCGTACCCGATGGGGGAGTGGGCGTGGACCAGGCGCGCCCAGTGGTTGGTGACGGCGCTCCGGTAGTAGTCGCCCGCGGTGGTGCCGTTGGGCTGGGAGGGGTGGCTGAGCATGAGGCCGCGGTTGAACCCGGCGGCGAGGCGGGCGAGGATCGCCTTCTTGTCGTCGGGGTCGCCGGGGTTGTTGGCGAACGGGCCGTGGTCGCAGGTGAAGACGTCCCGCGACGTGGGCTTGGCGAAGGTGTGCCCGCCCTCGAAGGTGAGGGTGTTCCCGCTGACCCGGCCCGCGCGGACGCCGCGCCCGCCCTGCAGGTCGATGCGCAGGTCGGTGGCGCGGTACTTCTCCCAGACCTGGTCCACGTAGGCGCTCCAGTAGTCGCGGAACGGCATCTGGTCGGGCCGGTCGGCGTACGGGGCCATGACGTTCTGCGGCGACACGACCCGCAGGACGCGCCCCTCGCGGCGGATCACCAGCTTGTCCCACGGCCGGCCGTCCTTGCCCGCCTGCGCCACGAGGCCGGCGGCGATCCTGTCGACGGCGCCGTCGGGCAGCGGCGCCACGGTGTGGGTCGCGTCGCCCTCCAGGGTCAGGCCGATGGGCAGGGCGGTGACCAGGTCGACGTAGCTGATGTTCGCGTACAACTGGGTGCTGTTGAAGGTGAACTCGCAGAACGACCAGGTGCGGCCGTGGTTCGGGTCGGCCGGGGTGGCGAAGGCGGGCTCGACGAGGGCGGGGCCCGGGTTCAGGAAGAAGTCGAGCTTGTCGTCGCGCACGAAGTACACGCGGGCGCCGTACATCTGCGGCAGCGTCAGCACCTTGGGGGCCGACCCCGCGGGGCCCAGCGGGATGGAGCAGTCGACGGGCAGCGGCGTCCGCGGGGCCGGCGGGGACGCGGGGCGGTAGACCCCGCCGTCCGCCGTGAGCAGCAGCCAGCGACCGGTGCCCGGCTCGTGGCCCGTGACGTACGCGCGGACCTGCCCGGGCAACGAGGCGTTGCGCAGGGCGAGTTCGCAGGTGGCGGGGGCCGCAGCAGCGCGCGGGCCGAGGGCGGCGCCCCAGAGCGGGTAGGTGAGGGCGCTGGTGGCGGCGACGGTGGACGTCAGGAACACTCTGCGCGAGATCACGGCATCTCTCCTGGCGGGAACGTGGGGGGAGGGGAGCAGGAGCGCGGCCCGGGAGCGCGGTGGTGCCTCAAGGTGCCCCCACTGTCGCGGCCGGGAAAACGAGACGTCAAGAGGTGTGACTGAGAGCGCTCTCAGAATCTTGTCCGTCTTCACAAGGTGATGACGGGGCTGTGCGGAGGGTGACGGGAAATCGCCCTGGGGCGAGGCGGCCGCGCGCGGGCGCGGCGGAGCGCGGGCGGCTGGGCGGGCGCGTCGGGTCATGGCGCGGCGACGGCCGACGGGCACCGGGGCGTGGGGGCCGCCGACGGGCGCCGGGGCTTCGGCGTCGGGTGCCGGTCGACGCGCGCGGATTGTCAGTGCCCGGTGCGAGACTCGGAAGGGAGACGGCAGGGTGCGACAAAGGAGTCGATCATGCTCAGCACTCGCGATGTCACCGGGGCACCGGTCTGGGTGGACCTGGGGACGACGGACATCGACGGAGCCGCCGCGTTCTACCGCGGCCTCTTCGGCTGGGACTTCGAGAAGGGCGGCGAGGAGGTCGGCGGGTACGGCCTGTTCCGGCGTGACGGCAGGACGGTCGCGGGCGGCATGACCGTCACCCCCGAGCTGGGCGCGCCCGCCTGGTCGGTGTACTTCCGGGCACCGGACGCGGACGCCACCGCCCGGCAGGTCGAGCAGGCGGGCGGGCGCACCACCTGGGAGCCGGCGGACGTCCTCGACCTCGGCCGCACGGCGGGCTTCACCGACCCCGGCGGGGCCGCGTTCTCCGTCTGGCAGCCGGGACGGAACCCGGGCCTGGAGCTGGTGGACGCCCCCGGCGCCCTGGTGTGGACGGAGCTGTACGCGCCGGACGTCGAGGCGGCCGCGGCCTTCTACGGCACGGTGTTCGGCTGGCGGACCCTCGGCCAGCCCTTCGAGGGCGGCACGTACACGATGGTGTACCCGGGCGCGGGCTCCGCGGACGACATGTTCGGCGGCGTGTGGCCGCTGGACGAGGACCCGGTCGAGCGGGAGGCGGGCGCCTGCTGGATGCCGTACTTCCAGGTGGACGACATCGACGCGGTGGTGGAGCAGGCCCGCGCCACGGGCGGCACGGTCCGGGCCGAGCGGATGGACCTCAAGGAGGTGGGCGCCTTCGCCAAGCTCGCCGATCCGTACGGGGCGCGGTTCGCGCTGATGCAGCCCGAGCGGGGCTGAGCCCCGACACCGCCCGGCGCGCTGCGGGCGGCCTCGCAGGGGCGGCCCTGCCCCGGTGGTCGCGCCGCGGCGGTCCTGGAGGGCGACGCGCCCATGGACCGGTAAGCCGGTACGGGCCACGGCGTGGGCCCGTACCGTGGGCGGTGCCGATCGGCCCCGGTACGCCGCGCGCGGGCGGGTCCCGCGCGCCCCGTTGAGCGAACGTTGATCCGTTGTTTCGCTCCGCCCACCAGGATCACGGCATGCACTTCGACACCATCGTGACCGAGACCGAACTCGCCTGGCAGGAGCAGGCCCTGTGCGCACAGACCGGACCGGAGTTCTTCTTCCCCGAACCCGGCAGCTCGGTGCGCGAGGCCAAGAACATCTGCCGCCTCTGCGACATGCGCACCGCCTGCCTGGCCTACGCGCTGGACAACGACGAGCGGTTCGGCGTGTGGGGCGGGCTCTCCGAGAAGGAGCGGCAGAACCTGCGCCGTGAGAAGGCCGCACGCCGTGCCTGAGCGCCCGGCCCGGCCCGCCCCCCGTCGGGCCGCTCGCGTCCGTGCAAGCCGCGGCCGCGCACGCCGCCTCCGCGCGAGCCGCGTCCGCACTCAGCCGTACGTGACCGTGAACCGGCCCGTCCCGGCCGGTACGCGCACGTCGTCGCCGGACACCGGCAGCGCGCGCCCGTCCGCCGTGGCCGCCCGCACCGGGCCGAACCGGCACGGGTAGACGAACCGGACGCCCTCCGGGGCCCGGGTGACGTCCACGGTCACCGTGCGCTCACCCGCGTCGTGCCCGAGCCGGTAGCCGAACGGCGCGCCGAACAGCGTCGGCGCCTCCGCCACGGCCACCGTGCCGCCGTCCGGCACCCAGTGCGGGCGCACGCCCGGCGCGACGTACAGGTGCGGGTCGCGGTCCTCGTCGGCCTCGAAGAAGAGGATGTCGCGGACCAGGAGCAGGTACTCCGCCGCCGCCCAGCCGTGCGGGATGTCGCCCATGTACCAGTGCCGGTGCGGCACTTCGCCGTAGTCGGAGGCGATGGGGAAGGCGTGCTGCTCGTTCCAGGCGCCGAGCGCCACGGCCCGGTCCTCCGCGCGCGGCGACGCGGCGGCCACGGTCCAGCCGAGCAGCGCGTCCATCCGCCCCGGGTCCCCGGCCAGCAGGTAGGCGTGCGCCAACTGCAGGGTGAGGTAGGGGCCGTAGGCGTTCCAGGCCGCCTCGTGCCGGAAGCCCCCGGTGACGAAGCGGGCGTACATCGTGTCGAGCGTGTACCGGGCCGCCCGGTCGATGTCGCCGCCCAGCTTGGCGCCCATGTGCAGCCGCAGCGGGTGGAAGTACGCCGCCGCGCCGATCATCGTCGAGTCGCGCCGCCCGACGTCGCCGGGCCCGGTCGGGATGTACGTCTCCCACTCGCCGCGGCGGCGCTGCTCGGCCAGCACCCAGCGGACGGACGCGGCCGTGGCCTCCTTCAGGTCGTCGTAGGCGGCCCACAGTTCCTCCGTCTCCGGGGTGCCGAGGCGCTCGGCGAGGCGCGCGGCCTCGTACAGCCCCGCGATGCCCCACAGGTCGTCCCAGTAGTGCGGCTTGTCGCGCTCGCCGAGGTGCTCGGCGCTCCAGCCGCTGTGCAGCAGGCCGTACCCGTCGCGGTTGTCGCGCAGCCAGCGCGCGGCGTCGACGACGTACGGCGTGTACAGCTTCGCGCCGAACGCCGCGTCCCGGCCGCGCGTGCGGTCGAAGCGGCCGATCGCCCACAGCGCCTGGCCGTTGCTGTCCCACTCGCGGTCGTCCTTCTCGTGCGGGCCGCCGTAGAAGCCGTACTCGGCGCACGGCCCGATCCGGCCCGTGCCGCGGTTGAACCGCAGCGGGTAGTGCGTGCCCAACTGGTGTTCCGCGAGGGCCGTGTCGCCCACGAGGGAGCACGCGGTGGCCTCCACCGACGAGTCCCGGATCCAGAACGAGTCGTACACCGTCGGGCCCGGGTGGATCTCGCCGTGGTCGGAGAGCACCAGCAACTGGGCCCGCGCCTGCCGGAACTGGTCCGTCAGATGCGCCACCGGCCCGGGCAGGTCGGGCTGCACGCCCTGGCCGAGCAGTTTCGCCGCCCAGAACGCGTGGTGCGCCTCCTCCAGGGCGTCGGCGGGCGTGGCGCGCAGTTCCGCCAGGTCGTCGGCCCCGCTGTACAGGTCGACGGGCAGCCGGGCGTCCAGCGTGAACTCCTCCTCGCCCGCCACCCGGAACGGCCACGCGAACGCCGCGCTGCACAGGCCCGCGACCTGGTCCTGCGCCTGGAGCGCCGCGTTCAGCTTGCCGCCGGTGGCCAGGTCGTGGAACGGGTTGCGCAGCAGGTACGCCGCCGGGTCATGGGTGAAGTCCGGGTTGCCGTACACGCCGTGGTGCTCCGGCGGGGTGTCGAACACCGGGCCCCAGCCGCTGTTGGTCTCCACGCGGGCCTCGTCGGGCAGGTAGCGCAGGAACGTCAGCCTGCGGTCGGTGATCTGCTCGCCGCGCCGGTCGTGGCGCTGGAAGCCGCTCGGGCCGGCGGGCAGCACCGCCGCGCACAGCCAGCCCTCGCGCGGGCGCCCGTCCGGGCTGCGCACGGCCAGGCGCGTCACGGCCAGGTCCCGCTGCCGGGCGCCGACCGCCGCCGCGAAGGTCCGCTGCTCGTACGCGGCCCCGCCCGGCGCCCGGAACGCCGTGACGACCGCGGGCAGGTGCGGCGCCTCGATCCGCTGCTCCACCGTGCCGCCCGCCGCGAGCTGCGGCAGGCTCAGCGTGCCCGCCGCCGGGTCGTACAGGAAGAACGTCAGGCTGTACTTGTCGTAGACCGGCTCGATCTCGCCCGCCTGCCCGATCAGCGACTCCTGGCGGTGGTCCTTCACCCCCACCATGTGCCAGTACCGGTACAGGGCGTTGGAGGCGAAGGCGGCCTCCTTCGACGCGTACGTACCCCGGTCGAAGTCGTCGCTCCAGCGCCGGAACGCGGCCTGCGCCCACCACGGCACGGGATACGGCACCCGCGCCCGGTCGGCCCACCCGCGCCACATGACCTCGTAGAACATCCACTCGTGCGACTGTGCCACTCCCATCCACCCCCAGGGGTCGACGACGGTGCCTCGTCCGCCCACCATGGCACCGGGGCGGGGGGTCGTACATCGGTGCGGCTGGCGGTGGACGGAGGGCGTCGCCGAAGGGGGCGGTGTCGCGCGCCCGGGGCCGCCGGCGCGGCTGCGCCGACGGCCTGGTCCGGGGCTGGCCCGGTCCGGGGGCGGCGCCCCTCAGCCCCGTGCGGCCATGCGGGCCCGGCGGGCGGCGAGGCGTTCGTCGAAGCGGCGGGCCTCCGTGTCGAGGCCGTCGAGGTAGAGGCCCAGCTCCTCCTGCGCGCGGATGCCGTCGGGGCCGAGCCCCGGCACCTCCATGACCTTGAGGAAGCGCAGGACGGGCTGGAGGACGTCGTCGTGGTGGATGCGCAGGTTGTAGACGCCGCCGATGGCCATCTTCGCGGCGGCCCGCTCGAAGCCGGGGATGCCGTGGCCGGGCATGCGGAAGTCGACCACCACGTCCCGCACCGCGCGCATCGTCGCGTCGGGCGCGAGCTCGAAGGCGGCCTTGAGGAGGTTGCGGTAGAAGACCATGTGCAGGTTCTCGTCGGTGGCGATGCGGGCCAGCATCCGGTCGCAGACCGGGTCGCCGGACTGGTGTCCGGTGTTGCGGTGGGAGATGCGGGTGGCCAGCTCCTGGAACGCCACGTAGGCGACGGAGTGCAGCATCGAGTGCCGGTTGTCGGACTCGAACCCCTCGCTCATGTGCGACATACGGAAACGTTCAAGCTGGTCCGGGTCCACGGCCCGGGACGCGAGCAGGTAGTCCCGCATCACGATGCCGTGGCGGCCCTCCTCGGCCGTCCAGCGGTGCACCCACGTGCCCCACGCCCCGTCGCGGCCGAAGAGTGAGGCGATCTCGTGGTGGTAGCTCGGCAGGTTGTCCTCGGTCAGGAGGTTGACGACGAGAGCGATCCGGCCGACGTCGGTGACGGGGGACTGGGACAGCTCCCAGGCCTCGCCGTCCTCGAACAGGCCGGGGAAGTTGCGGGCGTCGGAGAACGGCACGTACTCGTGCGGCATCCAGTCCTTGGCGACCTTCAGGTGGCGGTTGAGCTCTTTCTCGACCACCTCCTCCAGCGCGTACAGCAACCGGGCGTCGGTCCAGGTGTCCGGGCTGCCGAGGTGGGGAGAGGTGAGCGTCACAGGGGCTCCAGAAGAGGGGGAATGGGGGGACGACATACGCGTGGGGTGGGGACGGGCGGGACGGTGCGCGGGGGGCCCGCGGCACCGGTCACCGCGAACAAGGTTACCTACGGCATCGTAGGTTACGTTTCCGTAGGTTAAACCCGACGTAAAGGTGTGACGGTGGTCTCAGGGGCCGGTGGCAGCCGGCCCCTGGTCCCGGCGGGCGGGGGGCGCGTGGTGGCTGACCTGGCGTGCGGGGGCGCGCGGCGGTGGCTCAGCGCATCGCCAGGCGCCGGGTGACGGCCGCGCTGAGGATGCGTACGCCGCGCGTCGAACCCGGCGGGAGGCCGGTGAGCTCCCGCACCCGGCGCAGCCGGTAGTCCAGGGTGCGGGGGTGGACGTTGAGCGCGGCCGCCGTGGCGCTCCGGTCCATGTCGTGGCGGTAGTACGCGTCGAGGGTGACGACGAGGTCCGGTCCGGGTTCGAGGCGCCCGGCCACGGTGGCCAGCCAGGCGTCGACGAGGGGTACGTCCGCGACGGCGAGTTCGACGAAGACGTCCGCGGTGGTGTGCGGCCGCGGCCTGGCGGGCGCGCGCCGCAGCGGCGCCGCCCTGCTGATCCGCCGGGCCCGGGTGAGGGCGCCGGCGAGCTCCGCGAGCGGCGCGGTGGCGATGCCCGCGGCGCAGGCGCGGCCGACGGCACCGGCGAAGTCCCGTACGAGGTCACGGGCGAGGTCGGGCACGGCCTCGAAGGTGAGGTCGGGTACGGGGGCGGAGGTGAGGTCCGGCGCGGGGTCGGAGGCGGGGCGGGGTGAGGGGCCGGGGGTGAGGTCCGGCGCGGGGTCGGGCGGCGGGCCGGGCTCGTGGGCGGGCGGGGGAGCGGGGGGAGGGTGATCGGGAGGAGGGTCGGATGCGGGCACGGGGGGTCTGCGGCCGGGGGTGGTGGCAGGGCGTCTGCGGCCCGATGCGGGCGCGGGGGGCGTGCGGCCAAGGGCGAGCGCGGGGCGTGTGCGGCCGGAGGCGGGCGCCGCAGCGGGCGTGCGGCCGGGGGCGGGGGTGAGCGGGGACGCCCCTCCGGTCGCGCCGGGTGGCTTCGGCGTCTCCTCGGTGGCGGGGACCAGGGCGATCAGCTCCCCGCCCCCGTCGCCCGCCGGGCACCACACCATGGGCACCCGGTGGGCCTTCACCAGGTGCTCGACCTCGCGCTGCGGCCCGCCGTGTCCGCCGGTCCCGTCCGCCACCCGGATCACCGTCACCGCGCAGCACCGGGGCAGCTCCATGCCCACGGCCGGGGCGAGCTCCGCCGCCAGGGGGTCGTGGGTGAGGAGCGACCTGGCGAGCAGGGCGACCTGCTCGACGTACGGCAGGCGGTGGCGCAGGGCGGTCACGAAGCCCTGGCAGTAGGCGCCGATGCCGCGCTCGCCCTGCGGGGCGAACCAGCCCATGACGCGCAGGAGTTCCTGGGCTGCGCCGCCGCGCTGGGCGTCGACCGCCTCGTGGATGTCGCGCAGCATCAGCGCGGTGTGCAGGCGCAGGACGCGCTGCCGTGACTCCAGGGACATGCCCGAGCCGCCCCGCACCTCGCCCATGGCGGCGATGGCGGCGAGGTCGTCCGGCGTCAACGGAGCGTTGTGCGGGGCGAGTTCGAGCGTGCGGCGGCGCAGCCACACCGCGTACTCCAGTGTCTCGGCCCGGGCGCGGGCGTCGGTGTCCAGGGAGGCGAACTCCGGGATCTCGCGCGCGTACGCCTCGACCTCCCGGCGTGCGCTGGCCGCCGCTTGCCGGGCCAGCTCGGCGAAGAGGCTCCTCATGGCCGCGAGCATCCCACCGCGCGCGAACGGCCCGACAGGCGGGAACCGGTCGCCGTGCACATGTCGCGCACATATAACCCGGGAGGGCGGGCCGCGGTTTGTCACCGTGCGCAAAGTTCCCCGGCTGCGCCGGCCTTGTCCCCGCATCCGCTTGTCGGCCCCCGGTGACCTGGGCTTAATGGGAACCGCGTACCCGCCCGTGGGGGGAACACCGTGGCGATCGGGAGAACCCGCATCCGCCCCAAGACGCAGTCCGGCACGACGCAGTCCGGCACAACGGGAGGGAAGACACCATGAAGGTTTCCAGCAGATCGCGCGCCAGGAGGAGATGCGCGGCGGCGGTCGCGGTGCTCACCGCGTCGACGGCGCTCATGATGGGGGCGCCCGGCACCGGCTCGGCGGCGCCCGCCGTCACGCCCAGCCTGCAGGCGTTCGGGATCAGCGGCGACGGCCTCCTGATGGCCGCGTTCAAGACCGACAAGCCGCAGCAACTGGACTGGGTGCGGGAGATCACCGGCCTCAAGGGCGACCAGAAGGTGGTCGGCATCGACTTCCGGGTCCAGGACGGCCAGTTGTACGGGGTCGGCGACAAGGGCGGCATCTACACGTTCAAGTGGCCGCCGGACGTGCCGGAACCGACCGCCACCAAGGTCTCCCAGCTCCAGTTCGACCTGCTCGGCACCAACTTCGGCGTCGACTTCAACCCGGCGGCCGACCGGCTGAGGGTGATCAGCGACGGCGCCCAGAACCTGCGGCACAACCTGAACACCCACACCACGGAGGAAGACATCGCCCTCACCACTCCGCCCATCACCGGGTGGACGCGGGGCGTCAGCGCGGCCGGGTACACGAACAACGACCTCAACGGGGCCACCGGTACCCTCCTGTTCGACATCGACACCAAGAACGACCAGCTCGTCGTCCAGGCCCCGGCCAACAACGGCACCCTGTCGCCGGTCGGTTCCCTCGGGGTCGACGCGGGGCCCAACGCGGGCCTCGACATCTACAGCACCCTCTCGGGCGGCAAGACGGTCTCGAACGCGGGCTTCGCCATCCTCGGCCCCGCGTCCGGCACCGGCAATCCGAGCCTCTACAACGTCAACCTGTTCACCGGTGAGACCGGCGTCATCGGCCGCTTCCCCGTGAACATCACGGACGTGGCCATCTATCCCGGCAGGTGAACCAGGACCGCGGCCCGGCGCCCGCCGGGCCGCGGTGACGCCTACGCGGCCACCGCCCGCCGCAGGTGCTCCGCGGTGAACGAGTCCCGTGCGGCGAGCAGTTCGCGCGGCGTCCCCTCGAAGACGATCCGGCCGCCGTGCTTGCCGCCGTCGGGCCCGAGGTCGACGACCCAGTCCGCGTGCTTGACGACGTCCAGGTTGTGCTCGACGACCAGGACGGTGTTCCCGGCGTCGACGATCCGGTCGAGCAGCGCGAGGAGCCCGGCGACGTCCGCCATGTGCAGGCCGGTCGTCGGCTCGTCCAGGACGTACGTCGTGCCGGTCCGGTGGAGCTGCGTGGCGAGCTTGATGCGCTGGCGCTCGCCGCCGGAGAGGGTGCTCAGCGGCTGCCCGAGGGTGAGGTACGTGAGCCCCACGTCCCGCAGGGCCCCGAGGCGGCGGCGCACCGCCGCGTCCGGGAAGTCCTCCAGGAACGCCAGCGCGTCCTCGGCGGTCATGTCCAGGACGTCCACGACCGAGCGCCCGCCCACGGTGAGGCGCAGCACCTCCTCCTTGAAGCGCCGCCCCGCGCACCGCTCGCAGGTCGTCGTGACCGGGTCCATGAAGGCCAGGTCGCTGTGGATGACGCCGCGGCCCCGGCAACCCTCGCACGCGCCGCTGGAGTTGAAGCTGAACAGCCCGGCCTCCGCGCCCGTGTGCCGGGCGAACAGCGCACGCACCCGGTCCATGATCCCCAGATACGTGGCCGGGGTGGACCGGCCCGAGATCCCGATGGACGACTGGTCGACGACCACGGCGTCCGGGTGCTGCGCGGTGAACACCTCGGAGACGAGCGTGCTCTTGCCCGAGCCGGCGACGCCGGTGACGACCGTGAGCACGCCCGCGGGCAGGCGGACGGTGACGTCCTTGAGGTTGTGCAGCCCGGCGTCCTTGATCCACAGCTCGCCGGACGGTTCGCGCGGGTGCTCCTTCACGCCCGTGGCGCGGCGCAGGGCGCGGCCGGTGAGGGTGTCGGCGGCGCGCAGCTCCGCGGGGGTGCCCTCGAAGACGACGTGGCCGCCGTGGGTGCCCGCGGCCGGGCCCATGTCGACGACGTGGTCGGCGACCGCGATCACGTCCGGGTCGTGCTCGACGACGAGGACGGTGTTGCCCTTGTCGCGCAGGCGCAGCAGCAGGTCGTTGAGCCGGCCCACGTCCCGCGGGTGCAGCCCGACGCTCGGCTCGTCGAAGATGTACGTCATGCCGGTCAGGCTGGAGCCCAGGTGCCGGACCATCTTCAGGCGCTGGCCCTCGCCGCCGGAGAGCGTGGACGTCTCGCGGTCCAGGCTGAGGTAGCCGAGCCCGATGGCCTCGACGCGTTCGAGCGCGGCGACGGCGGCCGCCGCGACGGGCCCCGCGACCGGGTCGTCGACGCGGCCGAGCTCCGCGATCAGATCGGTGACCTCCATCCGGGCGCAGTCGGCGATGGACAGGCCGTTGATCCGGGTGGCGAGCGCGGCGGGGTTCAGGCGCGCGCCGTCGCAGGCGGGGCAGCGGGCCTCGGTGAGGAACGCCTCCACCAGGTCGCGGGTCTTCTGCGACAGGGCGGACAGGTCGCGGTTGAGGTAGAGGCGTTCGAAGCGGTCGGCGAGCCCCTCGAAGTCGATGTCCCGCGCCCCGCCGGTGTTGTCGACGGTGACCTTCCCGCCGGGGCGCCCGCGCAGCAGGTACCGCCGCTCCTCGGCGGTGAAGTCGCCGACCGGCTTGTGCGGGTCCAGGTCCGCGCTGTTGGTGTACGTCTGGCCGTGCCAGGTCCCGGCGGCGAACGGCGGGAAGAGGATCGCGCCGTCCGCCAGGGACCTGGCCGGGTCCAGGATGCGGTCGTAGTCGGGCCGCACGGTGCGGCCGAGCCCGTCGCACTCGGGGCACATGCCGCTCGGGTCGTTGAAGGAGTACGCGGTGGCCGGGCCCGCGCTCGGCGTGCCGTGCCGGGAGAACAGGACCCGGATCACCGCGTAGATGTCCGTCATCGTGCCGACGGTGGACCGGGAGTGGCCGCCGATCGGCTTCTGGTCCACCACGATCGCGGGCGCCAGGTCCTCGATGGCGTCCGCGTGCGGCCGCTCGTACTTCGGCAGCCGGTTGCGGACGAACCACGTGAACGTCTCGTTGAGCTGGCGCTGCGACTCCACCGCGATGGTGTCGAAGACGACCGACGACTTCCCCGATCCTGACACCCCGGTGAAGACCGTCAGGCGGCCCTTCGGAATGCGCAGGCTCACCTCCTTCAGGTTGTTCTCGCGGGCTCCGGTGACGGTGATGTGGTCGTGCGTGAGTGCTGCGTGCATGCACCCGACGCTAGGCGGAATACCCGACAGCCTCTGTCCTGTTTTCCGAGGCGTTCCTGGAGGCGTTCCCGCAGGCCTTGCGCGAAGCGTTTCCGGAGGGGGTCTCCGGGGTGTTCCGGGCGGCCCCGGCGTGGCCGTCCGCCATCTCCGCCGGGTCCGCGATCTCCCGGAGCCGCCCGTCGAGCAGCAGCCAGCGGGTGATGCCGAGGGACTCCAGGAACGGCAGGTCGTGGCTGGCCACGAGCAGCGTGCCTTCGTACGACTCCAGGGCCGAGGAAAGCTGCCGGACGCTCGCCATGTCGAGGTTGTTCGTCGGCTCGTCGAGCAGCAGGAGCTGCGGCGCGGGCTCGGCCAGCATGAGCGCCGCGAGCGCCGCCCGGAACCGCTCGCCGCCCGACAGGGTGCCCGCCCGCTGGTCGGCCTTGGCGCCCCGGAACAGGAAGCGGGCGAGACGCGCCCGGACCCGGTTGTTGGTCGCGTCCGGGGCCTGGCGCGCCACGTTCTCGGCCACGGTCAGCTCGTCGTCGAGCACGTCGAGGCGCTGCGGCAAAAAGCGCAGCGGCACGTGGGCCCGCACCTCTCCCGCGACCGGCGCGAGGTCACCGCCGATGGTCCGCAGGAGCGTGGTCTTGCCCGCGCCGTTGCGGCCCACGAGCGCGATCCGCTCCGGGCCGCGCAGCTCGAACTCGCCCTGTACGGACGCCCCGTAACGCAGCGTCAGGTTGCTCAGGGTCAGGACGGTGCGCCCCGGCGGGACCGCCGTGTACGGCAGGTCGACGCGGATCTCGTCGTCGTCCCGTACCGCCTCGACGGCCTCGTCGAGGCGTTCCCTGGCCCCGGCGAGCTTGCCCTCGTGCAGGGTGCGGTGCTTGCCGGCGGACTCCTGCGCCGCCCGCTTGCGGTTGCCCATCACGATCTTCGGCTCGCGCTTCTGGTCCCACATCTTCTGCCCGTAGCGCTTGCGGCGGGCCAGCTTGACCTCCGCCTCGACCAGTTCGCGCTTCTGCTTGCGCAGATCGGCCTCGGCGGCGCGCACCATGCGCTCGGCCGCCTCCTGCTCCACGGCCAGCGCCTCCTCGTACGCGGAGAAGTTGCCGCCGTACCAGGCGACCTCGCCGTCCCGCAGGTCGGCGATGTGGTCGACGCGGTCGAGCAGCTGCCGGTCGTGGCTGACCACGACGAGGACGCCGGACCAGGCGTCGACGGCCGCGTACAGGCGCTGCCTCGCGTACAGGTCCAGGTTGTTGGTGGGCTCGTCGAGCAGCAGCACGCCGGGCCTGCGCAGCAGCAGCGCGGCCAGGCGCAGCAGGACCGACTCGCCGCCGGACACCTCGCCCGTGGTGCGGTCGAGGCCGATGTGGCCGAGGCCGAGCTGGTCGAGCGTCGCCGTGGCGCGCTCCTCGACGTCCCAGTCGTCACCGACGGCGGCGAAGTGCTCCTCGCGCACGTCACCGGCCTCGATGGCGTGCAGCGCGGCGCGCGTCCCGGCGATGCCGAGGACCTCGTCGACGCGCAGGCCGGTGTCGAGGGTGACGTTCTGCGGCAGGTAGCCGATCTCGTCGGCGGTGCGCACCGTGCCCTCGTGCGGGGTGAGTTCCCCGGCGATCAGCTTCAGGAGCGTGGACTTGCCCGAGCCGTTGCGGCCGATGAGGCCGGTCCTGCCGGGCCCGAAGGCGACCTGGAGGCCGTCGAAGACGGGCGTGCCGTCGGGCCAGGCGAAGGTCAGCGACGTACAGGCGATGGACGGGGTGGGGGAAGTAGACATAAGGCGGCCTCGCGGTTGCTGGCTGGGGCGTGGTCGGGTGCAACGCGTGGGAGACACCGCGAGGAGGCGTGCACACCGCTCGGGCCCCGAGGGGCGCGGCCGGGCCGTGGAAGAGGGCCCTGTGCCGGGGCGGACGGCTCGTACGCCGAGGTCGCACGCGACGCACACAGCGATCGAGAGCTGTGTGACGCGGTGTCTCAAGACCTCAGACGAGCAACGTCCTTCTCCGTTCGACGGCAACAGAACCGTTGTCCAACGTAAGGAGGCCTGGGAGGGGTGTCAACGTCTTTTCGTCGGGCCGTCGCGGCCGACGGGGCCAGGGCTCGCGAGGGTTGTGGCGGTGGCTCCGGCGGGGGCCGCGCGGCGCCCGGCGTAGGTGTCGGATTCCTGCCAGACCCGGTGGCGCGCGGGCTGGTTGAGTGCTGCGCATGACACAGCAGTACGACACCGCGACGGTCTTCCGTGACCTGCACGTCCCCGGGAACCCGCTGGTCCTGCCGAACGCCTGGGACGCCGCGAGCGCCCGCCTCGTCGAGACGGCCGGGGCCGCGGCCGTCGCCACCACCAGCGCCGGGCTCGCCTGGGCGCTCGGCGCCGGGGACGGCGACCGGCTCACCCGCGACCAGGCGCTCGGCGTCGTGGCCCGGATCGCGGACACGGTCTCCGTGCCCGTGACCGCCGACGTCGAGAGCGGCTACGCCGCGGACGCCGCGGGCGTCGCCGACACCGTCCGGGCGGTCCTTGCCGCGGGCGCGGTCGGCGTGAACATCGAGGACGCCCCGCACGGCGGGGACGCGCCGCTGCGGCCCGTCGCCGAACAGGCCGAGCGCCTCACGGCGGCGCGCGGCGCAGCGGACGCGGCGGGCGTGCCGCTGTTCGTGAACGCGCGGATCGACACCTATCTGCGGGGCGTGGGGGAGGGGCCGCGGGAGCGGCTCGCGCTGACCCTGGAGCGGGCGGCCGCGTTCCTCGCCGCCGGGGCCGACGGCGTCTTCGTGCCGGGCGTCGTGGACCCGGAGACGGTGGCGGCCCTGGTCGCGAAGGTCGACGGGCCGGTCAACGTGATGGCGGGACCCGGGGCACCGCCGGTCGCCCGGCTCGCCGAACTCGGTGTCGCGCGGATCAGCGTCGGCTCGGGCATCGCGCAGGCGGCCCACGCACTGGTGCGGGCGGCGGCGCGGGAACTGCTCGTCGAGGGGACGTACGAGTCGCTGACGGGCGGGCTGGACTTCGGGGAGCTGAACGGGTTGTTCGGGCGGTGAGGCCGGCGGGGGCCGGGGCGGGGGCCGGAGCCGGGGCTTGGGCGCCGCGCGTCGGGGGGCGTGGCGGCTGAGGCCGCGGTGCGTTCCTGTCGTCTCCGTAACGCCCGCTGTCCCCGGGACGCAGCCACCGAGACGACAGGAGTCACCGAGACAACGGGAGTCACCGAGACAACGGGAGCCACTGAGACAGCAGAGGTCACTGAGACAACGGGCGCCCCAGGACCAGCAGGCACCCTAGAGTCAGCAGGCACCCCGGAGTCAGCAGGCACCCCAAAGGTCGGCAGGCACCCTGGAGTCAGCAGGCACCCCAAATGTCGGCAGACGCCCCGGTGTCAGCAGGCGTCCCGCATCAGGTCGGCCAGATCCCGGTCCAGGTCCACGTGCCGGTGCTCCTGGCCCACCGGTACGAGGACCGTGGTGCGGTGCAGGAACCGGCGCACGTCGCCGGTGCGGACGTGCACGATGGCCGTGCCCTCGGGGGCGTGGAACTCCAGGACCGTGCGCTCGTACCCGTAGGGGCGGACCCGGACGTCGCCGTCGCCCGCCGCCTGCTCCACGCCCTGCGCGAGCAGCTCGCGGGCGAACGTCCAGTGCACCTCGACGCCTTCCAGCGTCGCCGGGGCCGGGAAGCTCATGCGGACGGCGAAGGGGTCGCGCCGGTCGTAGTGGAGCGTCGCCGGGATGGTCGGCATCCGGGGCGCGGCGGCGACCAGGCGGGCCTCGACGGCTTGCTCGATGACAGTGGACAAGGCCTGCTCCCTTGACTCTGGCGACTGGACGACCGGGGTGTGCACGACCGGGGTCGGGCACTTGAATAGACGTGGGAATCGGCGAATCCGTGCACGCGCGGACCCGGTCGGACGGAGTGACCTCCGTCACCGCGTCCCCGCGAACCGCCGCGCGACACCCTCCGTCCGTCGCACGCCCGCGCGCGTACGGGCCTCTGGACGGCACCGGCCCGGTGGGCTAGCTTCGCCCGCCATGAGGCGCATGGGGCAGGCGGACGTCAGGGGGCGCGTGGTGCGGACGGGACGGAAGCCGGGGCGGACGGCGGAGCGGCGTACGGGCCGCGGGAGCGGGGCGACCGGTCGGGCGGGGGTGCTCGGCGCGCTGGCGCTCGGCGTGACCGCGCTCGCGGCGACGGCGCTCGCGGCACCCGGTGCCGTGGCCGCGCCCGCGCCCGTGGTGGCACCCGGGACCGGCGCGGGTTCGGGCAGCGGGGCCTTGAGCGGCGTCGGCTGGGACCTCAAGGACACCGGCACCGACGCCCGGTTCCGGGGGCTCGCCGCCGTCAGCCGGTCCACCGCGTGGGCGGCCGGGTCGCGCGGCACGGTCCTGCGCACCGCCGACGGCGGCAGGAGCTGGCGCGACGTGTCGCCGCCCGGGGCGGCGGGCCTGGAGTTCCGTGACGTGGAGGCGTTCGACGGGCGGCGGGCCGTGGTGCTCGCGATCGGCGAGGGCGAGGCGTCCCGGGTCTACCGCACGGCGGACGGCGGCGCGACCTGGACCGAGGCCTTCCGCAACCCCGACCCCCGGGCCTTCTACGACTGCATGACGTTCTTCGACCGCCGCCACGGCCTGGCGGTGAGCGACCCGGTGGACGGCAGGTACCGCATGCTGTCCACCGCGGACGGCGGCCGCTCCTGGAAGGTGCTGCCGGACCGGGGCATGCCCGCCGCCCAGGACGGTGAGGCGGCCTTCGCCGCGAGCGGCCAGTGCCTGGTGAGCGCGGGGCCGCGCGACGTCTGGCTGGCCACGGGCGGGGCCGCGCGCGCCCGCGTCCTGCACTCGGCGGACCGGGGCCTGACCTGGCGGGTCACCGACGCGCCGATCCCCGCGGGGGACCCGGCGCGGGGCGTCTTCGGCCTGGCCTTCCGGGACCGCGCGCACGGGCTCGCGGTCGGCGGCGACTACCGGCCCGGGCAGCCGTCGCCCACGGCCTCCGCCGTGACCGGCGACGGCGGCCGCACCTGGCGGCCCTCCGCGCGCCCCGCGCCCGCCTACCGCTCCGGCGTGGCCTGGCTGCCGCACAGCCGCGCCCTGGCCCTCGCGGTCGGCCCGACCGGCACGGACCTCACCACGGACGCCGGGCGCACCTGGCGCACCGTCGACGGCGGCTCGTACGACACCGTGGACTGCGCGCGCGACCTCGGCTGCTGGGCGGCGGGCGAGAAGGGCCGCGTGGCACGCCTGGAGCCCCGCTGACGCGCCGCCGCCCTGGCTAGGCGGGCAGTTCCTGCCGGTACGCGGCGAGGGCCGGAGCCGTCTTCGTGGCCAGGAACTCGGTGATCCGGTACTCGCACACCCCGCCGACGACGAACGGGTCCCCGGCCGCCAGCTCCTCGATCCGCTCCCGGCTGTCCCCGACGGCGAGGATCACCCCGCCGTCACGGGGGTTCTTCCGCCCGGAGGCGAGGACGACGCCCGCGGCGTACTGCGCGTCGAGCCAGGCGACGTGCTCGGCGAGCAGGGCGTCGACGCGGTCGAGCGGGGCGGTGTAGGTCAGCTCCATGACAAACATGATCAGGAGGCTACTCCGCCCGCGCGAAGGGGTTCCGGACGGGTCCTGGGCGGGTTCCGGACGGGCTCCGGGCGGGTCCGGGTGGGTCCCGGACGGTTCCTGGGACGGGCTCCGGGCGGGTTCCAGGTGGGTCCCGGACGGTTCCTGGGACGGGTCCGGGACGGGCTTCGCGCGGGCTCTAGGCTGGGGCTCACCATGAACACGACCGCCGTCACCATCCCGCCCCTGCCCGCCGACTGGCCCGCCGACGAGGCCGCGGCCCGTGCCGTCCAGGACGGACTGCGCGGCCGGGTGGTGCGCGACGAGCCGGGGCCGCCGCCCGGTGCGGGACACGTCACGGGCGTGGACGTGGCGTACGACGACGAGCGGGACGTGGTCGCCGCGGCCGTCGTCGTCCTGGACGCGGCGGACCTCTCGGTCGTCGAGGAGGCGACGGCGGTGGGCCGCGTCGCGTTCCCGTACGTGCCCGGACTGCTGGCCTTCCGCGAACTGCCCGCCGTGCTCGCCGCGCTGGACGCGCTCACCGCGGACCCCGGCCTGGTCGTGTGCGACGGCTACGGCATCGCGCACCCGCGCCGCTTCGGGCTCGCCAGCCACCTCGGCGTGCTGACCGGCCGCCCCACGATCGGCGTCGCGAAGAACCCCTTCACCTTCGCGTACGAGGCGCCCGGCGCCGCGCGCGGCAGCGTGGCGCCGCTGCGCGACGGCACGGAGGAGGTGGGCGGGGCGCTGCGCACCCGCGACGGCGTGAAGCCGGTGTTCGTGTCGGTCGGCCACCGCGTGTCCCTGGAGACGGCGTACGCCCACGTGCTGCACCTCACCCCGCGCTACCGGCTGCCGGAGACCACCCGCAGGGCGGACGCGCTGTGCCGTGCGGCCCTGCGCGAGGCAACGGGCTGAGCCGCGCGGCCACCCTCGATCACGCCGCCACCGACGGGGCGGCACCGCCACCCCCCCCGGGCCGCGCGGTACCTGACCGGGCCGCACGGCGACCGCCCGGGCCGCGCCGCGATCCACCGGGTTACGCGGTAACCGACTTGACCACGCCGCCACCGGCCGGTCACGCCGCCACCGGCGGCCGGTCACGCCGCCACCCACGCACTTCCCCCGGTGGTCACACCACGCGGCCCCCCCGCCCCCCGGCCGAGCCTCAGCGCACAGCCGCCACCCGGAAGCCGATGCCCGCCGTCGTGAGCCGGGCGGTCAGTGCCTCGCCCATGGCGACGGCGGAGGTGACCTGGCCCGCGGTTTCGGGCAGGTCGTCCAGGGCGAGGCACAGCGCCGCCTCCGCGAAGATCGTCGCGGTCTCGCCGTAGCCGGGGTCGCCGCCCGTCACCTCGGTGAACACCCGCCGCCCGCCGCCCTCGCCGACGAACCGCACCGAGAACCAGCTCTCCGCGCGCCGCGCCGCGTCCGGCCCGTCGCCCGGCTTCACCAGGCCCGACAGCAGGCGCCGCGCGGGCGGCACCTGCGCGGCGGCGAGCAGCGTCCCGGCCGCCACGACCCCGCCCACGGCCGCGGGCAGCGACTTCACGGCGGCGTAGTGCCGGTAGCGGAAGTCGGGCCCGTAGCGCGGCAGCGCCCGCGCGGAGCGCTCGACGACCCGCGCGTCGATCGTCGGCAGGGGCAGCGCCCACGCGCCGACCTCCCCGGCGTACCGGGGCGCGCCCGGCGGCGCGTACGCCGTACGGTCCGCCGGGCGCGGCTCGTGGTGCCGCCGTTCGCGGGCGGCGGCCAGCAACTGCCGCCCGCGCGCGAGCTGCTGGAGCGCGGAGGCGAACGTGCCGCCGGAGAAGCGCGCGTGCACGCGGACGAAGCCGTCGACGCGCAGCGGTACGTCCTCCGGGAGCTGGAGGACCGTGTAGCGCACGCCCAGGTCGTGCGGGACGGAGTCGAAGCCGGCGGCGTGCAGCAGGCGCGCCCCGGTCTCCCGCGCGCGGGCGTCGTGCCGCACGTACATCCGGTCCACGAACTCGGGCTCGCCGGACAGGTCCAGGTAGTCCGTCCCGGCGTCCGCGCAGGCCGCCACCAGCTCCTGACCGTACGTCAGGTACGGGCCCACGGTGGTGGCCACGACGCGGGCGGAGGCGGCCAGTTCGCGCAGGGACGCCGGGTCGCCGGCGTCCGCGCGCAGCAGCGGCAGTTCGGCGCACGCGGGCCAATCGGCGGCCAGACGCTCCCGCAGCCGCTCCAGCTTCGCCGTGTCCCGCCCCGCGATCGCCCAGCGCACCCCCTCGGGCGCGTGCGCGGCGAGGTACTCGGCGGTGAGCGCCCCGACGAAGCTCGCCGCCCCGAAGAGCACGATGTCGTACGGGAGTTCCCTGTTCCGCGGGCCCCGGGTGTCCCGGCTTTCGTCGCTGTCCTGAGCGGCCCGGCTGTCGTTGCTGTCCTGAGCGTTCCGGGCGTCCTGGGGAGTCATGGCGGTCTTGGCACCTCTCACTCGGGTCCTGCTCGGGTGGTACGGCGTCGACGCGGACGGCTGAGGCTAGCGCGCCCGGCCGGGGCGCGCGGTCAACACCCCGGTCGCCCGAGGTCACACCCCCGGCGCCGGCCGCACCGTGACGCCGTTGCGCTCCAGGAGGGCCGCCGTCACGCCGTCGCCCGCCGTCAGCTCCCCGCTGAACGTCCCGTCGTACACGGCGCCCCGGCCGCACGACGGGCTGCGCGGCATCAGCACGGCCTCGGCGCAGCCGCCCCGGCGGGCGGCGGCGAGCGTGCGCCGGGCGCCGTCGACGAACGCGGCCGTCACGTCCCGGCCGGTGTCGTCGACCACGCGCGCGGTGCCGTCGAGGACGGCGTGACCGTCGCCCCCGACGAGTTCGGCGGGGCGGCGCGGCGTGGGCAGACCGCCCGCCGCCTCCGGGCAGAACGGCACCGCGCGGCGGCCCGCGAGCGCCGCGTCCACCGCGGCGGAGGCCGTGTCCCGCCCGTCGAACCGGCAGGGCACTCCCCGCAGGCACGCGCTGACCAGTACGGAGTCCATGGCCAGAGGTTAACGCGTCACAATCGGCTAAGCGCTTGCTCGCCCGGGGCTTGTGCGCGGTGGAACACGTTCTTAGCATCACTGGTGTTACATCGGTTGTGTCATAGCGGTGGCGGAGCGGTGTCGTAGCTGTGGCAGAGCGCGCTGGGGGCGCCATGACAGTGCCGCACAAGGGTGTTCGGGGGCCGCTCGACGGCGTCCGCGTGGTCGAGCTCGCGGGCATCGGCCCCGGCCCGTTCGCCGCCATGCTCCTCGCCGACCTCGGCGCGGACGTCGTGCGCGTCGACCGGCCCGGCGGCGCCGGGCTCGGCATCGACCCGGCGTACGACCTCACGAACCGCAACAAGCGCAGTGTGCTCGTCGACCTCAAGGCCCCGGAGGGGCCGGCCCGCGTCCTGGACCTCGTCGAGCGCGCCGACGTGCTCGTCGAGGGCTACCGCCCCGGGGTCGCCGAGCGCCTCGGCGTGGGGCCCGAGGCCTGCCACGCCCGCAACCCCCGGCTCGTCTACGGCCGCATGACCGGCTGGGGCCAGGACGGGCCGCTGGCGCCGCGCGCCGGGCACGACGTCGCGTACATCGCCGTCACCGGCACCCTCGGCATGATCGGCGGGCCCGGCGAGCCGCCCACGGTCCCGGCCAACCTCGTCGGGGACTACGCGGGCGGCTCGCTGTACCTGGTGACCGGCGTGCTGGCCGCGCTGCACCACGCCCGCGCGCACGGCACCGGGCAGGTCGTGGACGCCGCGATCGTGGACGGGGCCGCGCACCTGGCCACGATGATCCACGGCATGCTCGCGGCGGGCGGCTGGCAGGACCGCAGGGGCGCCAACCTCCTGGACGGCGGCTGCCCGTTCTACGGCACGTACGAGACGGTGGACGGCGGCCACATGGCCGTGGGCGCCCTGGAACAGCGGTTCTACGACGAGTTCGCGGCCCTCCTCGGTCTTGCGGAGGCCGCCGGGGCGCGCGCGGACCCCGCCCGCTGGGGCGAGCTGCGCGCCGCCGTCGCCGCCCGCTTCAAGTCCCGTACGCGCGCGGAGTGGACGGCCGTGTTCGAGGGCTCGGACGCCTGCGTGGCCCCCGTGCTCTCGCTGCGCGAGGCCCCGCACCACCCGCACCTGGCGGCCCGCGGGACCTTCACCGACCACGGCGGCCTCACCCAGCCCGCGCCCGCGCCCCGCTTCTCCGCCACGCCCACCGCCGTGCGCTCCGGACCCGCGCGGCCGGGCGCCGACACCGAGGACGTCGCCCGCGACTGGGACGTGCCCGCCCTGCTCGACGACGGGACGGCCTGAACGCCCCGAGCACCCTGGAAAGCACGGTCCGAACAGGCACCCACCGCTTCGGCACCCACCCCTTCGGCACCCGCCACCACGACGGAACGGATGACCATGGAACGGCAGATCTTCGACGCCGAGCACGACGCGTTCCGCGAAACCGTGCGCACCTTCCTGGCCAAGGAGGTCGTACCCCACTACGAGCAGTGGGAGCGGGACGGCATCGTGTCCCGGGGCGCGTGGCGCGCCGCGGGCAAGCAGGGACTGCTCGGGGTCGCCGTGCCCGAGGAGTACGGCGGGGGCGGGAACGCGGACTTCCGCCACGCCGTCGTCCTGGCCGAGGAGTTCACCCGGGCGGGCGCCGCGGGCCTGGCGATCGGCCTGCACAACGACATCGTCGGCCCGTACCTGACCGGCCTCGGCACCGAGGAGCAGAAGCGGCGCTGGCTGCCCGGCTTCTGCGACGGCTCGCTGATCACCGCCATCGCCATGACGGAGCCGGGCGCGGGCTCCGACCTCCAGGGCATCCGCACCACCGCCGAGGACCGGGGCGACCACTGGCTGCTCAACGGCTCGAAGACGTTCATCTCGAACGGCATCCTCGCCGACCTCGTCGTCGTGGTCGCCCGGACCACCCCCGAGGGCGGCGCGCACGGCCTGTCGCTGCTCGTCGTCGAGCGGGACATGCCGGGCTTCGAGCGCGGCCGCAACCTCGACAAGATCGGCCAGAAGGCCCAGGACACGGCCGAGCTGTTCTTCCACGACGTGCGCGTGCCCAAGGAGAACCTCCTCGGCGAGCTGAACGGCGCCTTCGTGCACCTGATGACGAACCTCGCGCAGGAGCGCATGGCCATCGCCGTCGCCGGGATCGCCGCGGCCGAGCACCTCCTGGAGATCACCACGGCGTACGTCAAGGAGCGCGAGGCCTTCGGGCGGCCGCTCGGCAAGCTCCAGCACGTCCGGTTCGAGATCGCCGAGATGGCCACCGAGTGCGCCGTCACCCGCACGTTCCTCGACCGCTGCGTCGTGGATCACTCGAACGGGCAGCTCGACCCGGTGCACGCCTCCATGGCCAAGTGGTGGGCCACGGAGCTCCAGAAGCGGGTCGCCGACCGCTGCCTGCAACTGCACGGCGGCTACGGCTACATGACGGAGTACCGCGTCGCGAAGGCGTTCACCGACGGCCGCATCCAGACCATCTACGGCGGCACGACCGAGATCATGAAGGAGATCATCGGCCGTGCCCTCCTCGACTGACCCGACGCACCCCTCCCGCCCGCCGGCCCCGGCGCGACCGCCGACCCAGGCAGATCCGGCAGACCCATCAGCCCAGGCAGCCCCCGCCGACCCTCCCCGACCTCCCCGAAAGGCGTTCCAGTGAGCTCCGAAGCGTACGTGTACGACGCGATCCGCACCCCGCGCGGCCGCGGCAAGGCGAACGGCGCCCTGCACGGCACCAAGCCGATCGACCTCGTGACCGGTCTGATGCGCGAGATCCAGCGCCGCCTGCCGGACCTCGACCCGGCGGCGGTCGACGACGTCGTCCTCGGCGTCGTCGGGCCCGTCGGCGACCAGGGGTCCGACATCGCCCGCATCGCGGCCATCGCGGCCGGACTCCCGGACACGGTCGCCGGCGTCCAGGAGAACCGCTTCTGCGCCTCGGGCCTGGAGGCCGTCAACATGGCGGCGATGAAGGTCCGCTCAGGCTGGGAGGACCTGGTGCTCGCCGGCGGCGTCGAGTCGATGTCCCGGGTGCCGATGGCCTCCGACGGCGGCGCCTGGTTCAACGACCCGATGACCAACCTCGACACCGGCTTCGTCCCGCAGGGCATCGGCGCCGACCTCATCGCCACCCTGGAGGGCTTCACCCGGCGCGACGTCGACGAGTACGCCGCGCTGTCCCAGGAGCGCGCCGCCACCGCCTGGAAGGAGGGCCGCTTCGAGAAGTCCGTCGTACCGGTGAGGGACCGCAGCGGCCTCACCGTCCTCGACCACGACGAGCACATGCGGCCCGGCACCACCGCCGACTCCCTCGCCAAGCTGAAGCCGTCCTTCAAGGACATCGGCGACCTCGGCGGCTTCGACGCCGTGGCGCTGCAGAAGTACCACTGGGTGGAGCGGATCGACCACGTCCACCACGCGGGCAACTCCTCCGGCATCGTGGACGGCGCCGCCCTGGTCGCCATCGGCAGCAAGGAGGTGGGCGAGCGCCACGGCCTCACCCCGCGCGCCCGGATCGTCTCCGCGGCGGTCTCCGGCTCCGAGCCCACCATCATGCTCACCGGGCCCGCCCCCGCCACCCGCAAGGCCCTCGCCAAGGCCGGTCTGACCATCGACGACATCGACCTCGTCGAGATCAACGAGGCCTTCGCCGCGGTGGTCCTGCGCTTCGTCAAGGACATGGGCCTGAGCCTGGACAAGGTCAACGTCAACGGCGGCGCCATCGCCCTCGGCCACCCCCTCGGCGCCACCGGCGCGATGATCCTCGGCACGCTCGTCGACGAACTGGAGCGGCGGGACCTCCGGTACGGCCTCGCCACGCTGTGCGTGGGCGGGGGCATGGGCATCGCCACGATCGTCGAGCGGCTGTAGGGCCGCGCGCCGCAGGGGCTCGGGGCGTGTCGCCGTCCGCGGGTGCGCCGTGGTCGCTCGCGCAGTTCCCCGCGCCCCCGAAGGGCGCGCCCCGCGCTCGCGAAGGCGTACCCGGCGCCCCTGAAGGCGCATCCCGCGCCCCCGAAGGGCGCACCCCGCGCCCACGAAGGCGTACCCGGCGCCCCTGAAGGCGCACCCCGCGTGCCTCAAGGGCGCAGCAGCCGCCCTCCCCGGATTCCGCCCGCCACAGACTTCACGGAGACACCGACATGACCGCAAGCACCACCATCCGCTGGGAACAGGACGACACCGGCGTCGTCACGCTCGTCCTCGACGACCCCCACCAGTCCGCGAACACCATGAACCAGGCGTTCAAGGACTCCATCATCGCGATCGCCGACCGCGCCGAGGCCGAGAAGGAGTCCATCCGCGGGATCGTCTACACCTCCGCCAAGAAGACCTTCTTCGCGGGCGGCGACCTCAAGGAGATGATCCGGGTCGGCCCCGAGAACGCCCAGGTGGCGTTCGAGACCGGCACCGCCATCAAGAACGCGCTGCGCCGCATCGAGACGCTCGGCAAGCCCGTCGTCGCCGCGCTCAACGGCGCGGCCCTCGGCGGCGGTTACGAGATCGCGCTGGCCAGCCACCACCGGATCGCGCTCGACGCGCCCGGCAGCAAGATCGGCCTGCCCGAGGTCACGCTCGGCCTGCTGCCCGCGGGCGGCGGCGTCACCCGCACCGTCCGCCTCATGGGCATCGCCGACGCCCTGCTGAAGGTGCTGCTCCAGGGCACCCAGTACAACCCGAGGCGCGCCCTGGAGAACGGCCTGGTGCACGAGCTGGCCGCCACCCCCGAGGAGATGATCGAGAAGGCCCGCGCCTTCATCGACGCCCACCCCGAGTCGCAGCAGCCCTGGGACGTGCCCGGCTACCGCATCCCGGGCGGCACCCCGGCGAACCCGAAGTTCGCCGCCAACCTCCCCGCCTTCCCGGCCAACCTGAGGAAGCAGCTCAACGGCGCCCCCTACCCGGCCCCGCGCAACATCCTCGCGGCCGCCGTCGAGGGCTCCCAGGTGGACTTCGAGACCGCGCTGACCATCGAGGCCCGGTACTTCACCGAGCTGGTCACCGGCCAGACCTCGAAGAACATGATCCAGGCCTTCTTCTTCGACCTCCAGGCCGTCAACTCCGGCGCCAACCGCCCCAAGGGCGTCGAGCCGCGTCAGGTCCGCAAGGTCGCCGTGCTCGGCGCCGGGATGATGGGCGCGGGCATCGCCTACTCCTGCGCCCGCGCGGGGATCGACGTCGTCCTCAAGGACGTCTCCGCCGAGGCCGCGGCCAAGGGCAAGGCCTACTCGGAGAAGCTGTGCGAGAAGGCCGTCTCCCGCGGCCGCACCACCCGGGAGAAGGCGGACGCGCTGCTCGCCCGCATCACGCCCACCGCCGACGCGGCCGACCTCGCGGGCTGCGACGCCGTGATCGAGGCGGTCTTCGAGGACACCGCGCTCAAGCACAAGGTGTTCCAGGAGGTCCAGGACGTCGTCGCGCCCGACGCGCTGCTGTGCTCCAACACCTCCACCCTGCCCATCACCCTGCTCGCCGAGGGCGTCACCCGGCCCGCCGACTTCATCGGCCTGCACTTCTTCTCGCCCGTCGACAAGATGCCGCTCGTCGAGATCATCAAGGGCGAGCGCACCGGCCAGGAGGCGCTGGCCCGCGCCTTCGACCTCGTCCGGCAGATCAACAAGACGCCGATCGTCGTCAACGACTCGCGCGGCTTCTTCACCTCGCGCGTCATCGGCCACTTCATCAACGAAGGCGTCGCGATGGTCGGCGAGGGCATCGAGCCCGCCTCCGTCGAACAGGCCGCCGCCCAGGCCGGCTACCCCGCGAAGGTCCTGTCCCTGATGGACGAGCTGACCCTCACGCTGCCCCGCAAGATCCGCAACGAGACCCGGCGCGCCGTCGAGGAGGCGGGCGGCACCTGGGCCGTCCACCCCGCCGAGGCCGTCATCGACCGCATGGTCGACGAGTTCGGCCGCACCGGCCGCAGCGGCGGCAAGGGCTTCTACGACTACGGCGACGACGGCAGGCGCACCGGCCTGTGGCCGGGCCTGCGCGAGCACTTCACCCAGCCCGGGCACACCATCCCGTTCGAGGACATGAAGGAGCGGATGCTGTTCGCCGAGGCGCTCGACACCGTGCGCCTCCTGGAGGAGGGCGTCCTCACCTCGGTCGCCGACGCCAACATCGGCTCCATCTTCGGCATCGGCTTCCCCGGCTGGACCGGCGGCGTGCTCCAGTACATCAACGGCTACGACGACGGCGCCGGCCTGCCCGCGTTCGTGGCCCGCGCACGGGAGCTGGCCGAACGCTACGGCGAGCGGTTCACGCCGCCCGCGCTGCTCGTGGAGAAGGCGGAGCGGGGAGAGACGTTCCGCGACGGCTGAGGCGGGCGGGGCGCGGGGCGCGCGGGGGAGCGGCCGCGGGCCGCGGGCCGCGTGAGCGGTGGCCGCGGGCCGTGCGGCGCGTGAGTCAGTGACCGCGGGCCTTGGGCCCGACGCGCGTGGGGGAGCGGCCACGGGTCCTGGGCCGCGACGCGTGTGGGGAGTGGCCGTGCGGCGCGGGCGGAGGTGGCCGCGGGCCTCGGGCCGCGACGGGCGTGGGGAGTGGCCGCGAGGCGCGTGGGGAGGCCGCGACACGCGCGAGGGAGTGGCCGCGAGGCGTGTGGGGAGGGGCCGCGACGTGCGTGAGGGAGCGGGCGCGACGCGCGTGGGGGAGTGGGCGCGGGGCCGCGAGCAGGTGCTGCTCAGGGCTCCGTGAGCCACTCCCTCAGCTCCTCCTTCAGCGACCGCTGGAACGCCGTCACCAGCGCCTGCACCACCAGCGGCTGCATGTGCGCCGACAGCGACCGCATCGCCGCCACGTGCCCGGGGTCGCTCTCCCGCTCGCGGTAGGGGTCCCACACCTCGTCGCGGAAGAGCCGCGACAGCTCACGCGCCGCCGAGCGCGTGTGCTCCATCAGTACGGTGCGCGCGGCCAGGATCGTCTCGTGCGCGATCGGTACGTCGAGCAGCCGCACCCCGAGCCGCAGCAGCCCGGGGTCCACCCGGCAGCGGTCCGCCGCCGCGTCGTACGCGACGACGCCCATGGCCGCCAGGCGCTCCACCTCCTCCGCCGGCAGGGCCCGGCCCGCCCGGCGCTCCAGCTCCGCCCGGGACATCTCCTCCGCGCCCTCCGGCGCCCACGAGGCGACCACCGCGCGGTGGATGGCCAGGTCGTGCGCGCTCAGGTCAGGCGGCAACTGCTCCAGGTACCGCTCGATGGCCGCGAGCGTCATGCCCTGGTGCTGCAACTCCTCGATGAGGGCGAGCCGGGAGAGGTGCCCGGGGCCGTAGAGCCCCACCCGGCGCGGACCGATCACGGGCGGCGGCAGCAGGCCCTTGGTGCTGTAGAAGCGGATGGTGCGGACCGTGACGCCCGCGCGCGCGGCCAGCTCGTCCACCGTGTACGTCGCCACAGCGGACGCGTCCACCGCGCATTCCGCGTCCACCGCGTAATCCGCGTCCCGTGCGTCGCCCACGACGTCGGCCGTCGCGTCGTCGGCGGATGCCTCCGTGTCCGTCGCCATGGCGGTGCGTCGCCTCCCCGGTCGTGCGGCAATGCGGTGCAACAGTATTGCTGTACCACCGCCGCTGTGAAAGCCTCCGGGGCAGTCACGCCACGTAGCCGATGACGAACCGACGGTACGAACCGACGGTACGGACCGACGGTGCCAGGAGGCGGTTTCATGACCACGACCCCGCGGCTTCCCGGGAACCCCACCGACATCACCTTCCCCGCCCTGCTGCGCCGCAACGCCGAGGACCACCCCGGCGGGCCCGCGCTCTCCTGGCGCGAGGGCGCCGCGTGGACCACGCTGACCTGGGCCGAGGTGCGGCGCGAGGTCGCGCTGCTCGCCGCCGGGTACGCGGCGCTCGGCGTCCGCCGCGGCGAGCACGTCCTCATGATGATGGCCAACCGCCCCGAGCACTGGCTCAGCGACCTCGCCCTGACCCACCTCGGCGCCGTGCCCGTCACCGTGTACGGCACCTCGGCGCCCGAGCAGGTCGCCCACATCGCCCGGCACAGCCGCGCCCGCGTGGCCGTCGTCGAGGGCGCGGGCGAGCTCGCCCGCTGGGAGCCGCTGCTCTCCGACACCGCGGTGCGCCTCGCGCACCTGGTCGTCGTCGACCCGGCCGCCGCGGGCGACCACCGCTCCTACGCGTCGGTGCGCGCGAGCGGGGCCCGGCTGCACCGCACCGAGATCTTCGAGAAGACCTGGCGCGAGGTCCGCGCCACCGACCCGCTGACCGTCGTCTACACCTCCGGCACCACCGGCGACCCCAAGGGCGTGTGCCTCACCCACCGCGGCGTCCTGCACGACGCCGTCCGCGTCGCCGAGGTCACCGGCCTGGCGGTGCCCTCCGGCCACCTGTGCTACCTGCCGTTCGCCCACATCGCGGAGCGCATGCTCGGCATCTACCTGCCGCTGTACCGAGCGTCGCGGGTGTACCTGTGCGACGACCCGGCCAAGGTCGCCGAGGCGGCGCGGGAGCTGCGCCCCGAGCAGTTCTTCGGGGTCCCGCGCGTGTGGGAGAAGCTCGCCGCGTCCTTCCGGGCGGCCCTCGCCGGCCTGCCCGAACAGCGGCGGCGCGCCGTCGAGGCCGCCACCGGCACGGCCCGCGCGCACGTGGCCTGCCGCGAGCGCGGCGAGAGCCCGCCCCCCGACCTGGAGGCGGCGTACCGCGAGGCCAAGGAGCGCGTGCTCGACCCGCTCCTGGCGTACGCCGGCCTCGACCGGCTGAGCCGGGCGGCGAGCGCCGCGGCGCCGATGCCGGTGGAGGTGGCCCGGTTCTGGGCGGGGTTCGGCGTGGTGATCATGGACGCCTGGGGGCTGAGCGAGACGAGCGGCGTGGTCACGGCGAACAGCCCGGAGGCGTTCCGGCTCGGCTCGGTGGGCAGACCGCTGCCCGGCGTGGAGTTACGCATCGCCGACGACGGGGAGATCCTCGTCCGCGGCGACATCGTGTGCGAAGGCTATCTGCGGGCCGACGGCGGCATCGACGACGTCCGCGACGCGGACGGCTGGTTCGCCACCGGCGACGTCGGGCGGCTCGACGAGGACGGCTTCCTGTGGCTCACCGACCGCAAGAAGGAGCTGATCGTCACCTCCACCGGCAAGAACGTCGCTCCCGCGCTGGTCGAGTGCGCCCTCAAGGAGCACCCCCTCGTCGGCCAGGCGCTGGTGTACGGCGACGGCCGCTCGTACCTGGTGGCGCTGCTCGTCCTTGACCCGGAGACGGCCGCGGCCTGGGCCGCCGCACGCGGCATCGAGGGCGACCCGGGGGCCAGCCCCGAGGTCCGGGCCGAGGTCGCCCGGGCCGTCGAGGCGGCCAACGCGCGCCTCAACCGCACCGAGCAGATCAAGCGCCACCTGCTGCTGACCGAGGAGTGGGGCCCGGAGACCGGCGAGCTCACCCCCACGCTGAAGCTGCGCCGCCGGGTCGTCACGGCGAAACACCGCCACCTCATCGAGAGCCTTTACACCGCGTGACCCACGGATGTACATGTGCCTCTCACCATGTGAGAAGTACCGCTATGTGACGTGCGCCACCGCGTTCCGGGCGTTGCGTAAGGGAAGGTGTCGGGTCGGTCCGTGGTCCGTCAGGGGTACTGCGGACCGGAGCACATCCGGACCCCGGGAGCTCTTTCCGGGCACCACAGAGTGGACCTTCCACGTGAGCAACGACGCCGTAGACACGGCCGTGGACGCCAGCCGCACCGCTGCGTCCCAGGCCCCCGCGGACGCGGGCGACGCCGGTTACAGCAAGGACCTCAAGGCCCGCCACGTCAACATGATCGCCATCGGTGGCGCGATCGGCACCGGCCTCTTCCTCGGGGCGGGTGGCCGCCTCCACTCGGCGGGCCCCGCGCTCGCCCTCGCCTACCTCGTGTGCGGCGTCATCGCGTTCTTCGTCGTGCGCGCCCTCGGCGAGATGGTCCTGTACCGGCCCTCGTCCGGCTCCTTCGTCAGTTACGCGCGCGAGTTCCTCGGCGAGAAGGGCGCCTACGTCGCCGGCTGGATGTACTTCCTCAACTGGTCGACGACCTGCATCGCCGACATCACGGCGATCGCCCTCTACACGCACTACTGGAGCTTCTTCACCGACATCCCGCAGTGGGTGCTCGCGCTGATCGCCCTCGCCGTCGTCCTCGCGGTGAACCTGATCTCGGTGAAGTACTTCGGCGAGATGGAGTTCTGGTTCGCGATCATCAAGGTCGCGGCGCTCGTGGCGTTCATGTTCATCGGCATCTTCCTGGTGGCGACGCAGCACGACGTGGGCGGCGAGACGCCCGGCCTGAGCATGATCACCGACCACGGCGGCTTCCTGCCGAACGGCGTGATGCCGGTCGTGATCGTCCTCCAGGGCGTCGTCTTCGCGTACGCCTCCCTGGAGCTGGTCGGCGTCGCGGCGGGCGAGACCAAGGACCCGCAGAAGGTCGTACCGCGCGCCGTGAACTCGATCATGTGGCGCGTGGGCCTGTTCTACGTCGGCTCGGTCGTGCTGCTCGCGCTGCTGCTGCCCGGGTCGGTGTACTCGGCCGACCAGAGCCCGTTCGTGACGGTCCTGTCGAAGATCGGCGTCTCGGGCGCCGGCGACGTGATGAACTTCGTCGTCCTCACCGCCGCCATGTCCTCGCTGAACTCCGGCCTGTACTCCACCGGCCGCATCCTGCGCTCCATGGCGATGGCGGGCTCCGCCCCGAAGTTCACCGCGAAGATGAACCGCAACCAGGTGCCCTACGGCGGCATCCTGCTCACCGCGAGCATCGGCGTCCTCGGCGTCGCGCTGAACCGCGTGGTCCCGGACCAGGCGTTCGAGATCGTCCTGAACGTCGCCTCGCTCGGCATCATCGGCACCTGGATCAGCATCATGGTGTGCCACCTGGCGTTCGTGAAGCGGGCCAAGGAGGGGCACATCACCCGGCCGTCGTTCCGGCTGCCCGGCAGCGGGGTCACGGAGTACGTCACCATCGCCTTCCTGCTGGCCGTGCTCGGCCTGATGTGGAAGGACGCGGAGGTGGGGCGCAAGACGCTGTTCCTGATTCCGGTGGTGGCTGCGGCGCTGGTCGCGGGTTGGTACGGGATCAAGCGCAAGGCCGCCCGCGAGGCAGCCCCCCTCACCAAGTAACCGAGGCCCCGGTCCCCTACCCCGGCCTTCCAGCCACCGGGCCCCTGCCCTGGCCTTCCAGCCACCGGGCCCCGGCCCTGGCCTTCCAGCCACCGGGCCCCGGCCCTGGCCTTCCGGCCACCGGGCCCCGGTCCTCCGGGGGGACCGGGCAGCGAGCCCTTGCCCCGGCCCTCCGGGGTGACTGGGCAGCGAGCCCTTGCCCCTGCGCCGACGGGCGGTACCCCACGCGGGTGCCGCCCGTCGGCACAGGGGCCTGGCGGCGGCACCCCCAGCCTTTCCCACCCGCCCGCCCGTACCGCCCTGGTGACCGGGCTGGGTCGGGCTTGGTGGCCGTTGGGCCCTGGCCGACACCTCTCGCGGCAGTGAGCCGGGCTTTCCCACCCGCCCGCCCGTGCCGCCCTGGTGGCCAGGCTCGACCGGGCGTGGTGGACCTTGAGCCCTGGCCGACACCTCTGGCGGCAGTGAGCCGGGCTTTCCCACCCGCCCGCCCGTGCCGCCCTGGTGGCCAGGTTCGACCGGGCGTGGTGGACCTTGAGCCCCAGCCGACAACTCTCGCGGCAGCGAGGCGAGCCCTCCCGTCCGACCCGTAAGCACCCTGGCCACCACTCCGCGCGGCAGCGAGCCAAACCTGCTGACCCGCCCGCCCGTACCACCCTGGTGACCGGGCTCGGTCGGCGAGCTTTCAGCCCCCTGCCCGGCTCGCCGCAGTACCCAGACCTCCTCGGCCCCGCGCTCGGGCCCTTGGCTCCCAGCCTCCCGGCGGCGAGATCCCCCGCCCCCACCGGCCCCCCGGCCGGTCCGCCGCGGAGGGGGCGGACGGGTGGGGGGGGAACATCCGTCGCGAAGCGGCGGCTCAGGGGACCGCCATCCCGGCGAGGGACGAACGCGAAACCTGAGCCCAGGCGCCGAAGAAGGGGCGGGCGGGCTCATGCGATGGCCACGTGGGGCAACCAAGCGCGCGCCGGGTGAGGCCAGCCAGACCCTCCCGGCCGGTCCGCCCCGGAGGGGGCGGGCGGGCGGGGGTACATCCGTCGCGGAGCGGCGGATCAGCGAACCATCACCGCAGCGACGGACGAAGACGACCTCAAGCCCAGGCGCCGAAGCAGATCCAGATGAAACCGAGCCGGGCCCAGGCCAAGCGGAGCCGCGCGAGCCCGGGCCCAAGTCAAGCGGAGCCGACCAAGCCCCAGCCAGGGCCAAGCGGCGTCAGATGTGCCCGGGGCCCAGGCCAGGCGGAGCCGCGCGAGCCCAGGCTCAGGCCAAACGGAGCCGACCAGGCCCGAGCGCAGGCCAAGTGGAGCGAGCAAGCCTGAGCGGAGCCAAGCGGAGCCGGGTGGGCCCGAGCACAGGCCGAGCGGAGCCGCGCGGGTCAAGCGAAGCCGACCAAGCCCGAGCCAGGGCCAAGCGGTGCCAGATGGGCCCGGGCCCAGGACAGGCGGAGCCGCGCGAGCCCAGGCTCGGGCCGAGCGGAGCCAACCAAGCCCGGGCCCAGGCCAAGCGAAGCTGGATGGGCCCGAGCCCGCGTCGGGTGAGGCCAACCAGACCCCCCCGGCCGGTCCGCCCCGGAGGGGGCGGGCGGGCGGGGGAACATCCGTCGCGAAGCGGCGGATCAGCGAACCACCACCCCAGCGACGGACAAAGACGCCCCCGAGCCCAAGCGCCAAAGCGGAGCCAGGCCGGCCGGGCCCAGGCCAAGCGGCGACCAAGCCCGAGCCCGGCCCCAGGCCAAGCCGACCCGCCCGAGCCCAGCCGCAGGCCAAGCGGAGCCGGACCAGCCCGGGCGGAAAGCCAGACCAACCCGCGCGAGCCCGGGCGGAGCGGTTCCGCCCGGGCTCGCCGGAGGTGGTCAGTGGTGGTCGTGGAGGGTGTTCGTCGCGGTGATCTTCTTCCAGGACTTCGGCTTCGCCGGAGCCTTCTCCCCCGCGGCCCGAGCGACCCCCGCCCCCCGCGCGGCCGGAGCGCCCGGCTTGCCCGCCTTGTACAGCCACGTGTCGAAGAGGCCGCTCAGCGGCTTGCCGCTGACCTCCTCGGCGTAGGACACGAAGTCCCGCACGGACGCGTTGCCGTGCGCCCGCTCCGTCGGCCAGCCCTTCAGGATCTTGAAGAAGGTCTTGTCGCCGACCTTGTTCCGCAGCGCCTGCAGGGCGAGGGCCCCGCGGTCGTAGACGGCGGCGTGGAACTGGTTGTCGGGGCCCGGGTCGCCCGGCTTGACCTGCCAGAAGGGGTCGGTCGCGGGGCGGGAGGCGTAGGCGTAGTCGGCGAGTTCCTGCGCCGTGCCCTCGCCCTCCTTCTCGGACCACAGCCACTGGCTGTAGCGCGCGAAGCCCTCGTTGATCCAGATGTCCTTCCAGTTCTCCACGGAGACGCTGTCGCCGTACCACTGGTGGGCGATCTCGTGCACGACGATGGAGACGTTCGAGCCGTTGGCGAAGGCCCGGGGGCCGTAGAACGGGCGCGTCTGGGTCTCCAGGGCGTAGCTCGCGGGGACGTTCGGGACGTAGCCGCCGAGCGCGTTGAAGGGGTAGGGGCCGAACACCTCCTCCAGCCACTCGGCCACCTCGGTGGTGCGCTCGATGCTGGCGCGGGCGGCGCCCGCGTTGTCGCCGAGGTCCTTGCTGTAGGCGTTCAGGACGGGCAGGCCGTTCTCGGTCTTGTCCGTCGTGATGTCGAACTTGCCGACGGCGAGCGTCGCCAGGTACGGCGCCTGCGGCTTGTTGGAGCGCCAGTCGAAGCGGGTCCAGCCGAGGCGCGAGGTCTGCCGCTGGAGCACGCCGTTGGAGATGGCCTGGGAGCCGTCCGGCACGGCCACCGACACGTCGAACGTGGCCTTGTCGCGCGGGTGGTCGTTGGCGGGGAACCACCAGGCCGCCGACTCCGGCTCCTGCGCGGCGACGCCCCCGTCGGGCGTGCGCTGCCAGGCGGTGAAGCCGTGTATCTTCACCTCGGACGGCTTGCCCGCGTACCGCACGACGATCGTCACGGAACTGCCCTTCGGCAGCCCCGACTTGGGCGTGATCTCCAGCTCCTGCTCGCCGGAGCGCGCGAACGCGGCCTTCTTGCCGTTGACGCGCACCTCGCTCACCTTCAGGCCGAAGTCGAGGTTGAAGCGCGACAGGTCCTGCGTGGTGGTGGCGGTGATGGTCGCCGTGCCCTCCAGCAGGTCGGTCGTCGGCTGGTACTTCAGGCGCAGGTCGTAGTGCGAGACGTCGTAGCCGCCGTTGCCGTGGTCCGGGTAGTAGGAGTCGCCCACGCCGGGGGCCCCGGGCGTGAAGTCGGCCGCCGTCGCCGGGATCGCCAGCAGGAGGGAGGCGGCGAGCGCGCCCGGGGCGATGAGTCTGCTGCGGTGCACGTGTATCTCCAAGTGGGTAGGCGGTGCGGGTCGTTGCGCCCGGCACCCGGCCCCGGTCGGGGGCCGGGGTGCCGGGCACCTCGCGATGCGGTCGACCCTATTGAGCCCCGCCACTCCCGGTCATGTCCATGGCCGCATATGTCACACGATCGCCATTCGGCCGACATGTGCGACCATGACCGACGCACCTTTCACCACCGTGCGCGGCCCGCGCCGCGAGCCCCGTACGGCCCTCTTTCCGGCCGCTGTTGACCGGTGTACCTTCCGCGCCATGCCGATACCCGCGCGCACCCGCCCGCCGATGTGGAGAACGCTCTCGACGGCGGCCCTCACCGCCCTGCTCGCCACCCTCCTGTCCCCGGGCGCCGCGCGGTCCGCGCCCGGCGCCCCGGCCGCGTACGACACGCCCCGGGAGAGCAGACCCGTCCACTCCTACGCGGACGCGATACGCGAGTCCGTGTGGGTGGACACCGGCCTCGACGGCGACGCGGACGGCACGGCCGACCGCGTCGCCGTCGACGTCGTCCGGCCCCGCGAACCCGCGGCCCAGGGGCGGAAGATCCCCGTCATCATGGACGCCAGCCCGTACTACGCCTGCTGCGGCCGCGGCAACGAGAGCCAGAAGAAGACGTACGACGCGCAGGGCCGGCCGGTGCAGTTCCCGCTGTACTACGACAACTACTTCGTGCCCCGCGGCTACGCGTACGTCGCCGTCGACCTCGCCGGCACGAACCGCTCCACGGGCTGCGTCGACGTCGGCGGGCGCTCCGACGTCCGGTCCGCCAAGGCCGTCGTGGACTGGCTGGGCGGCCGGGCCCGCGCGTACACCGCGCCCACCGGCGGCGAACGCGTGCGCGCCACCTGGACCAACGGCCGCACCGGCATGATCGGCAAGAGCTACGACGGCACCGTCGCCAACGGCGTCGCCGCGACCGGCGTCAGGAACCTGAAGACCATCGTGCCGATCGGCGCCATCTCCTCCTGGTACGACTACTACTTCGCCAAGGGCGCCCCGCTGTTCAACAGCGGCCCCGACGGCCTCGCCCGCGCGGTGGAGAGCCCCGAGGGCCGCGCCCGCTGCGGCCACGTGAAGCAGCGGCTCGTCGAGGGCGCGCCCCGCAGCGGCGACTGGACCCCGCTGTGGACCGAGCGCGACCACGTGCCGGACGCCCGCAAGGTGCGGGCCAGCGTGTTCGCCGTGCACGGCGCGCAGGACCTGAACGTGCGCATGAAGCACTTCGGGCAGTGGTGGCAGGCCCTCGGCGAAGCGGGCATGCAGCGCAAGCTGTGGCTGAGCCAGGCAGGACACGTCGACCCCTTCGACTTCCGCCGCGCCCACTGGGTGCGCACCCTGCACCGCTGGTTCGACCACGAACTCCTCGGCTACGCCAACGGCGTCGACCGCGAACCCATGGCCGACATCGAGCGCGCCCCCGACCGCTGGACCACCGACCGCACCTGGCCGCCGCGCGCCACGGACACCGTCACCCTGCGCCCGGCCAAGGGCGCCGCCCCCGGCGTCGGCACCCTCGGCACCCGCCGCGGCAAGGGCACCGAGACGTTCACGGACGACCGGCGCATCGGCGAGATCGCATGGGCCTCCGCCATCGACGTCCCCACGTCGTCCAAAGCGGGCTTCACCACCCGGCCGCTCGCCCGCGACCTGCGCCTGTCCGGCTCCTCGACCGTCACCGTCACCGTGACGCCGACGACCCCCACCGCGCACCTGACCGCCGTCCTCGCCGACATCGGCCCCGCCACCATCCGCGACTACGCGCACGACGACGAAGGCATCACCACGCTGCCCGGGCGCAGTTGCTGGGGCGCGAGCACCCCCGGCGACAGCTCCTGCTTCAAGGACACCGTCGCCAGGACCGCCGACGTCGACTTCACCGTCTTCAGCCGCGGCTGGGCCGACCTCGGCCACCACGCCGACCCCCGCCACGGCCGCCCGCTCACCCCCGGCGAGCCCGTCACGATCACCCTCGACCTCGCCGCGAGCGACCACGTCGTACCGAAGGGCCACCGGCTCGCGCTCGTCATCGGCGGCACCGACCGCAACCTCATCACCCCGCCCGCCGACACCCCGACGCTCACCGTCGACCTCGCCAGGACCGCCGCCCGGCTGCCGCTCGTCGGCGGCGCCAAGGCCTTCGCCACCACCCCGCACGCCACCGCGCCGGGCACGTCCCGCCTCGACGGCGTCGCCCCCGCACGCCCGATCGTCCCCGTACCGGGAGGCCGTACCTCATGACACCCCGCATCCGCGCCCTCGCCCTCGCCGCCGCCTGCGCCGCGCTCGCCGCCCCGCTCCTGACGGCCCCCGCCCAGGCCGCGCCCGCGGCCCCGGCCCCGCCGCGCACCGGCTTCGAGGAGAGCGACGGCGCGCGCTGGACCAGCCAGCCCGAGGAGCAGCGGCTGCTCGCGACCGTCGACAAGGCGAGCGACCGGGTCACCGTCTCCCGCATCGGCACCACCGCGCAGAACCGGCCCCTCCAGCTCGTCCGCGTCGGCGAACGCCGCACCGCGAGCACCGTGCTGCTCGTGTGCAGCCAGCACGGCGACGAGCCCTCAGGACGCGAGGCCTGCCTCAGCACCGTCCGCGACCTCGCCTACGCCCGGGACAAGGCCACCCGCCGGTTCCTGTCCCGCACCACGCTGCTCGTGATACCCACCGCCAACCCGGACGGCCGCGCCGCCGACACCCGCGGCAACGCCGACGGCGTCGACGTCAACCGCGACCACCTCGCCCTGAAGACCGCCGAGGGCCGCGCCATGGCCGCCGTCATCCGCGACCGGAAGCCCGACGCGATCTACGACCTGCACGAGTACGGGGCCACGCCCCGGTACTACGACAAGGACCTGTTCGACCTGTGGCCGCGCAACCTCAACACCCATGACGCGGTGCACCGGGAGGCCAAGACCTTGTCGGGGTCCTACGTCCGTCCCGCCGCGACCGCCGACGGCCACACCGTCGGCACGTACGGCATCTGGACCGACCCCGTCACGGGCGAGCCGATCAGACAGGTCGCGGGCGACGGCCAGGAGCGCATCCTGCGCAACATGTCCGGCATCAAGCACGCCGCGGGCCTGCTCATCGAGAGCCGCGTCGACCCGCTCACGGACGCCGAGAAGAACGACCCGGCCCTCAACAACCGCCGCCGCGTCCACTCCCAGCTCTCCGCGCTCAAGGGCCTGTTCCGCTACGCCGACGAGCACCGGTGGCGCCTGGAGGCCGCCACGACCGCCGCGCGCCTCGCGGGCCTGCGCGACCGGGGCCCGGTCTACCTCGGCGGCGCCGACAACGACCCGGCCGAGCCCGGCGAGACCCTCCAGGACCCGGCCTGCGGCTACCGGCTCACCAAGCAGCAGTACGCCGAGGTCGGGGACGAGCTGGGCCTGCACGGCGTGACCGTGCGCCGCGGAGGCGACGGGGGTGTGCTCGTACCGCTGCGGCAGTCCGCGCGCGCCCTGGTCCCGCTGCTGCTCGACGGCCGGGCGCCCTACCACCTCGTCAGCGGGCAGCCCGACACCGACTGTTGAGCCCTCTTCCGGCATGTCACATGTGGTAGGGGGTTAGCGGAAACAAGAAACCGACGATCAGTCAGTCCGTGACCGCCTCGCGAAAGGTGCCACTTGTGACGCAGGAACCCCAGAAGCCGGACGTCGGAGGAGGCCCGCCACTGTCGGTGGGGGGCCACTCCGGCGGCCGCTCACCCCAGACCGACCGGATCGTGTTCGGCGTCACGGCCGTGCTCACCCTCGCCTTCGTGGTGTGGGGCGGCGTCGCGACGGACAGCCTCGAGAGCGTCTCCACGGACATGCTCGAAGGCCTCATCCACAACGGCGGCTGGGCCTTCATGCTCGCCGCGACGGGCTTCGTGGTCTTCGCCCTGTGGCTCGCCGTCAGCCGGTACGGGAAGATCACGCTGGGCCAGGAGGGCGAGGAGCCCGAGTTCCGCACCGTGTCCTGGGTCGCGATGATGTTCAGCGCGGGCATGGGCATCGGCCTGATGTTCTACGGCGTGAGCGAGCCGCTCGCCCACTTCACCACGCCACCGCCCGGCACCGACCCGGCCGACGACGCCGCCGCCATGGAGATCTCCATGGCGACGACGCTGTTCCACTGGACGCTCCACCCCTGGGCGATCTACGCCGTCGTGGGCCTCGCCATCGCGTACAACACGTTCCGGCGGCGCCGGCGGCAGACCATCAGCTCCGTCTTCGTCCCGCTCATCGGCGAGAAGCACGCCCACGGCGCGTGGGGCCGGGTCATCGACATCCTCGCCATCTTCGCCACCCTCTTCGGCTCCGCCGCCTCCCTGGGCCTCGGTGCGCTCCAGATCGGCAGCGGCTTCGAGGAACTGGACTGGATGGACAACGCCGGCACGGGCCTGCTCGTCGCCATCATCGCGGTCCTCACGGTCGCGTTCGTGGCGTCCGCGGTGTCCGGCGTCGAGAAGGGCATCCAGTGGCTGTCGAACATCAACATGGTGCTCGCGCTGCTCCTGGTCCTCTTCGTGTTCGTCGCGGGCCCGACCGTCATCATGCTCGACCTGCTGCCCACTTCCATCGGCTCCTACCTGAACGAACTGCCCCAGCTCATCGGCCGTACCGAGGCGTCCAGCGGGGAAGGCGTCTCGGACTGGCTGGGGAGCTGGACGGTCTTCTACTGGGCCTGGTGGATCTCCTGGACGCCGTTCGTCGGCATGTTCATCGCCCGCATCAGCCGGGGCCGTACGATCCGGCAGTTCGTGGGCGGCGTCATCCTGGTGCCGAGCACGGTCAGCCTGCTGTGGTTCGCCGTCTTCGGCGGCAGCTCGATGCACGTGAAGCAGGACGGCGGCCTCAAGGGCGACGACACCCCGGAGGCCCAGCTCTTCGGCCTGCTGCACGAGTACCCGATCGCCACCGTCACGAGCCTGCTCGTGATGATCCTCGTCGGCATCTTCTTCGTGTCCGGCGCGGACGCGGCGTCCATCGTCATGGGCACGCTCTCCCAGAAGGGCTCCATGGAGCCCGGCCGCCTGGTCGTGATCTTCTGGGGCGTGGTCACCGGCGCGGTCGCCGCGATCATGCTGCTCATCGGCGACGGCAAGGACAACGCCCTCACCGGCCTGCAGAACCTGACGATCCTCGTGGCCGCGCCCTTCACCCTGGTGATGATCGGCATGTGCGTGGCCCTCATGCGGGACCTGCGGCACGACCCGCTCATCGTGCGCGGCGAGCACGGCATCGAGGCCGTGGAACGCGCCGTCATCGCCGGCCACGAGCAGTACGAGGGCGAGTTCGAGATCCAGATCAAGCCGGCGGAGGACGTCGACGACGGCATGGAGGGGGGCGGCCCCGGCAGCGGGGGCCCTGGCCTCGGGGGCCCCGGCGACTCCGGGGGGCCCGGCGGCCCCGGGGGGCCCGGCGCCGGGGGCGGTGGCCCCTCCAGCGGTGCTGACGGCGACCCCGGCAGCGGTGCCGGTGGCGGCGGTGCCGACGGCGGCACGGGTCCGGGGGGCGGCGCGTCGCCGCAGCCTGATCCCGTGCGCTGACCCGTGAGCTGAGCCGCGCGCCGGGCGGGGCCCGGCGGGACTCAGCAGGAGCAGGGTTCGGGCGGGGTGTGCCGTGCGGCGCACCCCGCCCTTCGCGTGTCTGACCCCGCCCGGCTCACCGTCCTAGGTGTGCTGGGGGAGGGGGCCGAATCGTGGCAGGACCGTTCCGTGCCGGGGCCCCGGCCGCGTGGCCCGTCCCGCGTCGGCCCCGCTCCCCGCCAGGCCCCGCAGGGACCGCCTCAAGCCCCGTCAGCCTCCGTGACCAGGCGGGCCGCCTCCTGGGCGCAGCCCCAGGCGACCGTGATGCCTGCTCCGCCGTGCCCGTAGTTGTGCACCACCCAGCCGCCGTGCGCGCGCTCCCGTTGCAGGCGTACGGCGGGGCGCACGGGGCGCAGTCCCACCCGGTGGCCGATGATCCGGGCCCCGGCTATCTCGGGGCGCACCCGGGCGCAGCGCGCCACGATCGCCTCCGCCACCGCCGGGTCCGGGGTGAGGGACCAGTCGCCGTCGTCGGCCGTGCCGCCCAGGACCAGGCCGGCGGGCTGCGGCAGGAAGTACGTCGTCTCCTGCGACGCGCCGTCCGCGGCCGTGAACCACGTACGGATCCCCGGGTTCTCCACCAGCACGAGCTGCCCCCGCACCGGCCGCACCGAGTCGTCCGGCACCAGGTCCCGGGCGCCGAGCCCCGAGCAGTTGACGACGCGCGGCGCCCGCGCGAGCGGCTCGGCGAGCGACGCCACCGTCCGCACCTCGACGGCCACGCCCAGCGCGCGCAACTCCTCGCGCAGCCACGCCAGATGCGCCGGCATGTCGATCAGCGGCAGCCGCCCCCACACGCCGGGCCCCGGGTACCCGTGCGTCTCGGCGGCCGTCGCCGCCCGCAGCCCCGGTACGCGCCCCGCCCAGGGGCCGAGCGTGTCCAGGCGGGTCTCGGCGTGTACGCCCTCGACCAGGCGTACGCCCGTGTGCGGGCCGTCCGCCGCCAACTCCCCGTACGCCTCCAGGGATCGCAGCGACCAGTCGCCGACGCGGTCCTCCGGCTCGATGCGGTAGGGCCACCACAGGCCCCCCGCGACGGCCGAGGTCGTCCGCTCCGCGGGCTCCCGCGTCCACACCCGCACGCGCTCACCGCGCCGTGCGAGCACCATGGCGGTGGTCAGTCCGGCGACACCGCCGCCCACCACGATCACATCCGTGTCATCGCCCTGCGTCATCCCGGCAACGTAGCGGAACACGTCACGCCCCGCGCGCACTCCCCCCGCGACCGGGGATACTCACAGCATGTCCGCCGAGTACGCGACCTTCGGCCTGGCACCGGCGATGCGCGCCGGCGGGGTCCTCGCCGACGGCGCCCGCCAAGCGCACCGCGACTTCGTCGACTTCGTCGTGGACGGGCGACCGCTGCTGTTCCGGCTCGCCGACCTCGACGCCGTGTCCCCGCTCGCGTCCGACGTCCCGCCCGCCATCTTCACCGCGCACGTGCGCGGGCTGCTCCTGGAGGCGGAGCCGCCGCTGCGCGACGGGCGGCACGTCATCTACGGCTGCCCCGAGTGCGAGAGCCTGGAGTGCGGCGCGGTCACCGCGGTCATCGAGCGCGCCGGGGACGACTACGTGTGGCGGGACTTCGCCTGGCAGACGTCCGACCACGCCGACCTGGCGCTGAACGGCTACCACGGCATGGGCCCGTTCCGCTTCCGCGGCGGGGAGTACCGCGAGCAGCTCGGCCGGCTGCTCACCGGTGACGACCCGGGGGCCGAGCGGCGCCGGGCGCTGCTCATCGGCGCGCGCGTCGCGCTGCTCGCGCGGCTCGCGGCGGCGCTGCGCGGCATCGGCATCGGCGCGGAGATCGCCGCGGACGCGGCGGACGTCCCCGCGGAGGAGCTGCGCACGTACGGCGCCGTGGTGTTCGGCCGGGCGGTGCCGGAGCGGGTGCGGCGGGGCGTGCTCGACGCGTTCGAGCGGGCCGGGGTCGAGGCCGCCCAGGTCGACGGGCTCGCGCCGATCGTGCCGCTGCTCGTCGCGCAGACCGAGTGCGCCCTGGACCGGGGATCGGTACGACGGCGCCGCCTCGCCCGGCTCGCGGTCGCGGACGGGGCGGCGGTCGCGCGGGTCACGTCCCCGTGCCGGGTCCGCCTCACGGCGTACCGCGTGGACCGGCTGCGGCGCCCGCGCGTCCACGAGGTCCTCGACGAGGTCCTGGAGCCGGGGGAGCACCGCGTCCCCCTCCCCGGCGGGGCGCCCTACGTGGTGGCCCGGACCTCCGACAGCGTCCTGGTGGCGGCCGCCCCCGGCTGACGCGCCCCGGCGTCGCCGTGGCCTCGCCGGACGGTACGGCGGATGCGGCCGGGGCGGGGAGCGAGGCAAGGTACGGACGGGTTCGGCCCGGAGCCCCGGGGCGGCTCGGGCGTGCCCCCGGGGCGGCTCGGGCGTGCCCCCCCGGGCGGCCCGGCAGCGGGCGCCGGGCAGCGGTTACGCTCGGGCCCTGATGAACGCAACCCTCGTCGCCAAAGACCTCGCCGCCGGCCACGGCGACCGCTCCCTCTTCGAGGGACTCGACCTCGTCGTCGCCCCCGGCGACGTCATCGGCCTCGTCGGCGCCAACGGCGCCGGGAAGTCCACGCTGCTGCGCCTCCTCGCCGGCCTGGACACCCCCGAGTCCGGGCGGATCAGCCTGTCGCCGCCGACGGCGACCGTCGGGCACCTGCCGCAGGAGCCGGACCGCCGCCCCGGCGAGACCATCCGCGCGTTCCTGTCCCGCCGCACCGGCGTCACCGCCGCCCAGCGCGCCATGGACGAGGCCACCGAGCGCCTGGTCGAGGGCGCGCCCGGCGCCGACGACGCGTACGCCACGAGCCTGGAGCGCTGGCTCGCGCTCGGCGGCGCCGACCTGGACGAGCGGGCCGAGGAGGTCGCGGCCGCCCTGGGCCTGGCCGTCGGCCTCGACCAGCCGATGACGTCGCTGTCCGGCGGCCAGGCCGCCCGCGCGGGTCTCGCCTCGCTGCTCCTGTCCCGCTACGACGTCTTCCTGCTCGACGAGCCCACCAACGACCTGGACCTGGCGGGCCTGGACCGCCTGGAGGCGTTCGTGCGCGGCCTGCGCGCGGGCACCGTGCTCGTCAGCCACGACCGCGAGTTCCTGTCCCGCACCGTCACCAAGGTCCTCGAACTCGACCTGGCCCAAGGGCGGGTCAACCTCTACGGCGGCGGCTACGACGCCTACCTGGAGGAGCGCGAGGTGGCCCGGCGCCACGCCCGCGAGGAGTACGACGAGTACGCCGACAAGCGCGCCGCGCTCCAGGACCGGGCCCAGATGCAGCGGACGTGGATGGACAAGGGCGTCAAGAACGCCCGCCGCAAGGCCAGCGACAACGACAAGATCGGCCGCAAGTTCCGCAGCGAGGCCAGCGAGAAGCAGGCCGCGAAGGCCCGCCAGACGCAGCGGATGCTGGAGCGCCTGGACCGCGACGAATCCGTCGAGGAGCCGCGCAAGGAGTGGCAGCTCCGCATGGAGATCGCCGCGGCCCCGCGCTCCGGCGCCGTCGTCGCCACCCTGCGCGAGGCGGTGGTGCGGCGCGGCGGCTTCACGCTCGGCCCGGTCACCTTTCAGCTCGACTGGGCCGACCGCGTCGCCATCACCGGCGCGAACGGCGCGGGCAAGTCGACGCTCCTGGCCGCCCTGCTCGGCCGCGTCCCCGCCGACGAGGGGCACGCGGCGCTCGGCTCCGGCGTGGTCGTCGGCGAGGTCGACCAGGCGCGGGCCCTGTTCCACGGCCCGGAGTCGCTGCTCGACGCGTTCGGCGCGGCCGTGCCCGACACCGAGCCCGCCGAGGTTCGCACGCTGCTCGCCAAGTTCGGGTTGAAGGCCGCCCACGTGCTGCGGCCGGCGGCGACGCTGTCCCCGGGTGAGCGCACCCGCGCCGCGCTCGCCCTGCTCCAGGGCCGGGGCGTGAACCTGCTGGTCCTCGACGAGCCGACGAACCACCTCGACCTGCCCGCCATCGAACAGCTCGAGTCGGCCCTCGACTCCTACACCGGCACGCTGCTCCTCGTCACCCACGACCGCCGCATGCTCGACGCCGTACGCGTCACGCGCCGCCTGGAGGTGGCGGAGGGCAAGGTGACCGAACGGTCACCCTGACCTCCGCCCCGGTGCGCCCCCGAAGGGGCGCGGGGAACTGCGCGACCGGCCACGACGAGTCCGCAGACGCACGACGACACGGCCGGGCACACGCAACGGCGCACTCAGCGCCGCTTGGGGTCAACGAGCCCGGCCCGCCGCAGAGCCTCCGCCATCGCATCATTGGCAGGCGGCGCAGCCTGCCGCTCCTTGCGCTGAGGGCCGCCGCCCTTGGCCCGGCCGCCCCGGCTCTGCTGGCCGCCGCGGCCCCGCCCCTGCCGCTGGTGCGGCGGGCGCCCGCCGCGTTCCCGCTGCCCGCTGCCGCCCGCGGCCTCGTCGTCCAGGCGCAGCGTCAGCGAAACCCGCTTGCGCGCCACGTCGACGTCCAGGACCTTCACCTTCACGATGTCGCCCGGCTTCACCACGTCCCGCGGGTCCTTGACGAAGCTCTTGGACATCGCGGAGACGTGCACCAGGCCGTCCTGGTGGACGCCGATGTCGACGAACGCGCCGAACGCGGCGACGTTCGTGACCACGCCCTCCAGCACCATCCCGGGCGCGAGGTCGCCGATCTTCTCGACGCCCTCCTTGAACGTGGCCGTCTTGAACGCCGGACGCGGGTCGCGGCCGGGCTTCTCCAGCTCCTTGAGGATGTCCGTGACGGTGGGCAGACCGAAGGTGTCGTCCACGAAGTCGTCGGGCCGCAGGGAGCGCAGCACCGCCGTGTTGCCGACGAGGGACGGTACGTCGACGCCCGCCCGCTGCACCATCCGGCGCACGACCGGGTACGCCTCGGGGTGCACGCTGGAGGCGTCCAGCGGGTCGTCGCCGCCGCGGATGCGCAGGAAGCCCGCGCACTGCTCGTACGCCTTCGGGCCGAGGCGCGGCACGTCCTTGAGGGCCTTGCGGCTGGTGAACGGGCCGTTGGCGTCGCGGTGCGCCACGATGTTCTCGGCGAGGCCGGAGCCGATGCCGGAGACCCGGGCGAGCAGCGGGGCGGAGGCGGTGTTCACGTCCACGCCCACGCCGTTCACACAGTCCTCGACGACCGCGTCGAGGGAGCGGGACAGCTTCACCTCGGACAGGTCGTGCTGGTACTGGCCGACGCCGATGGACTTCGGGTCGATCTTCACCAGTTCGGCCAGCGGGTCCTGGAGGCGGCGGGCGATGGACACGGCGCCGCGCAGCGACACGTCGAGGTCCGGCAGCTCCTGCGAGGCGAAGGCGGAGGCCGAGTACACCGACGCGCCGGCCTCGGAGACCATGACCTTGGTGAGCCCCAACTCCGGGTGCTTGGCGATGAGTTCACCGGCGAGCTTGTCCGTCTCGCGGGACGCCGTGCCGTTGCCGATGGCGACCAGGTCGACCGCGTGCTCCTTCGCGAGCCGGGCCAGGGTGGCGAGGGACGCGTCCCACTTGTTCGCCGGGACGTGCGGGTGGATCGTGTCGGTGGCGACGACCTTGCCGGTGGCGTCCACGACGGCGACCTTCACGCCCGTACGGAAACCCGGGTCCAGGCCCAGCGTCGCGCGCGTGCCCGCGGGCGCGGCGAGCAGCAGGTCGCGCAGGTTCGACGCGAAGACGCGCACGGCCTCGTCCTCGGCGGCGGTGCGCAGCCGCAGCCGCAGGTCGATGCCCAGGTGCACGAGGATGCGGGTGCGCCAGGCCCAGCGGACCGTGTCGGCGAGCCACTTGTCGCCGGGGCGCCCGCGGTCGGCGATCCCGAAGCGCCGGGCGACCAGGCCCTCGTACGACGACGGTCCCTCCGTGGGCTCCTCGGGCTCCAGGACCAGTTCGAGGACGTCCTCCTTCTCGCCGCGCAGCAGGGCGAGGACGCGGTGCGAGGGGAGGTCCGTGAACGGCTCGGCGAAGTCGAAGTAGTCGGCGAACTTCGCGCCCGCCTCCTCCTTGCCCTCGCGGACCTTCGCGGCGAGCCGGCCGCGCGTCCACATGCGCTCGCGCAACTCGCCGATCAGGTCCGCGTCCTCGGAGAAGCGCTCCGTCAGGATCGCCCGGGCGCCGTCGAGCGCGGCCTGCGCGTCCGCGACGCCCTTGTCGGCGTCGACGAACGCGGCGGCCGCCGCGAGGGGCTCCACGCCCGGGTCCGCGAGCAGCCCCTCGGCCAGCGGCTCCAGGCCCGCCTCACGGGCGATCTGGGCCTTGGTGCGCCGCTTGGGCTTGTACGGCAGGTAGATGTCCTCGAGGCGGGCCTTGGTGTCGGCCTCGCGGATGCGCGCCTCCAGCTCGTCGGTGAGCTTGCCCTGCTCGCGCACCGAGTCGAGGACGGCGGCGCGCCGCTCCTCCAGCTCGCGCAGATAGCGCAGGCGCTCCTCGAGCGTGCGGAGCTGCGCGTCGTCGAGGGACTCGGTCGCCTCCTTGCGGTACCGGGCGATGAAGGGGACCGTCGACCCGCCGTCGAGCAGGTCGACGGCGGCCTTGACCTGCCGTTCCCGTACGCCGAGTTCCTCGGCGATCCTGCTTTCGATGGACGCTGGGGTGGACGTCTGCGAGGGTGCCACGTTCCGGTACCGCCTTCTCACTGAGGTTGCCCGGCAATTGTGGCAGGTGGCACCGACAGGGGGCGTCCAGACCCGTCGGACCCGCACACGCGTCGGACTCGTGGCCCCGTCGAACTCGCGGCCCCTCGGGCCCCTGGCCCCTCAGGCCCCTGGCCCCTCAGACCCGTCGGGCCCGCCCCCGGCCTCCGCCCCTCGCGGAGCTGGAGGCTCCGCCGAACAGCCGGGCCAGCGCCCGGAACGGAAGCGTCACCACGGTGGCGATGGCGCCACCGATCTGCCGCAGCACATCCGCGATCGCACGGAACACCTGGACTCTCCCTTCGTCGCGGCCCACGGAACGGGGGCCGGGAACGAACGGGTACCTCGAACACCGCGGATCATGCGCCCCGGGCGGCCACCGGCCCTCCCCGGGGCCCCTGGCGGAGCCCCGCCCCGGGGCCCCCGCTCAGGCCTTGCCCAGCAGGTCCGCCGGGAACGCTCCCGCCCGTGCCGCCGCCCCGGCGAACGCCCCGCCCAGCTCGGTGAGGCGCTCGACGCCGGCCGCGCCCAGGTGCTCGTACGGCGCCCGGTCGAGGCGGTCGGTGTGCTCCTCCACCCGCTCCCGCAGCGCGGCGCCCGCCTCGGTCAACTCGCCGTCGGCGGCGAGGACTCCGCGCGCCCGCAGCCGCTCCACCGCCGCGTCCCAGTCGTCCTGGGTCCAGCCGCGGATGGCGAGGTTCCGCCGCGGTGTCATGCCCTTGCCGGTCGCCGTGTGGCTCACCAGGGCCTCCACCGGGTCGAGCCCGGCGTCCAGGAGGGCGGCCAGGTGCCCGTCGCCGCGGTGCTCGCGCAGCAGCGTCGCGGCGTGCCAGTACGCCAGGTGCGGTTCCTCGGGCACGGGCAGGTCGGCGTGGGCGGAGTACAGGGGCCGCCCGGCGCGCGTGCAGGCCTCGGTGGCGCGCAGCGCGAGCCGTGCCGCCTCCGCCATCTCCGGGGAGGCGACGGCCTCGTCGCCGAGCAGCCGCCGCAGCGTGGTGTCGACGGCCCGCAGCCGCGCCGCGAGGACGGCGTCGGGTGCCGCGACGCTCCAGACCGCGGGCACGTGCTCGGCGACGGTCTCCGGCCGGTAGTTGTAGAAGGCCGCCGTCACGGCTCCGGCGCCGACGGCACCCATCGCCGCCGCGCGGGCGGCGAAGTTGACGGCCCGAGGGTGCGCGATCCCCAGGGCGCCCAGCTCCCGGCCCAGATCGGGCGCGAAGTAGTGGGTCGAGTGCAGGGCGTTCAGGACGCCGTGGCAGCGGCGCCCCGCGCGCGGGTGCGGGTCCGCGCCGGCGGCGGAGGATGCGGAGGTCGTCGCAGAGGTCATGCCCGTACGTTACCGACTGGTTGGTATGGCGGGAAGGGTGGGGCACCGCACACCACGCGGGCCACCTGCCGGGGCGTGCCATGGCAGGAATGGTGGGGTGTCCGTCATTGCGGCCACCCCGCCCCTGCCCGAAGAATCGAGGCCATGGCGCAGCGAACCGTCCTCGTCGTCCTCTTCGAAGGCGTCCAGAGTCTCGACGTCACCGGCCCGGCGGAAGTGTTCAGCGGGGCCGCCGACCCCGGCGGCGACCCCGCGTACCGGGTGTCCACGGCCTCCCTGGACGGCGCCCCCGTGCGCACCTCCAGCGGCCTCACCCTGGTCCCGGACCACTCCCTGCGCGCGCTCGACGCGGCCCCCGCACCCGACACGCTGCTCGTGCCCGGCGGGCTCGGCACCCGCCCGCGCCGCCCGGACCTGGTCGACTGGCTGCGCGTCCACGGGCCGCGCGCACGGCGCCTGGTCTCCGTGTGCACCGGGGCGATCCTGCTGGCCCGGGCGGGCCTGCTCGACGGCCGCCGGGCCACGACCCACTGGGCGTACTGCGACAAGCTCGCCCGCGACCACCCGGCCGTCCGGGTCGAGCCGGACCCCATCTACGTACGCGACGGCAGCGTGGCGACGTCGGCGGGCGTCACGGCGGGCATCGACCTCGCGCTCGCCCTGGTCGAGGAGGACCTCGGCCGCGCCATGGCCCTCACCATCGCCCGCCACCTGGTCGTGTTCCTGCGCAGGCCAGGCAACCAGGCCCAGTTCAGCGCCCAGTTGGCCGCGCAGACCGCGAGCCGCGAGCCGCTGCGCGAGGTCCAGCAGTGGATCACCGAGCACCCGGACGACGACCTGAGCGTCGAGAGGCTGGCCGCGCGCGCCCGGCTCTCGCCGCGCCACTTCGCCCGCGCCTTCCAGGCCGAGACCGGCATGACACCCGGCAAGTACGTCGACCGCGTCCGCGTCGAGCACGCGCGCCGCCTCCTGGAGGACACCTCGCGCGGGGTCGAGGAGGTCTCCCGCGCCTGCGGCTACGGCACCCCGGAGGCCATGCGCCGCGCCTTCCTCAAGGCGCTGGGCACCGCCCCCGCGGAGTACCGCCGCCGCTTCCACGCCCCGCCTTCCACGACCGTCCTGTCCACCTCCCTCACCTAGGAACCCGTATGCAGATCGCCATCGCCCTGTACGAACGCTTCACCGCCCTGGACGCGGTGGGCCCCTTCCAGACGCTCGGCGGCGTCCCGGGCGCGGAGGTCGTCCTCGTGGCCGAGCGCACCGGACCCGTGCGCGACGACACCGGCCGCCTCGCCCTCGTCGCCGACAAGACCTTCGACGAGGTGCCGCGGCCGGACGTCCTGGTGGTGCCCGGCGGCCCCGGCCAGAGCGACCAGATGGAGAACGAGGCGCTGCTCGGCTGGCTGCGCGCCGCCGACGCCACCACCACCTGGACGACGTCCGTGTGCACCGGCTCCCTCGCCCTGGCCGCCGCCGGGCTCCTCGACGGCCGCACGGCGACCTCCCACTGGCTCGCCCTCGGCGAGCTGGAGAGGCTCGGCGTGCGCCCCTCTCAGGAGCGCGTCGTCTTCGACGGCAAGTACGTGACGGCCGCCGGCGTCTCCTCCGGCATCGACATGGGCCTCGCCCTCGTCGGGCGGATCGCGGGCGACGAACGCGCCCAGACCGTCCAGCTCATGGCCGAGTACGACCCCCAGCCGCCCTACGACGCGGGCTCGCCCGGGAAGGCGCCCGCCCACCTCGTGGCGATGCTCCGCGACAGGAGCCGGTTCAGCGCGGCGCGGTCCGCGTAGCGGCCCCGTCCGGCAGGGTCCAGGTGAAGCGCGGCTGCCTGCGCTCCAGGAAGGCGGCGACGCCCTCGGCGGCGTCGCCGCTGCCGCGCGCCTGCCGCGCCCAGTGCCCGTCCCGGTCCGTGCGCCCGCCCGTGAACTCCTTGGCCGCCGCCTGCGTGAGCAGCGAGCGCGAGGCGAGGACCCGGGTGAACTCCGCGACGCGCCCGGCCAGTTCCCCGGCCGGGAGCACCTCGTCCACCAGGCCCGTGCGCAGGGCCCGCCGCGCGTCGATCGGCTCGCCCGAGAACAGCAGGTACTTCGCCGTGGCCGGGCCCACCAGGGCGGCCAGGCGGCGCGTGGCCGACGCCGGGTAGACGATGCCCAGCTTCGCCGGGGTCACCGCGAACGACGCGCCCTCGTCCGCGAACCGCAGGTCGCAGGCCGCCGCGAGCTGGGCGCCGCCGCCCACGCAGTGGCCGCGCACCGCCGCGAGCGTCGGCTTGGGGAACGCGGCCAGGGCCTCCTCGGCGCGCACCGAGAGCTCCTGCGCCCGGCCGGGCCCGGCGCGCAGCGAGGAGATGTCGGCCCCCGCGCAGAAGGTGTCCCCCGCGCCGGTCAGGACGAGGGCGCGCACCGCCGGATCGGCGGCGAGGGCGTCGAGCAGCGGGGGCAGGGCGCGCCACATGTCCGCCGTCATGGCGTTGCGCTTCGCCGGATGGTCGATGACGACGGTGGCGACGCCGTCCGCGACGGCCTGCTTGAGCTGCGGCTCCATGCGCCGGATGCTATCCGGCCGCGGCGATCGTACGATCGACGAGGGGCGGCTGCGCACGGCGGACGGAGGCACTCATGTTCGGACGTGACAAGGCCCGGGGCACGCCCCGGGACCCGGCCGGTGCCCCAGGGCCCGGCGGCGCGGACCCCAAGGCCCTCAGCCGCGGCTTCGGCCTGCTGGCGCTGCTCGGCGCCGTCCTCGCCCTCGGCGGCCTGGTGGGCCTGGTCTACGCGGGGGTCGCCACCCTCACCTCGATGCTGCTCTTCGGCTGGCTGCTGCTGGTCGGCGGCGTCGTGGCGCTGCTGCACGCGGTGCAGTCGCGCGGCACCAGCTTCTTCTGGCTCGGCGTGGTCGTCGCCGCGCTGAACCTCGCGGCGGGCGTCGTCGTCATCCGCAGGCCCGACGCGGCGGCGGAGACCCTGACGATGTTCGCGGCGCTGCTGTTCCTCACCGGCGGCGTCTTCCGGCTCGTCGGCAGCGTGGTGGTGCGCGGCCCGCAGATGGCCGTGACCCTGCTGCAGGGCGCCTTCGGCGTCCTCCTCGGCGTGCTGGTGCTCGCCGAGTGGCCGAGCAGCAGCCAGTACGTCATCGGCACCTTCTTCTCCCTGGCCCTGCTCTTCGACGGCCTCGGCCTCCTCGCCACGGGCATCGGGGCCCGGCGCATCATCAGCCTCGTGGCCGACCGAGGGGCGGACAGCGGGGGCGGCACCGGGGTCGGCAGCGGGGTCGGCCGCCCGCTGGACGACGCCCTTTTGAACACGGAGCGTGACGATCGCCTCGGAGGGGGCAGGGAAGCCGTACAACCTGAAGAAACGGTGAAGCAGACAGAAGGGGACCAAGACCAGTCGCGCGGTTGACGTGGGCAGACGTCGACGATCAAATCCCGTCGATACTCGCTGACTTCTGGTCAGTAGTGCGGTACGGACCAGCGCGTTACCAACACTCTTAGTGTGGTGACAATCGAGCGCGAGGGCGGGGACCGGGCGATGGGGAACGACGGGAGAGGGCCGGGCCCACTCCCTCGGGACAGTGGGCGAGTGCCGTACGAAGGCGTGTGGCGGTTCACCGCACCCGCCGTCGACGCCTCGGTGCCGCAGGCACGGCGCGCGGTGCGCGACCTGCTCGCGCGCCAGGGCGTACCGGCTTCGGACGAGGTGGTGCAGGGCCTGCTGCTCATCGTCTCCGAGCTGGTCACCAACGCGGTACGGCACGCGGCGCTGCTCTCCCCGACGCTCGCCGTGGAGGTCGCGGTCGGCGCCGAGTGGGTGCGGGTGTCCGTCGAGGACAACCACCCCTACCGCCCGACCGCCCTGGTGGCCGACCACGGCCAGACCGGTGGCCGCGGACTGCTGCTGGTCCGTGAGATCACCCGCGAGGCGGGCGGCGCCTGCGACGTGGAGCACACGGCGAGCGGCGGCAAGGTCATCTGGGCGGCGCTGCCCCTGAAACCCGGCGGCGCCCACGGCCGGCCGCACCACCCCTGAGGCCTCTGCGGCTCCTGAGGGCTGCGGGGGCGCTGAGGGCCCGGCACGGCCCCGGGCGGGCTGAGGGCCCGGCACGGCCCCGGGCGGGCGCCCCCGGGCGGACGGACGGGCAGACGGGCGGGCGCCCCGGTGGACGGACGACCGGACGGACGGGCGCTCCTGGCGGACGCACCCGGGGCGGGCTGCGGCGCCCCAGGTGCTACCAGCCCGCGCCCGCGCCCGTCAGCTCCTTGATCGCGGGGCGTGCCGCGTCCAGGACCGTCATGAACCACGCGGAGAACGGCTCCTTCGCGTGCCGCTCCGCCAGCTCCTCGGCCGTGACGAACGCCGTCCCGCCGACCTCCTCGGGGTCCGGCCGCAGCGCGGCCTGCACCATCCCCACGAACAGGTGGTTGTACTCCTGCTCGACCAGGCCCGAGTCCGGGTCCGGGTGGTTGTAGCGCACGGTGCCCGCCTCGGCGAGCAGCGACGGCGAGACGCCGAGCTCCTCGAAGGTGCGCCGGGCCGCGGCCGCGAACGGCGCCTCGCCGGGGAAGGGGTGGCCGCAGCAGGTGTTGGACCACACGCCGGGGGAGTGGTACTTGCCGAGCGCCCGCTGCTGGAGCAGCAGCCTGCCCTGCTCGTCGAAGAGGAAGACGGAGAACGCCCGGTGCAACTGCCCGGGCGCCTGGTGGGCGGCGAGCTTCTCCGCGGTGCCGATCGTCCTGCCGTCCTCGTCGACGAGCTCGAGCAAGATTGTCTCTCCGGCGCCGTTCGACGAGCTGTGCGCCGCGGTGGCAGGTGTGATCGGCATACCCATCCTTAGCTTCGTTCTCGGACCTCAAGTCTGCCGTACGAAACCGGTGTATCCGGCACTTCGGGGACCCCGCATGTCCCGTCCGCGACGGTCGCGGACGGGACGCGCGGGGGCCGCGGTATCAGACCCCGAAGGCGGGCGGATAGGTGATCGTGCCGCGCGGCACGGCCCCGGAATCACCTGGTCCGGCGGGCCCGTCGAGGACCAGCGCCATCATCGCCGCGTCCGGCACCTCGAAACCTGGCTTGATCCCGTGGCGCGAGGCCGGGACGAACCCGAACCGCGGGTAGTACTCGGGATGGCCGAGGACGAGGACCAGATGCTCGCCATGGGCGCGCGCGGCGCTCAGCACGGCGCGCACCACCGCCGAACCGGCGCCCGTGCGCTGGTACGCCGGCAGCACGGCCACGGGCGCCAGACAGAGCGCCGGGGCCTCGTCGACGTGGCAGCGCGTGAGGAGCGCGTGCGCCACGACCTCGCCGTCGGACGTCTCGGCGACGTACGACATGCCCTCCAGCCAGGCGTCCGCGTCGGCGCGCAGCGCGTCCACCAGGTCGGCCTCGGCCCGGGTGGGGAAGGCCGCGGCGTGCACGGCGCGCACCGCCGCGCGGTCGGCGCCCGACGCGGCCTCTGGCCGGGTGCGCCAGCCGTCGCCCGCGGGGCGCAGGACGTACCCGGTGTACCCGTACTCGTCCCCGTGGTCGCGGCGCATCGCGAGCTCGGCCCGGGTGGCGGCGAGCGCCTCGGCCATGCCCGGCCACCCCGGGTCGGCGGCGTCGGCGCGGGCCCGCAGCGGGGCGTAGTACTCCTCCCAGTCCGACTCCGGCTGCGGCACGACGCCGAGCACGGAGTAGCCGGCGGCGAGTGCCGCGCGCGTGTTCTCCCCGGTGGTCCGCAGCCGGTACTGCCCGTCCCAGAAGGCGCGGGCCGCGGCGGACGGCCGGTCGGTCGTCCACTCGCACTCGGTGAGGACGAGCGTCCCGCCCGGCGCGAGCAGCCGCCGCCAGGCCCGCAGGGCGGTGTCGAAGCCGACGCAGTAGACGGAGCTCTCCGCCCACACGAGGTCGAAGGACCCGTCCGGGTGGGGGAGGGCGCCCATGTCGGCCACCTCGGTGCGGACCGAGCCGTCGAGCCCGCGGGCCCGGGCGGCCGCGCGCAGCTCGTCGAGGAACGGTTCGTGCAGGTCGACGGCCGTCACCTCGGCGCCGGCCGCGCCCGCCTCCGCGGCGAGCAGCAGCGCCGACCGGCCGGGCCCGCAGCCCAGGTCGAGCACGCGCGGACGGTCGGGCAGCTCACCGGCGAGGGCGAGCAGGCGCCGGGTGGTGGCGTCGGAGCCGGGGCCCTGCCGGGGCAGGCCGTGGTGCAGGGCGAAGAAGGCGTCCCGCACCTGCTGCTGGACGTGCTCCTGGGGCTGTTGCTGGTTCTCGTGCTGAGTCAACGGTGGAAACCCTTGAGTCGAGGGCCCGGCCGCCGTGGGGAGGCACCCGCGCACGCGTCACGCGTACGGAAGGGGCGTCCGCGAAAGGGGCAGCCGTGGGCCCGGGAAGTGGGGATGAGCGCGTCGCCGCGCGGGGCGGCGTGGACCGCGGCCGTCATCGACCCACCTCCTCCTTCCGTCCGCGGGGCCCGATGTCCCCGCCTGCTCAAGGTCATGGCCAATGTAGCACTGCCCGTGACGGCACCGCCCGCGCGTGACGGGGCGGCGGCAGGAGTCAGTGGCAGAGCCGCGGCTCGTGCACCGCGTGGCCGCCCGGCTCCAGTTGGAACGTGCAGTGCGCGACGTCGAAGTGGTCGCCCAGGCAGCCCTGCAGGTCGTGCAGCAGCTTCTCGTGGCCCACGGCGCTCAGCGTCTCCGCGCTCACCACGACGTGCGCGGACAGCACCGGCATGCCCGAGGTGATGGTCCAGGCGTGCAGGTCGTGCACGTCCTCGACACCCGGCAGGGCCAGCATGTGGGCGCGCACCTCCTCCATGTCGACGCCCTTGGGCGCCGCTTCGAGCAGCACGTCCAGGGTGTCGCGCAGCAGCTTCCAGGTGCGCGGCACGATCATGAGGCCGATCACCAGCGAGGCGATCGGGTCGGCGGTCTGCCAGCCGGTGAGCAGGATGACGGCCGCCGACACCAGGACCGCCACCGAGCCGAGCGCGTCCGCCATGACCTCCAGGAAGGCGCCGCGCACGTTGAGGCTGTCCTTCTGGCCGCTCATCAGCAGGAGCAGCGAGACGAGGTTCGCCGCCAGACCGACGAGGCCGAAGACGGCGGTGAGGCCGCCCTCGGTCTCGGACGGCGTGACGAACCGCTGCACCGCCTCGTACAGGACGTAGCCGCCGACGCCGAACAGCAGCAGGCAGTTGGCGAGCGCGGCGAGGATCTCGGCGCGGGCGTACCCGAAGGTGCGGTGCGCGCTCGCCGGGCGGCCCGCCATGTGGACGGCGAACAGCGCCATGCCCAGGCCGAGCGCGTCGGTGGCCATGTGCGTCGCGTCCGCGATCAGCGCGAGCGAATCCGCGACCACGCCGCCGACGATCTCCACCACCATCACGGTGAGCGTGATCCCCAGCGCGATCCGCAGACGCCCCCGGTACGCCGCCGTCGCCGTGCCCGTGGCGGGCGGCGCGTGGCCGTGGTCGTGGCTTCCCGTGCCCATGACGCGCTCCTCCGGTTCCGCGGACGCCGTACGCCGCCCCTGGCGACGCCCTCAGTCAACTACGGGTGGGGGGTATCTGGCAACGCGGTTCCGAACACCGTTGTCATCTGCACTGGCCTGCGGAAACGCCGGACGCGCGACGCCGGTCGACCACTTCTGTCAGCCCGGCTGCGCCCCGGGGTGGCGCAGGCGCCGGCCCGCCCACGCCGAGGCCGCCCTCGCCCGCACCCCGCGCGCGGCGGCGCGGCCGGGCTCCCGCACG
>NZ_BNBT01000025.1 GCF_014656095.1 Streptomyces longispororuber
CCCCGCGGCATCCGCCGCGCCCCGACGGCCGGACCGCCCCGCCCGCCGGACGGCACCACGAACTTCGCGACGGGCCGCTCCCGGGCGGCGTGGCCCGGGACGACCGCCTCCGGCGAGCCGGGGGAGCCCGGCCCGGGCCGTGAGGGCGGGGCGGGGGCCCTGGCGGGAGCTGCCGCCGACGGGGCTGCCCCTGGCGGGGGAGAGCGGACGGGGTCCGTCCCGAGCACGGAGGACCGGGTTGGGCCCCGTGGGGGCGGGGAAGCCCGGTCCGAGGCCGCCCCGGGTGGGCGAGGACGTGCGGTCCCGGCCGGGCGGGAGGCTGAGATGTCCGACCTGGCTGGGCAGGAGGCTGCGGAGTCCGACTCGGCCGGGAGGAAGGCCGCGGGGACCGGCCCGGCCGGGCGGAAGACCGACCCGGCTGCGGAAAAGGCCGCGGAGACCACCCTGGCCGCGCGGAAGGCTGCCCCGGCTGGGCGGGAGCCCGTGCCCGGTGCGGTTCCGGGCCAACGAGGCGCCCACGCCGAGGACTCGCCCCCGCAGCACGCCACCCTCGCAGCCCGGCCGTCACGACCCGCCGAACCGCCCTCGCCGCCTGCCGAACCGCCTCCGGCGGCCGGGTCGCCCGCGCCGCCCACCGGCTCCCCGGCGGCTGAGCGGCCCTCACGGTCCACCGGCTCCACGGCCGCCGGCACGTCGCCCACCGCCACCGGGCCAACGGCGGCCGAGCCACCGGCGCCCTCCGCCGGGCCACGCCCGCCCTCCGACGAGCCACTTGCCCCACCTGCCGGATCACGGGCGCCCTCCGCCGGGCCGCCCAAACCTCCCGAGCCTCCCGCCGGGGCGCCCGCGCCTCCCGCCGGGCCACCCAAGCCGTCCGCCGGGCCGCCCTCGCCGTCCGCCAAACCGCTTCCGACATCCGCCGAGCCCCCGGCGGCACCCGTCGGACCGCCCGCGCCAGCCGCTAGGCCACCCGCACCGCCCGCAGGACCACCGGCGGCGCCCGCCCAGCCCCCCGCGACACCCACCGGGGCACCGGCCGAAGGCGCACCGCCGGCCCTCGCCAAGCCACCGGCCGGAGGTGCCGAAGGCGCACCGCCGGCCCTTGCCAAGCCACCGGCCGGAGGCACACCACCAGCGCCCGCCAGGCCACCCGCCCAAGGTGACCCTCTCTCCAAGCCTCCCGCCGAAGGCGAACCCTCGGCCACACCCCCGCCCGCCCCAGGGACACGCGCACAGCCACCCCGACCCGCCGACGGAGGCGCGGGGCCCGGGTCTCCCCGCCCCGAGGGGCCCGCACGCTCGGTGCCCCCCACCTACCGCGCCCCCGCCCCCTGGGCCCCCGCCGCCCCCTCCGGCCCCGTCAGCTTTCCCTCGGCGCCCGGGGCGTCCGTCCAGGGCCGGGGTGCCGGTGTCCCGGAGGTGGCCGAAAAGGCGGAGGCGGCGTACGTGGGGGACGGGCCGCCGACCTATGAGCCCGAGCCGACCGGGCTGCCCGCGGCCGACCCGGACGACCTCGGCAGCCTCGTCGCCGACACCGTGCTCGACGGCGCCCGCTACGGCACCAGCACGCTGCGCGCGGTGTCCCTGCGCGGGGACTCGGCGCGGTACCGGGGCGAGCCGCGCAGGGACGCCCTGCTCACCGCCCGGTTCGGGTCCGGCGAGGACGCGCTGGTCCTGGTCGCCATGGCCACCGGCGCCCGCGCCACGGCGGGGGCGCACCGCGCGGCGGCCGACGCCTGCGCGTGGATCGGCAGGGCCGTGGGCCGCAGCCACGCGCGGCTCGCGCAGGACATCCGGGCCGCCCGCCGCGGCGACCTGAAGTCCGGCCTGCACCGGCTCACCGACCGCAGCCTCGGCAGGCTGCGCGCCCGCGCCGCCGACCTCGGCCTGGAGCCGGAGGAGTACACGGCGTCCCTGCGCTGCCTGCTGCTGCCCGCCGACCCGCGCTGCCGCACCCGGGTGTTCTTCGGCGTCGGCTCCGGCGGCCTGTTCCGGCTGCGCGGCGGCGCGTGGGAGGACATCGAGCCGCGGGTCGCCACCGCCACCGGCGCCGCCGTGGTCGGCTTCGGCTCGCCGACGGCGCGCACCCCCGAGGGCGACCGGCTCACCGTGGACCTGGGCATCACCACGCCCCCGAGCCCGTACGAGCCCGCGCCCGCGCCGCCGCGCGACCCCTTCCGGTTCCGCGCCTCCGTCGCCCGCCCGGGTGACACCCTGCTGCTGTGCACCGGCGGCCTCGCCGAACCGCTGCGCGGGGAGCCCGAGCTGGCCCGCCACCTCACCCGCCGCTGGGCCGGGAGCGGCCCGCCCGGCCTCGCCGCGTTCCTCGCCGACACCCAGGTGCGGGTCAAGGGGTACGCCGATGACCGTACGGCCGCCGCCGTGTGGGAGGCGTGAGCGCGTTCCCTGTGAATTCATGGACCCACAGCGACCGAAGGGGTGCGTGAAGACATGGCCAAGCAGAACGTCGCCGAGCAGTTCGTCGACATCGTCGTCCGCGCCGGGGTGAAACGCCTCTACGGCGTCGTCGGCGACAGCCTGAACCCCGTCGTGGACGCGATCCGGCGCACCAAGGGCATCGAGTGGATCCAGGTCCGGCACGAGGAGACCGCCGCCTTCGCCGCCGGGGCGGAGGCGCAGATCACCGGCTCGCTCGCCGCCTGCGCGGGCTCCTGCGGCCCCGGCAACCTCCACCTCATCAACGGCCTGTACGACGCCCACCGCTCCATGGCCCCGGTCCTCGCCCTGGCCTCGCAGATCCCCTCCTCCGAGATCGGCCTCGGCTACTTCCAGGAGACCCACCCCGACCATCTGTTCCGCGAGTGCAGCCACTACTGCGAACTGATCTCCAGCCCGCGGCAGATGCCCCGCCTGCTGCACACCGCCATCCAGCACGCCGTGGGCCGGTCCGGCGTCAGCGTCGTCTCCCTGCCGGGCGACCTCGCCTCCGAGCCCGCCCCGGAGAAGGCCGTCGAGACCGCCCTCGTCACCACCCGCCCCACCGTGCGCCCCGGCGACGCCGAGATCGACGCGCTCGCCGCGATGGTCGACGAGGCCGACAAGGTCACGCTGTTCTGCGGCAGCGGCACGGCCGGCGCGCACGCCGAGGTGATGGCCTTCGCCGAGAAGGTCAAGTCCCCGGTGGGGCACGCCCTGCGTGGCAAGGAGTGGATCCAGTACGACAACCCGTACGACGTGGGCATGAGCGGGCTGCTCGGCTACGGCGCCGCCTACGAGGCCACCCACGGGTGCGACCTGCTCATCCTGCTCGGCACCGACTTCCCGTACAACGCCTTCCTGCCCGACGACGTGAAGATCGCCCAGGTCGACGTGCGCCCCGAGCGCCTCGGCCGTCGCTCGAAGCTGGACCTCGCGGTGTGGGGCGACGTACGCGAGACGCTGCGCTGCCTGACCCCGCGCGTCTCGCCGAAGTCGAACCGCAAGTTCCTCGACAAGATGCTGAAGAAGCACGCCGACGCGCTGGAGGGCGTGGTCAAGGCCTACACCCGCAAGGTCGACAAGCACGTCCCGATCCACCCCGAGTACGTCGCCTCCGTCCTCGACGACCTCGCCGACGATTCGGCGATCTTCACGGTCGACACCGGCATGTGCAACGTCTGGGCCGCCCGCTACCTCACGCCCAACGGCAGGCGCCGCGTCATCGGCTCCTTCAGCCACGGCTCCATGGCCAACGCGCTGCCGCAGGCCATCGGCGCGCAGTTCACCGACCGGCGGCGGCAGGTCGTGGCGATGTCGGGCGACGGCGGCTTCTCCATGCTGATGGGCGACTTCCTCACCCTGGTGCAGTACGACCTGCCGGTGAAGGTGGTCCTCTTCAACAACTCCTCGCTGGGGATGGTGGAGCTGGAGATGCTGGTCGCGGGCCTGCCCTCGCACGGCACCACCAACCACAACCCGGACTTCGCGGCCGTGGCCCGCGCGGCCGGGGCCCACGGCGTCCGCGTGGAGAAGCCCAAGCAGCTCGCGGGCGCCCTCAAGGACGCCTTCGCCCACAAGGGCCCCGCCCTCGTCGACGTCGTCACCGACCCCAACGCCCTGTCCATCCCGCCCAAGATCAAGTCCGAGATGGTCACCGGCTTCGCGCTCTCCGCCAGCAAGATCGTCCTGGACGGCGGGGTGGGCCGCATGCTCCAGATGGCCCGCTCCAACCTCCGTAACGTGCCCCGGCCCTGACGCGTCATCAGTCCTCGGGGTCGGCGCCCCGGACCCCGAGGACGTCCAGCATCGCCCGCGTCGCCGGGCTCGGGTTGAACCGCCCCCACGCCAGGTACTCGACGCGGCGCGGCCCGTCCGCCACCGGCACCAGGGCCAGTTCCGGATCGCCGGCGGCCAGCGGCCGCACGAACGCCGACGGCAGCAGCGCGACGCCGAGGTCCCGCGCGACCAGCCGGGTGATCAGCTCCGCGACCCCGGCCTCGTACGCGACGTCGCGGGCCAGGCCCGCGGCGGCGAACGCCTGGTCGGACTGGGCCCGCGCGGGCGTCCCCGCCACGAAGTCCACGAACGTCTCGTCGGCGATGTCGAGGAGCGTGACCCGGGCGGCGCCCGCGAGGCGGTGACCGGTGGGCACCACCAGCACGTGCTCGTCGCGGTCGAGGGCGAGGGTCTCCACGCCGGGCGGCCGCGCGCCCTCGGGCAGGCCGAGGAAGGCGATGTCCAGGTCGCCCCGCCGCACCGCCGCCGCGAGTTCGTCGCTGCCCCCGGCGCGCAGCAGGACCCGCACGTCCGGGTGGCGGGCCCGGTACCGCTGCAGCACCTCGGGTACGTCGACGGCGGCCGTGGTCACTATGACGCCCACCGCGAGGGTGCCGCGCACCACGCCCGTCGCGGCGGCGGCGTCGGCCACCGCCCGGTCGGCGGCGGTCAGGCACTCGCGCGCGCCGACGAGGAACGCCTCCCCGGCGCTGGTCAGTTCGACCCGGCGGCTGGACCGGGCGAACAGCTTGACCCCGAGCTCCCGCTCCAGGTTCGCGATCCGGTGACTGAGCGACGACTGCACCACCAGGCAGCGCTCCGCCGCCCGTGTGAAGTTGCGGGTCTCGGCGACGGCGACGACGTACCGGAGCTGTTGGAGGTCCATGGAGCCATCGTTCCCGTTCATGGCTGTCATCGCAATCATGCTTTGGATTCATGGCCGCTCGGCGCCGAGACTACCGCCATGCAGACCTCGACCCCACGGTCGCCGGGCCCGTCGCGGACCTCGTCCGCGCAGCGCGCCGCGACCGTCGCGCTGACCGCCCTCGCCCCGATCTCCTGGGGCACCACGTACGCCGTGACCACGGAGCTGCTGCCGCCGGGTCACCCGCTGTTCGCCGGACTGATGCGCGCCCTGCCCGCCGGGCTGCTCGCGCTGGCCCTCACCCGCGTCCTGCCGCGCGGGGACTGGTGGTGGAAGGCCGCCGTCCTGGGCGCGCTCAACATCGGCGCCTTCTTCCCGCTGCTGTTCCTGGCGGCCGAACGGCTGCCCGGCGGGGTCGCCGCCACCCTCGGCGCCGCCCAGCCGCTGCTTGTCGCGGTGCTGGCCGTCGCGGTGCTCCGCGACCGGCCGACGGCCTGGCGGCTGTGCTGGGGCGTCGTCGGTGTGGTCGGCGTCGGCTTCGTCGTGCTCGGGCCGCGCGCCCGCCTCGACGCCGTCGGGGTGCTCGCGGGCCTCGCCGGTACGGCGACCATGGCCCTCGGCCTGGTCCTCGCCAAGCGCTGGGGGCGCCCGGCGGGGGTCGGCCCCATGGCCCTGGCCGGCTGGCAGCTCGCGGTGGGCGGTCTGATGCTGCTTCCGCTGACCCTCGCGGTCGAGGGGGTGCCGCAGCGGATCGACGCCGGTGCCGCGGCCGGCTACCTCTGGCTCGGCTCCATGGGCGGGCTCATCGCGTACACCCTGTGGTTCCGCGGGATCGGCAGGCTGCCGGTGGGCGCCTCCGCGCCGCTGGTACTGCTGTCCCCGTTGGTCGCGACCCTCGTCGGTCTCGGCCTCGGCGAGTCCCTCGGCCTCCTCCAGAGCCTCGGCTTCGTGCTCGCCCTGGCCGCCCTGCTCGCGGCGCAGCTCGACTCCCCACGCGGGCCCCGCCGCGCACCCGGCGAGGGCGTACGGAACCCGAAGCACGCGGACCGCCCCGCCGACGCCCGGCCTGCGGACGACCGGCCTGCGGAAGACCGCCCCGCACACCACGCACCCGAAGACGACCGCCCCCGAGAGGGCCACGCGGCAGGAGGACGAGCCCGATGACGCAGAGCGGGATGACGGATACCGGGATGACGGATACCGGGATGACGAAGGCCAGGACGGTGAAGACAGGGATGACGGAGGCCGGGATGACGGAGAACGGGACGACGACGGCCGGTGCGGTGGCGGCCGGGACGGTGGCGGACGGAGCCGTGGCGGCCGGAGCCGCGGACCGGGCGCAGGGAGCGGGCCGGGTGGAGGGAGCGGATCGGGTAGGTCGGGTGGCGCGGGCCCGGGCCACGGAGGCAGGCCCGGCGGGCGCGGCCCCGGACGGGGCGCGGGCGGGGCTGCGGATCGTGGTGCTCGGGGCCAGTGGGATGGTCGGGAGCCGGGTGACCCGGGAGGCCGCCGCGCGCGGGCACCGGGTGCTCGCCCTGGCGCGGAAGCCCGCGAGCGACGACCCGGCCGTGACGCCGGTGGCGGTGGACGCGCGCGACCCCGCGACGCTGCGCGCCGCGCTCGCCGCCTCCCGCGCGGACGCCGTCGTCCTGGCCGTGCGGACCGAGCCGGCCGACCGGGACTTCCTCGTCGACACCGCCCGCACCGTCCTCGACGCGGCCGCCCGGACCGGGGCGCGCGTCCTGGTGGTGGGCGGGGCCGGGGCGCTGCGCAGCCCGGGCCGGCCGGAGCTGCTGGTCGCCGACGACCCCGCGTACGTCCCCGAGGACCTGCGGCCGGTCGCCGCCGCCGGGGTCGCCCAGCTCCGCGCCGCCCAGGAGCACGCCCACGGCGACTGGGTCTACCTGAGCCCGCCCGCCCTGCTGGAGCCCGGCCGCCGGACCGGCCGCTACCGGCGCGGCGGCGACACCCTGCTCACCGCAGCCGACGGCCGCTCCTGGATCAGCGCCGAGGACCTGGCCGCCGCCGTGGTCGACGAACTGGAGAGCCCCGGTTCCGAGCGCCACGTCACGGTCGTCCACCGCGAGGGGCCCCCGGCCGCGTAGCTCAGCTCCCGGCGAAGTGCTCCCGCACCAGCGTCTGCACCACGGCCAGGTCCCCCGCGGTGAGCGCGTCGAGCAGGGCCGTGTGCTCGGCCGCGTCGGCCACCAGGTCCGCGCGCCGGGCGTGCACCGGGCCGGTGACGAGGGGCCACTGGGAGCGCCGGTGGAGGTCGTCGGCGACCTGGACGAGCTGCTCGTTCCCGCAGAGCCCGAGCAGCGCCCGGTGGAAGGCCCGGTCCGCGTCGGCGTACCGGGCGCGGTCCCCGGCGGCCGCGGCCACCACGGTCGCCTCGGCCAGCGGCCGCAGCTCGGCCCAGCGCCCCGCGGGCACGGTCCGCGCCAGGCGCAGCATCACCGGCACCTCGATCAGCGCGCGGACCTCGGCCAGCTCCCCGAGCTCCCGCGCGCTGCGCCGGGTGACCCGGAACCCGCGGTTCGGGACCACCTCGACCGCCCCCTCGACGGCGAGCTGCTGCATCGCCTCGCGCACCGGCGTGGCCGAGACGCCCAGGCGCTCGCCGAGCACGGGCGCCGAGTAGACCTCGCCGGGCGTCAGCTCCCCGTCGACGAGGGCCGCGCGCAGGGCGTCGAGCACCTGCCCGCGCACGGAGCTGCGCCGTACGACGGCCCGCGGCGCGGGCGCCGCGTGCGGGTGCTCGCCCCGCGTCACCGCCCGGTCGCCCGGCCCGGCACCGGGCTGCTCCGGCACTCGCGCGGCGGCGCAGCGGGCGGACCCCTCCGCCGCGCCCGCTCTGGCCCGCTCCACTCGCTACCTCCCGCGTCCCCGCGATCCCGCGTCCCACCCGTCACGTATCGGATCGCACCGGACCGGAAACGTACGATCCGGAACATCCGAGCAGCACCCTAGGCGGACCGCCCCCCAGTTGAAACCTCGATCATGTTGGGTAAGGTTAGGCTTACCTGCAATCGATCGTGATTCGGCGGTCCCCGCATGTCCGTTCCCACCCTGGAATCCGGCGCCCGGCACACGGAGCGCGTCCCCGGCCCGCTCACGGGCGCGTACGCCCGCCTGGCCGAGGTGTACCCCGGGCTGCGGATCCAGGAGCTGGCCCCGGACGAGCCGGCCCCGCGCGGCGAGGGCTGGATCACCGCCGGGCAGCTCGCGGCGGCCGGGCCCGAGTTCGAGGAGTTCCTGGCCTGGGACGACGCGCAGGTGCTCAAGGACTACGGGCAGCGGGCCCGCCCCGACGTGGTGGCCAGCTTCGCCCTGCACCGCTACGCCTGGCCCGCCTGCCTGCTGATCACCGTGCCCTGGTTCCTGCACCGCCGCGTGCCGCGCTTCCCGGTCGAGCACGTCGCCTACCAGCGCGTCCTCGGCGCCATGGCGGTGCGCCCGACCACCTTCGCCTGCCTGCCGGACGACCCGGCGGCCACGCTGCCCGGCGCCCGGGTGGTGCCGGACGAGGAGGCCCTGCGCGCGGAGGTGCGGGCCGCGGTGGCCGAGCACCTGGGGCCGCTCCTCGACGGCTTCGGGCCGCGCATGCGACGCCGCGGGCGCGCCCTGTGGGCCATGGCGACCGACGAGATCGTCGAGGGCATCTGGTACGTCGCCCACCTCCTGGGCGAGGAGGAGCGGGCCACCGCCGAGCTGGAGCGGCTCCTGCCGGGCGCCACCCAGCCGTACGTCGGCACCGCCGCCTTCCGCGAGCTGACCGGGCCGAACGGCGAGAAGCTGCCGACCCGCGACCGCGCGAGCTGCTGCATGTTCTACACGCTGCGGCCCGAGGAGACCTGCGTCACCTGCCCGCGCATGTGCGACGCCGACCGCGCCGCCAAGCTCGCGGCCTCGGCCGCCGGGGCCTGACGCCACCGGCCGCCGACGCCGTTCCCGGGCCGTGCGCCGGGGCCCGCCGGGCCCTCGTACGCGCCCTCGCGAGGGCCCGTTGCCCGCGTCTTCTGCCGGGCCCCCGCGGTCGCCACCTGATCGGGGTGATCGCGGCCCGGTCGCGCCCGGTCACTCTTCCGGGTGATCGCAATCGAACTCAACTCGCCCAGGACCCGCAGGAGTTCGAGCGATTCCGGGTGTGTCGCGGCCCGCGCCGCCCACTTGGCGCTCTCTTGCCGGAAAACCCCTTGAGCGCTGTCGGGCGTGGGTCACTATGGCGCCCGAAACGCCCCACCGCGACGCAAGGGACCCCAGATGAGACTGACCGACATATCGCTCGACTGGCTGCTGCCGGGCGGCGTCCTGCTGCTGGGCCTGGCAGTGGCGGTGGCGGTGCTCGCCCGGGGCAGGAAAGCCCAGACGAAGGCGGCCGCCTCCGCCGACGACACGTGGGAGCGCAGCGAGGAGCGCCGCAGGCGCAAGGAAGTCGTCTACGGCACCGCCTCCTACGTCCTCCTGTTCTGCTGCGCGGCCGTCGCCGCGGCCCTCTCCTTCCACGGCCTGGTCGGCTTCGGCCGGCAGAACCTGAACCTCTCCGGCGGCTGGGAGTACCTGGTGCCGTTCGGGCTCGACGGCGCGGCGATGTTCTGCTCCGTGCTCGCCGTCCGCGAGGCCAGCCACGGCGACGCGGCCCTCGGCTCGCGGCTCCTGGTGTGGACCTTCGCCGGGGCCGCCGCCTGGTTCAACTGGGTGCACGCGCCGCGCGGCCTCGGCCACGCGGGCGCGCCCCAGTTCTTCGCCGGGATGTCCCTGTCGGCCGCCGTCCTCTTCGACCGCGCTCTCAAGCAGACGCGCCGCGCGGCGCTGCGCGAGCAGGGGCTCGTGCCGCGGCCGCTGCCGCAGATCCGGATCGTACGGTGGCTGCGGGCGCCACGGGAGACGTTCGGCGCGTGGTCGCTGATGCTCCTGGAGGGCGTGCGCACCCTCGACGAGGCCGTCGAGGAGGTCCGCGAGGACCGGCGCGAGAAGGAGCAGGCGCGCACGCGGCGGCGCGACAAGGAGAAGCTGGAGCGGGCCCAGCTCAAGGCCCTCAGCCGGGGGCGCCGCTACCACGCCCGGGGCGGCCGGCAGGTCGACGTGGGGGCCGTCGGGGCCGTACCGGACCAGGCCGGGTCCGCGCCGGTCGGCGCGGACCCCGCCATAGCGGCCGCGCCGCAGCAGGAGCAGTTGCCCGTACGGTCGCGTCCCTCCCTCCAGGCCGTCAGGAACGGGCCTGAGACCGTCACCGTCGACCTCACCGCGGAGGACGACACGCAGACGATTCCCCGCCTCGACTCCTTGGAGCGCAAGCTGAAGGACCTGGAACAGCAGTTCGGCTGACCCGTCCAGGGGGCTCGGCCCCCGGGCGCCTCATCGGCGCTCCGCGCCTCGTCCTCAAACGCCGGACGGGCTGAATATCCCTCGTCCCGCCGCCTTCGTCCGTCCGTCCGCTCGGCCCCGTGGAGGGGGCGGGCGGACGGGGCATCAGGCGTTCGCGTCCAGTTCGAACCAGACCGACTTGCCGACGCCGTGGGCGCTGACCCCCCACGCGTCCGCGAGCGCCTGCACCAGCATCAGGCCGCGGCCGTGCGTGCCGTCGCCGGTGTCCGCGCCGCGCAGCCGGGGGCGGCGGCCCGTGAAGTCCCGCACCTCGACCCGCAGCCGCCGCGGCTCCACCGTGGCCGTGAACACCGCGTCCCGGTCCGTGTGCACCAGCGCGTTCGTCACCAGCTCGCTGGCCAGCAGCTCGGCCGTCTCCGCCGAGCCGGGCCGGCCCCAGTGCCGCAGCAGGTCCCGCAGCGCCCCCCTGACCTCGGACACCGCCCGCAAATCGGCGCGCCCGAGCCTGCGCCGCAGCCGGACCCCGCCGTCCCCCCTGACGCCGTCGACCGGACCGTCCTCGTGTCCCGGTGAGAGTGCCCCCCAACCGATGGCGGCACCTCCTCGCGCGTATCTCGTCATGACCCCCGCCCAGACTGTTCTCGAACACGCTCACGGGATGCATGCCCGTCCCGCTTCGCCCCACTCATGTCCATTCGTCAATCAATGAAGTGGGTGCGCGGACGGGTTGAGGGGAAGTGAAGCCCCGTACGACTCCGCACCGAGCGGAACGACCGCCCGCCCGAACCCCGACCGACCCGGTGAACGACCCCTGGAGGAGCCGCCGTGCACGACGACCGACCCCTGGTGGAGGAGCGCCTCGCCCGCGCGGTGCGGCAGTTCCTCCGGCCCGCGCAGTACGCGGACCGCGTGCCGCTCACGCTGTCCGTGTGGCACGCGCCGGGCGAGCCCGTGCCCGTCGCGGACGCGCTCGGGGCGGCGTACGAGCCCTTCACCCCCGGCACCGCCTGGGGAAAGCCCTGGTCGACGAGTTGGTTCCGGCTGGAGGGGGAGGTGCCCGAGGCGTGGCGGGGGCGGCGCGTGGAGGTGGTCGTCGACCCAGGCTTCACCGGCGAGGGGCCCGGCTTCCAGGTCGAGGGCCTGGTGTACGACGCCACCGGCGTCCCGGTGAAGGGCATTCACCCCCGCAACCGTCACGTACCCGTCGCGGCCCGCGCGCGGGGCGGGGAGCCGGTCCGGCTGCTCCTGGAGGCGGCGGCCAATCCGACGGTCCTGCACGACTTCGTACCGACCCGTCTCGGCGACGTCCTGACCGCCGGCGATCGGCCGATGTACCGATTCGCGGCTGCCGATCTGGCCGTACTCGACGAGACCGTCTGGCAGCTCGTGCTCGACATCGAGGTGCTCACCGAGCTGATGGGGGAGCTGGATCCGGCCCGGCCCCGCCGCCACGAGATCCTGCGGGCCCTGGAGGACATGCTCGACGCGCTGGACCCGCACGACGTGGCGGGCACCGCCGCCGCGGCCCGGGCCGCGCTCACCGAGGTGCTCGCGCGGCCCGCGCACGCCAGCGCCCACCGCGTATCGGCTGCCGGGCACGCGCATATCGACTCGGCCTGGCTGTGGCCGCTGCGGGAGACGGTGCGCAAGGCGTCACGGACGTTCGCCAATGTGACGGCGCTCGCGCGTGACTATCCGGAGCTGGTCTTCGCCTGCTCGCAGGCGCAGCAGTACGCGTGGGTGAAGGAGCACCAGCCGCACATCTGGGAGCGGATCACGAAGGCGGTCGCCGACGGCACCTGGGCGCCCGTCGGGTCCATGTGGGTGGAGTCGGACGCCAACATGCCCGGCGGGGAGGCCCTCGCCCGGCAGCTCGTGCACGGCAAACGGTTCTTCCTGGAGGAGTTCGGCGTCGAGACCGAGGAGGTCTGGCTGCCGGACTCCTTCGGGTACACGGCCGCGTTCCCGCAGCTCGCCCGGCTCGCGGGGGTGCGCTGGTTCCTCACCCAGAAGCTGAGCTGGAACCAGTCCAACAAGATGCCGCACCACACGTTCTGGTGGGAGGGCATCGACGGCACCCGCGTCTTCACCCACTTCCCGCCCGTCGACACCTACAACTCCCAGTTCCTCGGCTCCGAACTCGCCCACGCCGAGCGGAACTTCGCCGAGAAGGGCCGCGCGACCCGGTCCCTGGTGCCGTTCGGCTTCGGCGACGGCGGGGGCGGGCCCACCCGCGAGATGCTGGAGCGGGCGCGCCGGCTGCGCTCCCTGGAGGGCTCGCCGCGGGTGGAGATCGAGAAGCCGTCGGCGTTCTTCGCCGCGGCCGAGGAGGAGTACGGCGAGCGGGCGCCGGTGTGGTCCGGCGAGCTCTACCTGGAGCTGCACCGGGCGACGTACACCACGCAGGCCGCGACCAAGCGCGGCAACCGGCGCAGCGAACACGCCCTGCGTGAGGCCGAGTTGTGGTGCACGGCCGCCGCGCTGCGCGATCCCGGGTACGCCTACCCGTACGACGCGCTCGACCGGCTGTGGAAGACGGTGCTCCTGCACCAGTTCCACGACATCCTGCCGGGCTCGTCCATCGCGTGGGTGCACCGGGAGGCCCGCGAGACGTACGCGCGCGTGCTCGCCGAGCTGGCGGAGCTCACGGCGGACGCGGTACGCCACCTGGGCGACGGCGAGGTGTCCGTCCTGAACGCGTCACCGTACGCCCGCGGCGAGGTCGTCGAGCACGAGGGCGCACTCCGGCACGTGTACGTCGGGCCGCTCGGCACCCGGAGCCTGGCCGTCGCCGCCGACCAGGAGCACGGCCCGGACCCGGTCACCTCGGCCACCCGCACCGGCACCGAGATCATCCTGACCAACGAGCACCTGCGCGTCACCGTCGACGCCGACGGCCTGCTCGCCTCCGTACGAGACCTCGCCCACGACCGCGAGGTCCTCGCGCCCGGCGCCCGCGGCAACCTCCTCCAGCTCCACCCCGACCACCCCACGCGCTACGACGCCTGGGACCTGGACCCGCACTACCGCCACCGGCACACCGACCTGACCGGCGCCGAGTCCGTGGAGCTCGTCGAGGACGGGCCGCTGCGCGCCGCCGTACGCGTCGTACGCTCCTTCGGCGACGGCTCCCGGATCACGCAGGAGCTGCGGCTCGCCGCGGGCAGCCGCCGCCTCGACGTCGTCACGGACGTGGACTGGCGCGAGTCGGAGAAGGTGCTCAAGGCGGCGTTCCCGCTGGACGTGCACGCCGAACGGTCCACCGCCGAGATCCAGTTCGGGCACGTGCACCGGCCCACCCACGCCAACACCGGCTGGGACGCGGCCCGCTTCGAGATCTGCGCGCACCGGTGGCTGCGGGTGGGGGAGGAGGGGTACGGGGTCGCGGTCCTCAACGACTCCACGTACGGCCACGACGTGACGCGCGCCGCGCACGCCGACGGCCTCGGCACCACCGTGCGGCTCACGCTGCTGCGGGCGCCGCACAGCCCCGACCCCGAGACGGACCTGGGCACGCACCGGTTCACGTACGCGCTGCTGCCGGGGGCGGCGACGGGGGACGCGGTCGCCGAGGGGCTCGCGCTGAATCTGCCGCTGCGGGTGGCGGAGGTGGCGGACGTCGCGCCCGTCGTGCGGGTGGATCATCCGGGGGTGGTGGTGGAGTCGGTGAAGCTTGCGGAGGACCGGAGCGGGGATGTCGTGGTGCGGCTGTACGAGGCCCTCGGCGGGAGGGCCCGCGCCCTCCTCACCACGTCCTTCCCCGTCGCCCGGGCCGACGTCACCGACCTCCTGGAGCGCCCCCTCCACCCCGCCACCACCTCCTCCACCGGCCTCGCCCTGACCCTGCGCCCCTTCCAGATCCTCACCTTGCGCCTGAGCCCGGCGTAACCCTCGCGGGTGCGCCCCAGACCCGCCCCTTCTCCGTAACCAGGGGCTGCCGCCCCTGGACCCCGCTCCATCGGCGCTCCGCGCCTCGTCCTCAAACGCCGGACGGGCTGGATCCCCCGGCTCGCCGTCGTTGGCTGTCCCCGTTCCATCGGCGCTCCGCGCCTTGTCCTCAAGCGCCGGACGGGCTGGATCTTTCCAGTTCGCCGTCGTCGGCTGTGCCCGCTTCATTGGCGCTGCGCGCCTTGTCCTCAAGCGCCGGACGGGCTGGGTCTTCCCGGCTCGCCGTCGTTGGCTGTCCCCGCTCCATCGGCGCTCCGCGCCTTGTCCTCAATCGCCGGACGGGCTGGATGCACCTCGCCCATCCGCCCCCGGGAGGGGGCGGGTGGGTGGGGAACATCCGCCGCGGAGTGGTGGATCACCGTTGGGCGACGACGGCGCGAGGCACGTTGCAGCCTGTCCGGCGTTTGAGGACGAGCGCGTCAGCGCGATGCGGGGGTCCAGGGGGCGGAGCCCCTTGGTTTCGGGAAGGGGCGGGATTGGGGAGCTCCCGGCAGGGTTACGCCGCCGGGGGCAGGTGGGTGGCGAGCCAGGAGGGGACTCCGCCGAGGAGGCGGAAGAGGCGGGTGGCCTCGGCGCGGAGGCGGGACGCCTCGGGCTCCGGCTCGGCGTCGGCGAGCGCGGCCAGCGCCGGAGCCGTCCCCACCAGGAAGCCCAACTCCTCCCGCAGCCGCAGCGATTCGGCGAACCCGTGCCGCGCCTCCGCCACCTCCCCCTCCCGCAGCGCGAGCCCGGCCAGATGCCGCCAGGTGAAGGAGAGCAGCAGCGCGTCCCCCTGCGCCGTGGCCCCGGCGTGCGCCCGCCGGTACGCGGCCCGCGCGGCCTGCGGCGAGTCCGCCAGGTGCTCGGCGACGAGCCCGCGCCGGAAGTCGAGCAGGGCCCGCCCCGCCCCGCCGGGCGCGAGCAGCGCGGCGGCCCGCCCGAGCGCGGTCCGGGCCTCGTCGGCCCGGTCGCGCACGCCCAACACGGTGGCGGCATACGCCAGTTGGCCCCGCTCGCAGGCCGCGGCCCCCCGCGCGTCGTCATCGTCGGCGACGGCCTCCGCCGTGCGCAGGCTGTCCTCGGCCTCACCCCACCCCTCCCCGGTGAACAGGCAGCGCTCGACGAGCAGGGAGGTTCTCTGGAGCGCGGCGGCCGCGCCCTGCCGGGGCGCGAGGAGCGCCGCCGCGTCGGTCCAGCAGCCGCGCGAGCGCAGCCGCCATACCGCGGTCTGGAGTGGATCGTGCTCGGCGTCAGTTCCGGTACCAGACATGGCGGTAGGCGCCACGTTGCCCTCCCCTAGCGCACCGTTGAGCTGTTGAGTCGTGGGCGAATCTCAGCACGGATCGCGGCGCCGGGCCAAGGGGGCGGGTGAAGGATTTCACAAAGTTGGGGGAGGGGGACGGGGCGCGGCCGGTGTCCGCCGGCCGCGCCCCGCGCGCCCCGGGCTCAGCTCATCCGCAGGGCCAGGAAGAAATCGAGCTTGTCCTCCAGGCGCGACAGGTCACGCCCCGTCAACTGCTCGATCCGCCCCACGCGGTAGCGCAGCGTGTTGACGTGCAGGTGCAGCCGGGACGCGCAGCGCGTCCAGGAGCCGTCGGAGTCGAGGAACGCCTCCAGCGTCGGGATGAGCTCCGCCCGGTGCCTGCGGTCGTACTCACGCAGCGGGTCGAGGAGGCGCGCGGTGAACGCCCGGCGCACGTCGTCGGGGACGAAGGGCAGCAGCAGGACGTGCGAGGCCAGCTCCTGGTGGCCCGCCGCGCACACCCGGCCGGGGCGCGCCGCCGCGACCCGGCGCGCGTGCCGGGCCTCCTCCAGGGCGCCGCGCAGGCCCTCCGCGGAGTGCACGGCCGCGCTGACGCCGAGGGTGAGGCGGCCGTCGTCGGCGAGGCCCGCGGCGAGCGGCTCGCGCACGGTGGCGAGGAGGGCGTCGGCGATCAGGCCCGTCTGGGCGCCGTCGGCGTCGGAGGACATCGCGGGCAGCGGCACGAGCGCGATGGCCTCGTCGCCGGTGTGCGCGACGGCGATCCGGTCGGACGGGTCGGGCCCGGCCGTCGCCGGGTCGACGAGGATCTCCTCCAGGAGCGCCTGGGCGACCGGGCCGCCCTCGATCCCGGCCGGCCGCCGACCGCCGCCACCGCCGTCCGTCTCTCCCGCCCGTCGCCCGCCACCACTCTCGTACGAGAGCCCACCGGGCCCGCCGTGCTCGTGCGCCCGTCGCCCGCCGGTGCCCTCGTACGAGGACCCCGCGGACGCGCCCTGCTCGCCCGCCCGGCGCGCACCACCCTCAGCCGCCGCGCCCTGCGTGTCGTCCCACTCCACGCGCGCCACCACGACCTGCCAGTGCGGGGCCGCGCCGAGCCCCGGCAGCAGTACCGGCGCCGCGACGCGCAGCCGGGCGGCGATCTCGGCGGGCGGGGCGCCCGTCTGGACCAGTTCGAGCACCTCCTGGGCGAGGCGGCGGCGCACCGTGCGCGCGGCGTCCCTGCGGTCCCGCTCCACGGCGATGAGCTGGGTGACGCCCTGGAGCAGGTCGAGCCGCTCCTCGGGCCAGTCGCCCGCGTCGGCCTCGACGGCGAGCAGCCAGTCCGACAGGACGGTCTCGCGCACGTCCCGGGAGGCGCCCGCGGCGCCCCGGCCGCTGGAGCGGATGGGGAACAGGGAGTACGTGACGCCGTCCACGCCCACCCGGTGCGGCCCGCGCCGCCCCGTGCGGGCGGCGGCCAGGTGCTCCCCGGCGAGCCGCGCGCGCACCGGCGCGGGCAGCGGGGACCCGGCGGAGCTCGCCCCGGCGATGGCGCGCCCCGCGGGGGAGAGCACCCACGCGCGCAGGTCCAGGTCGGAGCCGAGCAGGTCGAGCACCACGTCCGGGCCGCCGCCCGCGGGTCCCGACGTCATCAGCCGGCGGTGCCGGTCGACGACGGCCGCGAGGTCCCCGGCGCGCTCGCCCGACACCTGCCGTACGACGTGCTCGGTGATGGTCGCGAACGCCACCGACTCGTTCACCGCGAACAGCGGCAGGCGGTGCCGGGCGCAGGCCTCCACGAGGTCCTCGGGGATGTCGCCGAGCTCCGCCTCGCCCGCGGCGAGCGCGGCCACCCCGGCGGTCGCGAGGATGCGGACGAACGGCTCCGTGTCGGCCGCGTCCCGGCGCCAGGCCAGGCCCGTGAGCACCAGCTCGCCGCCGCCCAGGTACCGGCTGGGGTCGCGCAGGTCCGTGGTCATCACGCCCCGCACGGTGCGGTCCAGCTCGTCCTCTCCGCCGAGCAGCCTGAGGCCCAGGGCGTCGGTGTCAAGGAGTGCGCGCAGCCGCATGGTGTCGTCGCCGCCGATCTGTCTCGATTTCGTGTGTGGCCGGCCGCGCCGGGGGTTCCGGGGGCCGCGGAGCCCGTGGGGCCTGGCGGTGTTCCGGGGGAATCCGCGAGGTTACTGGGGCCCGTTCTTCATACGAATCTACAAGACTCACGGCGTGGCCAGCCAACTCCTTCATGGTTTCGGTGACTGACCCCACCGGAGGGCCGGGCGGTGTACTTGCCCCACTCCGCGTTAACAGCACATGAACGAGCAGTCGAGAGGCGGACGGCCCCACATGGCCGGATCGATCGCCTCCGCGCCGAAGCGGCGCCCTCGCCTCCACCCGGACGGCGTACGCCCGCTTCCCCCGTACGACCCCGGTCACCGCTCACGATCGGCAGCACCGGCCCGCAGCCGACCGCGACGCCCGGCACGCCGGCGGGCGCGACCGTCGTCACGCCCCACGGCAGGGCACGGCACGACACGCACGACACGGCACACCGCACGGCCGCAGAGAACGCACACAGCACCGCGGACAGCACGACCCACAGCACGACCACACAGCAGGACACACAGCACGACCACACAGCACGGCAGACAGCACGACCGACAGCACGATTACGAAGAGAGAGCCACTCATGGACTTCCTTCGCCCCGCAAGCTGGGAGGAGGCGCTCGCCGCGAAGGCCGAGCACCCCACGGCTGTGCCGATCGCGGGTGGGACCGACGTCATGGTCGAGATCAACTTCGACCACCGGCGTCCGGAGTACCTCCTGGACCTCAACCGCATCGGTGAGCTGAGCCAGTGGGAGGTCGGCGAGGACACCGTCCGGCTCGGCGCCTCCGTCCCGTACTCCCAGATCATGGAGCACCTGCGCGCCGAGCTGCCGGGCCTCGCGCTCGCCTCGCACACGGTGGCCTCGCCGCAGATCCGCAACCGCGGCGGCGTCGGCGGCAACCTCGGCACCGCGTCCCCGGCCGGCGACGCCCACCCGGCGCTGCTCGCCGCGGGCGCCGAGGTCGAGGCGGAGTCCGTACGCGGCTCCCGGCGCATCCCCATCGACGACTTCTACACCGGGGTGAAGCGCAACGCCCTCGCGCCCGACGAGCTCATCCGGGCCGTGCACATCAAGAAGGCGGACGGACCGCAGCAGTACTCCAAGGTCGGCACCCGCAACGCGATGGTCATCGCCGTGTGCGCCTTCGGCATCGCGCTGCACCCCGAGACCCGCACCGTGCGCACCGGCATCGGCTCCGCGGCGCCCACCCCGATCCGCGCCACGGCCGCCGAGGAGTTCCTGGCCGCGGCGCTCGACGAGGGCGGTTTCTGGGACAGCCGGAAGATCATCACGCCGTCGGTCGCCAAGCAGTTCGCGGACCTGGCCGCCGGGGCCGCCAACCCGATCGACGACGTCCGCGGCACGGCGAGCTACCGCCGCCACGCCGTCGGCATCATGGCCCGCCGCACGCTCGGCTGGACCTGGGAGTCCTACCGCGGCGCGGGCCGCGGCACGGAGGGAGTCGCGTAATGCGTGTCAACTTCACGGTCAACGGCCGTCCGCAGGAAGCCGACGACGTGTGGGAGGGCGAGTCCCTGCTGTACGTGCTGCGCGAGCGGCTCGGCCTGCCCGGCTCCAAGAACGCCTGCGAGCAGGGCGAGTGCGGCTCCTGCACGGTCCGCCTCGACGGCGTGCCGGTGTGTTCCTGCCTGGTCGCGGCCGGACAGGCGGAGGGCCGCGAGGTCGTCACCGTCGAGGGCCTCGCCGACTTCGCCAAGCAGCGCGCCGAGCACGGCGGCTGCGCCACCGGCGCCTGCGGCACCGAGGGCACCTCCCTCCAGGACGCCCGGCGGTGGAGCGCCCGGCCGCAGGACTCGCAGACCGGCGAGGGCGGCGAACTCGCGCCCGTCCAGCAGGCGTTCATCGACGCCGGCGCCGTCCAGTGCGGCTTCTGCACCCCCGGCCTGCTCGTCGCCGCCGACGAGATGCTGGAGCGCAACCCGTCCCCGACGGACGCCGACATCCGCGAGGCGCTCTCCGGCAACCTGTGCCGCTGCACCGGCTACGAGAAGATCCTGGACGCCGTCCGCCTCGCGGCCGCGCGCCAGGCCGAACTCGCGGAAGGGGTCTGAGCCATGGGAACCACCGGCACCCCCACGAAGATCACCCAGGGGTCGCAGACCAAGGGCGGCATCGGCGAGTCCACGCTGCGCCCGGACGGCACCCTGAAGGTCACCGGCGAGTTCGCGTACTCGTCCGACATGTGGCACGAGGACATGCTGTGGGGCCAGATCCTGCGCTCCACCGTCGCCCACGCCGAGATCGTCTCCCTCGACACCGCCGAGGCCCTCGCGACCTCGGGCGTCTACGCCGTCCTCACGTACGACGACCTGCCCACCGACGTGAAGAACTACGGCCTCGAGCTCCAGGACACCCCGGTCCTCGCGCACGGCAAGGTCCGCCACCACGGCGAGCCCGTCGCCCTGGTCGCCGCCGACCACCCGGAGACCGCGCGCCGCGCCGCCGCCAAGATCAAGGTCGAGTACCGCGACCTGCCCGTCGTCACCGACGAGGCGAGCGCCCTGGCGCCGGACGCGGTCCTCGTCCACGAGGGCCGCGACGACGAATACGCCCGGATCGTCCCGCACCAGAACATCGTGCACCGCCAGCCGATCGTCCGCGGCGACGCCGCCGCGGCCGCGGCGCGGGCCGACGTGATCGTCACGGGCGAGTACACCTTCGGCATGCAGGACCAGGCGTTCCTCGGCCCCGAATCCGGCCTCGCCGTGCCCGCCGAGGACGGCGGCGTCGACCTGTACATCGCCACCCAGTGGCTGCACAAGGACCTGGACCAGATCGCGCCCGTCCTCGGCCTGCCCAAGGACAAGGTCCGCATGACGCTGTCCGGCGTCGGCGGCGCCTTCGGCGGCCGCGAGGACATCTCGATGCAGATCCACGCCTGCCTGCTCGCGCTGCGCACCGGCAAGCCCGTCAAGATGGTCTACAACCGGTTCGAGTCCTTCTTCGGGCACGTCCACCGCCACCCGGCGAAGCTCTTCTACGAGCACGGCGCCACCAAGGACGGCAAGCTCACCCACATGAAGTGCCGCATCGTCCTGGACGGCGGCGCCTACGCCTCCGCGTCCCCGGCCGTGGTCGGCAACGCCTCGTCCCTGTCCGTCGGCCCGTACGTCGTCGACGACGTGGACATCGAGGCCATCGCCCTCTACACCAACAACCCGCCCTGCGGCGCCATGCGCGGCTTCGGCGCGGTCCAGGCCTGCTTCGCCTACGAGGCCCAGATGGACAAGCTGGCGGCGAAGCTGGGCATGGACCCCGTCGAGTTCCGGCAGCTCAACGCCATGGAGCAGGGCACGCTCCTGCCGACCGGGCAGGTCGTGGACTCCCCGGCGCCGGTCGCCGAGATCCTGCGCCGCGTCAAGGCGCGCCCGCTGCCGCCCGAGCGCCAGTGGGAGAGCTCCGAGGGTGCCGACGTGCGCCAGCTCCCCGGCGGCCTGTCCAACACCACGCACGGCGAGGGCGTCGTCCGCGGCGTCGGCTACGCCGTCGGCATCAAGAACGTCGGCTTCTCCGAGGGCTTCGACGACTACTCCACCGCCCGCGTGCGCATGGAGGTCGTCGCGGGCGAGCCCGTCGTCACCGTGCACACCGCGATGGCCGAGGTCGGCCAGGGCGGCGTCACCGTGCACGCGCAGATCGCCCGTACCGAACTCGGCGTCACGCAGGTGACGATCCACCCCGCCGACACCCGGGTGGGCAGCGCCGGTTCGACGTCCGCGTCGCGGCAGACGTACGTCACCGGCGGCGCGGTCAAGAACTCCTGCGAGGCCGTGCGCGAGAAGGTCCTGGAGCTCGGCCGCCGCAAGTTCGGCAGCTACCACCCGGCGTGGGCCACCGCCGAGCTGCTGCTCGAGGGCGGCAAGGTCGTCACCGACGGCGGCGAGGTCCTCGCCGACCTCGTCGACGTCCTTCAGGACGAGGCCGTCGACATCGAGCTGGAGTGGCGCCATCGGCCCACCGAGGCCTTCGACCTGGTCACCGGCCAGGGCAACGGCCACGTCCAGTACTCCTTCGCCGCGCACCGCGCCGTCGTCGAGGTCGACACCGAACTCGGCCTCGTCAAGGTCATCGAGCTGGCCTGCGCGCAGGACGTCGGCAAGGCGCTCAACCCGCTGTCGGTGGTCGGCCAGATCCAGGGCGGCACCACCCAGGGCCTGGGCATCGCCGTCATGGAGGAGATCGTCGTCGACCCCAGGACGGCGAAGGTCAAGAACCCCTCCTTCACGGACTATCTGATCCCCACCATCCTCGACACCCCGACCATCCCGGTCGACGTGCTCGAACTCGCCGACGACCACGCCCCCTACGGGCTGCGCGGCATCGGCGAGGCCCCGACCCTGTCGTCCACCCCGGCGGTCCTCGCGGCCATCCGGAACGCGACGGGGCTGGAGCTGAACAAGACGCCGGTACGCCCCGAGCACCTCACCGGGACCTGACCGGAACCCAGCCCTCCGGGCGGTGCGCGCCTCCCAGGAACGTCACACTTCCCGCGCCCGCACCGCCCGGAGCCGGTCCGTCGTACGACCGTCGTACGAGGTCCCGCGACGGCCGCACCGGCAGCCGTACGCAGGGAAGTACCGCACCGCTCGCGGTCCTCGGCGCCACCGCTCCGCCTTCGCCCCGCCCGCACCGCAGGCCGGCGGAGCCCTTCTCGTCTCGGGCCGTCCCCCGGGTCGTGCAGCCAAGCAGCATCCCAAATCCCGCGCTGTGACGCGGGTGCCCCTATGAACCTTGGGAGTAGGCATCATGACCCAGCAGTCGCTGGAGCCCAGGACCACCCCGGAGGACGCGGGCCACGGCTCGCGCGTCCCCGCAGGGCGGTCCTGGCTCGACCGGTACTTCCACATATCCCACCGGGGATCGACGGTCGCGCGTGAGGTGCGCGGCGGCATCACGACCTTCATGGCGATGGCGTACATCGTCCTGCTCAACCCGCTGATCCTGTCCGGCAAGGACGCCGCGGGCGACACGATGGGCCAGAAGGCGCTCATCACCGCGACGGCCTTCGCCGCGGCCGTCACCACCCTGCTCATGGGCTTCGTCGGCAAGGTGCCGCTCGCGCTCGCCGCCGGGCTCTCGGTGTCCGGCGTCATCGCCTCCCAGGTCGCGCCCGAGATGACCTGGCCGCAGGCCATGGGCATGTGCGTGCTGTACGGCGTCGTGATCATGCTCCTGGTGGTCACCGGCCTGCGCGAGATGATCATGAACGCGATCCCGCTCGCCCTCAAGCACGGCATCACCATGGGCATCGGCCTGTTCATCGCCATCATCGGCCTGGTCAAGGGCGGCTTCGTGCACCCGGGCAAGGCCACCCCGCTCACCCTCGGCCCCGCCGGCGAACTCTCCGGCTGGCCCGTGCTGCTCTTCGCGGGCACCCTGCTCCTGATCTTCATGCTCCAGGCCCGGGACACCCCCGGCGCGATCCTCATCGGCATCGTCACCGGCACCGTCGTCGCGGTCGTCCTGAACGCGATGGACGTCATCGACCCCGAGCAGTGGGCCAACGGTGCCCCTGAACTGCACGGCAGCGCGGTGTCGTCACCCGACTTCTCGCTCTTCGGCGACGTCGCGTTCGGCGGCTGGGGCGAGGTCGGCGCGATGACCGTCGGCATGATCGTCTTCACCCTCGTCCTCGCGGGCTTCTTCGACGCGATGGCCACGATCATCGGCGTCGGCACCGAGGCCAACCTCGCCGACGACAAGGGCCGGATGCCGGGCCTGTCCAAGGCGCTGTTCATCGACGGCGCGGGCGGCGCGATCGGCGGCGTCGCCGGCGGCTCCGGCCAGACGGTCTTCGTGGAGTCCGCCACGGGCGTCGGCGAGGGCGCCAGGACCGGCCTGGCCTCCGTGGTCACCGGCCTGTTCTTCGCCGCCTGCCTGTTCTTCACCCCGCTGACCGCGATCGTCCCGCAGGAGGTCGCGTCCGCCGCGCTGGTCGTCATCGGCGCGATGATGATGTCGAACGCGCGGCACGTCGACTGGGCCGACCGGGGCACCGCGATCCCGGTCTTCCTGACCGTGGTCCTGATGCCCTTCACCTACACCATCACCACCGGCGTCGCCGCGGGCGTCATCGCCTGGGTCGCCATCAAGATCGCCCAGGGCAGGGCGCGGGAGATCGGGGCCTTCATGTGGGGCCTGACCGTGATCTTCCTCGTGTACTTCGCCCTCAACCCCATCGAGAGCTGGCTGGGCGTCCACTAGGCGCGCACGCCGTCCGTCCCGACCCGCCGGTGCCGCTCGTACCGCAGGTTCCGCGCGTACCACCGCGTTTGCGGGTACCGCTGGTTCTGCTGGTATCGCTGGTACCACTGGTACTGCCAAGGAGGCCGACATGCTGGACATCGCCGAGGAACTGCACCGGTGGGTCGAGCAGGGACGCGACTTCGCGGTCGCCACCGTGGTGGCGACCGGCGGCAGCGCGCCCCGCCAGCCCGGCGCCGCGCTCGCCGTCGACCGCGACGGCACGGCGATCGGCTCGGTCTCCGGCGGCTGCGTCGAGGGCGCGGTGTACGAGCTGTGCCGACAGGCCCTGGAGGACGGCTCGACGGTCCTCGAACGCTTCGGCTACAGCGACGACGACGCCTTCGCCGTGGGCCTCACCTGCGGCGGCGTCATCGACATCCTGGTCACACCGGTCCGCGCGGACGGTCCCGCGCGGCCGGTGTACGCCGCCGCCCTCGCCGGGGCCGCGCGGGGCGAGGCGGCGGCCGTCGCCCGCGTGACCTCGGGGCCGGAGGCGCTGCTCGGGCGGGTGCTCCTGGTGCGTGGCGCCGCCGGTCAGGAGGGCGGCTTCGGCGGTCACGAGGGCGGCCTCGGCGGCCACCCCGCGCTGGACCGGGCGGTGGCGGGGCAGGCCCGGGCGATGCTCGACGCGGGGCGGACCGGCACCGTGGAGATCGGCGCGGACGGCTCCCGCTGCGGGCAGCCGCTGACCGTCCTGGTCGAGTCCTCCGTGCCGCCGCCCCGCATGATCGTCTTCGGCGCCATCGACTTCGCGTCGGCGCTGGTGCGGGCGGGCAAGTTCCTCGGCCACCACGTGACCGTGTGCGACGCCCGGCCCGTCTTCGCCACCCGGGAGCGCTTCCCCGAGGCCGACGAGGTGGTGGTGCGCTGGCCGCACGAGTACCTCGCGGACACGGAGGTCGACGGGCGCACCGTGCTGTGCGTCCTCACCCACGACGCCAAGTTCGACGTGCCGCTGCTGCGGCTCGCGCTGCGCCTGCCCGTCGCGTACGTGGGCGCGATGGGGTCGCGCCGTACCCACCTGGACCGGCTGGCGCGGCTGCGGGAGGTCGGCGTGAGCGACCTCGAACTGGCCCGGCTGCGGTCGCCGATCGGCCTGGACCTCGGGGCGCGGACGCCGGAGGAGACGGCGCTGTCGATCGCGGCGGAGGTCGTGGCGCTGCGGCGGGGCGGGTCGGGCGTGCCCCTGACCGGGGCACACACTCCCATTCACCATGAGGGGGGTGGGGGGAGGGTGGGCTCGGTCGCCTGAAGGGCTGCGCCCGCGGCTGTTTTCACTGGGGCTGCTGCCTGCTGCCCTGCCTGCCTGCCTGGCTGGGCTGTGGGGGTGTCGCGCTTCGCGCTTGTCCTCAAACGCCGGACGGGCTGGGTGGGTGGGTGGGTTGTTGTTTGTTGGGTGTGTGCTGGTTGTCGGGGGGTTGTCGCGCTTCGCGCTCGTCCTCAAACGCCGGCGGGCTGGGGGAGCTGCTGGGTCTGGCTGGCTGGCTGCCTGGCCGAGTTGTGGGGGTGTCGCGCTTCGCGCTTGTCCTCAATCGCCGGACGGGCTGGGGGGTGCCGGACGGGCTGGGGGGGGTGCCTGCCTGGCTGGCTGGGGGGCTGCGGGGTTGTGGGGGTGTCGTGGTGCGTGGTTGTTGTGCAGGGGTGGGTGGGTGGGTAAGTGGGCTGGCGGGCCGGGCTGGCTGTGCGTGTGCCTGTGGTTGGGTGCGTGGTGGCGTGACGAGGTCGGCGGTGAGCCCGTGTTGTGGGGGCGCGGCGCGGGGTCGGGCCTGATTGCTCTCGTACTCCCTACCGTCGGCATGGAGCGCGGCACTTGAGGGCGCCCGAGTGGCGACTGTCAGCCCGTCCGGCGTTTGCGGACGAGCGCGTAGCGCGATGTCCCCGCAGCCGGCCGGGCCCGCCGGGCGTGGTCACGCGGGTCCGCGGCGCAGCCACTGGCCGAGTGTCCGGCGTGGAGGGCGTACCACCACGCGGCCGTGGGCCTTCTGCCCGACCAGTTCCACGCGCAGCACGACCGGCGCCCCGGGACGCGCCGGGGTCCCGCGGTACGTGATCCGGCTGTGCACCAGGTGCAGGGCGTCCGTGTCGACCACGATGCCGGGCCTCGTGACCAGCGTCAGGGTCTTCCCCGTCATGGCCACGTCGATGCGCAGGGTGTCGTGCGTGATCACCGCGTCCGTGAAGTCGAGCGTCACCTCGCAGTAGGTCACCGCGAGTTCCAGTCTGCGCGGCACCACCCAGCGCCCCGTGCGCTCGACCGGGCCGCTGTGGACCTGGTCGATCCGGACCACGTCCTTGACCTCCGCGACGGTCGCGCCGGTGGTGGCCGACACGGGCGGCAGGTCCGCGGTCAGCGCGGCCAGTTCGCGCCGGGTCCGGGCCGACAGGGCGGCCTCCACGCGCTCGTCCAGTTCGTCGGCGGTCAGCAGGCCGTCCCCGGCCGCGATGCGCAGCACGTCCACCACCCGGTCCCGGTCCGCGTGCGAGGCCCGCACGTCGGGCGGCGAACCGGGGTCGGCACGCTGTCCGGTGGGCGACACCTCTCCCGACATCTCTCCCGGCATGCTTCCGTCCTGGTCCACTCGAAGGTCCCCGCGCGATGCGGCGTCGGCACAGGGAGAAGGCTAGCGCTATATCGCGACAGGGGCCCCGGCCGGGGCGAGCGGCGCGCGCGTTCAGAGACCCGACAGCCGCGGGTCGACGTCGCCCCGGCGGATGGTGATTTCCGCTACGCCGCGGTCCGCGGGGCCTCCGGCGGACCTCAGCGCCCGGCGCGTCACGGCGACCGCCGTGTCCGCCGCCTCGCCGGGCGTGCCGGCCGTCACCTGGAGGGTGGCGCCGACGGAGAAGACGGCACCGGTCGGACTGTTGGACGTGGCCGTCGGCACGATCTCGTAGCGCGGCTCCTCCGCCAGCGCGTCGACCATGCCCTCCAGGAGCCGCGCCCACGCGTCGTCGGCGACCTCCAGCAGGAGCTGTACGTCGACTTCCCAGTCACCGGCCATGCCGAGAACCCTCATCCGTGTGCGCGTCCGTGTCCGTCTGCCCGGGCCCGCGTCGGCCGCCCGCCCGGAACCGCGCACTGTACTGCACCGCTGCGGCGCCCGGACCGAGCCGTCACAGGTCAGGCCCGGCCGCCGGACCGCTTGCCCCACCACAGCGCGACCGCCCCCAGGGCCACGCCCGCGCCGATGGCCCCCAGCGCCGCCGGGTGCTGCTCCACCCACATGCGCCGGCCGTCCGCCAGGGTGAGAGAGCCGAACAGGCGGCCGTGGCGGGCCGGGACGCAGCAGGCCAGGGCGAGGAACGCGAGGCTCCCCAGGGCCGCGAAGCCGGTGCCGCGCACCCACCGGCCCCGCTTCAGGGCGGCCCCCGCCGGTCCCCAGGCGCAGACGACGGCGCTGCCGCAGAACGAGCCGAAGGCGTAGGCGGCACCCGGACCGAGTCCCGCCACCCACCGCCACAGCCGGTCGCCCGCGAAGGCCGACACTCCGCCGCCGGCGAGGAGGAGCCAGGCCAGCTTCGTGGCGTGGCGCTCGGACAAGGTGAATGTACGGGGCATTCAGTTAAGGCTACGGGAGGGCGCGGAGCATGATCGGGCCGAGGTCCGGTTCCCGGGCGCGGGCAGGGTGCGCCGGACCGGCTCCCGTGCGCCAGGGGCGCAAGTCGTGGCCCACGCGCGCCGGCGGCGCGAGCCGTGACCCCCGTACCGCAGCGACGGGCGCTGAACCGGGGGCCGGGGTGGGGGACGGGGCGGGGGAGAAGCGGAGCAGGTCCGCCGGGTTCCGGTGGTGCGGGCGGGGCGTCACCATGGGGAGATGGACCCCCAACGGCTCGCCAGGCGCGACGAGTTGATGCGTGACCCGTATCCGCTGTACGCGCGGGCCCGGAGGGCGGAAGGGCTCACGTACGTGCCCGAGTTCGGTGCCTGGCTCGTCGCCAGGGACGCCGACGTACGGGAGGTGCTGCGCAGGCCCGACGTGTTCTCGTCGGCGAACGCGGTCCGCGGCGGCGTGCTGCCCTCCCCGGCGGCGCTGGCCGTGCTCGCCGAGGGCGACGGCGGCGGCCCGCGCGGGCGCGTGGTGGTCACCGCGGACGGGCCGACGCACCGGCGGCTGCGCGCGCCGCTGCTGCGCGGCCTCGCCCCGGCCCGCGTAGCCGCCGTGCTGCCGTACGTGACCGGGCGCGCGGAGGCGCTCGTCGACGCGTTCGCGGACGACGGCCGCGTGGAGGTGATGGGGGCGTACGCCATGCGCCTGCCGGGGCAGGTGATCGGGCACGTCCTCGGCTTCGACCCCGCCGACGTACCGCTGGTCGTGCGCGGCGGACACCGTACCGAACAACTGCTGCACCGGCCGTCCGGCGAGGACGAGCAGGTCGCGGCGGCGCGCGACATGGTCGCCCTGCGGCGGCTCCTCGACCGCTACGTGCGCGAGCGGTACGCGGCGCCGCGCGACGACCTGTGCAGCGAGCTGGTCACCTCGCTGGTCCGCCCGGACGACGGGGAGGAGGGGGAGCCGGGCGAGCTGACCCTCGACCGGCGCAGGGAGCTGGTCGCCCACCTGAACAACTTCCTGCTCGCCGGGCACCTCACCACCACGGCCCTCATCGGCACGGCGCTGCTGCACCTGGCGCGCCACCCGGAGCAGTGGCGGCTGGTGTGCGAGCGGCCGGAGCGGATGGTGCCCGCCGCCATCGAGGAGACGGCCCGCTACGACACCGCGCTCCAGGGGTTCCGCCGGGTCACGACGCGGCCGGCGACCCTCGCGGGGACCGAACTGCCCGCGGGCGCCGAGCTGCTCGTCGGGTTCGGCTCGGCGGGGCGTGACGGCGCCCGCCACCCGCGCCCGGACGTCTTCGACATCACGCGGCGGTCCGCCGCCCGGCACATCGCCTTCGGGCTCGGCGCCCACGCCTGCCCCGGGGCGCAGCTCGCGCGGGAGCAGGTGCGGGTGACCCTGGAGCTGTTCGCGCGCCGGTTCCCGGAGCTGCGGATCGACCCGGACCGCCCGCGGGTCACGATGCGGCCCACGCTCATCCACCGCGCCCCGGAGGCGCTGCACCTGACGTGGTGACCGGCCGCGCCCGGCCCGGGGCCGGCCGCCCCGACCTGGTGCCTAGCGGTACACCTTGCCCGGCTCCGCCTTGCCGGGCGCGAGGAGCTGGGGCACGGTGACGAAGACGTAGCCGCGCTTCTTCAGGTCCGCGATGATGCCGGGCACGGCCGGCACGGTGCCCTTGTAGATGTCGTGCAGCAGGATGATGCCGTCGCGGCTCGACTGCTCCAGGACCCGCTTGCGTATCAGCGCGGAGTCGTTGGTCGTGTAGTCCTTCGCCGTCACCGTCCACAGGATCTCGGCCAGACCGAGATCGCGGGAGATCTTGTTGACGGTGTCGTTCGTGCGGCCCTGCGGCGGGCGCATCAGCGTGGGCTTCTTGCCGATGAGCTTCTCGATCGCCTCGTTCGGGCGCTGGAGCTCCTTGCGCGCCTCCGCCGGGTCCAGCTTCGTCAGGATCTTGTGCGACCAGGTGTGGCTGGCGACCTCGTGCCCCTCGCGGTCCATCTGCTTCACGAGCTCGGGGTACTTCACGATGTGGTTCCTGCCGAGCGTGAAGAAGGTCGCGGGCACCTTCTCCTCCTTGAGGATGCGCAGCAGGCGCGGGGTGTTCTCGCTGGGGCCCGCGTCGAAGGTCAGCGCGATGCACTTGGCCTTGCGGCAGTCGACCGTGCCGAACGCCCCCGCGTCCTTCCCCTTCGCGCCCGCGGCGTCCTTGCGGACCGTGCTCGGCGAGACGGTGTCGAGGCTCGTGCACCCGGTGAGGGCGAGGGGCGCCGTCAGGCCCAGGGCGAGCGCGGCGGCGCCGAGGAGGGGGCGGCGCGGGCGCAACCTCTTCCCCGGGTTCTTCATCTTGGCAGTGGGACGACGCATGCGGGCACTATACATGTCGTGTATACGCCCTGTTCATAGTGGTCCGGCGGTCCCGTGGGCGGCGCCGGGCCGTCTCGAACGGGTGGTCGGACCGTCGCGGTGCATGAGGCGGCAGGGGCCGATGGGCTCACTGGGAGTGGCCGGGAGTCGGCGCAATCTCCTCTATCGGAATGGCCGGATCACACCCCAGCATGGCGAGTTGCCTGTGGCCTCGCCAGGGGGCCCCGGGTGTACGAAACGGGGGAACGACCATGCCAGGGACAAGACTGTCATCAGCCATGCCCGCACGCGGGCCGGGGGCGCCGCGACGTGCGACACCCCGCGACGAGGAGCCTCCACCGCCGGACCGGCGAGCATCCCTCCAGCAGGGCCGGGGCGTGCTCGCCGGAGCCTTCGCCCTGCTGGAGGCGTTGCGCCGGCGCGGCGGCGAGGCGAGCCTGACCGAACTCGCCCTCGCCTGCGCCCTGCCCAAGGGCAGCGCCCACCGCCTCCTCGACCAGCTCGGGCTGCTCGGCGCCGTGGAGCGCCGCGGCAACCGCTACGCCGTCGGGCCGCAGCTCTTCCGCCTCGGCCAGGCCTGGGACCCGCACCCGGGGCTGCGGGCCGCCGCGCGCATCCCGCTGCACCGGCTGCGCGCCTCGACCGGGGCCAGCGTCGTCCTCACCGTGCTGCGCGACGAACTCGCCCTCACGGTCGCCTCGGTGCCGGGCCGCGTCGAGGGCCTCGTCCCGGTCCGCAACGGCATGAGCTTCCCGCTGGACACCGCCGCGGGGCGCGTCTTCACCGACGGGCCCCGCGGCCCGGTCCTGGACCGCGAACAGGTGCAGGAGGGCGTGTCCTGCGTCGCCATGCCCGTGCGGGCGCCGGACGGGCGCACCGTCGCCGCCCTCGCGGCCGTGGTGCCCGCGAGCCAGCGGCTCGCCCAGGTGTCGGCGGCCACGGCCGCCGCGGCGGCCGCCGCCGAGGCGCGCCTCGCGCGCATGCCGCCGCGCGAACTCGCCGGGCGCCCGACGGTGCTCCTGTACTGAATTCCGCGCTCCTTCCTCCTCCTGCCCGCGGGGGGCCGCAAGGGAGTTCCGGTGAGCGGAACTCCCGTAGCGCGGCCCCCCGCGCCTTCGACATCGTGAGTCACCCGAAGCCGGGGAATAGCCCGCCGGATTCGGGGGCGGCGGACCGTGCGGCCCGCCGCGGGAAGCCCGGACGAGCGACTGCCGAACGATTCTGGGGGAATTCATGTACGGTGCCGAAGGTCCGGAGATCATCATCTGGGACATCACGTACGCGTGTCCCCTCCGCTGCGTCCACTGCTATTCCGAATCCGGCCGGCGGCCCTCGCGGCAATTGCGCTCCCCGGCGGACGCTCTGCGCGTCGCGGACGCCTTCCTCGCGCTGAAGCCGCGGGTGGTCTCCCTCGCGGGCGGTGAGCCGCTGCTCGTCAAGAACCTCCTGGACATCGCCCGGAAGCTGACCGACGCCTCCGTCTCCACCTGCCTGTACACCAGCGGCTGGCTCTTCGACGAGGCGCTGCCCGACCGGCTCGCCGAGGTCTTCGGCCAGATCACCGTCAGCGTCGACGGGGCGCGCAAGGCCACGCACGACCTCGTCCGCGGCCGGGCCGGATCCTTCGACCGGGCCCTGACGGCACTGGGCCACCTCGACGCGGCGGCCGCGCGCCGCGCCGCGGCCGGCGACAAGCCGCTGAATTTCACCGTGGAATACGTGGTCCTGCGCAGCAACTTCGGCGAGCTGGAGGATTTCGTACGCCTCATGGCCGAAAGGTTCCCGCGGCTGACGAGTATCACCTTCAACGCGGCCGCGCCCGCCGGACTCGGCAGCGGCATCGAATTCGGCGAGACGGAACTGCTGTTCGACGACCAGATGGAACTGCTGGTCTCGCCGGAATTCCGGGAACGCCTCCAGAGCGCCGCGGGCGCCGGTATCCGGGTGTACACCACCGACAATCTCGGTCTCGTCAGGCCGCCGGACCCGCGCCTGCCGCGCGACGGCTCCCACGTCATGCAGGTCGAGCCCGACGGCGAGGTCCGCTGGATGCCCGTGTACGAGGGTTCCGTCGGCAACCTGCTGCACGACGACCCGCACGCCGTCTGGGCGCGCGCCAAGGAGCGCTGGCTCGACCCGGGCGTCCTGGAGACGCTCGAACCGGTGCGGACCGTGCGCCAGTGGGCCCACGCGGTCCGGGAGCTCAACGACCGCTTCGCCGCCGACGCCGACCGGGAGCGGCTCGCACGCCGCAAGGCGCCGGTGCCGGTCGCCCTCTCGGCCAGGCCGTCCCGATGACCTCGGCGGCCACACCCCCGGCGGCCTCTCCCGAGGCGGGTCCCCCCGCGGCGACACCACCCGCCGCCACGCCACCGCCCCCCTCGGCCCAGGCGCCCGCCACCGCCCCGGCGTCGCCGATGATGACGCCCGAGGACTTCCACCGCTTCTGCCTCGCCGACCCCGTCTTCTTCGAGCGCCCCGAGCTGCTCGCCGACGACGCCGAGCGGTTCACGGCCACGCACCTCCCGCCGCCGCCCGGCTGGCGGCGCACCGAGTCGGACTGGTGGGTGCGGCTGCGGCCCGCGGGCCCGGCGCTGCCCGCGGCGGGCTGGCTCGTGCACGTCTCCGTCGGCCCCGCCGACCTGGAGAAGACCGTCGAGATCGTCCGGGGCCACTGCGTCGAGCACGGGGTGCCCTTCGACTTCGTCCGCAGCACCACCACCGCCCGCGAGGTCAACGGCGACCGCGCGGACCGCTTCGGCTGCGGCCGCCTGATCACGGTGTACGCCGTCGACGACGCCGTCCTGACCAGGACGCTCACCGACCTGCACGCGCTCCTGCACGGCATGAGCGGCCCCGGCGTCCTCGGCGCCCTCGCCCACCGCGACGGACCGCTGCACGTCCGCCACGGCCCGTACGACGACCGCGCCCGCCCCGGCGGTGCCGTCTTCACCCCGCCGCGGGACCGGCCCCTGCCGCCCGTCCTCGCCGAGGACCTCGCGGCCCGGCGCGCCGCCCCCGTCGGTGACTTCCCGTACCGGGTCCGACGCGCCCTGCGGCTCGGCTGCGGCGGCGGCACCTACCTGGCCGACGCCAGAGGCGGGCGCACCGTCGTCCTCAAGGAGGCCCGGCCCGGCGCCGGCCTCGACCCCGGCGGCACCGACGCCGTCGCCCGGCTCGCCCGGGAGGAGGAGAACCTCCGGCACCTCGAAGGCCTGCCGTGCGTCCCGGCGGTGGGACCCCACCGCATCGCCTCCGGGCACCACTTCCTGGAGGTCGAGCACGTCGAGGGCACCAACCTGTTCGCCGAGAGCCTCCGCCTGCCCCTGACGGGCCCGGCCGCGTACGCCCGGCGGGAAGCCCCGCGCCACGCCCGGTGGGCCCACCGCGTCCTGGGCCGCCTTGCCCAGGCCCTGGACGCCGTCCGCGCACGCGGCCTGCGCCTCGGCGAGCTGAAGCCGCACAACGTCGTCCTGCGCCCGGACGGCGGCGTCGTGCTCGTCGACCTCGCCTCCGCGACCGCCCTGGACGACACCCGCCCGCCCGCGCACGGCGACCCCGCCTTCACCGTGCCCCCGGGCCTGACCGCCGCCCAGGCGCACGCCTACCTGCTGGCCTGCGTCCGCGTGGCGCTGCTGCTGCCCGTCGACCACCACGACCCGGTCAAGGTGCCCACCGTCGTCTCCGCGATCGCCCGCCACTACCCGCTGCCGCCCGGACAGGGGGACCAGATGCTCGCCGCGCTCCTTCCGCACGGCAGGCCGCGACGGCCCGACACCGCGGGCGAGTTGTTCGCCGCCGAGCCGTTCGACTGGCCGCTCGTCCGCGACGCGCTCGTCCGGGGCATCCACCTCTCCGCCACGCCCGAGCGCGCCGACCGGCTCTTCCCCGGTACGCCCACCGGGCCGCGGGCCCTCGGCGGCGCCTCGTTCGGGTACGGCGCGGCCGGGGTGCTGTACGCCCTGCACCAGGCGGGCGCGGAGGTCCCCGAGGAGTACGCGCGCTGGCTCGTCGACGCCGCCCGCGCCGTGGCGAACCCGCCGCCCGGCCTCTACGACGGCCTGCACGGCGTCGCGTACACCCTCGACGTGCTCGGCCACCGGGACGAGGCGCTCGCCCTGCTCGGCCGCTGCCCCGCCGCCCCGGAGGCAGACCTGGTCGGCGGGCGCGCCGGGATCGCCCTGAACCTGCTGCACTTCGCCGCCGCCACGGGCGACCAGCGCCACGCCGACGAGGCGCTGCGCCTGGCCGGGACGCTCGACGCCCAGGCGCCGCCGCCCGCGCGCCCCGACCGGTACGAACCCGTCGGCCTGCTGCACGGCCCGACGGGCGCCGCCCTCCTGCACTGCCGGCTGCACGAGCTGACCGGCGACGAGGGCCACCTCGACCGGGCCGAGCGCCACCTGGCGCACGACCTCGCCCGCTGCGTGACCGCGCCCGACGGCGGAGTCCACCTGCGGCACTCCACCACGATGCTGCCCTATCTGCACGGCGGGAGCTGGGGCCTGGCCGCCGTCCTGCCGTACCTGCTGCGCCACCGCCCGGACGCCGGACGCGCGGCGCTCCTCGCCGGGGTGTACCGCACCTGCGGCTCCGTGTACGTGCGCTTCCCCGGGCTGCTGCGGGGCCGCGCGGGCGCCGTCGCCACCCTGGCGGCGGCACAGCGCGACCCGGGCCGCGCGGCGCCGGACCGCGCCGCGCACCGCCGGGCGCTGGAGGCGCAGATCCGCCTGCTGGCCTGGCACGCCCGCACCTGGCGGGGGGCGCTCGCCTTCCCCGGGCTGCGGATGCCCCGCCTCTCCATGGACCTGGCCACCGGTTCCGCCGGTGTCCTGCTCGCCCTGGCCGCGGCGTTCGACGGGGCGACGGCCCTGCCGCACCTCCAGCCGCGGTCGGCCGCCCGACCGGACAGACGAAAGGAGGTGAACCCATGACCGACATCCTCGAACTCCAGGAGCTGGAGGAGGACACCCTGTCGCTGTGGCCTTGCAACTCCGGCAGCAGCGCGAGTGGTTTCGCGTTCCTCTGAGCGCCACGGCGCCGCTGAGAAGAGGGGTCGGGCGGCCGACGGCGATGCCCTGGCCGCGACCGCCCGGCCCCGGGCCACGGAAGGAAGTGCACCGCCCCATGAGCCATCCGGACGCCACCCCGATGGACGCCACCCCGACGGACGCCACCCCGACGGACGCCGTCCCGCCGGTCGCCGCCCCGGCCGAGGCCCCGCTGTTCGCCGACGGGCCGGAGCACCTCGACGACGACAGGACGTGGTTCGCCCGCACCCGCGCCCCCGCGCCGGACGGCTGGGACCGCCTCGACAAGGGCACCTGGGTCAACCTCAGGCCCACCGGCGCCCGGCTGCCCCGGCAGGGCTGGAAGGTGCACGCCTCGGCGACCCTGGCCGACGCCGAGCGGGTCGTCGACACCGTCTGGGAGTACTGCGTCGCGCACGGCATCGCGTTCAAGTTCCTGCGCGGCACGGCGATCCTCCACCAGGTCGACGGCAAGCCCGCGCCCCGCTCCTCCGGCGGCAAGCTCGTCACCCTCTACCCGGCCGACGAGACCGTGCTCGACCTCACCCTCAAGGAGCTGTCCCCGCTCCTGCACGGCGTCCGGGGGCCGTACGTCCTCAACGACCTGCGCTGGGGCGGGGGACCGCTGTTCGTGCGCTACGGCGCCTTCGAGGAGCGCTACTGCTTCTCGCCGGAGGGCGCGTACGTGGCCGCCGTGGAGCGGCCCGACGGCGTACTCGTCCCGGACACGCGCGGCGCCTCCTTCCAGGTGCCCGACTGGGTGGAGGTCCCGGCGTCCGTCCAGGAGCAGATCGACGCCGCCCGGGCCGAACGCGCGGGCGCCTTCCCGTTCCGCGTCGAGAAGGTCCTCCGCTTCAGCAACGGCGGCGGGGTCTACCGCGCGGTGGAACGCGACACGGGCCGCACGGTCGTGCTGCGCGAGGCCCGCCCGCACGCCGGCCTCGACCTGCACGGCGCCGACGCCGTCGCCCGGCTCGTCCGCGAGCACGCGACGCTGGTGCGCCTGGACGGCCTCGGCGGCCGCGCCCCGAAGGCGTACGGGCGCCTGCGCCACTGGGAACACCACTACCTCGTCGAGGAGTTCGTCGAGGGCGAGCCGCTGCACGAGGCCGTCGGCCGCCGCCACCCGCTGCTGCGCCCGGGCCCCACCGAGGACGAGATCGCCGCCTACGCCGCCTGGGCGCACACCACGTACACGCGCATCGAGGAGGCCCTGGCCGCCCTGCACGCGCGCGGCGTCGCCCTCGGCGACCTCAAGCCCGGCAACGTCATGGTCCGCCCCGACGGCTCGGTCTGCCTCGTGGACTTCGAGACCGCCCACGACGTCCGCGGGACCGGCGCCCGGCCCGCCCTGGCCACCGAGGGGTTCAGCGCCCCCTGGGCCCCCACGGGCGTGGCCGCCGACGAGTACGCCCTGGCCTGCGTCCGGCTCGCGCTGTACCTGCCGCTGACGGAGCTGCTGCGGTTCGCGCCCGGCGGCTCGCACGACCCCGGTGACCCGGGCAAGCACCGCCAGCTCGTCGCGGCGGCCGCGCGCCGCTTCCCGGTCCCCGACGACTTCGCCCCCGCCCTGTTGCGCCGCCTCACACCCCCGCCGACCGCGCGGACGCCGTACACAGGGGAGACGCCGTACACAGGGGACACGGGCGACACGTCGTACGCGGACACCCCGTACGACGACATCCCGTACGACGACATCCCGCACGCGGGGACACCGGACGTGCGGGCACGCGGCTGGGGCGAGGGCGGCGACCGGGACGCCCTCCTCGACGGTCTGCGCGACGCCATCACCGCCAGTGCGACACCCGACCGGGAGGACCGGCTCTTCCCGGGCGACGTGCGGCAGTTCGACCACCAGGGCGCCGCGTTCGCGTTCGGCGCGGCCGGGGTGCTGCACGCCCTGCACCGCACCGGCCGCGCCGACCACCCCGGCTTCGCGGAGCACACCGCCTGGCTCGTCCGGGCCGCCCGCCGCACCCGGTGGCCGCGCCCCGGCCTGTACGACGGCGTGGCCGGTGTCGCCTACGTCCTCGACGAACTCGGCCTGCGCGCCGAGGCCCACGAGGCCCTGGACCGGCTCGACGCCTTCGACCCGCACCGCTGCGGCTCCGGGCTCTTCGGCGGCCTCGCGGGCATCGGCCTCACCCTGCTGCACTTCGCCGCCGACGGGCGCGACAGCGGCACCGGCCGGGCGGTCGCCCTCGGCCGTGAACTGGTCCACCGGCTCGGCGCCGACCCGGGCACCCCCGGCCTGCTGCACGGCTGGTCGGGCCCGGCCCTGTTCTTCATCCGCCTGGCCACGGCCACGGGTGACCCGTCCTGGCTGCGGCACGCCGAAACAGCCCTGGCCCGGGACCTCGGCCGGCTGGGCGTCCCCCGCGGGAACCGCCTCCAGGCGCGCACCGGACCGCGCTGGGACACCGCCCTCGGCCACGGCAGCGCGGGCATCGGCCTCGCCCTCGACGCGTACCTGCGCGTCCGCGACGACCCGCACCTGGCCGGGGTCCGCGACCGCGTCCGGGACGGCCTCGACACCGAACTCCTCTTGAACGCGGGCCTGTTGAACGGCCAGGCGGGCGTCCTGCTCGCCTGCGCCCACCTCGGCGCGCCCACCGCGACGCACCTGAGGTCCCTCGGCCTGCACGCCGTGCGCTACCGCAGGCACCCCGCGTTCGCCCTCGACGGCCGGCTGCGCCTGTCGATGGACCTCGCCACCGGCACGGCGGGCGTCCTGCTCGCCGCCCACGCCGCGCACACCGGCGTCACGGCCCACGCGCTGCCCTTCCTCACCATCGGCCCGTGACCACCGCCGGGGCCCCGAAAACGCGCCACCGCCTGCTGCGCAACCGCGACTTCCAGCTCCTGGTGTGGGGGCAGGGCCTGTCCGCGCTCGGCACCGGCGCCGCCGCGCTCACCCTGCCGCTGCTCGTCCTCGCGGAGACCGGGTCGCCGCTGCGCGTGGGCCTGGTGGAGGCGGTGTGGACGGGCGCCGTCGCCGTGGCGTGCCTGGCGGCGGGCACCCTCGCCGACCGCTTCGACCGGCGCGCCCTCATGCTGTGGTGCGAGTACGGCCGCGTGGCCGTCAGCGCCGCCTTCGCGGCCGCCGTCGCCCTCGGCCACACCACCCTGCCCGTCCTCTTCGGCGCCGGGGTGCTGCTCGGGCTGCTCACCGCGCCGTTCAGCACGGCCGGGCTCGCCTCGCTGCCCAAGCTCGTCCCCGCGGACCGGCTCGCCGCCGCGCTCGCCGTCACCCGGGTGCGCGGCCAGCTCGCCGCGCTGCTCGGGCCCCTCGCGGGCGGCGCCCTGTTCGCCGTCGGGCGGAGCCTGCCGTTCTGGCTGAACGCCGCCTCGTTCCTCGTCTCCGCGGCCACCGTGCACGCCCTGCGCACCCCGCTCGACGCCGCCGAACGGGCCGAACCGCGCTGGTGGGCGGCGTTCCGCGACGGCGTCCGCTTCCTCTGGCGCGACCAGGTGCTGCGCCGCCTCACCCTCATCGCCTCCGCGCAGGCCTTCGCCGTCGACGGCATCGCCCTCACCGTCGTCGTGGTCAGCCGCGAGCACGGCACCTCCGGCCTCACCATCGGCCTGCTGTACGACTGCTGGGCCGCCGGGGCGCTCGCCGGGGCACTGCTCGCGCCGCGCCTCGTCGACCGGGTCCCGTACCGCACCGTGCTCCTGGCGAGCGGCGCGGTGTGCTCGCTCGTGGTGCCGCCGATGGCGCTCAGCGCGGCCCCGGCCGCCCTCGCCCCGCTGCTCGCCGTGTGCGCGACCGCCGTCGCCGCGTCCGGCTCCGTCATGACGTACGCCCAGGTCGTGCGCACCCCCGACACCTTGCAGGGCCGCGTGCACAGCGGCATCGCGCTGCTGCTGCTCGCGGCGCCCCCGCTCGGCTCGGCGCTCGCGGGCCTGCTCCTCGAACGGCTCCCGGACGCGGTGCCCTACCTCGCCTTCGGCGGGCTGCTCCTGCTGCTCACCCTGGCCACGTCGCAGATGCCGCCGACGTCGACGGTCTCGCCGCGCCCGGCGTAGACCTCCGTGATCCCGACGGTCCGGCCCCGTGGCGAGACGCACGAGAGCTGGTAGGCCTCCTTCTCGCCGTACGTGGTCGGCACCGGCGAGGCGAAGTCGACGCGCCCCCTCCAGTCGTCGACGGCGGCGGGGTCGGCCTGCGCGACGTTGACGAGGACCGCGCGGTAGGTGCCGGGGGGCGGGTCGAACAGCACGGCGCGGGCCGACGTCTCGCCACTGGTGTCCGAGGCGACGGGCGCCCCGGAGGCGTCGTACACGTACAGGTCCCAGTGCGTGCGGGGCGAGCCCCACGAGACGGCGACCGCCATCCTGCCGTTGTCCGCCTCCGGCGGCCCGGCGACCCGGAACGTGAAGCTCTCCGCGGCCGGGTCCGCCGGGTAGTCCTCGTTGACCGGCGGCACGCCCGGCGGGTTGACCACCGCGATGCCTGCCTGCGGCGGCCCCTGCGGGTCGCGGCCCAGGCGCCCGGCGACGTACGGCCGCGTGGACGGGTTGACCGCCCACCGGAACCGCCCGCCGGGCGCGGTGAGCGACGAGCGGAGGTCGTCCCGCACGGACAGCGGCGGCTTCGTCGAACCGTCCGGCTGGAGCACCGGCGAGGTCGGCGTGCGGAACGTCTTGCGCAGCGCCAGCCGGTGGCCCGCGGGCGCCCGCCCGGTCAGCGTCGCGTGCGTGGCCGGGTCGGCGGCGTGCCCGAGCACGGCGAGCAGCGCCCCGCGGTTGCCGCCCCTGCCCGCCCCGGGCGCCGGGGGCAGCCCCGCGTACTCGGCGACCACGGACCGCGCGTACGGCCCGTGGAAGCCGGGGCCCGCGAGCTCCACCGTGAACCCCCAGCCGCCGGTCGCCCAGTACGACCAGTCCTCCGTGGAGCCGGTGTTGTCGTAGAGCTGCCAGCTCGGCCGCGACGGGTAGCCCGTACGGGCGGCGAGCACGTCGCCCAGGGCCCGGTACGCGGGCTCGTCCAGCGGCGGCCGGGTGTCGGCGAGGCCGGGCGGGCGCAGCACCACGGCGGCCGGGGTGTGCAGCGTGGTCAGGTTCGTCACCTGGCGGGACGACACGAGGGCCCGGACGTTGCGCACCTCGGGCTCGCTGAACGGGGCGGGCCCCCGGTAGGTGTCGCCGTTCCAGTCGAGCCCGGCGCCGGGGCCGCCCCAGAAGCCGCCGTAGTTGCGGTTGGGGTCGGTGCCGCGCTCGCGGCCCGCCGGGTTGGCCTTGCAGACACCGGTCGCGTACGCGGGCGGTGAGTCCCGCAGGCTGCAGTTCTTCCGCTTCATCTCGTAGTCGAAGCGGCTGTGGTCGCCCCTCGGCTCCGCCTCGCGCGAGACCGCGAACCCGTCCGGGTTGACCACGGGCACCACCACGCTGCGCACCCGCGCGACCAGCCCCTTGACGGGCCCGCGCCGCCGGAGCAGGTCGTACGCCCACTCCAGGGCGACCTCGCCGCTCGGCCACTCGCGGGCGTGGTGCAGCCCCAGGGTGAGGTTCACCGGCCTGCCGTCGTCCGCGCGCCGGACGCCGGCGGCGATCTCCAGAGCGACGACGTCCCGGCCCTCCCGGGTCGGCTCGGGCAGCGTGAACGCCCGGGCCAGGCGGGGGTGCCGGCGGGCCAGCTCCTTCATCTCGTACTCGTAGTCGTACAGGTGCCGGTAGGCGGTACGCCCCGACGGCAGTGGGGACGTCGCGGTGCGCGCGGCGTACGCCCGGTCCGCCCGCGCGTCCCGCAGCGCGCGGCGCGCCAGGTCCGGCTCCACCACCCGCCAGGTGAACCCGGCCCGGGCCAGCGCCGTCCGCTCGGCCGCCCCGGACAGGACGACGTCGAGCCCGCGCGCGTCGCCCCCGCCGGTGACGTCGAAGCCGAGCCGGGCGAGCCGGTCGCGGTCGGCGCGGCCCGGGGCGTGGACGCGGACGAGCTGGGGCGGCGTACTCGCGCGCGGCCCGGCCGGTCCCGGCGCACGCGAGGGCCCCACGGCCCCCGCGAGGAAGTCGAGGCCCAGGCGCGCCTCCCGGGCCGCCCCGCCGTACCGGCACCCCTGCACCACGAGCCGCTGCCCGCGCCGCACGAAGCCCTCGGCGAGCTCCCGCGAGCGCGGCGCGGCCGAGGCGGCGACGACCCGGCCGGTGCCCCGGTCGAAGACCGCCACGTCCCAGTCGCCGCCGGGCCGGTGCCCGCCGCGCCCCCGCCCGGGGAACAGCCGGGCCTGCACGATCCCGTCCACCCGGGCGGTGACCTCCCGCCGGTCGGCGCCCGCGGCCCCCTCGGGCAGCAACCGCCCGAAGCAGGGCCGCGCCACGGCCCGCTCGGCCCGCAGCACCTCCGCCGGGGCGGCCCGCGCGGCACCCTTGGACGGCACGGCGAGCACCGCCCCCACGACCACCAGCACCGCCCCCGCGGCAACGCCCCCGCGCACCCCGCGTCCGCCCGCGCCCGGACCCCCCACGCTGCCCACCACCCCTCAGGCCCGGCGCCGGTCGCGCCGGTTGAGGACGAGGGTGGCGAAGCCACGGCCGCGGGTCCAGACCGCCGTACGTCACACTCCGGGGCCCGCCCCCGGCCGGTCCGCCCCCGGCCGGTCCGCGCGCCCCCCGGCCCCGAGCGGGCCCGTGTCCCGGAACGGCGTGGCGGCCTCGATGCGGGGCAGGCGCCGCCGGGCCACCCGCAGCACCACCGGGGGCAGCGCCGCCCGCACCGGCTGCACGAGCCGCAGCCAGCCCGGTACGTACACCGCCGTGCGGCGCCGCTCCACGGCCCGCGCGAGGCGCGCCGCCACCGTGCCCGCGCCCGTGGACCCGCGTGCGGGCGGCGGCATGCTCGCCCGCAGGCCGCGCAGCACGCCGTGCTCCTCGACGCCGCCCAGCATGGCGGTGTCCACCCAGTTGAGGTAGGCGATGCCCACGGCGACACCCCGGTGCGCCGTCTCGGCCCGCAGCGTGTGCGCGAACGCCTCCACCCCGGCCTTGGACACGGAGTAGGCGCTCAGCAGGGGCGCGCCGCCGACCGCCGCCAGCGAGGCGATCTGGAGGAAGTAGCCCGAGGTCGCCAGCAGGTCGGGAAGGAAGGCGCGGGCCGTGTGCGCGCTGCCGACGACGTTCACGTCGAGCACCCGCCGCCAGCCCTCCGGGTCGCTGGCCAGGAACGGGCCGCCCGCCGCGATCCCGGCGTTGGCGACCACGGCGGACGGCGGAGCCAGGCGCTCGCGCACCTCCCGCGCCGCAGCACGCAGGGCGTCGAGGTCGGTGACGTCGACCTCGCGGACCAGGGAGGGGCCCGGCAGGGCGGCGGCCGTGGCCTCCAGGCCCGCCCGCTCGTGGCCGAGCAGGGCGACCCGCGCGCCCCGCCGCGCCAGCTCGTGCGCGAGGGCGGCGTCGATGCCGCGCGCGGCCCCCGTCACCACGACCGTCCGGCCGCGCAGCGGACCGGTGTCCATGAAGCCCCCTACAGCTTGCGGCCCGTGCGGTCGCGGCGGGCCAGGAGCCGCTGCGTACCGGCCAGGGCGGGGAAGCGGCGGCGGCGCAGCGCGGCCCGCGCGGCGTTGGCGCCGGGCGCGCCGTGCACGCCACCGCCCGGGTGCGCGCCCGAGGACGCCAGGTACAGCCCCGCCACGGGCGTCTCGGGGCGTCCCGTTCCGGGCAGCGGCCTGAAGAAGAGCTGCTGGTGGAGGGCGGTGGTGCCGCCGTTGATGGCCCCTCCGGCGAGGTTGGCGTCCATGGACTGCAGCGTGGGCGGGGCCAGGATCCGCCGGGCGCGGACCAGACGCCGGAAGCCCGGCGCGAACCGCTCGACCTGGCGCTCCACCCGCTCGGCCATCAGCTCCTGCTCCTTGGCGTCCCAGGCGCCGGTGAGGCCGTCGTCGCCGGCGTCCCCGCGCACGTCGTGCGGCACGTGGGTGTACGCCCAGGCGGACTCGGTGCCCCGCGGGGAGCGGGACGGGTCGGAGGTGCTCATCTGGCCGAACAGCAGGAAGGGCCGGTCCGGGATCCGGTGCATGGCGATCTGGGCGGCGAACCGGGTCAGCTCGTCCACCCCGTCGGCCAGGTGGACGGTGCCGGCGCGGGCGGCCTGCTCCGCCTGCCAGGGCACCGGGCCGTCGAGCGCCCAGTCCACCTTGAACGTCGCGAAGTCCCACTGGAAGCGGCGCAGGTCCTCCAGGACCTGCCCGGGCAGGTGCTCCGGCTCGACCAGCTCCCCGTACAGGGCGGGCACCGACACATCCGCGAGCACCGCGCGCCGGGCGGGCACCGCGTCCCCGGCCGCCGTGCGCACGCCGACGGCCCGCCCGCCCCGGACGACGATCCGCTCCACCCGCTGCCCGCAGTGCACGCTGCCGCCGCGGGCGTTCAGGCGCGCGATCAGCGCCTGGGTCAGGGCGCCGGAGCCGCCGACCGGCACGGGGAAGCCGTAGCTCTGCCCGAGCATCGACATGAGCCAGCCGTAGCCGCCGCTGCCGGCCGCCTCGGGCGCGAGGTCGGCGTGCAGGGCGTTGCCGGCCAGGAGCAGCCGCCCGCCCTCCCCGCGGAACTCCTCCTCGCCCAGGCGGCGCACCGGCAGCACCAGGGAGCGCGCCATGCGGAGCCCGCCGCCCGCCCGCAGCCGCAGCGCGAGCCGGGAGCCGGCGCGCACGGGCGGGAAGGGCGTGAACAGGGCGTCGATGAGGGCGGAGCGCAGGTCCTTCCACACGTCGTGCAGCCGGACCCAGGCGGCCCCGTCGCCCGGCGCGAAGGCGTCGAGGGACGCGGCGGTCGTGGCGACGTTCCGGTCGAGCACGGCGCAGCGCCCGTCGGTGAGCGGGTGCGCCAGGACGGCCGGGGCGTGCGACCAGCGCAGCCCGTAGTCCTCCAGGCGCAGCCGGGCCAGCACCGGCGAGGCGGCGGCCAGCGGGTAGAAGGAGCTGAAGAGGTCGTTGACGAAGTCGGGGTGGACGCCGCTGTCGTGGCGCACCGCGCCCCCGGGCTCCGGCTGCGCCTCCAGGACCCGTACGCTCCACCCGGCGTCGGCCAGCAGGTTAGCGGCCACGAGCCCGTTGGGGCCCGCGCCGACGACCACGGCGTCAGGCATGGGCCGGTCCCCTCCCGCGACCGGCGGCGGCCCCGGCATCGGCGGCGTCCCCGGCGTCCCCGGTGGCCCGCCCGTCGCGCGCGTCGTGCTCGCACAGCCGGGCGAGGCGGCCGAGCATCGCGCGGTGCCGCACCTGGATCAGCGCCTCGAACCCGGCGTTGTGCAGCCGCCCGCCCGCGCCCTGCAGCGGGTGCTCGTCGAAGACGACCAGGCAGTGGTCGCCCCAGGGGCGCAGCTCTATGGCGATGCGCGCCGTGCCGAGCGGACCGGCCTTGGCCTCCAGCTCCAGGACGGAGCCCTCCTCGCAGCGGCGCACGACCGTCTCGCTGGACAGCTCCAGCGGACCCAGGCGGACCTTGTAGGCGATGGCCGCGTCCTTGTGCGGCCACCGGCCGCGCACGGGACGGGACGACGCGGTCCCCACGACCCACTCGGCGTACCGGTTGCCGTCGGCCAGCACGGCCCAGACGTCGGCCGGCGGCCTCTTGATCAGTCGGTGGCGAACGGCCACAACTACCTCCTGTCGTCCCCCTCGCTCCTGGACATCCCGGGTGCCCCCGCCGCACGGGACCAACCCTCGCGCCGCCCGGAGCCGGGCCGGCGCCGTGCGGCTCCCGGCGGGCCGGTGACGAGGGCCGCCTCCGGGCAACGTACGTCCGTACGGTGCGGGGTGCCACACGGTGGCGCCGCGCGGACCCGGCCCCCGGTACGCGCTCCCGCGCCGCACGGCAGACTTGTCCCGGCCCTGTAGATTTCTGTGATTGCCCGGCCGTCCTCGGCACGGGGCCCGGCGCGCGCGTGCCGGCGCCCGCCCGGGGCCGGGCAGCGGACGCGGGGCCGCTACGAGGCGTGGAGGCGCGGGAATGCACGTTCCGTCCGATCCGACCGGCGGCCAGGAGCACGCCGGCACGGTGCGGCGCCTGCTGGGCAGGACGCTGGACCGCCTCGGCGCCGGCGCCTACGCGGTCGACGCCGACGGCGCCGTCCTCGCGGTGAACGCGCAGGCCGAGGCCCTCCTCGGCCGCCGGGCTGCGGACATGGTCGGCCAGGACGCGCACGACCTGCTGCACCGCCAGGCCAACGGGATGGCCATGCCCCGCAGCCGGTGCCCGATGATGACGGCCTTCGTCGCGGGCCGGCCCCGCCAGCAGGACGTGGGCTACTTCGAACGCGGCGACGGCTCGCTGCTGACCATGTCGTGGCTGGTGGTGCCGCTGCGGCTCACCCCGCACGACACCGGGGCGCTGGTGGTGTTCCACCCGAACGAGCCGTCCGGCTTCCCGCTGCCGGTGTCGGCCTACCAGGGGGAAGGGCTCACCGAACTGGAGCGCCTGGCCCTGCTGGCCGAGACCACCACGCAGCTCACCGCCACCCTCGACATCAACGAGGCCCTGGACCGGCTGGTCCGCCTCGTCGTCCCCCTGCTGGCGGACTGGGTCGTGATCGACTTGATGACCGACAGCGGCGAGGTGCAGCGCGCCCTGGTCGCCTGCGGCGAGGGCGGCCGGATCACGCGCAGGGAGGACCTCCAGGGGGCCGTGCTGCCCGTGCCGGAGACCTCGCCGCTGCCCCTGTCCCGCGCGCTGCGCGGCGCGGGCTCGACGCTGGCGACCCCGCTGACGTACCAGGGCCCGCCGGACTCCGACGTCGCCGTCGAGCAGCGCAGGCTCTTCGACGTCACCGGCATGCACTCCGCGGTCGTCGCGCCCATCAGCAGCCTGCGGGAGGTCCTCGGCGCCCTCACGCTCGGCCGGTCGAAGCGGCCCGAGCCCTTCACCACGGCCGAGATCCCGCTCCTGGAGGACATCACCCGCCGGGCCGGGCTCGCCCTGGAGAACGCCCGCCTCTACCAGCGCCAGCGCAAGGTCGCCGAGACCATGCAGCGCCACCTGCTGCCGCAGCTCCCCCGGGTGCCGGGCCTGCGCATGACGGCCCGCTACCTGCCCGCGCCGCGCGCCTCCCAGGTCGGCGGCGACTGGTACGACGTCTTCCGCCTGCCCCACCAGGCCCTCGCCCTGGTCATCGGGGACGTCGCCGGACACGACCTGGACGCCGCGGCCGACATGGCCCAGCTCCGCAACATCCTGCGGGCCTACACCTGGTCGCAGGCGGGCCCGCCCAGCGTCGTCGTCACCCGGTTCGACCAGGCCCTGCCGCACATCACGGACGTCGGCATCGCCACCATGGTCCTCGGCCACCTCTCGCCCCTGCCCACCGGGGGCTGGGAGCTGACCTGGACGAACGCCGGGCACCCGCCGCCCCTGCTCGTCACGCCCGACGGCACGGCCCGCTACCTGGGCGGCGGGCAGGGCATCCTGCTCGGCACCCACGCCGACACCCCCCGCGCGGACGCCACCGTCACGCTGCCGCCGCTGTCGACGCTGGTGCTGTACACGGACGGGCTCGTCGAGTCGCCCCGGCACCCCATCGACGACGGTCTGGAGCGGCTCCGCGGGCACGCCGCCGCCCTCGCCGGGCACTCGCTCGAGACCTTCACCGACGTCCTCCTGGACCGCGCCCGGCCGCCCGACAACGACGACGACGTCGCCGTCCTCGTCGTGCGCGTGCCGGGCCCGGAGGAGGCGCCGCCGCGCTGAGCCGGTGCGGGCCGCGCGCCTTCCGAGGCCCGTCTGCTGGGGCCCGCCTGCTGGCCCGCCTTCCGAGGCCCGCCTTCCGGATGAGGCACTCTCGGCGGGATGAGGCACCCCCGGCCGCCCGCGGGGCGGCCCCGGCTCACCGCCCGTACGCCTCGCGGCGGGGCAGCGGTCCCACGCCCGTGCGGCGGCCGGGCTCGGCGGCGGCGTGCCGCTGCCCGGGGCCGGGGCCCGAGCGGGCGGCCAGGGCGTCCGCGACGGCGCCCGTGGTGAAGGCGTAGACGGCCTTGTGCAGCAGGTCCACCGCCAGTTCCGCGCGGGGCCAGGTCTGCGGCGGCGCGCCGACGCCGGTGGCGTTCTCCAGGATCTGGTCGTTGGTCAGCCGCACCACGGTGAACTTCGCCGACGCCACCGGGCCGCGCAGCCCCGCGTGCGCCATCACCGACCGGAGCACCCCGAGCAGTACGCCCTGCCCGTAGTGCATCGCCCAGTTCACCGCCCGCGGCTGCCGGCCGCCCGGCCGCTCGGGCAGGCCGGTCAGGCGCTCCAGGGTGCGCGCGGGCACATGGGAGTCGGGCCGGCCGGTCAGGCGCTGCTCCGCCTTCTCGCCCAGCGTCATCACCGCCACGCCGACCGCCCCGGCCGCGAGTCCTTGCCACAGTGCACGTTTGCTCATGCCGCCACGGGTACCCATGCACCGGGTTCCCATCGCCCGCCCGGCGAAGCCGCTACCCGCGCGGCAGCGGTCCGCCACCCGGATGCGGCGCCGGGCCGACGACCGGGGCGCACCCCGGGTACACGTGCCAGAGCCGCCCGCGACGAGAGGGAGACCAGCCGCCGATGAGCAGCGAACCGGCCCGCCCCGCCCCCACCGCCGAAGGCCCGCTCCCGAGGCGGTCCCTGGCCGTCTGCGCGCTGATCGGCGCGGCCGTGATGGCGGCCGTCGACGAGGTGGTCTTCCACCAGATCCTGCACTGGCACCACTTCTACGACCGCTCCACCCGGGGCGTCGGCCTGCTCTCCGACGGCCTGCTGCACACCGCCGAACTGCTCGGCCTGGTCGCCGGGTTCTTCCTCTACGCCGACCTGCGCCGGCGCCGCGCCCTGGCCCCCGCCCACGGCGTGGCCGGCGTCCTCCTCGGCCTCGGCGCCTTCCAGCTCTTCGACGGGGTCGTCGACCACAAGCTGCTGCGCCTGCACCAGATCCGCTACGGCGTCGACGTCACCGGCTACGACGTGGCCTGGAACGCCGGCGGCCTCCTCCTGCTCCTGGCCGGCGCCGCCCTGGCCGTACGGGCCGGGCGCCGCGACCGGGACCACGAGCGGGACCGGGACCACGACCGGGACCGGGACCACGAGCGGGACCGGGACCACGACCGCGACCGGGACCAGGGGCGGGACCGGAACCCGGACCGGCCGACGGCATGATCCTCACGCTCGCCCACGCCCACGCCCCCGCCGCCTCGCACGTCCACGCCCCCGCCCACGCCGGTCACGGCGGCACCGGCCTCTTCGGGACCGTCGTCGCCGCGGCCGCGCTGCTGGCCGCCCTGACCTATCTGTCGGCGGCCGCCCGGCTGCGCGGGCGCGGTGACGCCTGGCCCCGCCTCCGGGACCTGTGCTTCGCCACCGGCTGCGCCGCCCTGGCCCTCGCCCTCACCGTCACGCTGCCCGGCGGGCCGTTCACCGCCCACATGGCCCAGCACCTCACCGTCGCCATGGCCGCGCCGCTGCTCCTCGTCCTGGGCCGCCCCCTCACGCTGGTCCTGCGGGCCCTGCCCGGCGGCTCCCCGGCCCGCCGCGCCCTGCTGGCCGTGGCGCACGCGCGGCCCGTCGGCGTGCTGCTCTTCCCGCCGCTGGCCGCGGTCCTGGACATCGGGGGCCTGTGGCTGCTGTACCGCACCCCGCTGTCGGCGCAGGCCGCGCACCACCCGCTGCTCGGCGCCGCCGTCCACGCGCACGTGCTGGTGGCCGGGCTGCTGTACACCTTCGCCGTCTGCCAGCTCGACCCGGTACGGCGGCGCTGGGGCCCCGGCCGGCGCGGCGCCACGCTGCTGGCCGCGGGCTGGGCCCACGCCGTCCTCGCCAAGAGCCTCTACGCCACGCCGCCGCCGGGCACCGCCTACGCCGCCGGCGACCTGCACACCGGGTCCCAGCTCATGTACTACGGCGGCGACCTCGTCGAGGTCGCCCTCGCCACCGTCCTCGCCACGCGCTGGTACGCCGCCACGGGCCGCGCGCGCCGCCGCCGCGCCCGCGGAACCCCGTACGGCCCGAGCCGGTCCTCCGCCACCGCGTGAGCGTGCCGCCCGCGCGGGGCGCGTCCGCTCAGCCGTCCTTGCCCATGGCCCGGCGGACGGCGTCCTTCGTGCGGTCCATCAGCGCGGCCACGGGACCGAGGGTCATGTTCGCCGCCCCCGACTCCACGCCGGGGTGGGGCCGGGTGGGCGCCATGGCCTCGGCGGCCCTGACCGCCTTGGCCATCGCGGCCAGGTTCGTCACGTCGGTGCTGCGGCGGATGTGGGTGAACTCGTAGCGCTCCTCGGCCCGGGCGTGCTCCTGCACGTCCGCGCGCAGCGCGAGGAGCTGCGGCATGAACTTCGGGTCGTCGGTGTCCACGTCGTCGAGGGCCGCGAGGGTCTCCTTGGCGGCCTTCTCCTCCGCGAGCCGGTCCTCGACGACCTGCCCGCCACCGGCGAGCCCCCGGCGGGCGAAGGGGTGGACGACCTCCTCCTCGGCGGTCTCGTGCACGGCGAGCAGCCGCACCAGCCGCCGGAAGGCGTCCCGGCGCTCGTCGCCGGTGGACGCCTCGACCTCGTCGAAGAGGTTGCGGATGTCGCCGTGCTGGCGCATCAGCAGGGACACCACGTCGCTGTCCCGGTCGTGGTCGTCACCGGCCTGCGGGGTCGTGAGCTCGGCCATGTCGGCAGCCTCCTACTTCTCCCGCAGCGCGGGGTCGGGGTGCTCGCCCTCGGTCTGTACGCGGTACTCGCGGCCGAACATGGCGTCGTGCTCGGCCATGACCCGCTCGCTGGGCGGCGCCTCGCCGCCGTGGATCTCCTCCTGCATCTTCTCGAAGCGCTCGTGGGCCTCGCGGACGTAGCCCGCGCCCAGCGTGGTGAGGTCGATCTGCGTGTCGAGCAGTTCGCGCACGTAGGCCTTGTTGGGCTCGAAGGTGAGCACGTTGGGCAGCTCCGTGGCCAGCACCGACTCCGGCTCACGCCCGTCGTGACGCCGCATCAGGTCGCAGGCCTGGTGGAGGTGTTCCAGCTCCATGTTCAGGTGCAGCTCCCAGATGGCCTTCACCCTGGGGTCGCTCTCCTGCTCCATGAAGGAGTAGTAGAGGTAGCACTCGTTGTACTCGTGGTTGACGAGCTGCTCCCACCAGGTCTCACCCGGGTCCACCAGGGACTCGTAGTGCGTGACGTGCTCCTCCTCGATGAGCCCGATCTCCTGGTAGAGCCGGCGGGCGATCGGCTCCATGTAGGTCGGGCCGACGTTCATGTAGAAGTTCATGGTCTGCTGCTCGGCCGACATGATCGTCAGGGCGTGCAGCTTCGAGAGCGGGTTCGTCTCGTCCTTCGCGTACGGGTCGCGCACGTTGTCCACCGGGTCGCGGTGGTGGAACTTGGTCGGCCGGCCCGGGATGACCTCGGTGAGCCCGTCCACGATCGACTCCGCCTTGCGGTGCTCGATCATCTCGTACAGGTTCGCGTACCGGTACAGGTGGTCGAAGTCCTCCAGGACTCCGAACTGGTACGCCTGCTTCAGGTACGGGTCCGGCTCCATGCGCGCCACCCACGCCGTGAGGTCCACGGCGACCTGCTCGTAGGCGATCGTCGTCTCCAGGACCGAGGAGACGCCGGGAAGCAGCCAGTTGACCACCTTCTGCTGCTGCGCCTCGATGTAGCGGACGCGGGCGAGCCGGCGCTTGACCTCGGGGTCGACCGTGTTCCGCGCGAGCTGGTGGCTGAACAGGATCGCCTCCACCTCGATCCCGTTCATGGTGATGATCCGACAGCGCGTGTACGGGTCGCAGTGGTCGGGGTCGATCGGTTTCACGTCGAGCTCGCGCCAGTTGCGGAGCTGACGGTCCAGCGGGATGCCTCGTTGTTCGAGCGGGTTGAAGGTCACGATCGTTCCTCCTGTGGGGAGTGGGGGATCGGGTGAGCGAAGTACCCCCCTCGGTCGCGTCCAGTCCGGGCGATGTGCGGGGGCGCCTCACTCATGCTTGGCACACCGGTGAGGTCGCGCCACCGCACCGCAGTGGCCGCGCGAGCCCCAGGACGGGGCGCGACGGCCGGTGCGCGTACGGGACACGCCGGAGGGTGCGCGCGGCCGGGCGCGGGCGGCCTCGGCCCCGGGCAGGGGGACACCGCCGTTCGGGTGGCACGCCCAGAGGGCCCGTTGCCGGGCGGGCGCCGGGGCACGACGGGGCGCGGGTGCGTGGGGGCGCTCCCGCACCCCGCCTCCCACGCCGCGCCGAGCCGACGCAGGGACGCCGCGTCCACGGCGTCCTGGGGGCGGGGCAGGGGCTGGTCCTGCTCGTCCCTGGTGTCCCGGCGGATCAGGGCACGGGTGAGCGCGTCACCGTCCGGTACGTGGCGCCGCACGGCCGGCCACGGCACGGTCTCCTCGGCGGACGCGTGGCTGAGGACGAGCGGGACGAGGTCCATGACGCTCCCGCTCCTCGCCGGGGCCGAGCTCCTGGTGGCGGCCCCTCAGCCGGTCCGCTCGGCGTGGTCGCGGCGCTGCCGCGCCGGCACGCTGTCCGGGCCGCCCAGCTCCTCGGTGGTCCGGCCCTCGACGGTGGTGGGCACGTCCGTCACCGGCCGGGCCCGGTCGTGGCGGAACGGCGGGTGAGCAGCGCGCCCAGCGCGATCATGCCGATGCCGAGGGCGAAGTGCAGCCAGTCGTCGGCGGTGTTCAGCGGCACGAAGTTGGCGCTGCTGTGGTGGTCGACGAGCAGCCCGTACAGCCAGAGGACCAGATAGACGGCGCCCCCGACCAGCAGGAACGTCCGGGCGGTGGCGGCGGAGCGGGACAGGGCGAGGCCCGCGGCGCCGAACGCCAGGTGGACGAGGTTGTGCAGGACCGAGATCTGGAAGATGCCGAGGAGCTCGGCGCCGGAGTCGTGCGAGGCGAACTTCATGCTGTCGTAGTCCGTGGTGACGCCGGGGATGAACCCCAGTACCCCCACCAGCAGGAATACCAGCGCGACGAGCAGCGCGGCCTGCTGCACCGGAGTACGGGCCGTGCGGGACGCGCGCGTACGTGTGCTCATGGTGGTGGCCTTCTTTCTCGGGGCGCGTCGTGGTGCGCGCCGTCGTGCGGCGGGTACCCCCGACTCGCTTCACTATCTCCGAGGGCGAAGGGTTGTGCAGCCGCAAACGACGGCGGTGACGCGGGCCCGGCCGGTCAGGCGGCCTCCCGCTCCGCGGGGTCCGCGCGCCGGGCGCGGCGGGCGTCGGCCCCGGCCCTTCCCCCGGGGATCAGTCGCAGATGTCGCCGGGGCCCCGCGTGACGTGCCGCGGTGGGCCGCAGGAGGCTGTCCTCCAGGCGGTCCATCGCGAACAGGAGCAGCCCCAGCGCGGGCAACAGCAGGATGGCTACCACAAGCACGCCGAACTCCCTCTCGGCTGACGGCTCAGGGACGGGTGCCCGTCCCGCCGCCCCCGATGAGCGACTCCTTGTGAAGATGGCGCAACGAATGCGAACACCGGGAAACCGGTGTGGCGGTCAGGCGCCGCCCGCCGCCAGGCCGTCCAGGTAGCCGTCCAGGAGCTCGACCTGCCGCCGCGGCGGGAACTCCGCCGGGGCGAACAGCGCCTGCACCACCAGGCCGAGCACGAAGGACTGGGCCGCGGCCGCGGTGGAAGCGGGGTCGCCGGGAGGCAGTTCGCCGAGCTCCTGCGCCGCGGCCACCCGCTCCCGCAGCCGGTCGCGGCCCGCGGCGTACTTGCGGGCGTACTCGGCGCTCAGCGCGGAATCGCAGAGCGCGGCGTCCCAGGAGGACACCCAGATCCGGTTCCGGTCGGTGGCCTCGGGGGTCAGCGGCAGGATGTCGAGCAGCGCGTCCCGCAGGGCGGCGAGGCCGGTGCCCGGGCGCCGCCGGGGGCGGGCGAGGGTGCGCTGTTCGAGCAGGTCGAGCGCGTACTCCAACAGGGCGCGCTTGGTGGGGAAGTAGTGCGTGAGCAGGCCGGTGGTCGCCCCCAGCTCGGTGGCGACGGCGCGCAGGGTCAGACCGGCGAAGCCGCGGGTGGCCATGACCTGCCAGACCGCCTCCGAGACGGCGTGCCGCCGGGCCTCGTGATCTCCCTTGGTGCGTGGCATGCCGCCACGGTACATTGCCGTAACGCTTGTTATGTGAAAAGGGGGTCGGCATGTTCTCGCTGGAGCTGCGCGACGGCGCGCGTCTGGGGCCGCTGGAGGTCCATCACGCCGAGGAGTTCGCCGCGCACCTGGACCGGGCGCGCGAGCACATCAGGCCGTGGGTCGGCGCCGCGTTCGTCACCGACGACGTCGACGGCGCGCGGGCCACGCTCCGGCGCTACGCGGAGCGCCGGGCCGCGGACGGGGCGCGGCTGTACGGCATCTGGCGCGCGGGGGTGCTGGTGGGCGGCGTGATGTTCACCGCGTTCGACGCGGACGCCGGCTCGTGCGAGGTCGGCTGCTGGCTGGAGCCGGCCGCCGAAGGGCACGGCCTGGTCACCGGCGCCTGCCGCGCGCTGCTCGAGTGGGCGTTCACGACCCGGGGGCTGCACCGGGCCGAGTGGCACTGCCGGGCCGACAACGACCGCAGCGCCGCGGCGGCGAAGCGGCTCGGCATGACCCTGGAGGGCGTGCGGCGCGAGGCGTGGCCGTACGACGGCGTGCGCCACGACGCGCAGTTGTGGGCGGTCCTGGCCACCGAGTGGCGGGACCGGGACCGGTGAGCGGCGAGGGCCTGGCCGCCGATGCGGTGAACGAGCCCGCCGCTCGCATGGACCGGGTGCGAGCTGCCCGGGCGGCGGACGAGCCCGCCGCTCGCGTGGACCGGGTCCGCACTGCCCGGGCGGCGGACGAGCACGCCGCTCGCGTGGACCGGGTCCGCGCGGCGCTGCGCGCGAGCGGCGCAGCCGGGGAGGTCGTGGAGCTCGACGGCCCCGCCCCCACGGCGGCGGCCGCCGCGGCCCGGCTCGGCTGCGCGGTGGGGGCGGTCGCCAACAGCCTCGTCTTCGCCGTCGACGGCGCGCCGCTGCTCGTCCTCACCAGCGGCGCCCACCGGGTGGACACCCGCCTCCTGGCCCGGCTCCTGGGCGTGGGCCGCGGCAGGATCCGCCGGGCCGACCCCGCCTTCGTCCTCGCCGTCACGGGCCAGGAGGTCGGGGGAGTGGCGCCCGTGGGCCACCCCCGCCCGGTGCGGACGCTCGTCGACGCCGCCCTGGCCGGGCACCCGTACGTCTGGGCGGGCGCCGGGGCCGCGCACGCGGTCTTCCGTACGACGTTCGCGGAGCTGGTGCGGCTGACGGGCGGGGAGGCCGCCGTGGTCGCCGCCGACGGGCCCGGGGACCGCTGAGGCCGCGCGCGGCCACGGGCGGTGTCCGGGAACCGGCCGCGCACGAACGACGGCTGGGACAGTCGGGCACAGCGCTCGCTGTACCCGGCTGCCCCAGCCGTCCTGCGGGTCAGGGCTCCCGCCGCCCTCCCGCGGTCAGGCGCGTCGTCGGGCCCACATGGGCGTGACGAGGGCGATGAGGACCGCCGCGATGCCGATCTGGAGGACGTGGCGGATCCAGTCGATGCCGCCGGTGTCGCGCACACCGAAGGCGCTGGCGAGCGCGTTGCCCCCGACGGCGCCGACGATGCCCAGGAGGACCGTCAGCCACAGGGGAATGGGCTGGCGCCCCGGAACGACCAGCTTCGCCAGCAGGCCGACGATGAGCCCCGCGATGATGGCCCAGAGGAACGACACGACATCTCCTTCCGTCACTGCCCCGAACTTCGGGTGACCTCCGCGTTCCCGCTCGAAGCGGTCGTAAGCCCTCCGTTTGAAGATCCGTGCAGCTCGGCGTCGTCCGCGACGGGGTCGTGGCCCGTGCGCCGCGCGCCGTACCAGTCCAGGCACAGCACCGTCGCGTCGTCCTGGAGGTGCCCGCCACAGGCGTCGCGGACGGCGGTGACCAGGACCCGGACGGCCTCACGCGGGTGCAGGCGCCGGGTGTCGCGCACGAGCGCGGGCAGGTCCACCTCGGCGGCGGCCCGCTCCTGCATGCCGTCGGTGAGCAGGAGCAGCCGGTCGCCCGGGCGCAGCTCCAGCTCCTGTACGTGGTAGGCGTGGGTCGCGGAGGCGACGCCGAAGGGCAGGTTGGGCCGCAGGGCCAGCTCCTCCACGGCGCCGTCGCGCAGGAGCAGCGGTCTCGGGTGGCCGGCGTTGATCAGCTCGACGTGCCCGTCCTGGAGTCTGATGCGCAGCAACTGCCCCGTGGCCAGGCCGCGGTGGTGGTCCAGGAGGGCCTGGTGCGCGCTGCGGGCCTGGTCCGCGATGTCGTGCCCGGCCCGCCGGGCGCCGCGCAGCGCGCCGAGCAGCAGCGTGGCGAGCAGCGCGGACTCGGTGTCGTGGCCCATGGCGTCCGTGATGGACAGGTGCAGGGTGCCGCGGTCCAGGGCGTAGTCGTAGGTGTCGCCGCCGATGTCGTCGGCCGGTACGAGGCCGCCCGCGACGGAGAACTCCGCGGCCTCGCAGCACGCCGAGGACGGCAGCAGGTGGTGCTGGATCTCGGCGGCCAGACTGGTGGGCGTGGTGCGGCGGGCCCGGTGGTAGAGGTCGGTGAAGCGCCGGTCGGTGACGATGATGTACGCCAACGCGTGCGCCCCGTCGGCCACTTGGCGCAGGACGGAGTCGTCGGCGAGCGGCAGCGTCGCCTCCAGCACGCCGACGCAGTCGCCCCGGTTGGTGACCGGCGCGACCACGTACGTGCCGCCCTCACCGTCCGGCTCGACGTGCGGGCGCTGGGACCGCAGCACCCTCTCGTACACGCTGCCCCGCAGGGCGACGCGCTGCATCTTGTGTCCGCTCTCCGGTCCGTCGGCCGTGGTGAGCCGTACCAGCTCCTCGCCGATCAGGTCGACGAGCAGGAACGACACGCGGTCGGCCCCGAACCGCTTCTGCAGGTTGCGCGCCACGACATCGACGGACTCCACCGGCGAGGCGTCCTCCGCCTCCGCCAGGACATCCCCCAAGCCCAGCACATCGCCGTCCATGGCAGCCTCCTTCGATCGCCGCTACTTCTTCCCCGGGTGGGTTCGCTCTCACCCGGCGGCTCGGAGGCGGCGGGACGGAACCGGCTCGTCCGCGGCGCGCGGCCCCGCCGGACGCACGTCCGCGCGGGTGCGTGGGGCGCGTGGGACGCGCGGGAGGTTCAGGCACGGTGACCGAGCGCTCCGCGCGCTCCGCCCGCGCGGGCTCAGTCGGCGGCCAGCAGGTGCTCCGCGGCGCCTTCGAGGGCGCGGGCGGTCCGGGCCGCGCGGGGGAGCATGGCCGCCTCGTAGGCGCGGACGGCGTCGTCGACGGTCGCGGCGCCCGCGAGGGCCAGGGCGAGGTCACTGGCGTCCAGCAGGGCGAGGTTGACGCCGACCCCCAGCGGCGGCATGAGGTGGGCGGCGTCGCCGAGCAGGGTGACCGTCGGGCTGTGCTCCCAGGTGTGCGGCACGGGCAGGGCGAGGATCGGGCGGTCGACGTAGGGCCCGTCGTTGTCGGTGATCATCCGTCGCATGCGGGGCGACCAGTGGGCGTAGCTCTTCAGGAGCCGGTCGCGGAGGGCGTCGGTGTCGTCGGCCGCGAGGCCGCTCGCGGCGATCCAGTCGGCGGGCACGCGCTGGATGAGGTACGCGCGGATGTGGTCGCCGCCGTTGCGCTGCGCGAAGAGGCCGCGTTCGCCGTCGGCGGCGTGCGCGCCGCCCTGGCCGACCAGTGCGGCGATGTCGGGGTGACGGGCCTCGACGTCGGTGAACCACGCCTCCAGGAAGCTGACGCCGGTGTACGCCGGTACCGCGGACGAGACGGCCGGGCGTACCCGCGAGAAGGCGCCGTCGGCCCCGATGACCAGGTCGGCCTCGACGGTGGTGCCGTCGGTGAAGCGCAGCCGCCGCGGCCCCTGCGCGGGCCCGCCGACGCGGTCGAGGCCCTGGCCCCAGCGCACCGTGCCGGGCCGCAGCGAGCCGAGGAGCAGCTCGCGCAGGCGGCCGCGGTCGATCTCCGGCTTGAACAGCTCGCCGGGCGCCGGGAGGTGGTGGAAGGTGAGCGCGCCCGCCGGGTCGAGGCGGCGCATCTCCTGCCCCTCGGGCCGGGCCAGCGCGAGGAACTCGTCGAGCAGCCCGGCTTCGCGCAGCGCGACCTGGCCGTTGTCGGCGTGCAGGTCCAGGGTGCCGCCCTGGTCGCGCGCGCCGGGCCCGGCGTCGCGCTCGTGCACGGTGACCTCGATGCCGTGCCGCTGGAGTATCCGGGCGCAGATCAGGCCGCCGGGCCCGGCGCCGATGACGTGGATCCGGGCGTGGCGGGGGTGCGGGGATGTCATGGGGTGTCCTTCGCTGGGGCGGGGCGGGTGGCCGCGCGGCACCACGACGGCGCAGCGCGGCCCGAGGCCTGCGGGCCGCACCGAGCACGCGGTCGCCGCATTCGAAAAGTAGAGTAGAAAGAAAAGTAGAATGTGACAACTGATTGTCGCGTGGCACCTTCGGATAGGGTCACGTCATGACCGAGCCCGTTGTCAGCCGCCGTGAGCGCAAGAAGGCCGCCACGCGCCAGGCGATCGCCGACGCCGCCCTCCGGCTCTTCCTGGAGCGCGGCTACGACCAGGTGAGCATCAAGGACATCGCCGAGACCGCGGACGTGTCGACCGCCACGGTCTTCAAGCACTTCTCCGGCAAGGAGGCCCTCGTCTTCGACCAGGAGGAGAGCACGGAGGCCGGACTGGTCGCGGCCGTGCGCGAGCGGCCCGCGGGGCGGGGCGTCCTCGACGCCCTGCGCGAGCACGTGCTCACCACCTGGCTGCCGATCGCCGCGCACCCCCAGGCGGAGGAGTTCACCCGCCTGGTCAACACCACCCCGGCGCTGCGCGCCTACGCCGAACGCATGTGGACCCGGCACACCGACACCCTCGGCGCGGCGCTCGCCGACGAGTGCGGCGTCGCCCACGACGACCTCGCCTGCACCGCCCTGGCCCGCTTCGTCCTGGAGGTCCCCACCCTGGCCCGGCGCCACCCGGACCGCGGGGCGGCCGTGGAGCAGCTCTTCGACATCCTCGCCCACGGCTGGCGGCCCCCCGGCCGGGCCGGCGCTCCCGCGGACGCCTGACCGGGCCGGGCCCGGCGACGGAGCTGCCGGAGGCGGTCCGGAATGCGGCGCTCCGGCCCGGCGGCGCTCAAGAAGTACGTGTACGACCGGAAACGCGCACACACGCCCACGCGGAAACGCGCACACGCGGGCACCGAGAACGCGAAACGGGTGCGAGGCGGCTCCGTGGCCGTCCCGCACCCGTTCCGCGGGGGTGCGTGCCCGTCAGCGGGTCAGCAGGCAGGTGACCGTGCCCGCCAGGGTGGCGGTGCAGGTCATCAGGGCCGCGGTGACGGTGTGCCGGATCAGCAGGGTCCGTCTGAGGGCGGCGTAGCGGGCCTCGTACTCGGCGCGGAGCTGCGCGGCCCGCTCGACGGTGCCGCGCAGCATCTGCCGGGTCAGGGCGAGGCGGTGCCGGGTGTAGTGGTGGGTGAGGTCCTCCGCCTGACCGGTGGTCAGCCAGGGCAGGCCGGCGCACAGGGCCTCCGCCTCGCGCCGGGCCTGCTGCCGCTCGCTCTCCAGGAGCAGGTACCCCTCGGCCTCGCGGACGAGCGCCGCGCCCTGGTGCTCCCGCGCGGCGGTGTGGCGGCGCCTGGTCATGAGCGGTCGCCCTCGTGGCCGGAGGCGTCGATGACGTCGCGCTGACCCGTGTTCTCCTTCTGGTCGAGCCGGGCCACGTCCGGGTGGTGCAGGTCGAAGGCGGGGGACTCGGAGCGGACGCGGGGCAGGGTGGTGAAGTTGTGGCGCGGGGGCGGGCAGGACGTGGCCCACTCCAGGGAGCGCCCGAAGCCCCAGGGGTCGTCGACCTCGATCTTCTTGCCGTACTTGGCGGTCTTCCACACGTTGTACAGGAACGGCAGGGTCGACAGGCCCAGCAGGAAGGCGCCGATGGTGGAGACGGTGTTCAGGGCGGTGAACCCGTCGGCGTCCAGGTAGTCGGCGTACCGGCGGGGCATGCCCTCGGCGCCGAGCCAGTGCTGGACCAGGAACGTGGTGTGGAAGCCGATGAACAGCGTCCAGAAGTGGATCTTCTCCAGGCGCGCGTCCAGCATGGTGCCGGTCATCTTCGGCCACCAGAAGCTGAACCCGCCGAACATCGCGAACACGATCGTGCCGAACAGCACGTAGTGGAAGTGCGCGACGACGAAGTACGAGTCGGTGACGTGCCAGTCCAGGGGCGGTGAGCCGAGGATGACGCCGGTCAGACCGCCGAAGAGGAACGTCACCAGGAAGCCGACGGACCACAGCATCGGGGGCTCGAAGGACAGCGAGCCCCGCCACATGGTGCCGATCCAGTTGAAGAACTTCACCCCGGTCGGGACGGCGATCAGATACGTCATGAAGGAGAAGAAGGGCAGCAGCACGGCCCCCGTGGCGAACATGTGGTGGGCCCACACGGTGACGGAGAGGCCGGCGATCGCGATGGTCGCCCCCACCAGGCCCATGTAGCCGAAGATGGGCTTGCGCGAGAACACCGGGATGATCTCGCTGATCACCCCGAAGAACGGCAGCGCCAGGATGTACACCTCGGGGTGGCCGAAGAACCAGAACAGGTGCTGCCACAGGACGGCCCCGCCGTTCTCGGAGGCGAAGACCTGCGCGCCGAAGCGCCGGTCGGCCTCGAGCACCAGCAGCGCCGCCGCCAGGACGGGGAAGGCGAGCAGGACCAGCACCGAGGTCAGCAGCACGTTCCAGGTGAAGATCGGCATGCGGAACATGGTCATGCCCGGGGCGCGCATGCAGATGATGGTGGTGATGAAGTTGACCGAGCCGAGGATCGTGCCGAAGCCGGAGAGCGCCAGACCCATGATCCACAGGTCGCCGCCGACGTACGGGGTTCGCTCGCCGCTGCTCAGCGGCGTGTACGCGGTCCAGCCGAAGTCCGCCGCCCCCTGGGGGGTGAGGAAGCTGCCGAGCACGATCAGGCCGCCGAAGAGGAACAGCCAGTAGGAGAACATGTTCAGGCGCGGGAAGGCCACGTCCGGGGAGCCGATCTGCAACGGCATGATCGCGTTGGCGAACCCGGCGAAGGTGGGCGTCGCGAACAGCAGCAGCATGATCGTGCCGTGCATGGTGAACGACTGGTTGTACTGCTCCGGGGAGAGGATCTGCAGGCCGGGCCGGGCGAGTTCGGCCCGGATCGCCATGGCCAGCAGGCCGCCGACGAGGAAGAACGCGAACGACGTGATCAGGTACAGGTGCCCGATCTTCTTGTGGTCCGTCGTGGTCAGCCACGAGACGAGCACGCGTCCCCGGCTACGGCGTCCGTGGACCGGTACCAGGGTGACCGGCGCCGCCTGTTGAGTCATCAACATTCCTTACGTCAGTGACATGTGCCGCATGGGGTTATCAACCTGCCGTAAACCCACCAAGTTGGCGCGATGACGCGCTTGAGAGCGGGTACCGCGTAACCAGATCACCGCCGTCCACACCCTCAGGTCCTCACTCCGTTCGGTTCTCGCACAACGGGTGCGCTCCCGTCCCGCCCGGCCCTGGCGCACCGGAGGTGTTCCCCCGTTCGCATCCGCAGCCGTTGCCGCTGCACACGTGGCCCATGTCGGCGATAGGGGGACGGGGTGCGGGTACCCGGCGCGCATCGGCGCGCACCAGGGCGCGCCCCGGCGGCTGGCGATGACGGAGCGGCACATCGGCAGCGAGGTCATCGGCTACACCCGGCTGCGTACGGGCCGTCATCCGCCCGGACGGCTGAGCCGCGGCCGGCGAGGGCGGCCGGAGCGCCCCGCCGGCCACCGAGACCTCGTCCATGCCCCTGTCCAAGGCGCTGCGCGGGGTCACCCCCGCGGTGCGTGCCTAAGGCGTGCGCGGTGGGTCGCGCAGGACGTCGGCGGTGATGGCCGCCAGGGACCGGCCGGTGCGGAAGGCCTGGGCGCGCAGGAGGGCGAGGGCGTCCTCCGGGGTGACGCCCTGCCGGGCCGCCAGGGTGCCGACGGCGCGCGACGTGTCGTACCAGTGGGCGCGCACCACCTCCTCCGGCTCCCACGACGGGGCCTCGGAACCGGTCAGGAGCATCTCGCGGGTGGGCATGAGGGCGGCCGTCACCGCGTCGGCCACGGCGGCCGCCTCCTCCATGGCCTCCGCGTCGAGAGCGTGGGAGTCGTACGCCAGCAGGTCGACCGAGCCGAGGACGTAGTCGCCGAAGAAGAGCGGGAAGCCGTACACGGACCGCACCTGCGGCAGCTTCTCCCGCACCTGCGCCCCGAACAGGGGCCAGGGCGTCACGTCCCGCCACAGATCGTCCAGCGCCACGGGCTCACCCGTCTGCGCGGCCTCGATGCAAGGCCCCTCCAACACCGTGAACTGGGTCTCCTCAAGCAGCAGGGCATCCTCGTTGGACGCGGCGAGCAGTTGGCGCGACGGGGTGTCGGTGAGCAGCGACAGCGTGGCACCGTCCACCCCGAGCCCCTCGCACACCGCCGCGCACACCCGCCGGGGAACCTCCCGGTCGGGCGCGCCCGCCGCGGCCTCCGCCACCAGCCGCACCGCCTTCATCGCCTCGGCCGCCATCCGTCCCTCCGCTGCCCTCACTCATGACGGGGGCCCGACCGTCCCGGCCGTACGCGTCGGCCGTACGGGCAAGGGGCCCCTGACGTGCGGGTACCGCTTCCCGCCGCGCACCCCGGGTGCCCCGGATCGCCCCGCGCACGCTCCCGCGGCGGGCCGCCCCGGTCGCCGGCCGGCGCGACGGAAAGGGCGGCCCGCCACCAGGGGCGATACGTCCGCGCCCTGGACGACCGACCCCGGCGCGCGTGAGGTGGCCCCGGCGGTCCGTCAGCCGGTGGAGCGGGGCTGGGCCGGGTTCTCGGGCGTGCCGTGGGAGGGCGGGTTCATCGCCGGGCCCGACGTGGCGGGCGAGACGGCGGACCCCGTGGCAGCGGCGGGCGCGAGTTCCGGCGCGGTCGCGGACGGTGAACCGCCGGACGGCTCCGCCCCCTCCCGCAGCTCCGCGAGCCGTGCGCGCAGGACCTGGAGCACGGGCAGTCGGCTGCCGTGGGCCGCCTCGTAGGCGAGCACCTCGCGCAGGCCCGCCTCGTCGAGCGTGCGCACGCGGTGCCGGAGGGCCGCCGGCGGGAGGAGGTCGTAGTCGGGCAGCGGCAGCTCTTCGTGGCGCGGCACGCGCGTCTCCGTCTTCTCCTCGGCCGTCTTCTCCTCAGCCATCGGGATGTCCTTTCTGCGTCGGTCCCTTGTGGAACAGGGGCAACAGGGCAAGTCCCGCGCCCGCGGCGGTCCAGACCTCCGGAAGTCGGACATGCGGGCGGCCGGGGCGGAGCGTACGGTCGGAAGGTCCCAGGAGGAGGCAGCGATGGACCACTCCCGTGTTCCGGTGCTGGAGGCGCTGCTGGAGTTCCGGCGCCGCGGGGACGTCGTGTACGGGCCGCCCGGGCACAAGCAGGGCCGGGGAGCCGACCCGCGGGTCGTCGACGTCGTCGGCGCGGGGGTCTTCGCCTCGGACGTGCTCTCCCTCAACGGCCTCGACGACCGCCGCGAGTCGCAAGGCGTGCTCACCCGGGCCGAGGAGCTGATGGCCGACGCGGTCGGCGCCGACCAGGCCTTCTTCTCCACGTGCGGCAGCTCCCTGTCGGTGAAGAGCGCGATGCTGGCGGTGGCGGGCCCGGGCGAGAAGCTCCTGATCTCGCGCAACGCCCACAAGTCCGTGGTGGCCTCGGTGATCATCAACGGGGTGGAACCGGTGTGGGTGCACCCCAAGTTCGACGCCGAGCGGCACCTCGCGCACCCGCCGGAACCCGACGACGTACGACGGGCGCTGCGCGCGCACCCGGACGCGAAGGGGATGCTGCTGATCACGCCCACCGACTGGGGCTCGTGCGCGGACATCGCCGGGGTCGCGCGCGTCTGCCACGACCACGACGTCCCGCTGATCGTCGACGAGGCCTGGGGAGCCCATCTGCCCTTCCACTCCGCGCTGCCCGCCTGGGGCATGGACGCGGACGCCGACCTGGTGGTCACCAGCGTGCACAAGATGGGCGGCGCGATCGAGCAGAGCTCCGTCTTCCACCTGCGGGGCGACCGGGTCTGCCCCGACGTGCTCAAGCAGCGCGAGGACCTGCTGGGCACCACCAGCTCCTCGTCCCTGGTGTACGCGACGCTCGACGGGTGGCGCCGGCAGATGGTCGAGCAGGGGCACGAGCTGCTGGAGACGGCCCTGGGCCGCGCGGCACGCGTGCGCGAGGCCGTCGCCGCCCTGCCCGGGCTGCGCCTGATGGGCTTCGAGACCGTGGAGGCGGGGCTGACGGCGGAGCTGGACCCGCTGCGCCTCACCGTCGACGTACGGGAGTTGGGCATCAGCGGCATGCAGGCGGCGGAGTGGCTGCGGGCCCACTGCCACATCGACGTCGGCTCCTCCGACACCTGCCGGATCGGGGCGCAGCTCACGCACGCGGACGACGACCGCACCGAGGAGCTGTTCGTCGACTCGCTGCGCCGCCTCGTCGAAAGCGCGGACACCATCGAGGCCAAGGCCCCGGTGCGACTGCCCGAACCGCCCGACGTACTGGAGCTGGAGCAGGCCATGCTGCCCCGGGACGCCTTCTTCGCGTCGGCGGAGCAGGTCCCCGCCGACGAGGCCGTCGGCCGGGTCGCCGCCGAGATGCTCAGCCCCTACCCGCCCGGGGTCCCCGTGGTGGCGCCCGGGGAGGTCATCACCCCGGCCGTCGTCGACTACCTGAGGAGCGGCGCCGCCGTCGGGATGCTGATCCCCGACGCGGCCGACCCCACCGCGCGGACGCTGCGGGTGACGGCCCGCTAGTACGCCCGCGGCTGCCGTACGGCGGGATCGGCCCCGCCCCGCCGCGCGCGGTCCACGGAGTCGCCCCGTCTCCCACGGCTCAGGGCGGTGCCCCGTGCGCCACGGCTCACGGCGTCAACTCCTGCTGTGCGCAGCGCCATTCGGTGAGCAGGACCGTCGCGTCGTCGTCGAGCCTGCCGTCGTGGTGGTCGAGGACCGCGGCCATCAGGCGGCGCAGGGTCTCGTGCAGGGTGTGCCCGCCGGAGTGGTGCCGCAGCACGAAGTCGACGAACCGGTCCCGGCCGAACTGCCGGCCGCGGGCGTCCCGGGCCTCGACGACGCCGTCGGTGTACAGCAGCAGCCGGTCGCCGGGCTGGAGTTGCTCGGTGGCCTCGGTCACGGGCAGGCGGAGGTCGGCGCCCATGGGACCGGCCGGCGGACAGGCCAGCTCCGTGGTCCACCGGTTGCCGCGGATCAGGACCGGCAGGTGGTGGCCGCGGTTGACCCAGGTCAACCGCCCCGTCTCCAGGTCCAGGTCGGCCAGGACGCCGGTGACGTAGCGGCTGGTGCCGAACTGCTGGATCAGCGTGGCCTCCACCTGCGCGCTGATCTCGGACAGGGAGGCGTTCTGCCGCCGGGCGTTGCGGCAGGCGGCGACGGCCACGCTGGCGGTGATACCGGCGGTGGTGTCGTGCCCCAGCGCGTCGAAGACGCTCAGGTGGAGGGTGTGGCCGGCCACGGCGTAGTCGAAGGCGTCGCCGCCGACCTGGTAGGCGGGTTCCATCACCGCGCCCACGGTGGCGTCGTGCCCGGCGTAGGCGGGCGGCGGGGTGAGGTTCCACTGCATCTCGGCGGCGACGTTCATCGGCTCGGTGCGGACCAGGCGGGCGAAGGAGTCGCTGAAGGACCGCTTGCTGAGGAGCAGCAGGGCGACCATGGAGGCGAGGTCGCGCAGGTCCTGGCGGACGGCGGCGTCGCTGTCGCCGTGGCTGTCGCTGTCGGTGCCGGTGCCGGTATTGGCAGCGGTGCCCGTGTCCGTGCCCGTGTCTGTGCCCGTGCCCATGTCGCCGTCCGTGTCGCCGTCGGTGCCGGTGTCGGTGCCGACGGCGGTACCCGTATCGGCACCTGTGTCGGCACCTGTGTCGGCGGTGACGTCCATGTCGCCGTCCATGTCGGTGTCGGCCCGCAGTACGCCGAGCCGTTCGACGCCGTCGGTGACGGCCACCCACCACCGCCGCCGCAGGCCGCCGCCCCTCGGCTGCGGTTCGGCGAGCAGGTCCACGCGCTGGTAGGCCTGGCCGGGCAGGCTGCCGTGAACGGTGAACTCCTGCCCGCCGTCCCCGGCGCCGGGCCCCTCCCCCGTGAGCTGCCGCAGCACGGTCTCGCGGAGGTCCACGACGAAGACGGCCGTGTCGTACATCCCGGCCGCGGCGGCGTGCCGCGCGATCATCCCGGGCAGCTCCTCCAGCGTGGCGGTGTGACTGGCCTGCATCAACGCCACCAGGGACGCGGCGCTGTCCATGGCCATACGCTCCACCTCCCGCCGGAGCCGGGCAGGGGCCCGGGTGCACGGCGGCTCCTGCCGCCTCCGCCGCTGCCTACCCGGACCGCATACCCGCCCGGCCGCGGTGCAGGCCGCCCCGATGGAGTGGTGCAGCACGTCGCAGCGCGGCGAACGCTCGGTCAGTTCGCGCTTGTACGCAGGAAGGTGTCGAGCCGGGCGGCGAAGCCCGGCGCCGCGGCGACGAAGTGTCCGGCGCCCGGGTGCACGGCGCGTTCGCCGTCGAGCGCGACCGCGAGGGCGTCGCAGATCCGCTCGTGCGCGGCCGCGTGGTCTCCCGACGCGACGAGCACCGGGACGCGAGCCCGACGGATGAGGTCGAGCCGTGGACGCGCCTGGCCGGGGAGCCGGGCGCCGTGCGCGCGGCGGACGCCGGCGGCCACCTCACCCGGGAGCGGGCCGTCGTCGACGACGGCGCCCGCGAGGCGCAGGAACTCCCGCAGTTCGGCGGGGTCCGTGTCCACTCCGTGGGTGAGGACCGCGTCGCCGAGGCGCTGGAGCCGCGCCACCTCGGGGTCGTCCGGGACGAGGAAGGCCAGGGGCGGCTCGATCAGGGTGAGCGAGCGCACGCTGCCCGGCGCGGCCGCGACCGCGACCAGCGTCCCGAGAGCGCCGTAGGAGTGGGCGACGACGTGCGGGCGGCCGACGAGCAGCGGCGCCAGGTCCTGGGCGTCCACCTCGTAGTCCTGACCGGTCCGGGGCGCGGGGCTCGGCGGATAGCCGCGGCGATGGACGTGGGCCAGCGTCCAGCGGTCGGCCAGTGCGGACAAGGCGCCCCACGTCGTCCGCGGGCCGGCGCCCCCGTGCACGAGCAGGACCTCCGGCCCCGAGCCCGTACGCACCACCACGACGTCGTCCACGGGGCGGGAGCATAACGGCGCGCGCCGCTCCGGGTCATGTGAGGCCGTCTCCCGCTTGCCCGACCTCAGGGGCACATCAGCAGGGGCGCCCGGGCCCGCACAGCTCGGTTCCGGAGGTGACTTCTCGTGGCCCCGCGACGGCGCGCGCGTGGGTCACCCATGGTTCAGGGGCAGGCTTTCAGTCCTCGCACGCCGTGATGTCGTCGTCGCACCCCTCGACGTCGTCCGGGGCGATGGTGTTCAGGCGCCACGCGACCAGGCCGGTGCCGTTCTTCACCCGGTCCACGCTGATCCGGAACGGCTTGCCCGGCGGAATGGTGAACTGATCCGCCTCGGGGTCCCCGCACCCGATGCCGTACGGCTGCTCGTCGTCGCCGCGGGAGAGGGTGAGGGTGAGCTCGGCGACGCCGCGGGTGTCGCAGGTGATGTCGAGGCGGTACGGCCTGGTGCCGCGTGCGGCGTACGTCTTGGACACACCTGACGCGATGTACGACGTGTCGGTGTCGACGACCTCGGGGTCGGTGCCGTCGTCGGCGTAGGCGTCCAGTGCCCGCTGGGCCCGCTGCAACGCGTCACAGGAGGCGGCCCCTGCTGCTGAGCTGCCGCGACAGGTCAAACAGGAGGAGAGCCGCGTCCACAGGCGGCGGCGGGACGAGCAACTGGCCCGCGCTGCTTGCGGCCTGTACCAAGCGGCCGATGCCATCCATCAGCCGGCGATGCCCATGCCTCTGGCGGACGGGGGGCGCTACAACCAGTCCCGTCGCTTGAAGATGAAGTACAGGCTCGTGCAGACCACCGCCATCAGGAGGATCGCGAAGGGGTAGCCGAAGGTCCAGTGGAGTTCGGGCATGTGGTCGAAGTTCATGCCGTAGATCGTGCCGACCAACGTCGGGGCGAAGAGGATGGCGGCCCAGGAGGAGATCTTCTTGATCTCCTCGTTCTGTTCGAAGCCCGCTTCGGCCAGGGCGCGCATCTCCGCGTTCTGCTGCTGGGTGACCAGTGTGGCGTTGACCGTGAGGATGTCGGCCAGGGCCTGGCGGAAGCCGTCGACGCGTTCGCTGGTGTGGGTGACGTGGTCGGCCACGTCGCGCAGGTAGCGCTGGAGTTCCTCGTCCGTGCCGTACTTGGCGAAGCCCGCCATGAGGCCGTGCAGCATGCCGACCAGGGGGCGGGTCGCGCGCTGGAACTCGACCATTTCGCGGGCCAGTTCGTAGATGCGGCGGGACACCTCCGGGGCGCCGCTGAAGACCTCGGTCTCGATCTCGTCGATGTCGTTCTGGACGCCCGCCACCACCGGTGCGTAGCCGTCCACGACCGCGTCCAGGATGGCGTACAGGACCGCCTCCGGGCCGAGGCGCAGGAGGTCGGGGTCCTCCTCCATGCGGTGGCGCACCGCCGACAGGTCGGGGGCCGCCCCGTGCCGGACCGTGATGACGAAGTCGGGGCCCACGAACACATGGAGTTCGCCGAAGTCGACCTCCTCGGGGGCGTCCAGGTAGCGCGCCGCGCGCAGGACCACGAAGAGCGTGTCGCCGTACCGCTCCAGCTTCGGACGCTGATGGGCCTCCATCGCGTCCTCCACCGCCAGCTCGTGCAGGCCGAACTCGGCCGCCAGGGAGAGGAGTTCGGTCTCCGTGGGCCGGGCGAGGCCGATCCACGCCATGCCGTCGGGGCGGGTGCGCAGCTCGCGGTAGGTCTCGGCGAGCGTCGCGGGGGAGGAGACGCGGACGCCGTCGCGGTACAGGGCCGCCTGTACGACGCTCGGCCCCTGCGGCCTGCCCGTGTGCTGGGAGCGGGGGCGCGGCGCGTCGGCGGGCGGTTGCGGTGGCGTGGACCGCTCGGGGCCGCGGCGCTCCGCCGCGCGCCGCCACGAGTGCTTGCGCGTCGAGTGGGGGCGGTGTGCCGGTCGCTCCGGAGTCACCCGTGGCCCTTCCTGTCGCCGTTCGCTGCTTCGCCTGTCCGTCGTATGTCCGTCGTACGTGCCTCGTGCCCGCGGTGTCGCCCGCGCGCCGGGCCTCGGGCCCCGTGGACCGGCGGGGCCGTGGACCGGTGGTCCCTGAGCAGGATATATGCGGCAGATGGTGCGGGCGCGGCCCCCCTTCGGCCCAGGCCCCGCTCCTTTCGGCCCAGGCCGCTCCCTTCCGCCCCGGCCGTGCCCCTCCGCCCCGGCCCCGCCCGCTTGCGGACCGTCCCTGTCCGCAAGTCGCGTTAGCGTGCGGGGCATGACGAAGACCCCGTCGGCCCCGGTCCTCGGCCGCCGCGCCCTGAACCGCGCCTACCTCGACCGGCAGCTCCTGCTGCGCCGCGCGCCGATGTCCGCCCAGGACGCGCTCACCCACCTCGTGGGGCTCCAGGCGCAGAACGTGAAGCCGCCGTACGTCGCGCTCGCGGCCCGGCTCGACGGGTTCGACCCGGCGGAGCTCTCCGAGCTGATGGCCCGGCGCGCGGCCGTGCGGGCCGTCACCATGCGCTCCACCGTGCACACCCTCACCGCCGATGACCTGCTCGTCCTGCGGCCGCTCAGCCAGCCTGCCATCGAGCGTGAGCTGCGCATGTTCCGCAAGGGGCTGGACGGCGTCGACCTGGAGCGGCTCGCGGCCGTCGCCCGCGCGTACGTCGAGGAGGAGCCCCGGACGCCCGCGCGGATCCGCGCCGAGCTGGCCCGTCACTGGCCGGACGCCGACCCGCAGTCGCTCGGCATCGCCGCCCGCGCCCGCCTGCCGCTGGTCCAGGTCACCCCGCGCGGCCTGTGGGGGCGCGGCGGCCAGGTCGCGCTCACCACCGCCGAGCACTGGCTCGGCCGGCCGCTCGCCCAGGCGCCCGCGCCGGACGGCGTCGTGCGGCGCTACCTCGCCGCCTTCGGGCCCGCCTCGGTGAAGGACATGCAGGCCTGGGCGGGCGTCACCCGGCTGCGGGAGGCCTTCGAACGGCTGCGGCCCGAGCTGCGCACGTTCTGCGACGAGAGCGGCGTGGAGCTCTTCGACCTGCCCGACGCGCCCCGCCCGGACCCCGGGACCCCGGCGCCGCCGCGCTTCCTGCCGGAGTACGACAACCTCCTGCTCTCCCACGTCGACCGCTCCCGCGTCGTCCCCGCCGCCCACAAGAGCCGTACGTGGAAGGGGAACCAGGCCCTCAGCACCTTCCTCGTGGACGGGTTCCTCGCCGGGCTGTGGCGGCTCGACCAGGCGAAGGACGGCTCCGTCGTCGTGGTCGTCGAGGCCTTCGAGGAGCTGAGCCGCGAGCTGCGCGCGGCCGTCGCCGATGAGGCGGTGCGAACGGCGGAGGTGCTGGCCTCGGGGGCGCCGTCGTACGACGTCCGGTTCGGGGCGGTGGCCGACGGGTGAGCGGGCGCCGGGTGGGCGGGCGCCGGGGGCCGCCTCGTCCCCGCGGACCGGGCGGGCGCCCCCGGCGCTCGCGCTCAGTCCGCGCGCCCCGTCACCGCCACCGTCAGGCCGAGCCCGATCATCGTGCAACCGCCCGCCCCGCCCACCATCGCGAGCCTGCGGTCCGAGCGGGCGAACCAGGTGCGGGCCGCCGACGCCGTCAGGGCCCAGAGCGTGTCCGTCACCAGGCCGATGGAGATCGGCACCAGGCCGAGCAGCATCATCTGTACGGGGACGTGGCCCGCCGCGTGGTTTACGAACTGCGGCAGGACCGCCGCCGCGAACACGATGCCCTTGGGGTTGGTGAGGCCCACGAGGACGCCGTCCAGGACGGTGCGCAGGTCTCCGCGCGGGCCGCGCCCGGCCCCGCCCGACGCCGTGGCGGCGCGGATCGCCTCGGCCCTCAGCTCCCGCCGGTGCCGGTACGCCTGCACCCCGAGGAACACCAGGTACGCCGCGCCCGCCAGCTTCACCGCCAGGAACGCCGTGGCCGAGCGCTCCAGGAGCGAGCCCAGGCCGAACGCGACCGCCACGATCATCAGGTATGACCCGGCGACGTTGCCGAAGGCCGTCGCCACGGCCGTACGCCGCCCGTGCGCGAGCGCGCGCCCGATCACGAACAGCACGCTCGGCCCGGGGATGACGATCACCAGGGCCGACATCGCGGCGAAGGCCAGAAGGCGGTCGAGGGACACCATGCCCGCCATTGAACCCGCAAAAGGCGCGGTGCGCGCGGGTGTTGCCACTGCCGGGCGCAGCCGTGGACCGCTAGGGCAGCGCCCCCGCCCTGCGCGCCGCCACCACCGCCTCCCAGCGCGTGTGCGCGCCGAGCTTCCGCATCGCCGAGCGCAGATACCCCTTCACCGTCTCCGGCCGCAGGCCCAGGCGCTCCGCGGCCGCCGTGTTCGTCGCGCCCAGGGCGACGCAGGCCAGCACGTCCACCTCGCGGGGGGCCAGCGGGACCGGGGGCGTGGTGCCCGCCGAGGTCAGGGTGGTGCAGACCGCGAGGAGTTCGGCGCGCAGGGCGGGGTCCGCCGCGCGCGCGGCCAGCGCCCGCAGGGCCCCGTGCGCCTCGCGCACCCGCTCCCAGGCGGCGGGCCCGGCCTCGGGGAACAGCAGCGTGGGCTCCT
>NZ_BNBT01000026.1 GCF_014656095.1 Streptomyces longispororuber
GGTCAGCCGGTCGGCGCCGCACACCAGGGCGGTGCGGTCCGGGCCGGCCGCGGCCATGGCGGCGAAGGCGGTGGGCACGTCCGGCGGGGTGCCGGGCACGGCGGGCGGCGCCCAGTCGGCGAGGACCCGATCCACGTCGGCGGTCAGGGGCGCCCGGCCCACGGGGAGGCCGTCGGTGAGGCCGGACAGCAGGGCGCGGAGCCCGGCCAGCTTGCTGTCGACCATGGCCTGGTCGTTGGTGCGGCCGTCGACCTCGAAGCCGAGCAGCAGCCCGCCGTCGCGGGTGGGCAGGACGCTCAGTCCCATGTCCTCGGGAGGGCCGCCCGCGACGTTGCGCAGCACGCCGGTGGCCCCGGCGAAGTCGATGGCCAGGTCGAACGCCTTGAGGTTGATGCCGCGGCCGTGCAGGAGCGCGCCCGCGCCGGGCACGCCGAGGTCGCGGGGCAGGTCCTCGCCGCGGTAGCGCTGGTGGTCGCGCATCTCCTTCATGGCGGCGGCGACCCGGCGGCCGAGCGCGCCGAACCCGTCGTCGGCGCGTACGGCCACCCGCAGCGGCAGCACGTTGACGGCCATGGCGGGGGTGCGCAGCTCGGTCGAGCCGGTGCGGCACATCAGCGGCAGCGCGAACACCACGTCGGTGCGGCCGAGGACGCGGTGCAGGAACGCGGCGTACCCGGCGATGAGCGCCTCGCCCCAGGTGATGCCCTCGCGGTCGGCGAAGGCGCGCAGCCGGGCGGTCTCCTCGGGGGTGAGGGCGGCGCGGGCGGTCAGGGTGCGCTCCGGCGGCCCCGCGGCGGTGTCGGTCTCGCCCAGGTCGGGCAGCGGGGTGAACCGCTCGACCCAGTACGCGCGGTCCTCGGCGAACCGCTCGCTGTCGCGGTAGGCCCGGTCGGCGGCGACGAGGTCGGCGAAGGCGCCGAACGTCGCCTTCGGCGGCTCGGTCCCGCGGACCAGGGCGGTGTAGCGGGCGGCGGTGCGGCGGGCGAGCATGGCGGCGGTGTAGCCGTCGAAGACCAGGTGGTGGCCGAGCTGGGTGTACCAGACATCGCGGTCGGAGAGCTTGATGACGGTCCGGGCGTACAGCGGCCGGTCGACCATGCCGCGGCAGGCCTCGGCGGCGCGCGCCCGCTCGGCGGTGACGAGCGCCTCCGCCGCGGCGGCGGGGTCGGCCTCGCCGCTGACGTCGACCACCCGGGGCGGCTCGACGGGGTCGTCGGCGACGCGCTGGCGCGGCCCGTCCGGGGTCTCGTACACCCGCAGGCGCAGCGTCTCGGCCTCCTCGGTGGTCGCCCGCACCGCCTCCACCAGCGCGTCGACGTCGACCGGTTCGGCGCCGGATATCTCCACCACGTCGCCGACCAGGTAGTACGGCGAGTCCGGCTCCAGGCGCTGCGCGTTCCAGATGCCCTCCTGGGCGCTGGTCAGCGGGAGCGACCCGGCCGCGGCGGCCGCACCGGCGGCATCAGCGGCACCGGCGGTACCGGCGGCACCCGCCGGTACGGGCTGCCCCTCCGGCGACGCGTCGGCGGCACCGGACGGTCCCGGCAGCCCCTCCGAGGACGCGCTTGTGGTGTTCAACTCACTCTCCTTGCAGTGTGGGGACGACCATCGGCGTATCCGTCACCGGGTCGGGGACGATGACGCTCGGCAGGTCGAACACGTCCTTGATCAGCGCGGCGTCGACGATGTCCGTGGGGTCGCCCTCGGCGACCACCCGGCCGTCCCTCATGGCGATCAGGTGGTCGGCGAAGCGGCAGGCCTGGTTGATGTCGTGCAGGACGGCGATGACCGTGCGGCCCTCGTCGCGCAGCCGGGCCAGCAGGCCGAGCAACTGGTACTGGTGGGTGATGTCCAGGAAGGACGTCGGCTCGTCGAGCAGCAGGCAGGGGGTCTGCTGGGCGAGCACCATCGCCATCCACACCCGCTGCCGCTGGCCACCGGACAGCTCCCGCACGGGCCGGTCGGCGAGGTCGGCGACGCCGGCGGCGGCCATCGCCGTGGTGACGGCCTCCTCGTCGTGCGGCGACCACAGGGCCAGCAGCGACTGGTGGGGGAAGCGCCCCCGGCCCACGAGCTGGCGGACCTTGATGTCGTCGGGGGCCAGCGGGTCCTGGGGCAGGAAGCCGAGCTGCTTGGCGAGCTGCTTGGGCGGGTAGGAGCCGACCTCGCGGTCGTCGAACTCCACGCGCCCGCTCTCGGGCTTCAGCAGCCGGACGAGGGCGCGCAGCAGCGTCGACTTGCCGCAGGCGTTGGGCCCGACGACGGCGGTGAACCTGCCGTCGGGGACGTCGAGGCTCAGCCGGGTGGAGACCACCCGGTCTCCGTAGCGCAGGGTGAGGTCCCGCGCGGTCAGGCGTGCGGTCACGCGCGCCTCACCTCCTTGGTCAGCAGCCAGATCAGGTAACAGCCGCCGATCGCGGTGCTCACCACGCCGACGGGCAGCGCGACGGGCGCGAGCAGCATCTGGGCGAGCAGGTCGGCGCCTTGGAGCAGCACCGCACCGGTGAGCGCGGCCGGGAGCAGCGGCACTCCGGCCGCGCCCGCGAGCCGGCGGCCGATCTGCGGGGCGGCCAGGGCGATGAACGCGATCGGTCCGGCGACGGCGGTCACCGTGGCCGTGCAGCCGACGCCGACCAGGACCATCAGGAGGCGCAGCCGGTCGAGCCCGACCCCGGTGGCCGCCGCGACCGCGTCGCCCAGGGACGCCTGGTGCATGGCGTGCGCCTGGGTGGCCATCAGGGCGAACAGCACCGCGATCACCGTGAACGGGATGCCGAGGTCGTCCCAGCCGACGCCGTTGAGCGAGCCCGCGCTCCAGCCGACGGCGGCGATGGCCACCTCCAGTTCGGCGCGGAGCACGATCCACGAGTTGAGCGCGGTCACCATCGCGTTGATCGCGATGCCGATCACCACCAGGCGCAGCCCGGAGAACCCCCGGTCGTACGCGAGCAGGTAGATGGCGGCGGCGACGGCGAGGCCGCCGAGCACCGAGCCCACGGCGAGTTGGGCGGACGTGCCCGACAGGACGGTGAGGGCGACCAGGGCGCCGGTGTAGGCGCCCGCGTCGAGGCCGATGACGTCGGGGCTGCCCATCGGGTTGCGGGTGAGGTTCTGGAAGAGCGCCCCGGCCACGCCGAGGGCGGCGCCGAAGACGAGTCCGGCGAGCACCCGCGGCATCCGCCAGTCCCAGATCACCACCGAGGGCTCGGCGCCGGTGAGGACGTCGAACACCTCGCGCGGCGTGGCCCAGGACGCGCCGTAGCAGAGCCCGAGCAGGCCGAGGGCGAGGATCAGGGGGACCAGCGCGGCGACGAGCAGCAGGGTGCGGCGTTCGACGCGCAGCCCGCGCAGGGTGACGGCGCTGCCGCGCAAGGCGGGGGCGGCGGCTTCGGCGGTGACCGTGGCCGTGTTCGGAGTGGTGGCCGTGCCCGGTGTGGTGGCCGTGCCCGGAGTGGTGGCCGTACCCGGTGTGGTGGCCGTACCCGGTGTGGTGGCCGTACCCGGTGTCGTGTTGGTGTCCTGTGTGTTGTTGGTCTGCGGTGTGGCGTTGGTGCCCTGTGGGGTGTTGGTGTCCTGTGTGGTCACAGCGCCCCCGCCCCGTGGCGGCGTACCGCCCAGATCAGCATGGGGCCGCCGAGGAACGCGGTCACGATGGCCACCGGCACCTCGCCGGTGGGCAGCAGCACCCGCGACCCCATGTCGGCGATCAGCAGCAGGACGGGGCCGAGCACCATCGAGTAGAGGATCAGCCACGGCACCGAGCCCGCCGCGGGCCTGCGGACCAGGTGCGGCACCATCAGGCCGACGAACAGGATCGGCCCGGCCACCGCGGTGGCCGCCCCGCTGAGCACGGTGATGAGGACGAGCGCGGCACCCCGCACCCGGCCCACGCCCGCGCCCAGGCTGTGGGCCACGTTCTCGCCCAGCGCCAGGGCGTTGAGCGCCCGGCTCAGCAGCAGCGCGCCGGCCAGGGAGACCGCGATCGCCGTCAACGGCAGGGCCAGCGGCGCCTGTTCGCGGGCCGCGAGCGAGCCGACCGACCAGAACCGGTACGCGTCGAACACGTCCGGGAGCATCATCCGCATGCCGAGCGCGACGCCGTTGAGCACCGCGGTCAGGGCCACGCCGGTGAGCACCAGGCGCAGCGGGGAGCGGCGCCCGACCGCGGCGACCAGGAGCGCCGCGAGCACCGAGCCGACGAGCGCGCAGCCGAGCTGGCCCGTCTGCCCGGCGGCCAGGCCGACGCCGGAGCCGAGGGTGATGGCGAACCCGGCGCCCGCGGTGACGCCGAGGATGCCCGGTTCGGCCAGCGGGTTGCGGGCCAGTGTCTGGATGAGCGCGCCCGCCACCGCCAGGGCGGCGCCCACGGCGACGGCGAGGAGCGCGCGGGGCGCCCGGACGTCCCGCACGATGACGTGGTCGTCGGTGCCCTGGAAGTGCAGCAGCGCGCGCACGACCTCGGCGGGCGGGATCGGGCGGGCCCCGACGCCGATGCTGACCACGGCGACGGCCGCGAGGAGCACCAGGCCGCCGGCGAGCAGGCCGGCGCGCGGCACGGCCCGCCGGGTTCCCGCCGCCTCGGCCGTGCGGCTCCCGGCGGTCACCGCTTCAACAGCGGCGCGAACGACGTGTCGATCGCGTCCAGCGTCTGCATGGCCTGCCCGTAGGTCGCGGCCTCGGTGTAGCGGATGGGGAAGGTCTTCTTCGCCTTGACGGCGGGCAGGTTCTTCCACAACTTGGAGTCCATGACGTACTTCACGGACGGCGGCACGCTGCCGTCGGCGTTGACGGTGTACGTGATGGCGTCGGCCTCGCGCAGGGAGGCGGGCAGCTCCTCGATCGAGGGGTACTCGCTGACGGCGCGGGAGCCGGGGCCGGGCTTCTTGACCTTGCCGTAGTACGTCGCGCCGACGTCCTCGGCGATGTTGGTGCCCCAGGAGCGGCCGAACTCGCGCTGGAAGGTGCCCTTGGCGACCTCGCCGTACGCGCCGAGGTGGCCGAACTCGATCCCGGACAGCGCCTTCTCGTACTTCTTGGCGAGCCCGGCGGCCTTGGCGTCGTACTTCTCCTTGACCGTGTCGAACGTCTTCAGGGAACCGGCGGCGTCGGCCTGCTTGCGGGAGAGGTCGCGCCACGCGGACGGCACGGTCGGGCCGATCGCCACGACGGGGGCGATGGACTCCAGGCGCTTGACGTCGATGTCGCCGAGCACCGGCGCGGGCACGCCGATGACGATGAGGTCCGGCTCGGCCTCGGCGACCGCCTCGTAGTTGGTCTCCGACGCCGCCTCGCCCGCCACCTTGGGCAGCTTCTTGTACGTGGCCAGGTCCTTCTTGCTCATCATCGGCTCGCCGCGCTTCCACGACGAGATGCCGACGAGCGGGGCCTCGGCCTCGATCATGGCGGGCACGGCGTAGCCGGTGGCTACCACGCGCTTCGGGTCGGCGGGGATCTTGATCTTGCCGTTGTCGGCGGCGAACACCCGGGTCCCGCCCTTCCCCGAGTCCGCCTTGTCGCCGTCCGACGATCCGCACCCGGTCACGGCCAGGGCGAGGGCCACGGCGCCGACGAGAGCCGACGATCTGCGCAGGGACATGTGATGCTCCATGATGCTGGTTGCTGGGGGTGGTTGATGCAGGTTCGCGTTCGCCGGCCGACGGCTCGGCGGCCGCCGTACGGGGCAGGCCGCTGCACGGTGTCAGCCGCTGCCCGGTCGGCCGCTGTACGGGGCGGCCGCTGTACGCGATCGGCCGCTGTCAGTGGTCGTCGTCGAAGTCGGCGACGCCGCGCTTCCAGTAGCCGGTGATGTCGTAGTCGGCCTTGTCCAGGCGGAGTTCGTCGCGGACCCACCGGCGCAGCGGCTTGAGCCGGCCCGCCTCACCTGCGGCCCACACGTACAGCCGCTCGCCCTCGGGCACCGTCACCGCGGTCACGGCGTCCGCCAGGGCGTCGCCGGTGCCGGCCGGGCGGTCACCGCGGTGCAACCAGCGCACCTCGACACCGCCGGGCGCGGACAGCTCGATCTCCTCCGCGGCGTCGGCGACTTCGACGAACGCCCAGCCACGGGCGGTACGGGGCAGCTCCTCAAGCCAGCGGGCGATCGCGGGCAGCGCCGTGAGGTCGCCGGCCAGCAGGTAGCGGTCGTAGGCGTGCGGCACGACGAGGCCGCCGGGCGGCCCGGCGACGTGGACGACGGCGCCCGGTGCGACCGCGCGCGCCCAGTCGGAGGCGAGGCCGCCGTCGTGCAGGGCGAAGTCGATGTCGATCTCGGCCGCGGCCGGGTCGTAGCGGCGCACGGTGTACTCGCGGGACGTGGGCGCGGGGCGCGGCCAGCGCAGCATCGTCCCGTCCTGCTCGGGCAGCCGCAGCGAGCCGTCCGGCTCGGGGAAGAGCAGCTTCACGTGCTCGTCCGGCGCGTGGGCCTCGAACCCCTGGGCGCCGGGCCCGCCCAGGGTCACCCGCAGCAGACCGCCGCCGACCATGGCGGTGCGGACGACCTCGGTCCGCCGGACGCGGATCGGGTAGCCCACCTTCTCGGCGTGGCGGCCCGCCCGGACCTCCGCGATCCGCTCCAGGTGCCGGTGCCTGTGGTCTTCCCGCGTCATGCGGCGCCGCCCGTCAACAGGGCTGTCCAGTGTGCCAGTTCGGGCCGCTCGGCCAGGTCGGGGAACTCCACGGCGGCGGCCCCGGCGGCGCGCCAGCGCTCGATCAGCGTCATGATCCGTACGGAGTCCAGGCCGAGGTCGATCAGGTTCTCCTCGGGCTCGATCTCGGACGGGTCGCAGTCGAGGAGTTCCGCGACGTCGGCGCGTATCCGTTCGGGCGAGAGGGTCTGGTTCATCGGGTTGGCTCCTGCGGGGATCGGCGCCGGGCGCGCGGCGGGCACGGCGGCGGCGGTGGTCACGACGCCCCGGCGCGGGGCGTGCCGGGACGCGGCGCGCCGTGCGCGCGCCTCGGCGTGGCGTGCGGATAGGGGGTGCACCCGGCGTACCGGCCGCTTGGCTAGGTAAGGCTAACCTAACTAATGACGGGGTCGCCGTGCAAGCGATCTTCAGGCCAGATGGCCGCGCACGGCGGGTGGGGCAGGGGTCGAACCTCCGCCGGGCCGCGACGTGACGTCACGTCAGGAAATGACCCGCAGCCCAGGCTGGGGCCCGGATTCCGCCCGCCTGCTCAGGTGGCGACCGGCGCGCCTAGGGACCCAGGCCTGGATCGCGGGGCGCAGGACTGGATCGCGGGTCGGGGGACTGGATCGCGGGTCGGGGCCGCGGTATCAGACTCCCCTACGTCGCCGAGGAGGAGCGGGCCGCGCTCGTCTTGACGACGGCGGCCACGAGTTGCTGGTGCACCGCCTCGGGCAGGGCCTCCCCCCGCACGGTGCCGACCAGGTCGCCCGCAAGGCGGTGCAGCTTCGTGTTGGTGTTCTGCGACGCGGCGACCAGGACGTCCCAGGCCGCCTCCGGACTGAGCCCGAAGGAGGACATCAGGATGCCGCGGGCCAGGTCGATGGTCGGCCGGGTCCGCATGGCGCGCCGCAACTGGGCCACCACCACCCGCAACTCCTCGTCGGAGTCCTCGCGCACGCCGCCCTCGCGCGCCGCGGGCGGGAACGGCTCGCCCCCCGGGTCCCCGTCCTCCGGGCCCGGCGGCGCGAACAGCGGGCGGGTGCCGGTCAGGTCGAGCAGTCGGTCGACCGCCCGGCTGCCGGTGCGGACGGCGACGGTCTTGCCCTGCCGCACGGCTTCCTGACGCAGGCTCAGCAGAAGGTTGAGCCCGGAGCAGTCGCAGAAGTCCACTCCGCCCAGGTCCAGGTCCACGCCGTCGGCCGAGCCCTTGAGGGCGCGGAACAGGCCGACCCGGAGCCGCTGGGCGGCGTCGAGGTCGAGCTCCCCCGCCAGGGGCACGCGCGCGCGGGCATCACGCGGCAGGGCGCCACGCAGGGCCCCCTCGCGCGGCAGGAAGTCATACGGCGCGGCGTCGCCGAGCCCTTCCGGCAGGGGCGCCCGAGGAGCATTGCCGAGCCCGCCGCCGCTCTTCCCCGTCTCCCCCGTGGGGCCGCGTTCAGCGTGCGTGGGCTTCGGCATGGCTGCTCCCTCTCGTCCGCCTACCGCGGTTCCAGGCCGCCTTCCCCCTTTCACACACGTCAACCAATACAGGAAACACAGTACGTGTTTTGGAAAGCGCGTATGCCACGTCCTAGAGTTGGCACATGGATGGAGTGCCCGAGCCCTACACCGGATGGACGTTCCTCACCAACCACGCCCGGGTGCTGGCAGCCATCGCGGACAACCGCACCGCCCGCATCCGCGACATCGCCGCGCACTGCCGACTCACCGAGCGTGCCGTACAGAAGATCATCGCCGACCTGGAGCGGGACGGCTATCTGTCCCACACCCGGGAGGGCCGCACCAACAGGTACCGGGTCGACCGGGGCAAGGTGCTGCGACACCCGGCCGAATCCGGCCTCGCGGTGGCCTCCCTGCTCTCCCTGCTCGTCCAGGACGAGGCCCACCGCGCCACGCCCCCGGAGGCCGAGGACCGCCGCCGCGCCCGGGCGTGACCCCGCTCCGGCGCGGCCGCGCCCGGGCCGCCCGGACGCGCGGTGCCGCAGCCGCCCGTCGGCCCCGCGCACGTGACGCCGCGTCACCTGGGGTGGCGGTCAGCGGCGCGCCCCCGGCAGCCGCGCAAGGCTCTCCTCCAGCTCGTCCAACGCCCGGCGCGCGGTGGCGATCCGGGCGCGCAGCTCGTGCTCGGCTCCGTCCGGCGCACCCGGTTCCGGCGCCGCCGCTTCCGTCTCCGCCTCCGCCCGAGGGCCCACGCCGGATTGCGCGCCCGCGCCGGCGCGAGGGTCCGCGCCCGCTCGCCGTCGCGCGTCCTCGTCGTACCGCTCCTCCATGGTGCGCGCCTCGTCGAGCGAGGTGATCACCACCCCGATCAGTACGTTGACCAGGACGAAGGACGCGATCAGCACATACGAGGCGTAGTAGACGATGCTCCAGCGCGAGATCTCCAGGCCCGCCCGGACCGCGTCGCCGAGCCCGTCGAGGGTCATCAGGAGGAACAGCGTCAGCACGGCCCGGCCGATGGAGCCGAAGTGCCCGGGGTCGTGGGCGGCGAAGAAGACCCAGCCGACCATCGCGTACACGTACAGCACGAGTGCGCCCACGAGCAGGAAGCTCACCGTGCCTGGCAGGCTGCGGCCCACCGCGACCAGCACGATGCGCAGTTGGGGCAGGAAGCGGGCGGTGCGCAGCACGCGCGCCAGGCGCAGCAGCCGCAGCACGGTGGTGTTCTCCCGCGCGAACGGCAGGAAGGCGCACAGGACCACGGCCAGGTCGAAGACGTTCCACGGGTCGCGGAAGAAGGCGCGGGGCCGGTCGGCGTACGCCCCGAGGCGCAGCAGCACCTCGCCGGTGAAGAGCACCAGGAACCCGTGCTCGACGAGCTTGAGCTCCCCCTGCCAGCGGTGCACGACGCCGGTGTACGTCTCCACGCCCAGCACCGCCGCGTTGGCGAGGATGAGGGCGAAGACCGTGAGGCCGAACCAGCGGGCCTCGGTGAGGGCGCGGCAGCGCGCTGCCACCGCCCGTCTGCCGCCGCTGCCCGGGCGTGTCGTCCCGTCGTGCCTCATCGGGTATCGCACTGCCCCTCACCGGAATGCCGTATGCCCATGACCGGAAGTTGATCTTACGATCAGCGCGTCCGGGCATACGGCCGGGGCGGCCGGGGCTCGTGGGGCGGCCGGGGCCCCTGGAGCAGCCGGGGCGCCGCCCCGGCCCGTCGGACAGGGCCTAAGGCTTCCGCCAGATCGTCATGTCCGCCGTCAGGAAGCTGAACCCGCCGCGCGGCAGCGCCGTCGACTTCACCTGCACCACGAGCAGCGCGATGTCCCCCGAGCGGTGCTTGACGCAGATCTCGCTGCCGGCGGCCACCCCGGCCAGCGGCAGCCTGCGGCTGTCGGCGCCGTCGAGCGCGATCCGGCAGGCTTCGAGGTCGGCGCCGGGCTTGCCGTACAGCATGGTGATCACGCTGGTGCGGCTGTCCAGGTAGCAGTTGTCCCCCTCGCAGCCGAAGCGGATGTCCCCCTTGTGATTCTTGCGCTCGACCGGCTCCGCGAAGCTCACGGACTTCTTCGCGTCCAGCCACACCTGGGGGTACGGGAGGGGCCGCGGCTTCCCGGAGTCCCGCGTGGACCGGTCAGGCCCGCCCGACCCGTGGGCCCCATCCTCCTGTTCGCGCTCGGTTGCCGCTGTCGGCGCCGCCTCGCCCGCGGCCCCCGTACCACCGGACGCCGGATCAGAGGCGCCGGTCCCGGCGGTCGGGGAAGTGGCCGCGCGGCGCTCGCGGGACCCGTCCGCCTCCATGACGCGCCAGGTCAAGCCGCCGAGGACCAGCAGCCCGGCCGTCACGGCCGCGGTCGCGACGAGCCCGGTACGCCGTCGGCGCGCCCGGCCCCCGTCCGGGCCCACGGGCGCGGGCCGGGTGGGCCACAGCGCCGTGGGCGCCGCGGGGGGCTCGGGGAGCGGTCCCGGAACGGCGACCTCCGGGCCCATGACGTCCCGCCAGACGGCCGGTCCGGCGCCCGCGTCGGCGTCGCGCCCCAGCTCCTGGCGGCACCACGCGACGATCTCCGCCGGGGTGGCCCGCTCCGTGGGGGCGGCGGCGAGGCACCGGGTGATCAACGGCCGCAGCGGCGCGGGCAGCCGGGACAGGTCGGGCGCGTCGTGCACGATCCGGTACAGCACGCCGACCGCGGAGCCCTCCCCGTACAGCGGCTCGCCGAGCGCGGCGAAGGCCGCCGTCTGCCCCAGCGCGAAGACGTCCGTCGCCGCCGTGACCTCGCCCCCGGAGGCCTGCTCGGGCGCCATGAACTGGGGCGTGCCGACGGCGGAGCCCGTGGCGGTGTACGAGCTGAACTCGGCGGCCAGCGAGATGCCGAAGTCGATGACGCGCGGCCCGTCGGCGGCGAGCAGCACGTTCGACGGCTTGAGGTCCCGGTGCACGATGCCCGCGCCGTGGACGGCCTCCAGCGCCTCGGCCACCCCCGCCATCAGCCACAGCACCGCGGGCACCGGCAGCGGCCCGCGCCGCGCCACCGCCTGGGCCAGGGAGGGGCCGGGCACGTAGAGGGTGGTCAGCCACGGCGGCGTGCCGTCCGCGTCGGCGTCGACCAGCTCGGCGGTGTAGGCGCCCCGCACCCGCCTGGCCGCCTCGACCTCCCGGCGGAACCGCCGCCGGAAGCCCGGGTCGTCGGCCAGCTCCGGCCGCACCACCTTGATGGCCACCGGCCTGCCGCCCCGCGTGTGCGACAGGTACACCCGTCCCATGCCGCCGGCACCGATCCGGGCGGCGAGGCGGTAACCGGCCACGACGGGCGGATCGTCCGCCTGCAACGGCCGGAACGCGTCTGTCGCCTCGTGCATCGTTCCCCTCCCCCGGCCGCCTCGCTCCGGGAGGCGACCGACGTCAGCACCCTAAGCGGGCGCCGACCGGCACCTTTCGGAGGGGGCCCTCGGGCGGCGCCCCGCCGACGACAGCGGCAGCCGTCCCCCGCTCCCGCTTCCCGCGGTGACCGGCGCGGCCGCGCCCCACACGACGTCCCGCACCGCTCCGGCCCACACCACGTCCTGGCCGCCCCGGCCCCACACGACGTCCCGCGTGGCCCGGCGCCGGACGAGGTCGCGCACGGCCCTGGCCCCCACCACGTCGCGTCCGCCGTCGGCGCGCTCCGGCGCGGGCAGGCGCCCGGACCCGCCACCACGCGGCGTTCGTCGTCACGCGGTCACCGTCACGCGGTCACCGGCGCGCGCCCCGGCCCTCGGCGCCCCGGCCCCCGTGGCGTACGGCGCCCGTCTCCCCCAGCCGGTGTCCGGCGGCTCGGCGCCGGGGACCTCCCCCGAGGCCGGCGCCGCGTCGCCCCACCGCTCGCCCCCGCCGCGCTCGACGTGTCCCGAGGAGTTCAGGGCCCTGTCTCCGGTGCGGTCAGCGGGAGTTCCGCCCAGACGACGTGGCCGGAGCCGTCGTGGGCGGGCGTCACGCCCCAGTCGAGGGCCAGCGCGGCGACCAGGGCGAGGCCGCGGCCGCTCTCGCGGGCGGGGTCCGGTGCGCGGCGGACGGGGACCGTCCGGCCGCGGGCCTGGTCCTCGACCTCGATCCGGAGCCGGTGGCCGGTCACGCGCACGCGGCACAGGACCTGGTCGCCGAAGGCGTGCGCGACCGCGTTGGTGACGAGTTCGGAGACCACGAGCGTCGCGTCGTCGCCCACCTCGGGGTCGATGCCCCACGCGGCCGTCGTGTCCCGTACGTGCCCGCGGGCCGCGCGCACCGACGCGGGGACGGCCGGTAAACGGAACACGGTGGCCCGGTGCCCGGACAGGGCTCCGCGCAGAAGATCCGAAGGCGTGGGGTGGGTGGGGGAAACCACGTGGGTCGCCTTTCGTCTGCCGTCACCACACCGCCGGTGCCGGTCATGCACCGCGGCTCACGGCGCGTCACGGCCACGGCCCTTCCAGGGGCCCGTACCCGGCCATGACGGTCTGTCAACTCCGTGCCGTCGGCCAGCCGTTCGTCACGATCACCGTGCGCCCACTGTGACACCTGTGAAGAGCGCACTGCAACAGCCCAGTTGAAAATTTCAACTCGACAGGCGCATGCTGCTCTCAACAGACGATGATCGTGACAGACTGCGATCGAGGCAGGCCCCGGTGCGGGCGTGAACGTGGTACGGGTGCGGGGAGGCGGGGCGTGACAGCGGACACCGCGTGGGGCGGGGCTCCCTCGGTCCTGCGCATGATCCTCGGCAAACAGCTCGAGGAGCTGCGCACGCGTGCGGGCCTGACGTACGAGCAGGCGGGCGAGGCGATCGGCGTCAGCCACTCGACCATCCGCCGCCTGGAGGCCGCCAAGGTGGCCCGCCTGCGCCTGCCCGACGTCGAGAAGCTGCTGCGCACGTACGGCGTCACGGACCAGCACGAGATCGACACCTTCCTGCAGTCGGCGCGCGAGGCGAACAAGCGCGGCTGGTGGCACACGTACCGTGACGTGATGCCGGACTGGTTCGCGGCGTATCTGAGCCTGGAGCAGGCGGCGCACCAGATCCGGGCGTACGAGGCGCAGTTCGTGCACGGCCTGCTGCAGACGGAGGACTACGCCCGCGCCCTGCTCACCGCAGGGAACCCGCACGCACCGGCCGACGCCACGGAGCGCCGGGTCGCCCTGCGCATGGAGCGCCAGGAGCTGTTGAGCCGCGCCTCTCCCCCGCACCTGTGGGTGGTGATGGACGAGACCGTCCTGCGCTGGCCGGTGGGCGGGCCCGCCGTGATGCGGGCCCAGATCGACCATCTGATCGCCGTCACCTCGCTGCCCCATGTGACCGTGCAGATCATGCCGTTCAGGAACGGTCCGCATCCGGCCATGCGGGCCGGGGCGTTCCACATCTTCCGGTTCCGCGCCCCCGAGCTGCCGGACATCGTCTACCTCAACGGCCTGGTCGGGGCCGTCTATCTGGACAAGGGCGACGACGTCGTGGTCTACCGCGAGGCGCTGGACCGGCTGGGCGCCCAGGCGGCGCCCGTCAGGAAGACCGAGGCGCTGCTCGGCGCGATTCGCAAGGAGCTGTGAGTGGACCACCCGATACGCAACGGCATGCCGTCCCGGGACCTCGGCGCCCGCGGCTGGCGCAAGCCGTGGAGCGACGACGCGGGCGGCGCCTGCGTCGAGGCGAAGAAGCTGCGTGACGGGCGGATCGCGCTGCGCCAGTCGACCGATCCCGGCGGCCCCGCGCTGATCCTCACCCGGGGCGAGATGGCCCGTTTCCTCGCGGGCGTGAAGGCGGGGGACGCGGACTTCCTCTGTTAGCCACGGCCCCGGGCCGCGGGGCCCGGGGCCCGACCGTTCCGCGCACGGCGCGGCCGTGACCGGAGCGGTCCACCGAAACGCAAGCCACGACCTGACAGGAGGAGCCGTGTCCCACGACGACGGCTGGCCGGCCGACCGGATCGACACCGAGAACGCGCACTCCGCGCGCATCTACGACTACATCCTCGGCGGCAAGGACTACTACCCGGCGGACAAGGAGGCCGGGGACGCGATGGCGCAGGAGTGGCCCGCGCTGCCGATCCACATGCGGGCCAACCGCGACTTCATGAACCGTGCCGTCCGGTACCTCGCGCAGGAGGCGGGGATACGCCAGTTCCTGGACATCGGCACCGGCATCCCGACGTCGCCGAACCTGCACGAGATCGCCCAGGCGGTCGCCCCCGACTCGCGGGTCGTCTACGTGGACAACGACCCCATCGTCCTCACCCTGTCCCAGGGCCTGCTCGCCAGCACGCCGCAGGGCATGACCTCGTACATCGAGGCCGACATGCTCGACCCGGACACCATCCTGGGCGCCCCGGAGCTGCGGGAGACCCTCGACCTGGGCAAGCCGGTCGCCCTCACCGTCATCGCAATCGTGCACTTCCTCCTCGACGAGCACGACGCGCCCGGCATCGTCAGCCGGCTCCTGGAGCCGCTGCCGTCGGGCAGCTACCTGGCGATGTCGATCGGCACCGCCGACTTCGCGCCGGACGAGGTGGCGCGGGTGGCGCGTGAGTACGCGGCCCGGGACATGCCCATGCGGCTGCGCACCCACGCCGAGGCGGGACGGTTCTTCGAGGGCCTCGACCTGGTCGAGCCCGGGATCGTCCAGGTCCACAAGTGGCGCCCGGACGCCACGGGGAGTGGAATGGCGCAGAACACCACGGACAGCGCGGACATCAAGGATTCGGACATCGCCATGTACGGCGCGGTCGCCCGCAAACCGTAGGGTCCGGCCCGTCGTGGCCCGCCCGGAAACCATAGGGTCCGGCCCGTCGTGAGGGGGCCGTGGCTGCGGCCACGGCACCTGGTACGAGACCCTTGCCACAAGCCATGAAACATTGAATCACTGACCCGGACACAAGATCGGCCGATTGCTCGGCCGCCCGGCTCGGACGGGGGGTATCGCCCATGGCGCGTACACCGGCACTCCTGGACGCCGCGGAGCGGCTCGGTCGGGAGGAACTCGCAGCGCTGCAGCTCGAGCGCCTCCAGGACACGTTGCTGCACGCGTACGAGAACGTTCCCTTCTACCGCGCCGCGTTCGACGCGACGGGGCTCGGCCCCGACGACTGCCATACGCTCGCCGACCTGGCCCGCTTCCCGTTCACGACGAAGGCGGACCTGCGGGCCAACTACCCCTTCGGGATGTTCGCCGTGGAGCAGTCGGAGCTGCGGCGGCTGCACGCCTCCAGCGGCACCACCGGACGCCCCACCGTCGTCGGCTACACCGAGCAGGACCTGTCGATGTGGGCGGACGTCGTCGCCCGCTCGATCCGCGCGGCGGGCGGACGGCCCGGGCACAAGGTCCACGTCGCGTACGGGTACGGCCTGTTCACGGGCGGGCTCGGCGCGCACTACGGCGCGGAGCGGCTCGGCTGCACGGTGATCCCCGCCTCCGGTGGCATGACCGCGCGCCAGGTGCAGCTCATCCTGGACCTGCGCCCCGAGATCATCATGGTGACGCCCTCGTACATGCTGACGCTCCTGGAGGAGTTCGAGCGGCAGGGCATCGATCCGCGCACCACCTCGCTCCAGGTGGGGATCTTCGGCGCGGAGCCGTGGACGGAGGAGATGCGGCACGAGATCGAGGAGCGGTTCGCGATCGACGCCGTCGACATCTACGGCCTCTCCGAGGTGATCGGCCCCGGCGTCGCGCAGGAGTGCGTGGAGACCAAGGACGGCCTGCACATCTGGGAGGACCACTTCTACCCCGAGGTGGTGGACCCCGTCACCGGGGAGGTGCTGCCCGACGGCGAGCTCGGCGAGCTGGTCCTGACCTCCCTCACCAAGGAGGCCATGCCCGTCATCCGGTACCGCACCCGGGACCTGACGCGGCTGCTGCCCGGTACGGCCCGGGTCTTCCGCCGCATGGAGAAGGTCACGGGCCGCTGCGACGACATGGTGATCGTGCGCGGGGTGAACCTCTTCCCCACGCAGATCGAGGAGATCGTCCTGCGCACCCCGGGCCTGGCCCCGCACTTCCAGCTCCGGCTCACCCGCCAGGGGCGCATGGACGCCCTCACGGTGCGCGTCGAGTCCCGCCCGGACACGCCGCCGGGCCGCCGCGTCACCGCAGCCCGGGAGATCGAGTGCGCGGTGAAGGACAGCATCGGCGTCTCCGTCACGGCCGAGGTCGTGGCGCCGGAGACGCTGGAGCGGTCCGTCGGCAAGATCAAGCGCATCGTGGACCTGCGGAACGACCCGGCCTGATCTGCCCCGCGCCCCGGGTCACCGCCGCGCCAGGAACGCCAGGACGGCCGCGGCGAAGCCCTCCGGGTCGGTCTCGTGCACGGTGTGCCCGGTGTCCAGCTCCACCAGCCGGGTCCCCGGCCGCCGCCCGGCCATGGCCCGCGCCTGCCCGGCGGCGAAGTGGCCGTGCAGGGCGAGCAGGGCCGGGCCGGGGCCGCCGTGATCGCGGCAGTACAGGCGCCTGCCGTCGGCGAGGGGCACGCGGACGTGGGCGGGAGCAGGGGTCACAGGGGCGTCGGCGGGGCGGGGGGGCACAGGGAGGACGTGGCCGGGAGCGAGAGGCACACGGACGTGGGCGGGAGCGGCGTGAAGGCCGGGTAGCGAGGTCATTGAGGGCATCAGGGGGGCGGGCGTCAGGTGTTCGCGAAGCGGTCCCGCAGCTCTCTCTTGAGGATCTTGCCGCTGGCGTTGCGGGGCAGCTCGTCGACGAACAGGATGCGTTTAGGGGCCTTGAAGGCGGCCAGGCGCGCGCGGGCGTGGGCGACGAGGTCGGCCTCGGTGACGTCCGGGGCCGCCGCGCCGCGCACCACCACGGCGGTGACGGCCTCGATCCAGCGGGGGTCGGGCAGGCCGATCACCGCCGCCTCGGCCACCCCGGGGTGGGTGTAGAGGGCGTCCTCGACCTGGCGCGACGCGACCAGCACACCGCCGGAGTTGATGACGTCCTTCACCCGGTCGACGACGGTGAAGTAGCCCTCGGCGTCGCGCACGGCGAGGTCGCCGGAGTGGAACCAGCCGCCGCGGAACGCCTCCGCGGTCTCCTCGGGCTTGTCCCAGTAGCCCTCGCACAACTGCGGGGAGCGGTAGACGACTTCGCCCTGCGTGCCGTCGGGCACCTCCTTGCCGGAGTCGTCGACGACCTTCGCCTCCACGAACAGCACGGGCCGCCCGCAGGAGTCCATCCGCCCCTCGTGCTCGTCGGGGCCGAGGACCGTGGCGAGCGGGCCGATCTCGCTCTGGCCGAAGCAGTTGTAGAAGGCGAGTCCCGGCAGCCGCGCCCGCAGCCGCTCCAGGACCGGCACCGGCATGATCGACGCGCCGTAGTAGGCCTTGCGCAGCGCGCCCAGGTCGCGGGTGGCGAACTCCGGGTGCTGGGAGAGGCCGATCCACACGGTGGGCGGCGCGAACAGGCTGTCGGCGCGGCCCGCCGCCACGAGGTCGAGGATCCGGGTGGCGTCCGGCGCGTCGAGGATCGTGTTCTCGGCGCCCACCGCCAGGTACGGCAGCAGGAACACGTGCATCTGCGCGGAGTGGTACAGCGGCAGCGAGTGCAGCGGCCGGTCGCCCTCCTTCAGGTCCAGGGCGTGGACGGCGCTGACGTACTCGTGGACCAGGGCGCTGTGGGTCATCATCGCGCCGCGCGGCAGCGCCGTGGTGCCCGAGGTGTACAGGAGCTGCGCGAGGTCGTGCGTGGCGGGCCCCGCGCCGTCGTACGGCGGGGCGGTGGCGAGCCGGGTGAGCAGGGAGTCGGCCGTGTCGCGCAGGGGCAGCACGCGGACGCCGTCCGGCAGGCGGGGCGCGAGGCCGGGGTCGGCGAGGACGAGCCCGCTGCCGGACTGCCGGACGATGTAGGCCAGGTCGTCGCCGGTGAGGTTCTGGTTGACCGGCACGTGGACGAGGCCCGCGCGGGCGCAGGCGAGGAAGCCGATGAGGTAGGCGTCGGAGTTGTGGGCGTACGCGCCGACGCGGTCGCCGGGGGCGAGCCCGCTCTCCCGCAGCACGCGGGCCGCCCGCGAGACGGCGTCGTCGAGTTCGGCGTACGTCCACGCGCGGTCGCCGTAGCGCACGGCGGTGCGGTCCGGGGTGCGGCGCGCGCTGCGCCGCAGGACTCCGTCGACGGTGCTGCTGCGGACATCTGCCATGGCGTGATCCTGCGGGGACCGGGGACGGGGGGTCAAGACACGTGCGGCGGGCGGCCTGACCCGGACGGCCGCCCTCACCTGCTCCTCGAGCGGCTTTCGAGCGAGGCGGGCCGTGCCGCCGGGGCGTCGTCGAGGGGGCCCGCCCCGAGGCGCCCGCATGGCACTGGCGGGAAGGGGCGTCGGGCAGGCGCGGGTGCGGTGCCTGCCGGCGGACGCGCGCAACGGACGCGGCGGCGGGGCGCTTTCGGCCCGGCCGAGGGAGACGACGCCGCTCAGAACGGGTAGTGGGCGTGGCCGTGTGCCTGGACGGTGACCCAGCGGGTGTCGGTGAAGGCGTCGACGCCCGCCTGGCCGCCGAACCGGCCGTAGCCGGAGTCCTTGACGCCGCCGAAGGGGGCCTGCGGCTCGTCGGCGACGGTCTGGTCGTTGACGTGGACGATGCCGGTGCGCAGTCGGCGGGCCACCGCGATGCCGGCGGCGAAGTCCTCGGTGATCACACCGGCGGTCAGGCCGTAGGGGGTGTCGTTGGCCAGGTCGACGGCCTCGTCGACCGAGTCGACGACGTGCACGACGGTCGCCGGGCCGAAGATCTCCCCGTAGTAGATGTCCATGTCCTTGGTGACACCGGTCAGGACCACGGGGGCCAGGAGCGTCCCGGCGTCGCCCTCGACCTGGCCGGTGCCGGCCAGGAGCCGTGCGCCCTTGCCGGTGGCGTCCTGGATCAGCGCGGCGATGCGCCGGGCGGCACGGGCGCTGACGACCGGGCCGACGACGGTGGCCGGATCGGACGGGTCGCCGTAGGGCAGGGACTCGACCTTCGCGGCGAGCTTGCGGGTGAACTCCTCGGCGCGGTCGCGAGGGACGATGACGCGGTCGGCGGACATGCAGATCTGGCCGGAGTTCATGAAGGAGCCGAAGGCGGCGGCGTTCACCGCGTGGTCCACATCGGCGTCGGCGAGCACCACCAGGGCGTTCTTGCCGCCGAGTTCGAGGACGGCGGGCTTGAGGTGCTCGGCCGCCAGCACACCGACGCGGCGGCCGACGGCGGTGGAGCCGGTGAAGTTGACGAGCCGGACGCGGGGATCGGCGATCAGGGTGGCGACGACCTGGGGGGCGTCGGCGAGGTCGTTGGTGACGACGTTGAGGACGCCCGCGGGCAGCCCTGCTTCGTGCAGGACGTCGGCGAGGAAGAGGCCGCAGGCCAGCGGGGCGTCCTCGCTGGGCTTGAGCACGACGGTGTTGCCCATGACCAGCGGCATGGCCACGGCGCGGATGCCGAGGATCAGCGGGGCGTTCCAGGGCGCGATCGCCGCGACGACGCCGACCGGCACCCGTACGAGCATCGAGTACGCGCCGGGGGTGTCGGTGGCGAGGAGCTGCCCGGTGGGCTGGGTGATCGCGGCGGCGGCCTCGCGCAGGATCCCGGCGGCGAGCGCGGCGTTGAAACCGGCCCAGGGGGCGGCGCCGCCGACCTCGGCGGCCATCAGCGCGACGGCCTCGGGCGTGCGGGCTTCGAGGAGTTCGGCGGCGCGCAGGAAGATCGCACGCCGACGGGTGGGGGCCAGGGCCGCCCAGTCAGCGGCGGCCGCGTCGGCGGCGTCGACCGCGCGGGTGACGTCCTCAGGGGTGCCCGCGGCGACGTGCGCGTACGGGGTGCCGGTCCAGGGGTTGGTGTCGGGGGTGGTGCGGCCGGAGGAGGCGGGGATCTCCCGGCCTCCGATGATCAGCCCACGGGTGAGGGAGGTCATGGGGAAACTCCTGAACGGTTCTGTCGGACGCCGTGCCGGGTCCGCTGGACAGGGGGTGAGGGATGCGCGGTGCGAGGTGAGGGGGTGAGGCCGTCCGTGCCCGGGCACCTCGTCCCATGTGTTCGCTCAACGAAACTTCTTTCGCTGGCGGGTTGAGCCGAGTGTGCGGCACCGCGGTCGCGACCGTCAATGGGCGGCCGGGTATCTTCCACACACGCGGTGATCAGGACATGGAGCGAAGGAGGTCAGGCATGTCGGGAGAGGCCGTCGGCCCTCTGGAGCGCGGCCTCGCCGTCCTCCGCGCCATGGCGGCGAACCCCACTTCGCGGATGCGGCGCAGCGATCTCACCGCCGCCACCGGCCTGCTCCGCTCCCCCGTCGACCGGATCATCGCCACGCTGCTGCGGCTCGGTTACGTCCGCGCGGAGGGGCGGGACGTGCTCCTGGCCCCGCGTGTGATGGAGCTCGGCAACGCGTACCTCGCCTCCTGCGGCCTCGTCGACGCCCTGGAGCCGTACGTCGTGGACCTGGCCGACGGACTCGACGCATCCGTGTCCCTGGCCGTTCCGGACCGCGACGGCGCCCGGCTGATCGCGCAGGCCGTCCGGCGCCGCGCGATGTACCTGGCCTTCCACATCGGCGACCTGCTGCCGGCCGAGCGCAGCGCCGCCGGGGTGGTCCTGGCCGGCGGGTGGGAGGAAGCGGAGTTCCAGGCCTGGCGTGCCCGGCGGCGTGCGGACCCCCTGGACGCGGGCTTCCCCGCGGTACCTCCCCGCGACCGCGCCGAGGCCCTGACGGAGGACGAGTCGGAACGCCTCCTCCGCTCCCGCGCGGCCGCGGCCCGCCGGGCCGGCTGGGCGCTGGACGAGGAGTGGGTCGAGCCCGGCCTGCTGGCCCTCGCCGCCCCCGTCCGGGACCCGGCCGGCCGCGTCCTGGCCGCGGTCAGCGTGCTCACGCACACCAGTCGGCACTCCGCCGCCGACTTCCCCGGACACGTCATGCCCCGGCTTCGGGCGGCCGTCGGCCGGATGGAGGCCGCGCTCCACCAGGCGCCGCGGCCCGCCGGCCGCCCCACGCCCACCGCCCAGGACCTGAGCGCGTCCAAGGACGAACTGGGCATGGAGTTCCTGGAGTCGCTCGCGCGCGGCCTCGCCGTGCTGTCCGCCTTCCGTGGCGCCGGTGGCGGACTGACCATCAGCGCGGCCGCCGCGGCGACCGGGCTGTCCCGGGCCACCGCACGACGCGCCCTGCTCACCCTGCGACACCTCGGGTACGCGGACAGCCAGGGGCCGACGTACCACCTGCTGCCCCGTGTCCTGGACCTCGGCTACGCCCGGCTCTCCTCCCTCACCCTCACCGACATCAGCCGCCCGCACCTGGCCGAACTGGCCGCGCTGCTGGGCGAGTCCGCCTCGGTCGCCGTCCTCGACGAGGACGACATCCGCTATCTGGCCCGGGCCGCGACCTCCCGCATCCTGCGCATGGACATCACATCGGGCACCCGCCTGCCCGCCCACCTGACCTCCATGGGACGCGTCCTGCTCGCGGCGCTGCCACCCGCCGAGCTGGCCGCCCGCATCGCCCGGACCGAGCGGCGGCCCCTCACCCCGTGCACCCTCACCTCACCGCGCGCCCTCACCGCCGCGGTCGGCGCGGCGGCCAGGGACGGCTACGCCCTGGTCGACCAGGAGCTGCAGGAGGGGCTGCGGTCCCTGGCCGTACCGCTGCACGACCGGGACGGGCGTGCGGTCGCCGCCCTGAACGTCGCGGTGCACGCCGGCCGGAGCACGCCCCAGGAGACCCTTGAGCGCGTGCTCCCGGCCCTGCGGGACACCGCTTCCCGCATCGAGGCCGAGCTGGCGACGGCCTTCGCGTACGCGCCGCTCGTCATGGGCTAGGCACCGGAGCGGCGGCGGTCACGACGGCCCCGTGGACGCGGGCTCCTCCGGAGCCCGCAGCCCCTCCGCCGCGTCCGAGACGCGACGGATCAAGGCCAGGAAGAGTGCTTGTTCCTCGGCGGACAGCGGCGCGAGGAAGACCTGGTTCATCCGGGCCGTGCGCACCGTGAGCTTGCGATGCGTCCGGGCGCCCTCGTCGGTGAGCCGCAGCAGGAACCGGCGGCCGTCGCCGGGGTCCCTGACCTTGTCGAGCAGCCCCCGGCGGCTGAGCCGGCTGACGACCTCGGCGATGGTCGAGCGGTCGAGCCCCACCCGCTCGCCGACCGTCCTCTGATCGAGGCCGGGCTCGGCCGTGAGCGCGTTGAGCACGCCGAACTGGGGGGAGGTGATCTCCTCGGAGACCATCGTCGTCCACAGCAGGTGGTGCGCCTGCTGCAGTCGCCGGGCCAGGTGCCCAGGGTGGGTGGTCAGGTCGACCGCGGACATGGCGTCCCTCCTCTTCGCTTCTGTTGGTGCACTGAGGGTACCGTCCGGCCGCCTTGCCGCTTCGCCTTTCGGCAAGGCGTCGATCTGCTGATTGACCTGCTGGTACACGCGATCTATTGACGGCCGGTACGCCTGATGCCAGCATGGCGGGGCCCGACACAATAGTCAGTGCACTGAGTAACTCGGGGCTCGAACCCTCGGGAAGCCCTCGGGAAGCCCCCAGGAGAGCGGAGGCTCTGGTATGGACAAAGTGGTCGCCACCGCCGCTGAGGCGGTGGCCGATGCCCGGGACGGGGCGACACTCGCGGTGGGCGGCTTCGGCCTGAGCGGTGTACCCAACGTACTGATCGAGGCCCTGTACGACCTGGGCGTGAAGGATCTCGGCGTGGTGTCCAACAACTGCGGCGCGCTGGACTCCGGGCTCGCGGTCCTGCTCTCCGCGGGCCGCATCGCGCGGGTGACCGGGTCCTACATCGGTGCGAACAAGGAGTTCGCCCGCCAGTACCTCGGCGGCGAACTGGAGGTGGAGATGATTCCGCAGGGCACGCTGGCCGAGAGGCTGCGGGCCGGGGGGCTCGGCATCCCGGCCTTCTACACCCCGGCGGGGGTCGGCACCCAGGTAGCCGACGGCGGGCTCCCCTGGCGGTACGACGGCCAGGGGGGCGTCGCGGTGGCGTCACCGCCCAAGGAAGTACGCGTCTTCGACGGTACCGAGTACGTCCTGGAGCACGGCATCCGCACCGACTTCGCGCTGGTGCGCGCGGCCAAGGGCGACCGGCACGGGAACCTGGTGTTCAACAAGTCGAGCCGGAACTTCAACCCGCTGGCCGCGATGGCCGGGAGAGTGACGGTGGCCGAGGTGGAGGAGTTGGTGGAGCCCGGCGGGATCGACCCCGACCAGGTGCACCTGCCCGGCGTCTTCGTCCAGCGCGTCGTCGCGCTCACCCCCGAGCAGGCGGCGGCCAAGGGCATCGAGCGGCGCACGGTCTCCGCGCCGTCGGCGCGCGGGACCGGGACGGTGGGCGCCTGATGGCCTGGACACGCGAGCAGATGGCGGCGCGCGCGGCGCGTGAGCTGGCGGACGGACAGTACGTGAACCTCGGCATCGGGCTGCCGACGCTGATCCCCAACCACCTCCCGGACGACGTCGAAGTCGTGCTCCACTCGGAGAACGGCATCCTCGGCGTGGGGCCCTACCCCGGCGAGGACGAGGTCGACCCGGACCTGATCAACGCCGGCAAGGAGACGGTCACGGTGGTGCCCGGCGCCTCCTCCTTCGACTCCTCCCTCTCCTTCGGGATGATCCGCGGCGGGCACATCGACGTGGCCGTGCTCGGTGCCATGCAGGTGTCCGCGCGGGGCGACCTCGCCAACTGGGCCGTCCCCGGGAAGATGATCACCGGGATCGGCGGGGCCATGGACCTGGTGCACGGTGCCCGGACGGTCGTCGTGGTCATGAACCACACGGCCAAGGACGGCTCCGCGAAGATCGTTCAGGAGTGCTCCCTGCCCCTGACCGGCAGGGCCTGCGTCAACCGGATCGTCACCGACCTCGGCGTCCTCGACGTCACCGGCGACGGCCTCGAACTGGTCGAGACCGCCCCGGGCGTGACCGCCGGGGACGTCGTGCGGCAGACGGCCGCGGACATCCGTATCCCTCCCGCTTCGGAGACACCGTCATGAGCCTGCGCGACGTCTACGTCCTGGACGCCCTCCGGACCCCGATCGGCAAGTACGGCGGCGGCCTCGCGGGCGTACGCCCCGACGACCTGGCCGCCCATGCCATCCGCGAACTCCTCGCCCGGACACCGGACCTGGACCCCGCCCGCATAGGCGACGTCTACTTCGGCAACGCCAACGGAGCGGGCGAGGAGAACCGCAACGTCGGCCGGATGGCCGGCCTGCTCGCGGGACTGCCGACCTCCGTGCCGGGGGTCACCGTCAACCGGCTGTGCGCCTCCGGCCTCGAAGCGGTCATCCAGGCGGCGCGGGCCGTCGCGGTCGGCGACGCCTCCGTCGTGCTGGCCGGCGGGGTCGAGTCGATGACCCGCGCGCCCTACGTCCTGCCCAAGAGCGACCGGGCGTTCCCCGCGGGCCACACCGAGCTGTACTCGACCACCCTGGGCTGGCGCATGGTCAATCCGCGGATGGAGCCGCAGTGGACCGTACCGCTCGGCGAGTCGGCCGAACTGATCGCCGACAAGCACGGCATCACCCGCGAGCAACAGGACGCCCTGGCCCTGGCGTCCCACCGCAAGGCGTCCGCCGCGTGGCACGGCGGTCTTTTCGACGCCGAGGTGGTGCCGGTGCCGGTCCCGCGGCGCAAGGGCGACCCGGTCCTCCTCGACCGCGACGAGTGCGTACGGGAGAACGCCTCCCTGGAGGCGATGGCCACGCTGAAGCCGTCCTTCCGCACGGACGGGGGCACCGTCACGCCGGGTAACGCGTCCCCGCTCAACGACGGCGCCGCGGCACTGCTCCTCGTCGACGAAGAGGGGCTGCGGGCCACCGGGCGCGAACCGCTGGCCCGCATCGCGGCCACCGGCGTGGCCGCGGTCGACCCGCACCACTTCGGCCTCGGTCCCGTCGAAGCCGTCCACCGCGCCCTCGCCAGGGCGGGCCGGTCCTTCGGCAACCTGACGACGCTGGAGCTGAACGAGGCGTTCGCCGCCCAGGTCCTGGGCTGTGTCGCCGAATGGCCCGAGTTCGACCCGGCGATCCTCAACCCGTACGGCGGCGCCATCGCCCTCGGCCACCCGCTGGGGGCCTCCGGCGCCCGCCTGGCCGGCACCGTGGCCCACCAGCTCGCCCGCAGCGGCTCCGGCACCGGCGTCGCCACCCTCTGCGTCGGCGTCGGCCAAGGACTCGCCCTCGTCCTCGAACGCTGAGCACCCGCGCCGGGCGCGGACCGTCCGCTCCCCCGCGCACCGCCCGCGCACCGGCACCTCATGGACTCGCGTACGCACGTACCAGGAATTCCGGGACACCTCATGACTCATGCCCAGTCGGACATCGACACCGCGATGGACGAACTCCAGCACGCCTACGACGAGGCGCTGGCGGCGGGCGCGCCCGCGCGCCACCACCCGCGGCGCGACTACGCGCCCTACCGCAGCTCGCTGCTTCGCCACCCCAAGCGGCCGCTCGTCCCCGTGACCGGCGGCGACCCCGAGACGGTCGAGCTGTCCGGTCCGGTGTTCGGCCCGACCGACGTCACGGAGACCGACAACGACCTCACCGTCCAGCACGGCGGTGAGCCGCTCGGCGAGCGCATCACCGTGTCGGGGCGGCTGCTCGACCGCGCCGGGCGCCCGGTGCGCGGGCAGCTCATCGAGCTCTGGCAGGCCAACGCCTCCGGCCGCTACGCGCACCTGCGCGACCAGCACCCGGCGCCGCTCGACCCCCACTTCACCGGTGCCGGACGCACGCTGACGGACGACGAGGGCCGGTACACGTTCACCACGATCAAGCCGGGCGCCTACCCGTGGCGCAACCACACCAACGCCTGGCGCCCCGCCCACATCCACTTCTCCGTCTTCGGCACCGCGTTCACCCAACGGCTCGTGACGCAGATGTACTTCCCGAACGACCCGCTGTTCCCCCACGACCCGATCCTGCGCTCGGTCACCGACCGGGCCGCCCGCGAACGCCTGGTCGCCACCTACCGCCACGAGCTGTCGCGGCCCGAGTTCTCCCTCGGCTACGAGTGGGACATCGTCCTCGACGGTCCCGCCGCCACCTGGATCGAAGAAGGGCGCTGAGTGACATGGCGGAAACGTTCCTGCCCACACCGTCCCACACCGTCGGCCCCTTCTACGGGTACGCGCTCCCCTTCCCCGAGGGCGAGCAGATAGCGCCGAAAGGCCACCCCGACACGATCGTGCTGCACGGCTACGTCCTCGACGGCCACGGCGACCCGGTGCCCGACGCCCTCCTGGAGTTCTGGCAGGCGGCCCCGGACGGCTCCCTCACCGGCGCACCCGGGTCGCTCCGCCGCGACCCGGTGACCGGCGGCCACCTCGGCCGCAACGGCACCGACTTCACCGGCTTCGGCCGGGTCGCCACGGACGCCGACGGCCACTACGCCCTCCACACCCTTCAGCCCGGGAACGCCGGACCGCCGTACATCAGCGTCTGCGTCTTCGCGCGCGGCCTGCTGCACCACCTCTTCACCCGCGCCTACCTCGCGGACGGCGCCGACCCGCTGCTCGACTCGGTGGAGCGGGAGCGCCGGGCCACGCTGCTCGCGCGGCCCGGTGAGAACCGCTCCTACCGTTTCGACATCCGCCTTCAGGGTGAGGGCGAGACAGTGTTCCTGGAGTTCACGTGACATCCCCCGAGACCGAGACCGAGACCGGGACCGGCACCGGCACCGGCACCGGCATTGACACCGACACCTACAGCGGCGGCAACGCCACCATCGACCACGGCCTCCTCGCCCCCGGGCGGGCGGGCTCCCCCGCCGAGGCCGCGACGTCCGACACCGCGTTCCTGCGGGCGCTGCTCGACGCCGAGGCGGCCCTCACCCGCGCCCAGGCGAGCCTCGGCCACGCCCCGGCCGAGGCCGCCCGGGCGGTCACGGCCGCGACCGCCTCGGCCCGCTTCGACGCCGGTGACCTCGCCCACCGCGCCCGAGGCGGCGGCAACCCCGTCATCCCGTTGGTGGCGGACCTGACGGCAGCGGTCCCCGACGAGTTCGGCCCGTACGTGCACCGCGGGGCGACCAGCCAGGACATCCTGGACACCGCCACCATGCTGGTCGCGGCCCGCACCGTGGACCTCGTCCTCGCAGACCTGCGGCGCACCGAGCGGGCGCTGTCCCGCCTCGCCGCAGCCCACCGGGACACGGTGATGCCCGGCCGCACCCTGACCCAGCACGCGGTACCGACGACCTTCGGCCTCAAGGCGGCCGGCTGGCGCTCGCTGGTCCTCGACGCACGGGACCGGCTGCGCGGAGTACGCGCCGGGCTCCCCGTCCAGCTCGGTGGCGCCGCCGGCACCCTGGCGGCCTTCGGCCGTGACGGCGACGCGGGCGACCCGGACACCCCGCTACGGCTCACCGCCGCCTACGCCCGTGAGACCGGTCTCGCTCCGCCGGACCTGCCCTGGCACACCCTCCGGGCGCCCGTCGCGGACCTGGCGGGCGCCCTCGCGTTCGCCGCGGGGGCCCTCGGCAAGACGGCGGCCGACGTCCTCACCCTGTCCCGCACCGAGATCGCCGAGCTGTCGGAGGGCACCGGCGGAGACTCCTCGGCCATGCCCCACAAGAGGAACCCGGTGCGCGCCACGCTCATCGCCGCGGCCGCCCGCCGCGCCCCGGGCCTCGCCGCCACCCTGTACGCCTCGATGGTCGCGGAGGACGAACGCCCCGCCGGAGCCTGGCACGCGGAGTGGGAGCCCCTGCGCGACCTGCTGCGGCTGGTCGGCGGGGCCGCCCGGGACGGCGCCGAGCTGGCCGAGGGTTTGCAAGTCCACCCGGACGCCATGCGCGGGCATCTGCACCTGACGGCCGGGCTGATCGTCTCCGAGCGGCTGGCCGCCGCCCTCGCCCCGGCCCTGGGCCGGGCCCGGGCCAAGGCGCTCCTCACGGATCTCGCCGCCCGCGCCCGGACCGAGGGCAGGACGCTCGCCGAGCTCCTCGCCGCACAGCCCGAACTGGACGGCCTGGCCCTCGACATCGACGACCTCACCGACCCGACGCGCTACACCGGCGCCGCCGGAATCCTCACCGACCGTGCCCTGGAGCGACCTTGACCAGCACACCGAGCACCACCCCGGACCGCGGGCTGCTCCACCACCGCGCGGAAGGCCCGTCCACCGCCCCTCCCCTGCTCCTCGGCCCGTCGCTCGGCACCTCCACCGCCCTGTGGGACGCCGTCGCGCCCGAACTGTCCGTCACGCACCGGGTCGTACGCTGGGACCTCCCCGGCCACGGCCACTCCCCCGCCGACCTCATCGGTCCGGGCGCGACCGTCGGCGAGCTGGCCGGCCTGGTGCTCGCGCTCGCCGACTCGCTCGGCATCCACCGGTTCGCCTACGCCGGCGTCTCGCTCGGCGGGGCCGTCGGCCTGCACCTCGCCGTGCACCACCCGGAACGTGTGGAGAGCCTCGCCGTCATCTGCTCGTCCGCGCACTTCGGCGGCTCCGCCCCGTGGGAGGAGCGGGCCGCCCGCGTACGCCGCGAGGGCCTGGCCGCGCTCGCCGACAGCGCGCCGTCCAGATGGTTCACGCCCGGTTTCACCGTGCCCGGCCTCGTGGCCGACCACCGCGCGGCCGACCCTGCCGCCTACGCGGCGTGCTGCGACGCGCTCGCCGCGTTCGACATCCGGGACGGGCTCTCCTCGATCACCGCTCCCACCGTGCTCCTCGCGGGGCGCGAGGACCCCGCGACGCCGCCCGCGCACCTGCGGGAGATCGCCGACGCGGTACCCGGTGCCGCGCTCACGGAGATTCCGGACGCCTCCCACCTCGCACCGTGCGAGCGGCCCGAAGCCGTCCTCGCCGCGCTCCGCTCCCACTTCTCGGGGGCCCCGAAGCGCGGGACGGCGGTGCGCCGCCAGGTGCTCGGGGACGCGCACGTCGACCGTGCGCAGGAGCGGCAGAGCGGCTTCACCGCTCCGTTCCAGGACTTCATCTCCCGCTACGCCTGGGGGGAGATCTGGGCCGACGGTACGCTCTCCCGCCGCGAACGCAGCCTGATCACCATGACGGCCCTCGTGGCGCAGGGCCAGTACGAGGAACTCGCCCTGCACATCCGGGCGGCGCGGCGCAACGGCCTCTCGGACGACGAGATCGGCGCGGCACTGCTGCAGACGGCGGTCTACTGCGGTGTCCCGGCAGCCAACTCCGCGTTCGCCGTGGCCCAGCGCGTGCTGGCGGAGGACGACACCGGCCGGTGACGGCGGCCGCCGTGCCGCACACCACCATCATTGTGCGGTGACCGCCGCGCGGAAGCCGTGGGATGGCGCCTGACAGGGAGAAGGCCGTGTCAGGCGCCTTTTGTTGTGCCTTGGGCCTGGAGCGGCCACCGGCCGCCGGCCATCGGCCGCCCCGGCGCCGTCGCCGTGGTCAGTCCGGGCGGCCGGGCGGGGCCGGGCGCAGCTCGCCCGGGGTCCGCCCGTACCGCTCGCGGAAGACGCGGGTGAAGTGCGACTGGCTGGCGAAGCCCCACACATGGGCGATGTCCGCCACCGTCAGCCGCGCCGAGCCGGGGTCGGTGAGCTGCTCGTGGGCCCGTGTCAGGCGGCTTTCCAGGATGTGGCGGGAGGGGCTGAGCCCGGCCTGCCGGAAGACGCGGCTCAACTGCCGGGTGGAGACGCCCACCGCGTCGGCGACGTGCTCCGCGCACAGCCGGGGGTCGGACAGGTGCTGGTCGATGTACTCCTTGGCGAGCAGCAGCCGGGTGCCCTGGTCGTCCCCGGGCCGCCCGCCCCCCACCTGGGACGCCGCGAGCGAGCGCACCAGGCCGAGCACGGTGCCCTCGGTGCCCGCCACGTCGCCGGGCTCCCGCTGGGCGAACCAGCCGGACAGCACGGACTCCAGGGCCCGCACCGCCGGGGCGTCGGCCGACGACCGCCGCCCGAAGACCAGCGGCACCGGAAGCTCGGCGGACAGGCAGCGCTCGGCGAAGACCTCCCGGGGGATGTCCACCAGGAGCTGGCGCATGGTGGTGGGGAAGCCGAGCAGGTAGGAGCGGCGGGTGTCGTACAGCACCAGGTCGCCCGCGCCGAGGCTGAGGCAGCCGCCGCTGTGGAAGAACACCGCCTGCCCCGAGACCAGCAGGGTCGCGAAGACGGAGTCCTTGGGCGTCTCCCGGCACAACCGCGCGTTGCGCTCGATGACGTGCTCGTTCCCGGCGATGTCGGCCAGGCGCAGGCTGCCGAGGCTGACGTTGGCCTGGGTGGCGAGCAGCCCGTCGTCGGAGTACGGGGAGCAGGTCAGGCCGACCAGGGCCTGCCGGTTGTAGTCCTCCCACAGGTCCACGCGGTCCGCCTGGTCGACCGACCGCGTCGACACCCGGGAGAACACGGTGGCGGGGTGTCCGGTCAACTCGGCCTCCTTGCTGCCGTGCCGTGAGCCAGTGTCCTGCGCGCCCCGGGGAGTGCGCCTTCGCAGCCGGCGCCGCCGGGCCGAAGGCACCGGGCGGGCCCCGCCGGAGCGGTTGCGCCGGGAGCGGGCCCGGCCGGTGTTCCCGCGCGCGCCGTGCCCGTCCGCGAAGGGTACTCGGCGACGCGGCTGCGGTCACGGCCCGACGGCGGACCCGTCCGACGGCCCGGGCCGGCCGGGGGCGGGGCTCAGACCGCCGAGTAGCCGCCGTCGACGGGGATCACCGCTCCGTTGACGTACGCCGCCGCCGGGCCGCACAGGAACGCGATGACCGAGGCGACCTCCCGGGGCAGCCCCAGGCGCCCCATCGGGACGCGGGCGAGCACGGCACCGGCCGCCGCCGGGTCGTCGAGCACGCCGCGTGCCAGCGGGGTGACGACGAAGCCCGGCGCCACCGCGTTCACCCGGATGCCGTCGGACGCGTACTCGGCCGCCAGGGACCGGGTGAGCTGGGAGACGCCGCCCTTGCTCGCGCTGTAGGCGGGCCGGTCCCGGCTGCCGAAAAGGGCGAACATGGACGACACGGTGACGATGGAGCCGACGGAGCCGCCCCGGCGGGCCAGCAGCGGCCGGGCCGCCTCGCACGCCGTCATCGCCGCGCCCAGGTTGACCGCGAGCACGCGGTCCCAGGTCGCGGGCTCGTACTCGGCGCGGTCCGCGCTCATGCCCGCGCAGACCACCAAGTGGTCCAGGGTGCCGGTCTCCGCGATGCGGCGGGCCAGCCCCTCCCGGTCGGTCACGTCCTGTTCGACGACGCGCACCCGCGCGTGCCGGGGCGGTTCACCGCCGGGCGCGGGCGGCAGGCCCAGGGCGTACACCCGCGCGCCCAGCTCCGCGAGGAGTTCGGCGGTGGCGGCCCCGATGCCCGAGGTGCCGCCGGTGACCAGCGCGGTACGGCCCGCGAAGGCGTCGGGGCCGGGGAACGGCGGGGCGGCGGGGGCGGTGCCCGTGGCGGGCGGTACGGGCCCGGTCGGTGCGCCGGTGGTCATCGGCTGTCTCCTTCCCGTCCGGCGTGCGCCGGGGCCGTCGGGGTGTGCTCCTGCGAGGCCGGATCCGACGCCGGATACGAGGCCTGGGCGGGGGCCGAGGGCGACACCAGGATCTTGATCTGATCGCCGCCCCCGTTCAGCAGCGCCGAGAACCCCTCGCCCACCACGTCGTCGAGGGCGATGACGGACGTCACCACGGGGCGGAGGTCCAGGCCCTCCGTCCCGACGAGCCGGATCAGCTCCGGGTAGGTGTCCCGGTAGCCGACGCTCGCCACGATCGAGTGCTCGTTGTCCACCAGCGCGGCGGAGTCGAAGCTGAGGCGGCGCCCGAGGCCCACAAGGACCGTCCGCCCGCCCCTGCGGGTCGCCGCCAGGCAGGTGTCCAGGGCCGCCTGGGAGCCGACCACCTCGAAGGCCACGTCGGCGCCCTCACCGCCGCAGGCGGCCCGCACCCGCAGCCCCGCGTCCCCGTCCCGGGCGTCCCGGGCGTCCACCACCTCGGTCGCGCCGAGGCGCGCGGCGAGGGCGAGCCGGGCCGGGTTGACGTCGGCGGCGACGATCCGCCGGACTCCCCGCCGCGCGGCGAGCAGCACGGTGAGGAGTCCGACCGGGCCCAGGCCCACGACGGCCACGCTGTCGGCGGCCCCGCCGCGCCGCAGCGCGTGCAGCGCGACCGAGGCCGGTTCGAAGAGGGCCGCCTGCTCCAGCGGCACCTCGTCGGGCAGCCGGTGCGCCATGTACGCGGGCACCGTGGCGTACTCGGCGAGCCCGCCGTGGCCCATGAGGCCGGCGAAGCCGAAGTGGCGGCAGATGTTGTACTCGCCCGCCCGGCAGCGCGGGCAGGCGCCGCAGCGGTAGTGCGGTTCGACCGCGACGCGGTCACCCGCCGCGAGGCCCCGCACGGCTGATCCCACGGCGGTGACCGTGCCGCAGAACTCGTGCCCGAGGACGAGGGGGGCGCGGGCGCCCGAGGCCGGGTGGGCCTCGCCGACCGGCACCGAGTGCGGGCCGTCGGCGTACTCGTGCAGGTCGCTGCCGCAGATCCCGCAGTACGCCACCGACAGCAGCACCTCGTCCGGGCCCGGGGGCCGCACCTCCCGCTCGGTGACGCGTACGTCGCGCGCTCCGTACCAGACCGCGGCCTTCACAGCGCACCCCCCGAGGTGGGAACCGGTGTGGCGTCGTGTGCGGGCCCGGCGTCGGCGGCGCCCCTGCGGCGCAGCACCGCGGGAGCGGTCTCCCGCAGCCCGAGGGCGAGCAGCACCACGGCGACGGCGCCGCCGGAGGAGATGAACATCGCCGCGTCCAGACCCCAGACGTCCGAGGCGAGACCGGCGACCAGGGGGCCGATGAACCCGCCCGCCAGCTCACCGACGCCCATGACCAGGCCGAGGGCGACGGTCAGCGTCCGGCGCGGCACGGTCTCGGCGGGAATGGTCGCCATGATCAGCGTGAAGCAGCCCAGGCCGGTGTAGCTGAGCACCACGACGCCGCCGAGCAGCACCGGGTCGTCGACGTACACCACGGCCAGCGGGCACAGCGCCGCCACGACGGTGAAGGCGATGAGCGCGCTCCGCCGGCCGATCCGGTCGGACACCGCCGGGGTCAGGAAGCCCCACAGCACCCAGGCCACGCCGAAGCAGGTCATGACGTGGCTCATCGTGCCGGAGGAGAAGCCCTTCTCGTCCTCCAGGTAGGTGGGCGTGAAGGTGATGATGACCGTGAACCAGGTCAGGTAGAAGCAGGCCGCCAGGACGCACAGCACGATGTTGCGGTGCGCGAGCACCTCCCGCAGCACCTCGCGCAGCGGGGGTGCGGCCTCCTCCCGCGCGGTGGCGTCCGGCACGCCGGGGAGCACCGGTACGGGCGGGCGCTCGCGCACCGAGCGCGCGATCCACACGGCGATCAGCAGCCCGGGGACGATGGTCACCAGGAACGCCGTCCGCCAGTCGTGGTGCTCGGCGATCCAGACCACGACCAGCGGGGCGACGACGCCGCCGAGCAGCCCCGCCGACGAGCCCTGGAGCAGGCCCATGTTCAGGCCCCGCCGGTGCTCCCGCGAGGCCTCCACCATCAGCGACTGCGCCAGCGGGAGGACCGCGCCCTCCGCCAGGCCCATCAGGGCCCTGGCGATCAGCAGACCGGCGAAGCCGGTCATCAGGCCGCCCGCGGCGGAGAAGCAGGAGAACAGCACGACGGCGGCGATCAGGACCGGGCGGCGGCCGTACCGGTCCGCCAGCCTGCCGCAGACGAGGCCCGACAGCGCCCACGTGAGCGCCAGCACGCCGGACAGGACGCCCAGGGCCGTGTGCGAGAGGTGGAAGTCGTCGGAGATGAACGGGGCGAGGAAGGTCAGCGCCTGGCGGTCGAAGAAGACGAAGCCGAAGGCCGCGAAGAGGACGAGCAGCAGACGGTGCTCGTAGCGGCGGGCCTCGGCGTCCCCGGGTGCCGCCACCGGGTCCGGCGCCGCGGCGCCGGACCGGGAAGGTGTTCTGGTCATGGCGACCTCATGTCGGGTTCGGGACTCGGGTTCCGGACGCTGCCGGTCAGCGGAACAGGGAGTTGACGTAGTCGGCGCCGATGCCGACCTCGTCGTAGTGGCGGCGGCACATCTCGATGTAGTCGTGCACGTCGAAGAAGCCGGTGGGCTCGCCGTCCTCGTCCAGCCAGATGAGCGGGCCCTTGACGATGAACAGCGCCTTCATCGGCTCCTCGCTCTCGTACGCGACCAGGGTGTGGCCCTCGCCCGGGGCCTCGTACACGAAGTCACCGGCACCGGCCGTCCAGGGCCGCTCCAGGTAGCCCCACTTGCCGGAGATGGTGTACGCGAACACCTCGTGCGGGTGGTAGTGGCGGTTGACCAGGCCCGCCTCCTTGGCCCGCAGGATGTCGGACCAGGTGTTGTCCTTCACGTTGATCCACAGCGGGCGGGAGCTGACGGTGTCGGTGAAGGGCGCGTAGTAGCGGTCGTCGTCGGTGGCGGCGTCGGAGAGGTAGACCTCCGGCAGCGCGTCCGGCTTGAACGAGTTCTCGATCGGCTTGAGGTTCTTCCAGAACTCGTTCTTCGGCTGCTCAGGCATGGCACGGACTCCCTCGGCTCGTTCATCGGGTGGTTGGCGGGAAGTCAATCCCGCGACGCCTGTCCTGTCTGTCCCGTACGGGACACCCTTCTTTGCCTGTTCCGGACGTCCGCACCGCCCGCGCCGTCCGCGTCGGTGCCACCTCCCGCGCACCGCCCTCGCCACCCTCGCCTTCCGGCCACTCCCCCACGCACCCCTCCAGACACGTCCGCCTGCCACTTGTACGCTCCAACCGCCCCTTCCCTCACGCCAGTTGGGAGGCACGATGCGCTTGCGTACCAGATCCGCCGTGGCGGTCGGCACGGCGTTCCTCACGGTGTCGGCACTGCTTCCGGCCATCGCGGCGGCCGCGCCGGACCGGGCCGAGCGGCCCTCCGGTGGTGGTCTTTCGGCCACGATCCGCTACACCGAGTACGGCGTCCCGCACATCCTCGCCGAGGACCACGCGAACCTCGGCTTCGGCACCGGCTGGGCGCAGGCCGCCGACCAGGTGTGCGTGCTCGCGCGGGGCTTCGTCACCGTCCGCGGGGAGCGCTCGCGCCACTTCGGTCCTGACGGCGACCCGGGTGGCGAGCTGTCGTCGGCGGCCACGAACCTCTCCAGCGACCTGTACTTCCGGGGCGTACGGCAGGCGGGCACCGTGGAGAAGCTCATGCGGCAGCCCGCGCCGCGCGGTCCGAGCCGCGCCCTCAAGGAGCTGACGCGGGGCTACGCCGCGGGGTACAACGCGTGGCTGCGGCAGCACCGGGTCACCGATCCGGCCTGCGCGCGGGCCGACTGGGTGCGGCCGGTGTCCGCGCTGGACGCGGCCCGCCTCGCCTACGCGGTGTCGGTCCTCGGCGGGCAGGGCCGCTTCTCGGACGGCATCACCGCGGCCCGTCCCCCGGCCGTCGCGGACACGCGCCGCGCGCCCGACCCGCGGCGGGCCGCCCAGGCGGCGCATCGGCTGCTCGCCGCCGGGGCGGACGGCGCCGACATGGGCTCGAACGCGGTGGCGTTCAGCGGGCGGACCACCGCGTCCGGCCGCGGTCTGCTGCTCGGCAACCCGCACTACCCCTGGCACGGCAGCCGCCGCTTCTGGCAGGCGCAGCAGACCATCCCGGGCGAGCTGAACGTCTCGGGCGCCGCGCTGCTCGGCACCCCCGTCGTCAACGTGGGCTTCACCCGGCACGTGGCGTGGAGCCACACCGTGTCCACCGGCGTCCCCTTCACCCTGCACGAGCTGACGCTCGACCCCGCCGACCCGACCGCGTACCTCGTCGACGGCGAGCGGGAGCGGATGACGCGGCGCACGGTGACCGTGCCGGTGCGGGGCGGCGCCCCGGTGACCCGCACCCAGTGGTGGACCCGCTACGGCCCGGTCGTCACCTCGCTCGGCTCGCAGCTCGCGCTGGACTGGACGGCGCGTACGGCGTACGCCCTGAACGACCCCAACGCGGCGCAGTTGCGCGCCGGTGACGTCGGCCTGCGCCTCGGCGCGGCCCGTTCCGTCCGGGACGTGCGGCGCGTGCTGCGGGAGCGGCAGGGCCTGCCGTGGGTCAACACGGTCGCCGCCGACCGCGACGGGCGCACGCTGTACACCCAGTCGCAGGTCCTGCCGCGTGTCACCGACGGCCTCGCGGCGCGCTGTTCCACGCCGTTGGGCAAGCAGACGTACCCGGCGTCCGGGGTGGCCGTCCTCGACGGCGCGCGGCGCGCGTGCGCGCTCGGCAGGGACAAGGACGCCCTCCAGCCCGGTGTCTTCGGCCCGTCGCGGATGCCCACGCTCACGGACGCGCCGTACGCGGAGAACTCCAACGACAGCCCGTGGCTGGCCAACGCCGACCGGCCGCTGACCGGGTACGAGCGGATCTTCGGGACCGTCGGCACGGAGCGCTCGCTGCGTACCCGCGGGGCCGTCGAGGACGTGTCCGCGATGGCGCGCAGGGGCGGGCTGACGGTGGCGGACCTCCAGCGGCAGCAGTTCGCGAACCGGGTGCCCGCGGGGCACCTGGCCGCGGCCGACGTCGCGCGGGCCTGCGCGGCGCTGCCCGGGGGCTCGGCGCCGGGCAGCGACGGCCGGCCGGTCGACGTGCGCGAGGCCTGCGGCGTGATCGAGGCATGGGACCGCACGATGGACACGGTCTCGCGGGGCGCGCTGCTCTTCGACCGGTTCTGGCGCGCGTTCACCGCGAGGGTGCCGGGCGCGCAGCGGTGGAAGGTGCCGTTCAGCGCCGCCGACCCGGTCCGCACACCGCGAACGCTCGACACCGGCGCGCCGGGCTTCGCCACCGCGCTCGCGGACGCCGTGGCGGAGCTGCGCGCGGCGGGCATCCCGTTGGACGCCCGCCTCGGTGACCACCAGTTCCTGGTACGTGGGGGCGAGCGGCTGCCCGTGCACGGCGGCCCGAACACGCTCGGCGTGTGGAACATGATCGAGGCCACGTGGCAGCCGCGGGCCGGCGGCTACACCGAGGTCAGACACGGCTCCAGCCACATCCAGGCCGTCGGCTGGGACGCCTCCCCCTGTCCGCGGGCCCGCACCCTCCTCACGTACTCCCAGTCGTCGGACCCGGGCTCGCCGCACCACGCGGACCAGACGCGCCTGTTCTCCGCCGAGCGCTGGGTGACCTGGCGGTTCTGCGAGAAGGACATCCGCGAGGCGCCGGGCCTGAGGGTGGTGCGGGTACGCGAGCACTGACACCCGCCCGGGCCGGGCGGCCCTCGCCCTAGGGTCCGGGGGCGGCCCGGCCCGCATGCGCCCGGAGGGGCCGACGGACCGAGACCCGGCCCGTCGGCCCCTCCGGGGCTTCGTTCACTTCCTCCGCTACGGAAGGCTGTGCACCTTCGGGCCGACGGCGTTCGACCACACGTGGCCCGCCGTCGCGTCCCAGTTCGTCGACCACGTCATGGCGCCGCGCAGCGACGGGTACGTCTTCGACGGCTTGAAGGAGCCGCAGCCGGTGCCGCGGGTCAGGCAGTCGAGGGCGTTGTTCACGACCGACGGGGCCACGTAGCCGCTGCCCGCGCCGCGCGTCGACGCCGGGACGCCGATCCCGACCTGCGAGGGGTCGAGGCCGCCCTCCAGTTGGATGCAGGCGAGCGCGGTCAGGAAGTCCACGCTGCCCTGGCTGTAGACCTTGCCGTCGCAGCCGAGCATCGAACCGCTGTTGTAGTACTGCATGTTGACGACCGTGAGGATGTCCTTCACGTTCAGCGCCGTCTGGAAGTACCCCCCGGACGTGGACTGCATGTCGATGGTCTGCGGCGCCATCGTGAGCACCAGCTTCGGGCCGGCCTTAGCGGAGAGCTGGCGCAGCGCCTTCGTCATGTAGGTGGGGTTGATCCCGTTCTCCAGGTCGATGTCGACGCCGTTGAACCCGTACTCCTGCATCAGCGCGTAGGCGCTGTTGGCGAACGCGGTCGCGGAGGCGTCGCTGTTGACGGAGATGGTGCCCTTCTCGCCGCCGACCGAGAGGATCACGGACTTGCCCGCGGCCTTCTTCGCGGCGATGTCCGCCTTGAAGTCGGCGGTGGAGGCGTAGCCGACGGCCGGGTCCAGGTTGAAGGTGATCTGGCCCGGCGTGTTGGTGGCGTCGGCGAACGACACGGCGATGATGTCGTACTGCGAGGACACGTCCCGCAGCTTCTGCACGGTCGCGCCGTTGTCGAAGTTCTGCCAGTAGCCGGTCAGCGCGTGCCGGGGCACGGTGCCGTCACCGCCGCCGTCGCCCTTGGGGGTCCGTACGGACACCGGGGCCGACTTCGCCGACTCGCCCGCCGCGTTCGAGGCGCTCACCTGGAAGCTGTACGTGGTCTCCGGCGTGAGCCCGGTGACGGTCGCCGAGGCCCCGCCGGCCGAGGCGACCTTCGTGCCGTCGCGGTAGACGGTGTACCCCGTCGCCGTGGACGACGGCGTCCAGGACAGCTCCACCGACGTGGGCGTCGTCGTGCCCGCCGCGAGCCCGGCCGGGACGGGCGGTATCTCGACCGGGTCGGGGCCGCCGCCCCCGTCGGGCCCGAAGACGCTCACGTCGTCCACGTAGTACGCGCTCTGCCCGTACCAGCCGTGGGTGTACACGGTGACCGAGGTGGTGTTCGCGCCGGTGGTGAAGCTGGTGGAGAGCTGCTGCCAGGAGGAGGTGCCCGGCGTCCAGGTCGACACGTCGGTGGTGCCGGTGCCGCGGGCGCCGAGGTAGGCGTAGCTGCCCTGGACCCAACTGCTGAGCTTGTACGTCGAGTTCGGCTTCACCGCGACGATCTGCGAACACTCGGCGGTGCCCTGGCCGGACGGGGTGGCCTTGAGCGCCTTCGCGCCGCCGTGCACGGGGGACGTGACGGCGGCTCCGCTGTTCGCGGCGCAGGTCCAGTTGCTCAGGTCCGCCTCGAACCCGGCGTTCTTGGCGACGTTGACGTCCGCCGCCACGGCACCGGCGGCCTTGGTGCTCGCGGCCTTGGCGCCGGCCGCGCCGGTGTCCGCCGACTGCGCGGGCGCGGCGAGCGCGGTGACGGCGAGCGCGGCGGCCGCGCCGACGGCCATTGCCGCGCTGATCCTCCGGCGGACGCCGGGTCTGTCCTGACGTACACGGCTCACGGGGTGCCTCCTGGGGGGAAGAGGTGGAGCACACAAGCGACGACGGTGGCCACCGCCGCTCCGCGCAAAGTTGGTCCAGACCAATCGAGTTGTCAAGACCTCAGGAGAGGAGAACCCGCACGAAGCACGCGGCGGCGGTAACCGAGCCGTCGTCGATGCGAGGGCACTGGCCCCTACGGCGAAGCGCCGGTCCCGCCGACGAGCTCACGGTCTCCCAGATCCGGAGGAGCCTCGCGGTCCTCCAGGTCCGGAGGAGCAGGGAGAGGGCGGCCGGGCCGCCGGGGCCGGCCAGGGATGCAACGCCCGGAAGCCGACGATCGGGGGCGACACCGGTAGCACGATACTGACGCACCCAGCACGTGCGGCTCAGGGCCGATCACACGACCGACCGCAGGGCGCGCCACACCGGAGAACGGAGACACGCAGTGAGTTCAGCAGAACCCGAAGGTCCCGCCACCCCAGTTCGCCTACTTCCACGACGACCGCTATGTGTGCGGCTTCGACATGTAAATGCACACCTGGTCGCAGGAGGTCACCGGCCCCGGCGCCGACCTCGTCCGCGCTGACATCGTCGCCGCCGGAATCCCGGAGGAAACCGAGAGGGACACGGCGCACCGTGCCTCTCTCGCGGTACTCGAGCAGCGCTTCGAACTGGCACTGCCGCGTGAGCTGATCCTCGGTGCGCCACGGCCGACTGCGCTCGTCGGAGGGCAGCTCCTGCGATGAACCGGCGCGGTGGCGGCCGCAGTGGCACGCGGTCCCGGTCCCGGCAGGCGCTCGCTGAGCCGGGTCGTCGCCCAGCATCGTGTGGTGCGGTCGGCGCCAGGGAGGTGGGGGTTCTCAGTCTCGCTGTGCGGGGCCGAGGGCGGGTGGGCTCTCGTCGTCCCCGGCGGGGCCGCTGTGGCCGTCCTTCCACTTGGGGTCGTAGGCGCAGGGCACGGAGGTGCCGCCGGTGAAGTACTCGCGGTCCGGGTACCAGGAGAAGGACATCCGCTCCTCGCCGTCGTGCCGCTGGACCAACAGGTCCCAGGACCCGCCCCGCTCGCCCTCGCGGTAGGACGTGACCCGCCAGCCCTCGCCCCCGAGGTACCGGTGCAGGCGGCGGAGGCCGGGGACCGCCTGGCTCGCCGGGACGTGGTCCAGTGCCCACGTGTGACTCATCGAGTAGGCGCCGTCGACGATCTTGTCCTCGATCCCCAACAGGCCGTTGTCGTAGCAGAAGTTGGAGCTGAGCGTGTTCTGCGTGCTGACGCCGGCGTCCCTGACCCCGGGCTCTATGGTGCGCTTGAAGCCCATGACGGTGTAGGCCTCCTGGGAACGCTGGACGGCACGGTCCGCCATCTCCGCGGGCGCCACGCGGGGAAAGTCCGTCGCCGCCCAGGAATTCCATGCGAGCGTGCCGGCCACGAGGAGCACCCCGACGAGTATGACGCCGCCACATCCCGCGCCGAAGGAGCCGGAGGGGGCCCCGGGCTCGGGCGCGTCAGGGGCGGGTGCAGGGCTGGGCGTGGTCTCTTCGGGCATACGAGCACCCTAGGAAGGGGCGGTGGCGTGGCGGATGGGCGCGGTGACCACCTCGGTGTGAGCACGCGTACTCAGGTGGCCCGCGCAAGGGCGCGTACCAGGCTCGTGTGCAGGCCGGAGCGGAGCGGGCACCGCTCGTCGCCGCGTGCCACGCCCTCGTGGCACGCCGGACCGAGTTCGCGCCAGTGCACGGCGTCGCCGACAGTGTCCCGGGCGTCTTCGGCGCGGCGGAACCTACGGCTTGTGCGTCACCCAGAGAAGTTCCGCCGGCCAGCGGTGTGCCCAGTCGGGTGGGTCGGTCTCGTTGTAGCCGTTGGGGGTTCCGGGTCCGGGCCGCGGCTCGATGAGGTCGTCGATGACGAGGCCCGCGCCGCGCAGGACCCTGACCCAGTCGCCGTAGGTGAGCTGGTAGCTGGTCGCGCCGTCATCCTCGGCGATGGTGTGCAGCCCGAAGTAGTCCTGCCGCAGCGTCGTGGTCACGCGGCTGGCGGCTTCGTCGTAGCAGGCTTCGAACCAGGGGCTTGCGACGTTGAACACCAGGCGCCCGCCGCGGCCCAGGACGCGGGCGGCCTGCGGGACGGCCAGGTGCGGGGGCGCCCAGCTCAGCCCGCCGAAGTCGCAGAACACCAGGTCGAAGCTGTCGGCGGCGAAGGGGAGTTGTTCGGCGGCGCCCTGCACCAGCGGGTAGCGGGCCGCGCCCATCGCGCTCGCGGCCGCGGCGAGCTGGGCTTCGGACAGGTCGAGCCCGACCACGGTGGCGCCCTCGGCGGCGAGCGCCCTGGACCACTGGCCTGCGCCGCAGCCGAGTTCGAGGACGCGCTTGCCGGTGACGTCGCCCAGGGCCCGCAGGTGCGCGTCAGGGAGGGAGTACATGCCCCACAGGCGGGGTGTGGCGCCGATGCGCGGGTCGTGTTCGTCCTGGTAGGCGCTGCTGATCCGGTTCCAGAACCGCCGGTTGGCGGGGATGCTGTCCACGCCTCGACTCCAGCACTGCCGACCGGGAGCGGTCAACACGATTAAAGAGGCACCGGCACCGGCACCGGCGCCGAGACGCCCGCGGTGTCGACCCGCGCGTGAGGGTGGTTGTCCGTACAACCATTCACTCCCTCCACGGGTCGAACGCGCGACACACTGGCAACACCCGATGGGGGAGCTTTGAAGAAGTTCACGGCAGTGCTGGCCACGAGCCTCGTGGCCTCCTCTGCCACGCTGATCGCCGTGCCCGCGGCGCACGCGGGCGGCGGCGACTCCCGCGGCCGGACGGAGACGGTGCAGGAGGGCGGCAAGATCTACGCCTCCTACGAGCACATGTCCTCCGGCTTCCGCCCGGAGGACGTCACGCTCAAGATCCACGAGAAGAACAAGTCCGAGGTCCTCGCCAGCGTCCGTCTCGTAGGCACCGACAAGTGCCCCGCGACGAGCGACTGTTACGAGAGCGTCTTCCGGTCCGAGCCCGTCACCCTGCCCGCCATGGGCTCCTACGTGATCGACGTCGTGGCCAGGGAAGGACAGGCGAACGAGGTCGTCCAGCAGTCGACCGGCTACCTCAACTACGGCCTCAACCCCAGGCTGACCCTCAGCAGCGACCGCCCGTGGGCCTCCTACGACCACCGCACCGTCAAGGTGTCCGGATCGCTGGTGGCCGAGGACCCGCGCACCCACGAGGTCAAGCCGTTCACCGATGTGGGCATCTACTACCGCGCCCAGGAGACCCGTGCCCAGGGGTGGGTGTGGACGAACGACGCGGGGCGCTTCACCACCACCGAGTACTACGACGAGAACAGCCCCGCCACCACCAAGTTCGAGTACATGTTCGACGAGCAGTACGCGTCGCTGAGCCTGCCCTTCCGCAAGCAGGAACTGAAGTTCACGGTGGACGCCCCCACCGGCACGGTCACCGCCCCGTACGGCAGTGAGATCCCCGTCCGGGGCAAGCTCACCCGTGTCGCGGACGACGGCACCGAGAAGCCCCTCGCCGCGGAGGTGCGGATCGGCACCGGTTCCGGCGCCGACAGCGTCGTGACGACCGGCGAGGACGGCGTCCTGGCCACGGGGTACACCGTCGTGCAGGGCGGGCGGGTGAGTGTCCGGCCGACCGAGTCGAACTGGTTCACCGCGCCGGCCCCGCACTCCTTCACGGTGGCCGGGCCCTCCCGGACGAGCAAGCTGTCGAAGGTCAAGGGCACGGTGGACAAGTACCGCAAGGTCACCTTCACCGGCGAGCTCGGCGTCACGGAGGGCTCGTACCCGGCGGGCACCAAGGCGAAGATCTCCATCGACCGCCGCTCCTCGGGCGGGTCCTGGACGAGCACGGGCACCTTCGACGCCGCGTACGGCGCCTCCTTCAAGGCGTCCTCGCCGAAGAAGGCGGACTCCGGCGCCCGGTGGCGGCTCCGCCTCGTCAACGCGGGCGTGACCGGTACGGGCGTCACGCTGGGGCGCACGTACACGAAGATCTGGAACGACGGCGTCTCGCCCGAGGGCGTGCGCAAGGGCGCGACGCTCACCGCCAAGGGCGGCCTGATGCACAAGCCGGGCTCCACCTGGCGGCCGTACGCCGGGCACAAGGTCCGCGTCTGGTTCAAGGCCAAGGCCGCCGGTTCCGCGTGGAAGGAGCTGGGCAGCACCACGACGCTGAGCGACGGCACGTTCAGCAAGAAGTTCACCGCGAAGCAGGACGGCACCTGGCAGATGCGGTACACGGACACGGCCTCGACCCACTACGCGGACCACGGGAGCGAGGACTACGTCGACGTCCGTTGACGAGCGGTCGACGCCCGCCGGCGAGCGGCAAGCGCGTACGAGGCGGCCCTTCCGGAATCCCTCCGGCGGGGCCGCCTTCGCCGGTTACCGCGCGGGAGCGGCGGCATCAGCGCATCCCGCGGCGGACCACCCGCAGCGGCACCGCCGCGGGCCGGGTCCCCGCCGATGGCCTCGGGGCGCTGGTGCGCGCCCGCCCTCATGTGATTGTCTGGCTCCATGACCGTGCTCGTGACCCGCCGCCACGTTGACTACGGGCGTGTCACCACCACGTGTTGTCCGGCCGTGAGCTGAGTCCGCGCTCCGGTCCCGACCAGTTCCCTCCCTCCGCACAGGGTCAGCCGCCGCCCGCGCTCCGGGCGTGACGGACAGCCCTGTGGTTCTTTCGCGCCTTCCCGCACCCCCGCACCAGGGGACGACCCCGCCTTCCGCGCAAGGGAGCACCACCATGAGCCAGCCCATCGACTCCGTCACCGCCGGCCACACCCCCGACGAGCCGCCCACCGGGCCCGACACCTCGGCCTGGTCGTTCGAGACCAAGCAGATCCATGCCGGGGCGGCGCCCGACCCGACGACCGGGGCCCGGGCGACACCGATCTACCAGACGACGTCGTTCGTCTTCCGGGACACGCAGCACGCCGCCGACCTGTTCGCACTGGCCGAGCCCGGCAACATCTACACCCGTATCCACAATCCCACCCAGGACGTCTTCGAGCAGCGCGTGGCGGCCCTGGAGGGCGGTGTCGCGGCCGTGGCGCTCTCCTCCGGCCAGGCGGCGGAGACCCTGGCGATCCTGACGCTGGCGGGTTCCGGCGACCACATCGTCTCCAGTACGTCGCTGTACGGCGGCACGTACAACCTGTTCCGGCACACGCTGCCGAGGCTCGGCGTCACGGTGTCGTTCGTGGACGACCCGGACGACCTCGAGGCGTGGCGGGCGGCGATCCGGCCGAACACCAAGGCCCTGTTCGCGGAGACGCTGGGCAATCCCCGGGGCAACGTGCTCGATGTACGGGGGGTCGCGGACGTGGCGCACACGGCGGGGCTGCCGCTGATCGTGGACAACACGGTCCCGACCCCCTATCTGCTGCGGCCCGTCGAGCACGGCGCGGACATCGTCGTCCACTCGGCGACGAAGTTCCTCGGCGGGCACGGCACGGCCATCGCGGGCGTGGTCGTCGACGGGGGCACCTTCGACTTCGGGGCGCACGCCGAGCGGTTCCCGGACTTCACCGAGCCCGACCCCAGCTACCACGGGCTGCGGTACTGGCCCGCGCTGGGACCGGGCGCGTTCGCCGTCAAGCTCCGCGTGCAGTTGCTGCGCGACCTCGGTCCCGCCCTCTCCCCGCACTCCGCCTTCCTGCTCCTGCAGGGCGTCGAGACACTCAGCCTGCGCATCGAGCGCCACTCCGCCAACGCCCAGGCCCTGGCCGAGTGGCTGGAGGAGCGGGACGAGGTCGCCGCCGTGCACTATCCGGGGCTCACGTCGAGCAAGTGGTACGCGGCGGGGCAAAGGTACCTGCCGAACGGTGCCGGCGCCGTGGTCTCCTTCGAGCTGCGGGACGGCGTCGAGGCGGGCAAGCGGTTCGTGGACGCCGTGGAGCTCTTCAGCCACCTCGCCAACATCGGTGACGTGCGCAGCCTCATCATCCACCCGGCGTCCACCACGCACAGCCAGCTCGACGAGGAGCAGCTCGCGGCCACCGGCACCTCCCCCGGCCTGGTGCGCCTGTCGGTCGGCATCGAGCACCTCGCCGACCTCAAGGCCGACCTGGAGGCGGGGTTCCGCGCGGCGAAGGGCGCGTCCTGAACACCGTCCTGACGCCGTCCGAGGTCCCCCTCCCGCCGGCCTCCGGGGCCTGGCGGGAGGGGGACCCGCCCGGGCGTCGCCAGTGGTACGAGCGTGACGCGCCGCTTCCCTTGGAGGCCGGCGGTGAACTCCCGGGCGTACGGCTCGCGTTCGAGACGTGGGGGCGGCTCGCTCCCGACCGTGCCAACGCGGTCCTCGTCCTGCACGCCCTGACCGGTGACAGCCACGTCGCCGGGCCCGCCGAGCCTGGGCACCCCACCCCGGGCTGGTGGGACGGGCTCATCGGCCCGGGGCGCGCCCTCGACACGGGCCGCTGGTTCGTCGTGGCCCCGAACGTGCTCGGCGGCTGCCAGGGCAGCACCGGGCCGGTGTCCCTCTCCCCGAGCGGACGCCGCTGGGGTGGTGGGTTTCCCCGCCTGACGCAGCGTGACCAGGTGGCCGCCGAGGCGGGCCTGGCCGACGCGCTGGGCATCGACCGCTGGGCCCTGGTCGTCGGCGGGTCGATGGGCGGGATGCGGGCGCTGGAGTGGGCCGTGTCGCACCCGGGGCGGACGCGGGCGCTCCTGCTGCTCGCGACGGCGGCCGCGGCGAGCGCCGAGCAGATCGCCTGGGCGAGCGTCCAGCTCCATGCCATCCGCGGCGACCCGCACTGGCGCGGCGGCGACTACCACGACGCCGGCCCCGGACGCGGCCCGCACGCGGGACTCGGCCTCGCTCGTCGCCTCGCCCACGTCACCTACCGCAGCGAACGGGAGCTCCAGGTCCGCTTCGGCCGGGCGCCGCAGGGCACGGAGGACCCCTGGAGCGGCGGCCGGTACCAGGTGGAGTCCTACCTCGACCACCACGCCGCCAAGCTCGTGCGCCGCTTCGACGCGGGCAGCTACGTCACGCTGGCGGAGGCCATGAACCGTCACGACGTCGGTCGCGGCCGAGGCGGTACGCGCGCCGCCCTGAGCCGTGTGACGGCCAGGACCCTCGTGGCGGGCGTCGACTCGGACCGCCTCTACCCGCTGTCCCAGCAGGCGGAGCTGGCGGCCGGGATACCCGGGGCGGATCGCGTGCGGGTGGTCGAGTCCCCGTACGGTCACGACGGCTTCCTCATCGAGGTGGAGCAAGTGGCCGCGCTCGTGCGGGAGCTCGTCGGCTAGACCGTGCCCGAGACCCGCGTGGGCACGGTCACGGCTCGCGGCCGGCCCGGGCGGCGGCCGCTCCGACGTCGCGGTGGGAGCCCGCGCCGCCCGTCCCCGCTCACCCGGCGGCCGCCAGCAGCGTCGTACGGCCGCCCAGCGCGGCCGAGAACTGGTCCGTCACCTGGGCGAGGGCCTCCGCCGAGCCGGGCGCGACGGTCAGTGTGCCGTCCTCCCCCACCGTGATGTCCTTGTCGAGCGTGAACCATCCCGGCGTGATGTGCGCGGGACCCATGGAGGCGAGGACCGGGCGCAGGGCGTAGTCGATGGCCAGGACGTGGGCGGGGGAGCCGCCGGTGGCCAGCGGCAGGACCGTCTTGCCCGCCAGGCCGTACTGCGGGAGCAGGTCGAGCAGGGACTTCAGCAGCCCGGAGTAGGCGGCCTTGTAGACGGGGGTGCCGATCACGACTCCGTCCGCCCGCTCGAACAGGGCGGTGGCCCGGACGATCTCCGGGTGGCCGAAGTCGGCCCCGAGCAGCGCCTCGGCGGGCAGGGTGCGGACGTCCAGAGCCGTCACCTCGTGCCCCTGCGCGACGAGCCGCGCGTCCAGGTGGCGCAGCAGCCGAGCGGTGCGGGAGGTGGCGGAGGGGCTACCGGAGACGGACAGAACAGTGGCCATGGGAGGACCTCTCGGTTCGTCGTTTCGTGTGCGGGCCGTGGTCGGGCGCGGGCGGCGGGGCGGGCCGCGCCGGAGCGGCGCGTGCGGCCGGTCGGGGGGTGGTTCCGGGCGTCAGCCCGGCTGGAGGGCGTGTCCGCGTCGGCGCCACTCCTCCGCGAGCAGTTCGTACGAACGGACGCGGTCCGCGTGGTCGTGGGTGATCGTCGTGATGAGCAGCTCGTCGGCGCCGGTGGCCTCCTGGAGCTGTTCGAGCCGGTCGGCCACCCGGCCCGGTGCGCCCACGAACTGGGTGTCGAGGCGGTCCTGGACGAGGGCCCGGTCCTCCTCGGTCCACGGGTGGGCGCGCGCTTCCTGCGGCGTCGGGAACGCGATGGCGCCCTCGGCGGTGCGGATGCTGCGGACCCACAGGGCGTAGCCGGTGGCGAGGGTGCGGGCGGTGGCGTCGTCCTCGGCGACGACGACGTCCGCCGAGACACTGACGTACGGCTTGTCGAGGAACGCGGAAGGCCGGAAGAAGGACCGGTAGCCTTCCACCGCCTCCAGGACCGTGGCCGGGCTGACGTGGTAGTTCGCCGCGAACCGCAGACCGTTGCGGCCCGCGACGGCGGCGCTCTGACCACCGCTGCTGCCCAGGATCCACACCTGCAGGTCGGCGCCCTCCCCCGGCACGACGTGCGCCTCGACGCCCTCCGGGGAGCGGTAGGTGCCGGCGAGCAGGGCGAGGAGGTCGTCGATCTGCTCGGCGTAGTCCGGTGACTCGGCGCCCGGCAGCAGGAGCAGCCTGCGCTGGAGTGCGACGCGGGGTGAGGCGAGCAGGTGCGCGAAGGAGAAGCGGGGCGGGATCACCAGGCCGTTCGGGGTGCGGCCGTCGACGACCGGGGTCGCCGTCGGCAGCGGTGCGGCCGGCTGCTCCGGCGGGCGGCCGCCCGAGCGGCCGAGGCCCAGGTCGAAGCGGCCCGGGTGCGCCGCGTCGAGCAGGCCGAACTCCTCCACGGTGGACAGCGCCGTGCGGTGTCCGAGCTGCACGGCGCCGGAACCGAGCCGGATGGTGGAGGTGGCGGATGCGGTCAGGGCCAGGACGACCGCCGGGGACGTGCCCGCCACGCCGGGGTTGAGGTGGTGCTCGGCGAACCAGTAGCGGGCGTATCCGAGGCGCTCGGCCCGCTGTGCGAGGTCGACGGAGTTGCGCAGGGCATCGGCCGCCGTCGCGCCGGAGGGGATCGGGACCAGGTCGAGGACGCCGAGGGCGGTGTCAGACACGGGCGGACTCCTGGATGAGCGGGGGCGCCGGGAGCACGGGTGCCCAGGCGAACGGCGGGTCGGGGATCTCGCGGCGCAGCACGGGGGCGACCTCGGACTGGAACAGCTCCAGGGAGGCACGGTGCCGGTCCTCCGGCAGCCCGCCGGCCTCGGCGGGCAGATGCAGCACGGTGTGGCCGAACTGTTCGTGGTAGCGGTGCACCTTGTCGACGACCTGCTGCGGGCTGCCGATCAGCGCGGAGCTGCGCTCGACGAAGTCCTCCAGCGTCTCGAAGACGACCGGCAGGCCCGCCTGTTCGAAGAAGGCCAGGTTGGCCTCGAAGACCGGCCGGTACGCGGCGAGGGCCTGCTGGGAGGTGGGGGCGACGTGGACGCCCGCCGTGCCCGCGCCGACGGCGATCCGTGCCGGGTCGTGGCCGTGGTGCTCCCAGCGCTCGCGGTAGTGGCGGATCAGCTCGGCGTACGGCTCGATGGGGTGGGTGACGTTCGCCGAGAACAGCGGGTCGCCGTAGCGGGCGGCCAGGTCGACCGACTCCTTGCTGGTCGCGCTGCCGTGCCAGACCCGGACCGGCCGCTGGTAGGGCCGCGGCCACACCTCGGCGTCCGTCAGCGGGGGGCGGAAGCGGGTGTCGGCGGTGACCTTGTCCTGGCGCCAGATGGTCCGGAAGACCTCGTAGCTCTCGGCGTTGCGGTCCCACTGGTCCTCGGGCGTGACGTGGAACAGGTCGCGCTGGGCGGCGCCGTTGCCCTTGCCGATGATCAGGTCGAGGCGTCCGCCCGACAGGTGGTCGAGGGTGGCGTAGTCCTCGTACGCGCGCACCGGGTCCAGCAGGCTGAGCGTCGTGACGGCCGTGAACAGGCGGATCCGCCGCGTCAGGGCGGCCACGTGGCTGAGGACGACGGTCGGGGACGAGGAGAGGAACGGCCGCTCGTGGCGCTCCCCCACGCCGAAGCCGTCGAAGCCCAGCTCCTCGGCGAGCAGCGCGCTGTCGAGCACCTCGCGGAAGCGTTCGTGGGTCGGCTTCGGCACGCCGGTGACGGGGTCCGGGCGGTGGACGATCAGGGTGATCGCGAGGAACTTCACGATGCCACCCGGTCGTCCACGGAGTCGGGGTGCGCGAGGCCGAGGTGGTCGCGGAGCGTCGTGCCCGCGTACTCGGTGCGGAACACGCCCTGTTCCTGCAGGAGCGGGACGACCTTGTCGGCGAAGGCGTCCAGGCCGGTGGGGGTGAGGTGCGGGACGAGGATGTAGCCGTCGCTGGCATCGGCCTGGACGTGGTCGTTGATGGTCCTCGCGACGGTGGCCGGGGAGCCGACGAAGGTCTGCCGGTTGCCGGTGTTGATGACGAGGTCGCGGATGGACCAGTGGTGCGCGGTGGCCAGTTCCCGCCACTCGCGGGCGGTGGCCAGGGGGTCGCGGTACATCCGGACCTGGGCGCGGCCCTGGGAGATGTGGTCGGTGCCGACGTCCGGGTCGATGTCGGGCAGCGGGCCCTCGGGGTCGTAGGAGGACAGGTCCCGGTTCCAGACGAACTCCAGGTGCTTGATGGCGGTGGCACCGCTGACCTGCTGTCGGCGCACCTCCTTGGCCAGTTCCCCGGCCTCTTCGTCCGTGTCGGCGAGGACGAAGGTGGCGGCGGGCAGGATCAGGAGCTCGTCGTGGCGGCGGCCGTACGTGGCGAGGCGCCTCTTGACGTCCGTGTAGAAGGCCTTGCCGCCTTCCAGGGTGGCGTGCCGGCTGAAGATGGCGTCGGCGGACGAGGCGGCGAACTCGCGGCCCTCCTCGGAGTCGCCGGCCTGGAAGACGACGGGGCGGCCCTGCGGCGAGCGCGGGACGTCGAACTGGCCGTGGATGTCGAAGTGCCGCCCGCTGTGGACGAAGGAGCCGGCTTTCGCGTCCCGCAGGAAGACGCCGGTGGCCTGGTCGGCGAGGATCTCGTCGGCGCCCCAGGAGTCGAACAGCTCGGTCGCCGTGGCCAGGAACTCCTTGGCGCGGGAGTAGCGCTCCTGCTGGGGGAGGAAGCCGCCGCGGCGGAAGTTCTCGCCGGTGAAGGCGTCCCACGAGGTGACGACGTTCCAGGCGGAGCGGCCGCCGGAGAGGTGGTCGAGGCTCGCGAACTGGCGGGCCACCTCGTACGGCTCGTTGAAGGTGGAGTTGATGGTGCCGGTCAGGCCCAGGTGCTCGGTGACGGCGGCGAGCGCGGCGAGGACCGTGAAGGTGTCGGGGCGGCCGACGACGTCCAGGTCGTAGATCTCCCCGCCCTGTTCGCGCAGCCGCAGGCCCTCGGCGAGGAACAGGAAGTCGAACTTGGCGCGTTCGGCGGTCCGCGCGAAGTAGGCGAAGGAGCTGAACTCGATGTGGCTGCCGGCCCTCGGGTCGCTCCACACGGTGGTGTTGTTGACGCCGGGGAAGTGCGCGGCCAGATGGATCTGCTTCAGCGGCTTGCTCATGGCGGGTGCGGTCCTTCCGGCTCAGGCGGTCGCGGCGTAGCGGTTGGCGGGGCGGGCGAGGCCCAGCAGGCCGCGCAGGGTGCCGGCCTCGTAGGCGGTGCGGAAGACACCCCGGCGCTGGAGTTCGGGGACCAGGGCGCGGGTGATGCCGGGCAGGTCGTGACCGGCGACGGCCGGCCGCAGCCGGAAGCCGCTGAGCCCCGCCTCGGCGAACTCCTGGAGCAGGTCGGCGAGTTGCGCGGGCGTACCGGCGAAGATCCGGGCATCGCTGGTGTACGGCTCCCCCGCGAGGGCGTCGAGGCGAGCGCGGCGGTCTTCCGCGGCGGTCCGCTCGTCGTCCAGGAAGACCACCACGTCCCCGAAGACGTGGAGGGGGTCGTCCGCCCGTCCGGCGCTCTCCTGCGCGGTGCGGATCTCGGCGACGAGGGCGCGGGCCTGGTCGGCGTCGTGCGGGGTGACGTAGCCGACGTCGGCCTGGCGGGCCACGAGCCGGTACGGAACGGCCTGGTGGGCGAGGGCGGTGACCAGCGGCTGGCCCTGGGGCGGGCGCGGGGTGATGGACGGGCCCTTGACGCTGAAGTGCTTGCCCTCGAAGTCGATGTGGTGCAGCTTGTCCCGGTCGATGAAGCGCCCGGTGGCCACGTCGCGTATCTCCGCGTCGTCCTCCCAACTGTCCCACAGCCGCCGTACGACCTCGATGTAGTCGGCGGCCTCGTCGAACAGCTCGGTGAGGCGCTCCTGTCCGGCGGGATCCTGGAGTTCCGCCGTGGTGATGGGCGGGAAGGCGCGGCGGCCGAAGTGGGCGGCCTCGTGCGGGCGGGCGGAGACCTGCACCCGCAGGCCCGCGCGGCCGGTGCTGACGTAGTCGAGGGTGGCGATCGCCTTGGAGATGTGGAACGGCTCCGTGTGCGTGGCGGTCACCGTCGGCACCAGGCCGATGTGACGGGTGAGGGGGGCGACGCGGGAGGCGGTCAGTACGGCGTCGAGCCGGCCGCGCACCTGGTCCGTACGGCCGTCCGGCTCGCCGTACCGGGAGGACTGCAGGGCGAGGCCGTCCTCGAAGGTGACGAAGTCGAGCAGGCCGCGCTCGGCCTCGGCGACCAGATCGGCCCAGTACCCGGCGGTGAACAGGTCCCGGGGGCGGGCGGCCTGCTCGCGCCAGGAGGCGGGGTGCCAGCCGGTGCCGTCCAGGGCGACCGCGAGGTGCAGTTGGGCGGGGGGAGTTGAGGACACGAGGGTGCCTTCCTGGAGGTCCGTAGGGGATCGCCGGCCCGCGGGAACGGGGCGCACGGCGCTGGGAACGGGTCAGGAACAGGAGCGACAGAGGGCGCCGGCCACGCGCTGGAGGTCGATGTGGGGCCGGCCGTGGAGGCGCACGGCACGCGGGGCAGTCGTCACCCGGCCCACCTCCATGTCATCGCCTTCGACAAGCACAACGGCGCGGGGATGCCGTTTCTTCCAGGACGGCGGCTCGGATCGCCGAGGGTGGTGACGGACATGGTCAGGCGGTCTCCGGGGGGGGCGGCTCGGGGTGTCCGAGCGGCGGGGACGTCGTCGCGGGGCGCCGGTGCGGCCCCGCCACACGGCGGTCAGGAGTTGTCGAGCGGCAGGCCGGGCGGGTTCACCTCGGACGTGGCGACGGCCTCGTTGGTGAGGTCGTACGCCTTGAGCCACTGGGCGTACTGTCCGTTCTTGATCAGGTGGTTGATCGCGGCGGCCAGCGGTTCGGCGAGGCCGCTGCCCTTCTTCGCCGTCGCCGCGATCAGGCCCTGCAGGCTCGCGCCGGCACCGGAGTAGGTGCCCGCGGTGCGGGTGGCGTGGGGCGTGCCGGCCGTCTGGCGGTTGTGGTAGGCGGCGCCGGGGTGGGGTCCGAAGGAGGCGTCGACCTTGCCGCTGTTCAGGGCCAGGTAGGTACTGGCGCTGTCCTGGAAGTACTTGACGGTGAGTTTCTTGCCTTCCTCGGCCAGCTTGTCCTTCCACTCCAGGAGGATCTTCTCCTGGTTGGTGCCGGAGCTGACGGCGATCGTCCTTCCGGCGAGGTCCTCGTGGTCGCCGTCGAAGTTCCAGGTGCTCTTCTTCGGCACGACGAAGGCGAGGTCGTCCTTCCGGTAGGAGGCGAACTCGTACTTCCTCTTGCGCTCCTCGGTGTCGGTGACGTTGGAGAAGGCCACGTCGACCTTGCCGCTGTCGATGCCGACGAAGAGGTTCTCCCAGGTGGAGTTCCTGATCTCGGTCTTGAGCCCGAACACCGCGGCCACCAGGCGGCCGAGGTCGGGCTCGGAGCCGGTGAGGGTCTTCTGGTCGTCGCCGACGTACTCCAGCGGCGGGGACCCGTCGGGCAGGGCGCCCACGCCGATCACCAGCTTGCCGCTCTTCCTGACGTCGGCGGGCAGCGCGGCGCTGATGGACTCGACCTCGGAGACCTTGACGGTGGTCCGGGTGGCGGCGCCGTTGGAGACCCGTCCGATGACCACCTCCCCTGCCGTGGCCGCGTCGGTGGAGGTGGCCGCGTCGCTGTCACCGCCGCAGGCGGCGAGCCCGGTGGCGAGGGAGGCGACGGTGATCGCCGCGGTGAGGCCGCGTATCAGGCCGTGTCGGGTGAGGTGGGTGCGCATGGCCGTTCCTTGTCACTGGGGTGGGGTGGTCAGAGGACCTTGCTGAGGAAGTCCCGGGTCCGCTCGTGCCGCGGTCTGTCGAGGACCTCGGAGGGCGGGCCCTGCTCGACGATCCTGCCGCCGTCGAGGAAGACGACCCGGTCGGCGATCTCGCGGGCGAAGCCGATCTCGTGGGTGACGATGACGAGCGTGGTGCCGCCGGCCGCCAGGTCCTTGATGACGGCGAGGACCTCACCCACCAGTTCCGGGTCGAGGGCGGAGGTGGGCTCGTCGAAGAGGATGACGCCGGGGCGCAGGGCGAGGGCGCGGGCGATGGCGACGCGCTGCTGCTGCCCGCCGGAGAGCCGGCGGGGGTAGGCACCGGCCTTGTCGGCGAGGCCGACGCGGCCGAGGAGTTCGCGGGCGAGTTCCCGCGCCTCGGCCTTGCCGAGCCGGCCGGTGGCGGCGGGGGCCGCGGCCACATTCTCCAGGGCGGTCAGGTGGGGGAAGAGGTGGAAGTTCTGGAAGACGAAGCCGATGCGGCCGCGCTGGGTGAGGATGGTCCGCTCGCTCAGCTCCTTCAGCCTCCCCCGGTCCTCGGCCGTGGGGACCCCCGTCCTCCTCCGGCCGCCCCGCCGCTTCACGCCGATCAGTTCGCCGTTGACGCTGACGTGACCGATGTCCGGCTTCTCCAGGTGGTTGATGATCCGCAGCAGGGTGGACTTGCCGGAGCCGGAGGGGCCCAGGACGACGGTGACCTCACCGGGGCGGACGGTCAGGTCGATGCCGCCGAGGACCAGGTGGGTGCCGTACCACTTGTGCACGTCGTGGACCTCGACGGTGGCGGCCGGGGCGTCCGCCGGGGCCTCGCGCGGCGTGGCGGTCATACGGCGGCCTCCCGGCGGATGCGGGCCCGCAGCTCGGTGACGCCGGTACGGAGCCTCCGCAGCGGCGTCGGCGGCAGCTCCCGGGTGGCACCGCGGGCGTAGTGCCGCTCGACGTAGAACTGGATGACGGAGACGACGCTGGTCAGGATCAGGTACCAGACGGTGACGACCAGCAGCAGCGGCACGATGTCGCCGGGGTAGGTGGAGCCCATGGTCTGCGCGGAGCCGAACAGGTCGAGCAGGGAGACGTAGAAGACCAGCGAGGTGGCCTTGATCAGGCCGATGAGCTGGTTGACGTAGTTCGGGACGATCGAGCGCAGCGCCTGCGGCAGGACGATCCTGCGGAACTGGTAGCGCTTGGGCAGGCCGAGCGCCGCGGCCGCCTCGTGCTGGCCCTGGTCGACGGAGAGGATGCCGCCGCGCACCACCTCGGCCGCGTAGGCGGCCTCGTTGAGGCTGAGGCCGACGACGGCGACGGCCATGTCGGTGGCGAGTCGCGACCCGTCGAAGGAGAAGAAGGCCGGGCCGAAGGGGATGCCGACGCTCAGCGTCTCGTACAGGGCGCTGACGTTGTAGAGGAAGAGCAGCACCACGATGAGCGGGATGGAGCGCAGGGCCCAGATGTAGGTCCAGCTCACCGCGCGGAGCACCGGGCTCCTCGACAGCCGGCCCAGGGCGAGGACGATGCCGCCGGCGAGGCCGAGGACCGCGCTGTAGGCGGTGACTTCGAGGGTGATCAGCAGACCGTCGAGGATGCTGGGGCGCAGGAACCAGTAGCTCCAGCGGTCCCACTGGTAGAAGGGGTTGGTGGCCAGTCCGTGCGCGAACTGGGCGACGAGAACGAGCACGACCGCGGTGACGATCCAGCGGCCTGGCCGCCGCAACGGCACAACACGCTGCGCTCGCAGGGGTTTTGACGGTCCGTCGGTGCTCGGCGCCTCGGCGAGGGCGACGGCGGCACCAGGGGGTTCACTCATGGTGGGCTCCGGCTGGGTGGGAGCACCCCGGAAGCACGGCGGCGCGCGGCGGCGCACACGCCGGCGGGGTACCGGGGGCGGGGAGGGCGACGGCACACCGCGCGGGTGCGGTGTGCGTCAGGAGGTGCGGGGCCGCGGGGAGGTGTCAGCCTCGGCAGCGGGCGCGGCCGCCCGGCGTGGTACACAGCGCGCTGTTCACGCGGAGCAGGTCGACGGCACGATCGGCGACGAGCGGGGGCAGCGGGCTCGCGTACGGCTGTACGCGGCCCTGGGGGCGGCGCGTCGCCGTCCGGGGGGCTGCGTCCATGGCGTCACCGTCACCGTTCCGGCCCCAGGGGCCTCGCGCTTACCGAACATCATCGGCCGGGTCGTCACCTGGGGCACCCCACCGCGGGGGGAGGGTTGCCGGTCAGCAAGCCAGGGCTTCTCGCTGACGCTCATGACCGTTCCGTGCGGTAGTCAAGACAACCGCACGCACGGATGTCAACGCCGGTCCAGCAGGTGGAACGGCTGGACGGACGGCGTGGGCCGCCCTCCCCCGCGGCCCGTTGGCGGCGTGCCCCGGCGGTGCGGGTGCGCCGCCGGGGGGGGGCGAGTGTGCCGCCGGGGGGGCGAGTGTGCCGCCGGAAAGCGGGGCGTGTGCGCCGGGTCAGCGCGGAGCGAGGAGGCGTCCCGGGTTCTTCAGGACGTACCGTGCCACGTCCGTGCCGAGCGCGATCCCCGCCTCGTCGGCCGACCGGGTGTGGATGCCGGAGAGGACCCGGGCGTCGACGTTCTCGTCCGAGAGCTGCTTCCACGTGGTGTAGGTCCGGGTCACCCCGGGCGCGGTGGGGCTGGTCAGGGCGAACGGAGCGGTTCGCGGGCCCACGAGCGCCGACAGGACGGTCTGCGCGGCGCCCGCGTAGGTGGTGTGGCCACTCGGGTAGTCCGGGTGCGCGGGAGTGGTGTGCAGCGGCGTCCAGTCGGGATCGGGGTCGATGCCGCCGGTGCGGATCGCGGTCACGGGGCGCCAGCGTTCGTAGGCGTACTTGCTGTCGGAGGTGGCGATCTGCGTGTCCACCAGCGCGACGTGGAACAGCGCGACCAGCCGCGCCTGCCCGGCGATCCCCTGGTCCGTGCGGGAGAGCGCCACACGCAGCGGCTCGGTGTAGAGGGTCAGGGATGAGCCGAGCCAGAAGGTGGCCGTCCCGGTCTGGTGAGCGCTGCGCACCGTACTGTCGACGGCGCCGTACGCCCGCACCTCCGCGAGGTCGGCGGCATAGCGCCGCGAGTCCAGGGCGGGCGGCGGGCCGAGCCGGAACTGGCTCTGCGTCCTGAGCAGGAACGGCTCGGCGAGACGGTTGCCGTACTGGATCGCCGGCGCATGGGCCGGTGGCGTCGGCTGCCACACCCCCGGCGCCGCGGGCTTCACCGGATAGGGGGCGTTGACCGAGGCGGGGTCGAGCCCGTCGCCCTGCCTCGACGCGAGGACGAGGTCCGCCTGTCGCTCTCCGGCAGTGACGCCCCGCGCTTCGGCCGGGCCGTCGGGGATCGCGTCGAGGGTCTCCTTGAGCGTGGCGTCGAGCTGCTCCTTCCGGCTCGGGGTCAGCGTCACCAGCGCGCGGTGCACGGCCCCGGCGAGCGCCGCCTCCTGGTACGCGCCGCGGTCGACACCGGCGGGCACGCTCCGGACGGCCCGGGCGGCCGCGAGCCAACTGATGGCCCAGGTGCGGCTGTTGGTGACCTGGGTGGGTGCCCCGGCCGTCGCGATGGTCTCGGCCGTCGCGTCGTACCAGGCGAGGGCCGTCGGCGTACGGTCGGCCGCCGAGGCCTGGGGAACGGCGAGGGACGCGGTCAGCAGCGCGGCCGCGCCCAGGGCGACGAGGGCGGGCCGGGTTCTGGACGGACTCACGGGTAGCTCCTTCGGCTGGGGTGAGGGTGCCTGCGGGGTGCGGCACCCGCGCCACGGGAAGGCTGTGGGCCGGCCCTGGGGTTTCCCTCAGGGCAGGGCTGACGCGGGCGCCGCACGGCTACGCCCGACGAGCGGCTGCTCGACGGCGAGAGATGACGGCGGGCAGGGGAAGAAGAGCGCGAAGAGGGAGAAGAGAGAAGAGAGAAGAAGACGGCGAAGAGTCAGGCGAGCGGGATCGCGGGCCGGTGTACGGCGATCAGCAACAGACCTCGTCGAACTGGTCGGCGCGGCGGCTCACCCAGAACGGGTCGAGCAGCACCGTGTGTGCCGGGCCAGTGGTCTCCATGTGCGGATCAAAGCACAACAGGGAAGGATGCGTCCACCATGCGTCCACCAAGCGTCCCAGCGGCGACGAGGTCAGCCCCGCCTGCACCTGCCCGTCCCCAACTCCCCGACGTACAGAGCCGGGAGCCCCGCGTCCGGCATCCGGCACCCGGCGCCCCCGGCTACCGGTGACACCGCGCGGGGTGAGCGCGCGCGGACGCGGGGCCGGGCCTCACCGCGCTGCGCGAGGCGGTTCGAGGCGGACGACGATGCCCTTCGACGTGGGCTGGTTGCTGATGTCGGCGACGCTGTCCAGCGGCACCAGGACGTTCGTCTCCGGGTAGTAGGCGGCGGCCGAGCCCTTGGCGGCGGGGTAGGACACGATCTCGAAGTTCTCGGCACGGCGCTCGGTGCCGTCCGCCCAGACGCTCACCAGGTCGACGCGGTCGCCCTGGGCGAGGCCGAGTTCGGTCAGGTCGGCCGGGTTGACGAGCACGACGTGGCGGCTGCCGTGGATGCCGCGGTAGCGGTCGTTGTTGGTGTACGGGACGGTGTTCCACTGGTCGTGCGAGCGCAGCGTCTGCAGCAGCAGGTGGCCCTGCGGCGCCCGGGGGACGACGCGCTCGTTGCAGGTGAACAGGGCCTTGCCGACCTTGTTGGGGAAAACGCCCTCGTTGACCGGGTTCGGCAGGCGGAAGCCCCCGGGGCGGGTCACCCGGGCGTTGTAGTCGTGGAAGCCCGCCACGACGCGGGAGATGCGGTCGCGGATGGTGCCGTAGTCGCCCTCGAACGTCTCCCAGGGGATGTCCGGCTTGCCGTCCAGGGTGCGGCGCGCGAGGCGGCACAGAATGGCGACTTCGCTGAGCAGCAGCGGGGAGGCCGGCTCCAGGCGGCCCTGGGAGGTGTGCACCTCGCTCATGGAGTTCTCGACGGTGACGAACTGCTCGCCGTCGGCCTGGACGTCACGCTCGGTGCGCCCCAGGGTGGGCAGGATCAGCGCGGTGTCGCCGCAGACGGTGTGCGAGCGGTTGAGCTTGGTGGAGATGTGGGCGGTCAGCCGGCACGAGCGCATCGCCTCCTCGGTGACCTCGCTGTCGGGCGCGGCCCGCACGAAGTTGCCGGCCAGGGCGAGGAAGACCTTGACCCGGCCCTCGCGCATCGCCTTGATCGCGTTCACCGAGTCCAGGCCGTGCGGGCGCGGCGGGTCGAAGCCGAACTCCTTCCGCAGGGCGTCGAGGAAGGTGTCCGGCATCTGCTCCCAGATGCCCATGGTGCGGTCGCCCTGGACGTTGCTGTGGCCGCGCACGGGGCAGGCGCCGGTACCGGCGCGCCCCAGGTTGCCGCGCAGCATCAGGAAGTTGACGATCTCGCGGATGGTGGGCACGCCGTGCTTGTGCTGCGTGATGCCCATCGCCCAGCAGACGACGACGCGTTCGCTGCGCAGGACCTCGTCGCGTACCTTCTCGATCTCCTCGCGGGTCAGTCCGGTCGCGGCGTGCACGTCGTCCCAGTCGACGGTACGGGCGTGCGCGGCGAACTCCTCGAACCCGGCGGTGTGGGCGTCGATGAAGCCGTGGTCGAGGACGGTGCCGGGCCGGGCGTCCTCGGCTTCGAGCAGCAGCCGGTTGAGGGCCTGGAACAGGGCGAGGTCGCCGCCCGGCTTGATGTGCAGGAAGCGGTCGGCGATCTGGGTGCCGCGTCCGATGACCCCGCGCGGTTTCTGCGGGTTCTTGAAGCGCCGCAGCCCGGCCTCCGGCAGCGGGTTGACCGCCACGATCCGGCCGCCGTTGCGCTTGGCCTCCTCCAGGGCGGAGAGCTGGCGCGGATGGTTGGTGCCCGGGTTCTGCCCGACCAGGAAGATCAGGTCGGCGTGGTGGAGGTCGTCGAGGCTGACGGTGCCCTTGCCGGTGCCCAGGGTCTCGCTCAGGGCGAAGCCGCTGGACTCGTGGCACATGTTGCTGCAGTCGGGCAGGTTGTTGGTGCCGAAGGCGCGGGCGAAGAGCTGGAGGACGAAGGCGGCCTCGTTGCTGGCGCGGCCGGAGGTGTAGAAGACGGCCTCGTCGGGTGAGGCGAGCGCCTTCAGTTCCCGCGCGAGGACGCCCAGGGCGTCGTCCCAGGTGATCGGCTCGTAGTGGTCGGAACCGGGCCGTTTGACCATCGGCTCGGTCAGCCGCCCCTGCTGGTTGAGCCACATGTCGGAGCGGGCGGCGAGGTCGGAGACGCTGTGCTCGCGGAAGAAGTCGGCGGTGATCCGGCGCGTGGTGGCCTCGTCGTTGATGTGCTTGGCGCCGTTCTCGCAGTACTCGTTGCGGTGGCGCTCGCCCGGGGCCGGGTCCGCCCACGCGCAGCCGGGGCAGTCGATCCCGCCCACCTGGTTCATGGTCAGCAGGTCGACCCCGGTCTTCTTCGGGGAGGTCTGCTCCAGGGAGTACTCCAGCGCGTGCACGACCGCGGGGACCCCGGCGGCCCACTTCTTCGGTGGTGTCACGGAGAGGGTGGTCTCCGGCTCCTCACCGGACGGGTTCTGCATCGCTTCGCCTCTCACTTTCCGCTCGTCCCGCGCTGTCCGCTCGTACCGCTCGTACCGCTCTTCCGCACTTCCCGCTGCTCCGCCCTTCCCGCTCCTCCGCCCTTCTCGCGCTGTCCCCTCCTCCGCTCGTCCCGCGCTGTCCGCTGTTTCCCCGTACGGAACGTCACTCAGCCGACGGGCCAGTGGGCCACGCGGCTCCGGGGCGGTTCCGGGTGGTCGTGCTGCACGCGGCCGTTGCGGATGGTGCCGCGCCAGGCCCCGCCCTCCTGGCCGAGGCCCTCGATGAACCGCTTGAAGTGCAGCAGTTCGCCGCGCACGAGGCGGGCGGCCAGCCGGGTCACCCGGCCGGAGCGGGTGAGGGCCCGCGCGGCTCCCCGCGGCTCCAGGAGCATCCGGACGGTGATCGCCGTGCCGCCGGACCGCGTCGGCGTGAACTCGACCTCGCCCTCGTGCGAGGGGTGCTGCCGCAGGCCGCGCCAGGCCAGGTAGGCGTCGGGGTCCTGCTCCACGATCTCGACCGCGAAACGGCGGCGCAGGGGCCCGTAGCCGAGGGTCCAGACGGTCACGGTGGGCCTGACCTGTGCGACGTCGCGCACCACGCCGGAGAAGCGCGGGAAGGACTTGAACTGCGTCCACTGGTTGTACGCCGTCCGCACCGGCACCGCGACCTCGACCGTCTCCTCGACGTGCTGCTCGCGCAGCGGCCGACGGCGCGTGCCGCCGTCACCACCGGCAGGCGTGCCCGGCGGTGTGCCCGGCAGGGCCTGCTGGGCGTCGTCTTCGTGCGTCGCCATCGTGGTCTCTCCTCCGGGCGGAGGACCGGGCGTCCGGGGACCCGGCCTCCGCTCGCGCGTCGGGGCTTGTTTCCGGTACCCCCGTCGTGGGCTTTGAGTCAGCGGTCGCGTTCAGTTTCACCCCCTGCGGGTCCTCCCGCCACTCACCGTGATCATGTGCGTGATCGACGACGTGTGCTCCTGGGCGGTGCGCCCCCGCGGGGGTGCGTGATTGGCCAATTCCCGACTCGGCTCCGCGTCGACTACATGGACATGTCAGCACGGAAGGTGGTGACGTAGTGCGTGGGCACTTCTGGTGCGGCGTTCGGTTCGCGGGAGGAACGGGACGGCGGCGGAGGAAGCAGCCCGAGCCGATCACGCGGTCCACGGAGTCGCGTGCGTGCCCTGGTAGGTGTGCGTGCCCTGGTAGGTGTGCGTGCCCTGGTGCGTGTGCGACGCGGGACCACCGCAGTGAGGCCGAGGCGAAGGGACGATCGATGAGCGACCGGACGCACAGCACATCATCGAACCGGGACACGGGGCCCATGGCCCCCGGGGCCCCACACGGCGGGAAGGACCTCCCCTGGTGTCGGCGCACGAGCGCGGCGCCGCATCGGCGGCCCCGGACGACGGCCCGCCCGTTGACGGTCCTGGTGGCCGCGGCGGCGCTGCTGGCCGTCCCCCTGCTGCCGCTCCCGACGGCCCACGCGGACGCACGGGTCACCGCGGCGGCGGCCACGGGCGGGACGACGGCCGCCGACAGGGCAGCGAAAGCCGACACGGGGACGAGCCCCGACACGGGGGCGAGCGACGGCACGGGAACGAGCCTCGACACGGAGGCGAGCGACGGCACGGCGTCGGCCACCGTCGGCCGGTCGCGCGAGGCGGCGCGTGGCGGTGCCGCCCGAGGACGCGACGGCGACGGGTGGCGGGGCGCCTGGGCGACCTCCGTACAGCCGCCGGGGCGGACGCTCCTGCCCAACTGGTCGCAGGAGGGCTTCAAGCAGCAGTCGCTGCGCCAGGTCGTGCGGGTCAGCACCGGTGGCACCGCCCTGCGCTTCAAGCTCTCCAACCGTTACGGCTCCACCTCGTTGCGGGTGGCCGGGGCCGCGGTCGGGCGGACGGGCAAGGGCGCGGCGGTGCGTGCGGGCACCAGCCGGGCCCTGGCCTTCGGTGAGGAGAAGGCGGTGACCGTCCCGGCCGGTGGCGAGGTGTTCAGTGACGCCCTGCGGATGCGGGTCGGGCCGCTGGAGTCGCTGACGCTCACGCTGTACCTGGCCGAGCCCACCGGCCCGGCCACGTACCACATGTCGGCCTTGACCACGAGTTACCGGGCGCCGGGTGACCTGCGATTCGAGGAGAGCGGCGAGGCGTTCACCGACACCTCCGTGTCCTGGTACTACGTCGCGGACGTCGAGGTCAGGGGCGGCCCGACGGGGCGCGGGAACGGGGTGGTGACGTTCGGGGACTCGATCACCGACGGTTTCGCCTCCACCGTGGACGCCGACAATCGCTATCCGGACGAATTGGCGGAGCGGTACGCCCGCGAGGGACGGCCGCGCGGCGTCCTCAACCACGGCATCAGCGGCAACATGATCACCTACGGTACGCCGGGCACGGGCGAGAGCGGCGTCAACCGCTTCAAGAAGGACGTGCTCCCCGAGCCGGGCGTCAGCACGGTCGTCGTGCTGGAGGGCATCAACGACGTCGGCTTGAGCGAACTGCCGGGGAGCTCGGTGCCGGACATCTCGGTCGAGCAGCTCATCGCGGCGCACCGCGACATCATCCGGCAGGCCCGCGCCAAGGGTCTCAAGGTGATCGGCGCGACCCTCACCCCCTTCAAGGGCGCCGTGTACTTCAGCGAGCGCGGCGAGGCCAAGCGGGACGCGCTCAACGAGTGGATACGGACCTCCGGCGCGTACGACCGCGTCATCGACCTGGACCGGGCACTGGCCGACCCCGCCGACCGGGACCGGCTCGTCCCCGCGTACGACAGCGGCGACCACCTGCACCCGAGCGACGCGGGCTACCACGCCATAGCCGAGGCGATCGACGTCGACTCGCTGTAGGGGCCGGGCTTCGGCGTCCGGCACCTGTCCCCCGGTACGCCCGGTGCGGTGCCCCGTCCGAGGCCCGTTCGCCGGTTGCCGCCATGCGTCGCGCCGTCCTGCCGCGGTGGACGGGGAAGTGGAACGGCAGGGCGGCGCGGTGTCCGCGGCAACGCTACGACTCGCCGGTGATCCTGGCCGAGCCGATCGTCGCCGCGGCGATCTCCCTGGCGGCGGTCCGTGTCGTCGAGCTGGAGTTCAGGTTGGTCAGCGATGCCTGGTCGAGCGCGTGGACGACGAACTCGTAGGTGTTCACCGTCGAGGGCGAGCACGGCCCCTGGTAGCCGTAGAGGCTCGCGCTGCCACGGTAGTAGACCTGCCTGGCGCCCGCCGGGACCGAGGGCTGGTACTTGTGGTCGACGTTCTGGGGCAGCGAGGTCGTGCTCGCCGGGATGTCGTAGATGACCCAGTGGATGAGGTTGGCGTTGTCGAGATCGCGCATGACGATCGCGTAGCTCTTGGCGGCGGCCGGCGCACCCGACCAGGTCAAGGGCGGGGATTCGTTCCGCTTGGCGGGGTCGCTCCCTCCGCCGCTGGTGCACTCATGGACCTTGGGGATGACGCCGCCGTTGGCGAATGCGGTACTGGACAGGGCGAACGCGCTCCGACTCTCCGACGAGGCCGATGAGGCGGATGGGTCTGATGAGGCCGACGAAGCGGTGGCCGGTGCGAGACCGGCGGCCCCGGTGACGAGCAGAGCGCACAGCGCGACTTTCGCACTTCTCACTGGAGGCTCCCGAGGATGCTTGTGGTCGCTTGGGTGTCCGTGACGCGAGAGGGGTATTCACGCATCGAACGAGCCTAGGAACCCCGGGTCCTGCGGTCATGTCACTTACCGACGCGATCGATGTACTTTTCTCGCTCTCGGCTGTGTCATCCCGGACGGGATGGTCAACTCGACGGCGTCAACTCGAAGGCTCCGAGCCGCATGTCGTCGACACCCCCCAAGGCGGAATCAGACACATTCACCATTTCCCACATGCGTTTTTTTCGACACGGGCCGTGCGTGGTGAGTGAGTTCGCGGAGGCGTTCGTAACGGATCAGGGCCGTCGGGAGGCCGACGGCGTGCGGAGGGAGAGGGCCGTCGGCCCGGAGGCCGGGTGGCCGCCGGGCCGACGGTTCAGTGTCGAGCGTGTCGGTGACCGGCGGTGAGGCCGGTCAGACCCAGATGGACAGGCGGGCGGCGGTGGGCGTGGCGTCACAGAAGTAGCTGACCGCCTGGCCGCGGGCGACGTAGTCCTTGCCTGCCGTGTCGCAGGCGGCGGCGCTCGGGTACATGCCGACGTAGACGTACCCCGCTGCCTGGGCGGACGGGGCGAGCAGCAGGGCGGCTGCGGCCAGCAGTCCGGTCAAGCCGAGGGCCGAAATCACTTTGCGCATGGGTATGTTGCTGCCTTCCTGTTCCGGTGGCGAGCACTCCGGTCGTGATGCTCCGGTGCGTGGTGAGCAGCTTCCTTCACAGGGGGGTCGGAGAGCAATGGTCGAGACCAAAGCAACTTGGCCGGAAGCCGTCGGAGCCGCCCTGGCCGAGGGCGGGGGGTCTGCGGCTCGCCGGCCGCGCGACAGCGTTCGTCCTGTTACGCCGTGGCGGGCCATGCCCCGCGGGCCAGCAGGTCGAGGACGAGTGCGGCGATGTTCCACGCGTCGTCCTCGCCGCGGTGATGGCGTCCTTCGAACGGCAGCCCGGCGATCCGCAGGGCGTGGTCCATGGCGGGTTTCTTGCGCAGCCCGTAGGCCGCGGCGAAGACGGCCTTGGCGTTGGTGTGGGTCCGCTCCGCCGGATGGCCGAACGGGTAGGCCACTCCGTCGGCCCGGCTCTGCCGGGCGAATTGCCGGCGGTCGTACTCACCCCAGCTCGCCCAGGGGCGCTCCCCGGCCCCGTACTCCTCGACGAGGATCCGACACGCCTCGGCGAAGGTGACGCCCCTTTCCACCTCGGCCTGCGTCAGGCCGGTCAGTTCGGTGCAGAAGTCACTCACCGCCGACCGGGCGGGGCGTACCAGGACACGGTGGCGGGACACGCGGCGCCGTGCCGACACGTCCACGACGGTGAGCCCGATTTCGATGATCTCGTGCACGGAACCGGGCGGCGGCTGTCCGTCCCAGCAGGTGGCCTCTACATCGATGACGTTCAGCAGAGCGGGTTCCTGACGCATGGGGCCGAGGGTAGGTAGGCGTACCCGGATACGGCACCTCGTTTTCCCCCGCTGTTCCCGCCAGTGAGGTCTGGGGCCGGTCAGAAGCAGGCCGTACGCGGGGCAAGTCGGGACCAGCGGCACAGCACAAGGTTCGCGTGCTCGGTCAGGTGAGGAGTGAGCGTGGTGTCGGGGTGAGGCGGAGCGTGTGGGGGCGGGTGGCGGCGGCTTGCTCGATGGCCGGCAGGATCTTGCGGGCGCGGGGGTCGGTCCGGAGGGCGGCGAGGTGGCGGCGGTGCGCGTGCTCGTCGGGGTACGAGCCGAGGACCACGACGGCGTTCTCACCGGTGCGGACGGGCAGTCGGGGGAAGGTGTTGGGCGCGGGCTCGGTGGCCAGGACGGCCAGCGGCGCGGGTCCCGTCGCGCGCAGCGCGGGCAGCAGGCCGTCCCGGAGCAGCACCGCCCCCTCGTGCTGCCCCGGCGGGAAGGACCACACCGTGGCGGACACGAAGCGGTCCGGCGCCGGGGCACCCGGCCGCGGCCGGTCGGCGGGCCGGACCGCGGGGCCGCTCCCGGGTGCCAGCGGCCGCAGCAGCAGGACGTCGTCGGAGTCGAGCATCGTGACGTTCGCCCGCGCCCCGTGCTCGGCCCAGACGGGCCCGTCGTAGAACGCCGTCAGCGCGTGCCGGCGCGCCGCCATGTCCGGGAAGCCGCGCAGCCAGACGAAGCGGTCGGGGTCGTCGAGGTCCCGGAACTGGCCGAGCACGGTCATCCCGGTCTCCTCCTGGGTCTCGACGAACTCGCGGTCGAAGAGGTCGATCAGCTCGTCGCGGCGGCCGGGGCGCAGCGTGTACTGGCGCAGTTCGATCACGGCGAGACCGCCGGTGGGACGGCCGGTGGCACGATCGGTGGGACGGTCGGTGAGGCGGTCGGTGGGCACAGGGGCTCCTGTCGGCGCGTGGGTGTGGGCGGTCCCGTGCGGGCGGCCGGAACGGCGTGGCCCGGGGAGCGGGGGCGGGTCGACGGTAGGCGGCCCGTGTGACAGGGGGTGTCAGGGTTTCGGGGCAGGATGGGCGCATGTCTGCCGGGCGTCTGCTGTCGTTGCTGCTGTTGCTCCAGTCGCGGGGCCGCGTGACCGCGCGAGCGGTCGCCGAGGAGCTGGGCGTGTCGGTGCGGACCGCGTACCGGGACGTGGCGCGGCTGCAGGACGCCGGGGTACCGGTGTACGCGGAGCCCGGTCGCGGCGGCGGCTACCGCCTGCTCGACGGCTACCGCACCCGGCTCACCGGGCTGAGCGAGGGCGAGGCGCGGGCGCTGCTCTTCGCCGGGCTGCCCGGTCCGGCCGCCGACCTGGGGCTCGCGGCGGAGGTGACGGCGGCGCGGCTGAAGCTGCTCGCCGCGCTCCCGGCCGGGCCGCGGGAGGAGGCGGCGCGGACGGCGGCGGTGTTCCACCTGGACGTGCCCGGCTGGTACCGGGAGCCCGAACCGGCGCCGCACCTGCCGCTGCTGGTGGACGCCACCCTCACCGGGCGCGCGGTGGACGTGCGCTACCGCCGCTGGCGGGAGCCGCGAGAGGTGCGGCGCCGCCTGCGCCCCTACGGCCTGGTCCTGAAGTCCGGTACGTGGTACCTGGTCGCGGCCGCGGAGCAGCGGACCGCGACCTACCGCGTCGCCCACGTCCTCGACGCCGCGGTGAGCGACGAGCGCTTCGACCGCCCCGCGGGCTTCGACCTGGGCGCGTACTGGGCGTCGTACCTGGACGACTTCGAGACGCGCCGCTACACCGGCACCGCCACCGTCCGCCTGTCCCCGCGGGGGCTGCGGCGCCTGCCCGACAACGTGCCGCCGTACGTGGCGCGGGCCGCCGAGGCCGCCGCGGGCGCCCCCGGCGACGACGGCTGGGTCGAGACGGTCATCCCCGTCGAGAGCGTGCCGCACGCGTGCGGCGAGTTGCTGCGGCTCGGCGCCGACGTCGAGGTCGTCGCGCCGCCCGAGCTGCGCGCGGCCATGACCGCCACGGTGGGCGCCCTCGCCCGGGCGTACGGGGTGCGCTGACGCGAGCCGCGTGTCCAGGGTCCGTTGACCCGCCCGGCGTACGGGGACCGCTGACGGGAGCCGCGCGTCCGGCGTCCGGGCCGCGCGTCCGCGGGCCCGGTGGACGTCGCGCCCGCGGCCCCTCTGCTCTCGGCAGAGTCCGTGTGCCCGGTGCGCCCCGCCTGTCACCATGGCCGCATGAGGGGGAACGGTACCGTGCTGCGCAGGCTCGACCTGGGGTACTTCGTGCGCCCCGCGGCCGAGGCGGGCGGGCCGGAGCCGCGGGTGGAGCCCGCGTTCGCGTACCTGGTGCGGCACGAGCGGGGGCTGCTCCTGTTCGACACCGGCATCGGCGAGGCGGGGCCCGACACCGAGGCGCACTACCGGCCCCGGCGGCGGCCGCTGCGCGCGGCCCTGGCGGCCGCCGGGGTGGGCCTGGACGACATCGCGCTCGTGGTCAACTGCCATCTGCACTTCGACCACTGCGGCGGCAACCCGCTGCTGCCCGGGCGACCCGTGTTCGTGCAGGAGACCGAGCTGGCCACCGCGCGGCGCGGCGGTTACACGGCCGACCACCTCGTCGACTTCCCCGGCGTGCGCTACCACGAGCTGTCGGGCGAGGCGGAGGTCTGGCCGGGCGTGTGGGTGGTGCCGACACCCGGCCACACGGAGGGGCACCAGTCCCTCGTCGTACGCGGTGCCGACGGCGTGGTGGTGCTCGCGGGCCAGGCACGGGACCAGGCCTCGCAGTTCGGCGCGGACCAGTTGGCCCGGCGGGCCGCGCGGGACGGGGTCGCGGCGCCCTTGCCGGCGTATCCGCCGTGGCTGGACCGGCTGGCCGCGTTCGAGCCGCGCCGGGTGTGCTTCGCCCACGACGCGTCGGTCTGGGAACCGTCCTGAGCGCGGTGTCTCCGAGGTGCCGAGCCGTCAGGTCGCGGGGGCGCGGCCCTCCCAGTACGGCGCGCGGAGCCGCCGCTTGTACAGCTTGCCGTTGGGGTCCCGGGGCATCGCCGCGACGAAGTCGACGCTCTTCGGCCGCTTGTAGCCCGCCAGGTGCTGTGCGCAGTGGCGCAGGATGTCGGCGGCGAGCGCGTCGCCGGGCGCGTGCCCGGGCGCGGGTTCGACGACGGCCTTGACCTCCTCGCCCCAGTCGTCGTGCGGGATGCCGAACGCGGCGGCGTCGGCCACGGCCGGGTGCGCGAGCAGGGCGGACTCGATCTCGGCGGGGTAGATGTTGACGCCGCCCGAGATGATCAGGTCGGTCTTGCGGTCGCGGAGGAAGAGGTAGCCGTCCTCGTCGAGGTGGCCGAGGTCGCCGACGGTGAAGAAGTCGCCGATGCGGTTCTTGCGCGTCTTCGCCTCGTCCTTGTGGTACGCGAAGCCGCCCGTGGTCATCCGCATGTAGACGGTGCCGAGTTCGCCCGGCGGCAGCCGGTTGCCGTCGTCGTCGAAGATCGCGAGTTCGCTGATGGGCCACGCCTTGCCGACGGTGCCGGGCTTCTTCAGCCAGTCCCGGGCGGTCGCGAACGCGCCGCCGCCCTCGCTGGCCGCGTAGTACTCCTCGACGCACTCGCCCCACCAGTCGATCATCGCCCGCTTCACGTGCTCGGGGCAGGGCGCCGCCCCGTGCAGGGCGTGCCGCATGGCCGACACGTCGTACGCGGCCCTGGTCGCGGCGGGCAGTGCGAGCAGGCGGTGGAACTGCGTCGGGACCATGTGGGTGTGCGTGCACCGGTGGGTGTCGATGAGGCGCAGCATCTCCTCGGGCGTCCACCGGTCCATGACGACCAGCGGGTGGCCGATGTGCAGGGCGGCGCCCGCGAACTGGAGGACGGCGGTGTGGTAGAGCGGCGAGCACACCAGGTGCACGTTGCCGTCGAAGGGCTTGATGCCGAAGAAGCCGAGGAAGCCGCCGAGGTGGGACTCCTCGGGGGGTGTGCCGGGCAGCGGGCGGCGGATGCCGCGCGGCCGTCCCGTCGTACCGGAGGTGTAGTTCATGACCCAGCCGAGCGTCCGGTCCGGCGGCGGTGACGCGGGCTGCCCGGCGAGGAGTTCGGCGTACGGGCGGAAGCCGGGCACGTCGCCGACGGCGTACCGGCGCGAGGCCGGGAGTCCGGCCTCGTCGGCGGCGGCGGTGGCCGCGGCGGCGAACCGTTCGTGGGCGATGAGCACCCGGGCGCCGGAGTCGGCGACGATCCAGGCGATCTCGGGGCCGACGAGGTGGTGGTTGACGGGCACGAGGTACAGGCCCGCCTGGGTGGCGGCGAGGTACGCGGTGAGGAACTCGGCGCCGTTCGGCAGGACCACGGCGAACGCGTCGCCCTGCCGCAGGCCCGCCGCGCGCAGCCCGTGCGCGAGCTGGTTGGCGGCGGCGTGCAGGCGCCCCGCGGTCCACCGGGCGCCGTCGGGCGTGGTGAGGACGGTCCGGTCGGGGTCGGCCAGGGCCTGGGCCCAGAAGCCGTTCGGCGGAGTACTGCTGGTCATCGGGGGCCTCCTCGGGTTCGGGTCCGCTGGGGTGCGTGTGCCGCCGGTGCCGGGTACGTGCGGCGCCCGGGCCGGGTGCCGGGTGCTTGTGCCGCCGGTGTCGGGCGCCGGGTGCCTGCGCCGCCGGTCTCGGGCGCCGGGTGCTGTGCCGCCGGTGTCGGGCGACCGTGGGGCGGGGCCGCGCGCGGGC
>NZ_BNBT01000027.1 GCF_014656095.1 Streptomyces longispororuber
GGGCGCGGGCGCCGGGCGCGGGCGGCGGGATCGGGCGCCGGGCGCGGGCACCGAGTGCGCGCACCCCGAGGTCCCGGGCACGGCCCGACGAAGGGCCCTGTCGCCGTTCCGCTTAGGATTCGTACGGTTGAAAGCAGGACCGCCCCGGACCACCTGCTCGCCGAACGGACCCGCACGTGCCCGAACCGCACTCCCCCGCAAGCTGGCGCATCGCGCTGCCGCACACGGTGGCAGCCGTGCCGATCGCGCGCGCCCTGGTGCGGACCGCGCTCACCGACATCGGCTCCACGGCGGACACGGACACGGCCGAGCTGCTCACCGCCGAGCTGGTCGCCAACGCGGTGGAGCACGCGCCCGGGCACGCCCCGATAGAGCTGCTCATCGAGTTGCTGCCGACGCAGTGCCAGGTCGAGGTGCGGGACTCCAACCCGGCGCCGCCCGGCGACCTGACCGACCCGGAGCCGGGGGACGCGCCGGACCCGTGGCAGGAGCACGGCCGGGGGCTGCTGCTGATCCGCACGCTCAGCTCGGCGTGCGGGCACCGGCCCACGCCGACCGGCAAGGCGGTGTGGTTCCGCCTCTCGGCCCCGGCCCGGCCCGAAGGGCCCGCCGAGCCCGAGGGGCCCGAGGAACCCGCCGAACCCGAGGGGCCCGCGGAACCTTAGGTCCGGGCGGCCGCGAGGGTCGCGACCAGGACCGCCTTGATGGTGTGCAGCCGGTTCTCCGCCTCGTCGAAGACGACGGAGTGCTCCGACTCGAAGACCTCGTCGCTGACCTCGAGCCAGCTCCGCCCATGGCGCTCGCCGAGCGCCCGCCCCAGCGTCGTGTCCAGGTCGTGGAACGCGGGCAGGCAGTGCAGGAACTTCACGTCGGCGTTGCCGGTCGCGCGCAGCACCTCGGTCGTGACGGCGTACGGCGACAGGGCGCGGATGCGCTCGTCCCAGACCTCGGCGGGCTCCCCCATGGACAGCCAGACGTCGGTGGCGACGAAGTCGGCGCCCGCGACCCCCTCGGCGACCTCCTCGGTGAGCGTGAGCCGGGCACCGCTGGCCGCGGCGAGCTCCCGCGCCCGGGCGACCACGTGGTCGGCGGGCCAGTACTCCTTGGGCGCCACGATCCGGACATCCATGCCGAGCAGGGCGCCGGTCACGAGGTAGGAGTTGCCCATGTTGTAGCGGGCGTCGCCGAGGTAGGCGTAGGCGGTCTCCGCCAGGGGCCTGGCGCAGTGCTCGGTCATGGTCAGGACGTCGGCCAGCATCTGCGTGGGGTGCCAGGAGTCGGTCAGGCCGTTGTAGACGGGCACGCCGGCGTGGGCGGCGAGCGCCTCGGCCGTGCCGTGGGCGTCGCCCCGGTACTGGATCGCGTCGAACATCCGGCCGAGCACGCGGGCGGTGTCCTTCGCGGACTCCTTCTGCCCGATGTGCGTGGCCGCGGCGTCCATGTACATCGTGGTGGCGCCCTGGTCGGCGGCGGCCACCTCGAAGGCGCAGCGCGTGCGGGTCGAGGGCTTCTCGAAGACCAGGGCGATGTTCCTGCCGGTCAGCCGCCGCTGCTCGCGCCCCTCCCGCTTGGCGGCCTTGAGCTCCGCGGCGAGGGCGAGCAGACCTCGGAACTCCTCGGCGGTGAAGTCCACCTCCTTGAGGAAGTGGCGGCCGGTGAGGTCGGGGCTGATCGGGCCGTTCGCCATGGGGGCGCTCCTGGGGTGCGAATGCGTGATTCTGGAACTATATACGATCACCCACAAATCTATGCACCCCGTACCCCGGGAGGGCCCCGACAGCCCCCGCCCCCGCGTCAGCCCCCGACCGGGTCCCGCTCCACCGGGCAGCTCATGCAGCGCGGCCCGCCCCGGCCGCGCCCCAGCTCGCTGCCGGGGATCTCTATCACCTCGATGCCCTGCTTGCGCAGGTAGGTGTTGGTCGTCGCGTTCCGCTCGTACGCGACCACGACGCCCGGCTCGACCGCGAGGACGTTGCAGCCGTCGTCCCACTGCTCGCGCTCGGCGGCGTGCACGTCCTGGGTGGCGGTCAGGACGCGGACGCGGTCCAGGCCGAGCGCCGCGGCGATGGCCCGGTGCATGTGCTCCGGCGGGTGGTCGGTGACCTTCAGCTCCCGCTCGTCGACGCCGGGCTCGATCGTGTACGAGCGCAGCATGCCGAGGCCCGCGTACTGCGTGAACGTGTCCCCGTCGACCATCGTCATGACCGTGTCCAGGTGCATGAACGCGCGCCGCTTGGGCATGTCGAGCGCCACGATCGTGCGCGCCGAACCGGCGGCGAACAGCTTGTGCGCGAGCATCTCGACGGCCTGCGGCTTGGTGCGCTCGCTCATGCCGATGAGCACGGCGCCGTTGCCGATGACCAGGACGTCGCCGCCCTCGATGGTGGACGGGTAGTCGGCCTGCCCCTGGGACCAGACGTGCGAGACCTGGCCGTGGAAGAGCGGGTGGTGCTGGTAGATCGCCTCGAAGTGCACGGTCTCGCGCTGCCGGGCCGGCCAGCGCATCGCGTTGATGGACACGCCGTCGTAGATCCACGCGGAGGTGTCGCGCGTGAACAGGTGGTTGGGCAGCGGGCCGAGCAGGAAGTCGTCGAGCTCCATGCAGTGGAACCGCACCGACGTGGGCTCCGGGTGCCGCTCCAGGTACTCCCGCTTGGTCATGCCGCCGACCAGCGCCTCGGCGAGCTCGGCGGAGGGCAGCGCCTCGAACGCGGCGCGCAGGTGGTCGGTGGCGAGCGGCCCGTACTCCTTCTCGTCGAAGACGCGGTCCAGGACGAGCTTGCGCGCGGCCGGCACCTCCAGCGTCTCGGTGAGCAGGTCACCGAAGAGGTGGACCGTCACCCCCCGGTCGCGCAGCACGTCGGCGAAGCCGTCGTGCTCCTGTCTCGCCCGCCGCACCCACAGGACGTCGTCGAAGAGCAGCGCGTCCTTGTTGGTGGGCGTCAGCCGTTTCAGCTCCAGGTCCGGTCGGTGCAGTATGACGCGGCGCAGCCGCCCGGCCTCGGAGTCGACGTGGAATCCCATGCCCCCATCCTCACCTCTCGGGGGCCGCCTGACGCGTACAAGGCGCGCGGAATCACGTCGTACGGCGGCACGCGGGCGCCGCCGCCGGTGTCCCGCCGGGCAGGACGCCCGGCGGGACACCGGCGGCGCGGCCGTCCTGCGGGTCACAGACGCGGATCGACCGGTTCCGATTCCAGCGCGAGCACCGCGAACACCGCCTCGTGGACCCGCCACAGCGGCTCGCCGTCCGCCAGCCGGTCGAGGGCTTCGAGGCCGAGCGCGTACTCCCGGATCGCGAGCGAGCGCTTGTGGCCGAGGAAGCGCCCGCGCAGCTTCTCCAGGTTCTCCGGGCGCGTGTACTCCGGTCCGTAGATGATCCGCAGGTACTCCCGGCCGCGGCACTTGATGCCCGGCTGCACCAGGCGCCCCTTGCCGTCGCGGACCAGCGCGCCGACCGGCTTGACGACCATGCCCTCGCCGCCGCGCCCGGTCATCTCCAGCCACCAGTCGATGCCCGCGCGCACCGACTCCGCGTCGCCCGTGTCCACGTACAGGCGGCGCGTGGTGCGCAGCAGGCCCGAGCCGTCGTGCTCCACCATGCGGTCGATCAGGGCCAGTTGCTCGTCGTGCGGCAGCGCGGCGAGGCTGCGGCCCTGGACGGCGAGGAGCTGGAACGGCGCGAGGTGCACGCCGTCGAGCCCGTCCGTCGGCCAGCAGTAGCGGCGGTAGGCGTCGGTGAACGCGGCGGCGTCCGCGGCCCGTTCCCGCTGGGTGTCGAGCAGGTCGCCCACGTCGACGCCGCGCGCGGCGGCCGCCTCCAGGGCGTTCAGGGCGTCCGGGAAGACCGCGCCGGACGCGGCGCCCACGGCGGCGTACTGGGTGCGCAGCAGGCCGGTCGCCTTGAGGGACCACGGCATCAGCTCGGCGTCGAGGAGCAGCCAGTCGGTGTCCAGCTCCGCCCAGAGACCGGCGGCGGCGACGGCGTCCCGCAGCCGGTCGAGGACCTGCTCGGTGAGCACCGCGTCGTCCAGGAACGGGCGGCCGGTGCGGGTGTACAGCGAGCCCGTGGGGCCGTCCACGCCGAACCGCTCGCGGGCCGCGTCCGCGTCCTTGCAGACCAGGGCGACCGCGCGCGAGCCCATGTGCTTCTCCTCGCACACGACGCGCGCCACGCCGTCCTTCGCGTACTGCGCGAACGCCTCGGCGGGGTGCTCCAGGTAGCCGTCCCGGCCGGACGTGGCCGTGGGCGCCATCGTCGGCGGCAGGTACGGCACCAGGCGCGGGTCGGTGGCGAAGCGGCTCATGACCTCCAGGGCCGCCGCCGCGTTCTCCTCGCGCACGGTGACCCGCCCGGCGTGCCGGGTCTCCACCACCCGGCGGCCGTGCACGTCGCCGAGGTCGAGGGGCCGGCCGTCGTGGCCGCCGGGCGCGTCGGTGCGCAGCGGCTTCGCCGGTTCGTACCAGACCTTCTCGGCCGGTACGTCGACGAGTTCGCGCTCCGGCCAGCGCAGCGCGGTGAGCTTGCCGCCGAAGACGGCGCCGGTGTCCAGGCAGATGGTGTTGTTCAGCCAGGTCGCCGTGGGCACGGGCGTGTGGCCGTACACGACGGCCGCCCTGCCGCGGTACTCCTCGGCCCACGGGTAGCGCACGGGCAGCCCGAACTCGTCGGTCTCGCCGGTCGTGTCGCCGTACAGCGCGTGCGAGCGGACCCGGCCCGAGGTGCGGCCGTGGTACTTCTCCGGCAGCCCGGCGTGGCAGACGACGAGCTTGCCGCCGTCGAGGACGTAGTGGCTGACGAGGCCGTCGACGAACTCCCGCACCCGGGCGCGGAACTCCTCGCTCTCGCCCTCCAGTTGCTCGACGGTCTCGGCGAGGCCGTGCGTGTGCTGGACCTTGCGGCCCTTGAGGTGGCGGCCGAGCTTGTTCTCGTGGTTGCCGGGCACGCACAGGGCGGTGCCGTCCGCGACCATGGACATCACGCGGCGCAGCACGCCCGGGGTGTCGGGGCCGCGGTCGACGAGGTCGCCGACGAAGACGGCCGTCCGGCCCTCGGGGTGCGCCCCGTCGACGTACCCGAGCTTCGAGAGCAGCGTCTCCAGCTCGCGCGCGCAGCCGTGGACGTCGCCGATGATGTCGAAGGGGCCGGTGAGGTGGGTCAGGTCGTTGTAGCGCTTCTCGGTGACGACCGTGGCCGCCTCGACCTCCTCGACGCCCCTGAGGACGTGCACCTTGCGGAAGCCCTCGCGCTCCAGGTGGCGCAGGGAGCGCTTGAGCTCGCGTATGTGCCGCTGGACGACGCGGCGCGGCATGTCGGCCCGGTCGGTGCGGGCCGCGTTGCGCGCGGCGCACACCTCCTCGGGCACGTCGAGGACGATGGCGACGGGCAGCACGTCGTGCTTCCTGGCCAGCTCGACGAGTTGCCGGCGGCTGTCCTGCTGCACGCTGGTGGCGTCGACGACGGTGCGGCGGCCCGCCGCGAGCCGCTTGCCCGCGATGTAGTGCAGCACGTCGAAGGCGTCGCGGCTGGCGCTCTGGTCGTTCTCGTCGTCGGCGACCAGGCCGCGGCAGAAGTCCGAGGAGAGCACCTCGGTCGGCGCGAAGTGCCTGCGCGCGAACGTCGACTTGCCCGAGCCGGACGCGCCGATCAGGACGACGAGGGACAGGTCGGTGACGGGCAGGGCACGCGCCCTGGTCTCGGTCCCGGTCATGCGGCCTCCGCCCCCTCGTCGCTCGTGCTGCTCCCGCTGTGCCTGCTGTTCTCGTTCATGCCGTGGTCCGTGGGCGTGGTGGCCGTGCGCTGGGTGAACGCGGCCATCTGCGTGGGCGGCCCCACCTCGGGGTCGTCGGGTCCCACGGGCGCGTACGTGACGTCGTAGCCGTACCGGGCGGCGACGCCGTCGGCCCACCGGCGGAACTCGGCGCGCGTCCACTCGAAGCGGTGGTCGCTGTGGCGGGAGCGCCCGGCGGGCAGGGACTCCCAGCGGACGTTGTACTCGACGTTCGGCGTGGTCACGAGGACGGTACGGGGCCGGGCCGCGCCGAACACCGCGTACTCCAGGGCGGGCAGCCGCTCCGGGTCGACGTGCTCGACGACCTCGCAGAGCACCGCCGCGTCGTACCCCTTGAGCCGCTTGTCGGTGTACGCGAGGGAGCCCTGGAACAGCTCCACGCGCTCGGCCTGCCGCTCGCCCATGCGCTCCAGGCGCAGCCGCCGCGCGGCGACGGTGAGCGCGCGCATCGACACGTCCACGCCCACCACCTTGGTGAACCGGGTGTCCTTGAGCAGCTCCTGCACCAACTGGCCCTGGCCGCAGCCGAGGTCGAGCACCCGGGCGGCGTCGGCGGCGCGGAGCGCGGCGACGACGGCCTCGCGGCGCAGCACGGCGAGCGGGGCCGTCCGCTCGGCGGCACCGGTCGCGGCGGGGCCGGTACCGGCGGCCTCGGAACCGGCCTCGGTCTCGGCCTCGGTCTCGGGCCCGTCCGCCACCGCGTTGTCGATCTCCTCGACGTCCGTGTCGTCGGCGTCGGCGAGCCGGACCAGTTCGAGGCGCTCCATGGCCTGGCGCGTGAGCGACCAGCGGCGCGACAGGTAGCGGCTCGTGATCAGCTTCTGCTCCGGGTGCGCCGCGAGCCACCCGTCCCCGGCGCGCAGCAGCTTCTCGACCTCGTCGTCCGAGACCCAGTAGTGCTTGGCGTCGTCCAGGACCGGGAGCAGCACGTACAGGTGGCGCAGCGCCTCGCTCAGGGTGAGGGTGCCCTCCGGCGCCCGGAGGACCAGGCGTACGTAGCGCGAGGCGCCCCAGTCGGGGAAGCGCTCGTCCAGCGGCACCGGCTCGGCGGCGACCGTCCAGCCCAGCGGCGCGAACAGCGCGCGCACCAGGTCGGGGCCGCCGCGCGCGGGCAGCGCGGGCACCTCCACGCGCAGCGGCAGCGGCTCCCCGGCCCGCTCGGGCAGGGCCTTGCAGACGCCGCGCAGCGCGCTGGAGAACACGGCGCTGAGGGCGACGGCGAGCAGCGAGGAGGCCGCGTAGGGGCGGTCGTTCACGTACTGCGCGAGCGCCGCGTCCGGGGCGCCGCCGCCCTTGCCCTTGCCGCCCTTGGCCCGCCGTACCAGCGCCAAGGGGTCCACCTCCAGGAGCAGCGCCGCCGTGCAGCGCTCGGCGGACGCCTCCGGGTAGAAGACGTGGGCGCGCCCGTAGGAGGTGGAGAACGCCTGCGCCTTCCCTGGATGCTTGTGCAACAGGAAGCCGAGGTCGGTCGCGGGACGCTCCGGGGTGCCGGTCGTGCTGATCGTCAGGAACACGGTGGGTCTGCCTTGGTGTATGCCTCGAAAGCTGCGGATGGTGGACGGTTCGTGCCGGGTGCGCGCGCGTCGCCCGGTCCGCGGGAGCCGGACGCCGACGGCTGTCGGCGGCTGTCGGCGGCCTGCGGTGGCGGGACGGGACACGGCGACGGGACGGACACGCTGCGGGGAGTGCGGCTCCGGGCCCTCCCTCGCCCCTCGCCCGCACGCGTGCGCGCCGCCCGCGACCGGTTCGCCGGCGCGGGGCGCTCCCCCCTGGCGTGCCCGCACAAACGTACATCGAAGCGGGTGAGCGCACTCAGGCATTTCGGCCCCCGTCCGCCGACCGCCGGACGGGGCGGCACTCCTCGCCGTCGAGCGGGCCGCACCCGAGTCGCATCACCCGTTCGGCGTAACGCGGACGCACGGCCGCCCTTCCGTCACGACACCGTCGAACACATGTTTCGAATTCGTGGCCCGGCAAGGCCGCCGGGCGGCGGAGCCTCCCTCCGCATGCACCGTGAGGCGCGCCTGCCGAGACTGAGGAAGGCCGCGTCGAGAGGTCGTACGACGCGTCATCTCACGGACGGAGGACCCCGTGAAGCCCTCAGCCAGCGTGACATCACCGGCGGCCGGCACGGGGGTGGCGACCCTACGGGCCCGGGCCCTGGACGGACTCCTCGCCCACCTCACGCCGCACGACCGCGAAGCGATCCGCGGCTCCGCGCACGAACTGCACCGCCTGCTGCGCGACCCGGACGCCCGCGACGACGGGACGGTCCTGGTCGCCTACGGGGGCGGGAAGGACAGCAGTTACACGGTGGCGTTCGTCCGCGGCATGCAACTGCTCATCGACCAGTGGCACGGCAGGACGTTCGTCCTGCGGGCGGCCACCAACTGGCACGCGGGCATGCCGCGGGCCGTGATGGAGAACATCGACCGGGTCTACACCGCGCTGGGCATGCCCGCGGACCCCGCGTGCGAGCTGCTGCTCGTCGAGGGCGGCGACGTGCGGGCCTTCGACGTCGACGTCCCGCGCTCGCCGGAGGTGACGGCGCGCAACCGCGCCGACATCCTGATGACCGGCCACCGCACCCGCGCCGACGCCCGGCCCACCTTCTGCAACGCCTGCAACCTGAGCATGGCCAACGCCTTCGGGGTCGCCGCCTCGTACGGCCGGGGCGCCGACGTCATCATCACCGGCGACTCGGCCGAGGAGCAGCGGGCCTACACGGCGTGGATCAACCAGCTCGCCCGCAAGGTGCCCCGCCGCGCCCGGCCGCGGGCACCGGGCGGGTTCGGCCAGGTGCTCGGCGCGCTCGACGACGTGGCGCGCGCCTACTTCGAGGACATCCACGGGCCGGACGGGGCCGGGGACACCGGCCACGGCGTGCGCTGCGACGTCCCCGCCCACCTGCGGTTCTTCTCCATCTACGGAGGCACGGCGTACGACGCGGGCAGCCACTGGGACCTGCTCACGCGCCACCTCGGCTTCGTCTTCGACGACCTCGCCTTCAGCTTCACCGAGTCCGACTGCGCCAACCCGGCGCTGATGGCTCATCTGCGGGGCCTGAAGGCCCAGTTCCTCTTCCACCGCGACTACCGCGAGGGCCTGGACGAGTACGCGGCCTTCGCGCTGCGCCTGATGCGGCGCAAGGAGTTCCCGCAGCCGCTGATCGACACGATGGCGGCGCGGTACGCGGACCCGGAGGCGCACGAGGGTCTGCGCCGGCGCGTCAACGCCTTCGCACAGGAGGCCTACGGGCTCGGGGAGCGGCAACTGGTGTGCATGGTCCACTCGCCGTTCACCGCGGCCGGCGCCGGTCTGCGCCCCTACCTGGGGAGCCAGGCGCCCCGTCTCGCCGGCCAGGAGGCGGCCGTCCGCGCCCTGCTCTCCGGCGGGGCCGGGGACGCCGGGGACACGGGCACCGTCGCGGGCGGCGATGCCGGGCTGGCGGCCGACCTGGAGGAGCTGAGCGGCCTGGGGCTCGGGCAGTTGCGGACCCTGTACGGCAGCGAGCTCAACCCCGCTCTCGTGCAGAGCATCCTGCGCGGGGACCCCCACAAGGAGCGGATCCGCACCCGGCACGCCCCCGACGGGCCGGAAGTCGGCGAGACCCTCTCCGGGCGGTGAGCCGTGGCGCACGCCCGCGGCGCGTTCGTGCAGATCGGAGCCACGCGCGACGGCCTGGACCCGTATCTGCGCTGTGCGCGTGCGCGGGGCATGACCGCCGTCCTCGTGGAGACGCCCGCCTATCTGCGGTGGCGCCGCCACCTGCGCCGCCGCCCCTTCGACCTGGAGCTGCCGGTGCCGGAGCCCGAGGACTGCGGGCAGGTCGGCGACGCCTTGCGCGCCGCCGGGGTCACGCCCGCCCTGGTGCTCGCGGGGTTCGACCGGTACGTGGTGAGCGCCTTCCGCCTCGCGGCCGCCGCGCGCGTCGCGCCCTGGCCGCGCGCCGGACGGCACTTCGTCCCCCCGGACAAGGCGGCGCAGCGCACGGCGCTGCGCCGGCACGCCCCCGCGGTGCTGCAGCCCCGGTACGCGCGGGTGGACCCGGGCACCGTCGGCACCGGCACCACGGCGGGGGACGGCCGCGGCCCCGAGCGGCACGGCCCCCTCTTCGCGCTCGCGTTCCCGCAGGTCGTCAAGCCGGTCGACGGCGCGGGCGGGCTCGGCGTCTTCCTCGTACGGGACGAGGCGGAACGCGCGCGGGCCCTGCGGGACGCCGCCGCGTCCGCCAACTACGGCGGCGCGGCCTTCAGCGGCCTCCTCGTCGAGGAACACGTCTCCGGTACGGAGTACTCTGTGCAGTGCCTGGCCCACGACGGCCGGGCCCACCTGCTGACCTTCTGCGAGAAGCTCGTCCTGCCCGAGCCGAACGGAGAGCTCCGGGGGTTCCGGGAGGCGGGCCACCTCGCGGCACCGGGCCGGTCCGCCCCGCAGGCGCTCACGGCGCTGGCGCAGGCCTGCGTGACGGCCACCGGCTACGCCGAGGGCCCGTTCCACATCGACGTGATCCAGAACGGCGAGGGCCCGCACTTCATCGAGATGGGCTTCCGCCTCTCGGGGTTCGGGCTGGTGGCCCTCGTCTCCCGCGTCTGCGGTCTGGACTGGGCGGAGCACGCCTTCGCCGCGCACCTGGAGCGCGAGGTCCCGGACGGCCCTCCTCAAGAGGCGCGGGACGAGCCGCAGGAGGAGCTGCGGGGTGGGCCCCCGGAGGAGACGCGCGGCGAGCCGCCGTACGGGTCCCGCCCGGACGGCCGGCGCCACCGCGCGGCCGGTCAGCTCCTGGCCACCGACCCGCACCAGTTGGCCCGTGCGCGGGCGCTCGCCGCCGGACAGGGGCGCGTACGCGTGGAGGCCAGCCCTCCGGTGCCCGGGCCCGACGACTTCACCGAGCGGGAGCTCGCCTGCCTGGCCTCGGACCGGCAGCGCCACGCCGCCGTCCTCGGCCGCGTCACGGTCGAGCACGAGGACCCGGCGTGGGTGCGCGAGCGGCTCCTCTACTGCGCCGGGGCCGGACCGGGGGGCGGGTCCCCGTGATCGCTCGAAACGACGCCCTCCTTGGCGCGCTCGTCGACGTGCAGCGCGAAGATGTCCGGCCGGGCGTAGTGCCCCGTCACGTCGAGGTCGAAGCGCGCCCGGGCGAGTTCGCCGAGGTCGAGGTCGGCCGTGAGGACGCCTTCCCCGTCCCGCAACGGCCCGGCCAGCACCTCCCCGAGCGGCGAGACGATGACGCTGCCCCCGCCGATCAGCACGGTGCTCCCCTCGTCCCCCTGCACCGGGTGGACGTCCGCCGGCAGCTCCGCGCGCGTCAGGTACTGGCAGGCGCTGAGCACGAAGCACCGGCCCTCCAGGGCCACGTGCCGCATGGTCGCCTGCCAGCTCTCCCGGTCGTCCACGGTGGGCGCGCACCACAGGTCGACGTTCTTGGTGTACATCGCGGTGCGGAACAGCGGCATGTAGTTCTCCCAGCAGATGGCCGAGCCCAGGCGGGCGCGCCCGATCTCCACCACCGGCATCGAGGAGCCGTCGCCCAGGCCCCAGATCAGCCGCTCCGCGCCGGTCGGCATCAGCTTGCGGTGCTTGCCGAGGAGTCCGCCCGGCCCGAAGAACAGCGCCACGCAGTACAGCGTGCGGCCGCTGCGCTCCACCGCCCCGACCACGGCGTGGCACCCCAGCTCCCGGGTGAGCGCGCCCAGCGCCTCGGTGGCGGGGCCGGGCACGTCGATCGCCGCGTCCCAGTAGCGGCGGAACTCCTCGCGGCCGGGCGCCGACCGCGAGCCCACGGTCACCCCGAAGTCCAGGCCCTTGGGGTAGCCGCCGATGAACGCCTCCGGCAGGACGACGACCTCGGCGCCGTCCCGCGCGGCCGCAGTGATGAGCCGCTGCGCCTTGGCCAGCGCCTCACCCGTGTCGAACAGCGGGGACCCGGCCTGGACGACGGCTACCTGCATCCGATTCATGACGCAAACATACGGAATCGGCACAGCGGGGTGGCGCGATATCGGCGCACACCGCCGCACGGAAGGGCGAGCACCATGAAGACCACCGCGAAGAACACCACTACGGGGACGACCACCACGGGGACGACCACGGGGACCACCACGGGGACGACCGCAGGGGCCACCACGGGGACCACGAGGAACACCGTGAGGACGGACGGCTATGGGCGGCTGATCGAGTTGCTCGACCGGGCCGGGGCCCGGTACCGGGTCATCGACCATCCGCCGGAAGGCCGGACGGACGCCGCCAGCGCCCTGCGCGGCCACCGGCTGGACGCGGCCGCGAAGTGCATGGTGGTGCGGGTGGGGCTGGGCAGCCGCTCCCGCCAGTACCTCCTCACGGTCGTCCCCGGCGACCGCCAGATCGACATGGAGCAGATACGGCGGCTCTACCGGGGCACCGACGCGGCGCTCGCCTCCCGGGAGAAGGCCGAGGACCTCACGGGCTGCCGGTGCGGCTCCATCGTGCCGTTCAGCTTCGACCCGACGCTCCCGCTCTACACCGACCCCGCGCTGCTGCGCCATCCGGAGATCTACTTCAACGCGGCGTGCCTCGACCACTCGGTGGCCCTGTCGACCCAGGACTACCTCGACATCGCCCGGCCGCACCTGCTGCCGCTGACCCGCGGCTGAGCCGACAGCCCCCCGCGGAGGGCTGTCGGTCCGCTCCGCTCAGGAGAGCTGGGACTGCACCCGCGCGGAGATCAGCTCCAGGTGATCGAGGTCGTCCAGGTCCAGGCACTGGAGGTAGATCCGGCTCGCGCCGGTCTCGGCGTACCGGCCGATCTTGTCGACGACCTCGGCCGGGGAGCCGGCCAGGCCGTTGGCCTTGAGCTCGTCCACCTGGCGGCCGATGGCCGCGGCGCGCCGGGCGACCTCCGCGTCGTCCTTGCCGACGCACGCCACCAGGGCGTTGGAGTACACCAGGTCACCGGCGCTCCGCCCGGCCTGCTCGGCGGCCTCGCGGACGCGCTTGAACTGGCGCTCGCTGTCCTCGACGGAGGCGAAGGGGATGTTGAACTCGTCGGCGTAGCGCGCGGCGAGGCGCGGGGTGCGCTTCGCGCCGTGGCCGCCGATGAGGACCGGCACCTTGGTCTGCGCGGGCTTGGGCAGCGCGGGCGAGTCCGTCAGGTGGTAGTACGTCCCGTCGTAGCTGAACCGCTCGCCGACGGGCGTGGCCCACAGCCCCGTCACGATCGCGAGCTGCTCCTCCAGGCGGCCGAACTTCTCCTTCGGGAACGGGATGCCGTACGCCTTGTGCTCGTCCTCGAACCAGCCCGCGCCCAGGCCCAGTTCGACCCGGCCGCCGGACATCTGGTCGACCTGTGCCACCTGGATGGCGAGGACGCCCGGCAGCCGGAAGGTGCCCGCCGTCATCAGCGTGCCGAGCCGGATCCGCCTGGTCTCGCGGGCGAGTCCGGCGAGGGTGATCCAGGCGTCCGTCGGCCCGGGCAGGCCGTCGGCCGAGCCCATGCTCAGGTAGTGGTCCGAACGGAAGAAGGCGTCGAAGCCCAGATCCTCGGTGGCCTTGGCGACGGCGAGGAGGGTGTCGTAGGTGGCCCCCTGCTGGGGCTCCGTGAAGATGCGCAGGTCCATGGCCCCATCCTGCACGCTCGAACGCCCGTCAACCTCACCGGTCCCGCCGGTCCCGCCGCGCACCGGTCGGGTGAAAATCCGTCAACCCGACGGCGGCGCGGGCCCGGCGCAGTGACTGCGCCGAGCCGGTGATCGTTGGCTCGGGCGGAGCCGGGCCGCCCGGCACCCGCGCCGGCGGCCGCCGCCGACGCGTCCCGCCGCACCAACTGCCTCGCCCGGCCGGAATGCTCACGTCCGGCGAGGCGCGGGCCGAGGAGGCCGTGATGTCCCAGGAAGCCGTGCCCGAGCAGGCGCACGACCCGCTCACGCCGGAGGAGTCCCTGCCCGGGCCGCGGGGTGCGTCCAAGGGTCTGCTGCAGCAGATGGAGGAGCTGATGGCCGCGCTGAACGCGGACCTGTCCCGGCTGGACGCCGACCTCCAGCGCCCGCCCACGGACGCCCCCGGCCCCCACCCCCACTGACCCCGCTCCGCGGCCGGGCCGCCCCTTAGCCTGCGGCCCGTCGCGCAGTTCCCCGCGCCCCTACGGGGCACGCTCCCGCCGACCGCCTCGCACATACCGGTAGTACATGGTTGCTCGCGCAGTTCCCCGCGCCCCTTCGGGGCGCACCCCCGCCAGCTACCTCACACCTGCCGGTAGTACGTGGTTGCTCGCGCAGTTCCCCGCGCCCCTTCGGGGCACGTTCCCGGCAGCTTCCTCGTGCCTGCTGGTTGTCCCGCGCCTCTACGGAGCGCCCCGTAAGGGGCGCGGGGAACTGCGCGACCAGCCGGCGAGCACCCGCAGAACCAGACGGCGAGCGACCGACCGCAAAGGGGCGCACCCCCGGGGCATGACCCGGGAGCACGTGGAGGAGACACGGGGGACACGGGGGCCGAGCCCCCGTCACCCGCCGAGGACGGTGCCGCCACACCTGTCACAGGCGCCCTCGCCAGAACGGGCGGCAAGCTTGCGCAGCATCTCCACCACCCGGTCCCGCGACTCGTCAGCCGCGTCGATCGACTCCATGCACTGCCAGTACAGCCCCTCGTCATCGGCACTCATCGCCACCGAGACGAGGGCGATCCCGGCCTCGGCGAGCAGGGCACCGAGACCCAGCAGCGTGTCGTGGGCGTCGCCGATCCCCGTCAGACCAGCCGCCCGTATGTCCTCCGCCTCGGAGCGCGGCGGGTCCAGGAGACCGCAGCCCCGGCCGCTCAGCTCGCTGAGGCCGAGCGCCTCCCCTCGTAACTCCGGCGGGCCCGCGACGGCGAGGCGATGACCTATCGCCTGGGCCAGAGCCTGGGACTGCCACACCTCCGCCACGATGACCGCGGGCTCCTGACTCCGCGCCAAGGCGCATCTTGTCGCCTCGATGAGCCGCATCGCATCCATGCGCCGTCCCCATTCATCCCGCGCCCACCCGCGGCACGTGCACCCGAACTCCCTTGTTCACTACCCACAGTGAGCCCCTTCGGTGCGAAAAGCCAGAGGAAGCCTGAAATCTGTGGACAAAAATCTGAGTGTGGACAATGCATTCACTACGGAGAGTGACAAGAGGGTGGGTATGCCGGGGTTTCGGACCGCTCAACGCGCGGTGACTGCGGCGGACTTACGGGGTGGATGGGCTCCACGACCCCGCGCGGCGACCGGCGGCCGCGACCCCGGGGCGTACGCGGGGCGTCCCCGGAACCACGTACTCCGGGACCCGGCGGACACACGCAGGGCGCCGCCCGGCAGCGCGGCGACGACAGCGACGCGGGGACGGCGGCACGGCAACGGCAACGGGCGGACGGCAGGCGACAAACGACAGCCAGCAGACGACGGACGGCAGCAGACGACAGACGGCAGACGGCAGACGGCAGGTAGCGGACGGCAGCAGACGGCAAACGACAGGCAAAAGACGGCAGACGACAGGCAAAAGACGGCAGCAGCCAGCAGGCAGGCAAAACCGCGGCCCCGCCCGTCAGGGCGCGGGAAAGCGCTCCTCGTTCCGGTCGATCTTCGCCGCGAGTGCCGTGAGCGGATCGATGCCGAGCACCTCGCAGAACTGAAGGAGGTACGCGAGCACGTCGGCGACCTCGTCCGCGACCCGGTGGGCCGATTCGGCGTCCTCCATGACGCGGGCCGACTCCTCCGGGGTCAGCCACTGGAAGATCTCCACGAGTTCGGAGGCCTCCACGCTGAGCGCGGCGGCGAGGTTCTTGGGCGTGTGGTAGGGCTCCCAGTTGCGCGCGGCGGCGAACTCGGCCAGCCTGCGCTGCAGTCCCGCGATGTCGTGATCGGTCACGGCCCCAGTCAACTACACCCCGGCCTGCTGCATGCCGCCGCACCCCGCGCGCCCGAGGTCCACCACGGTGACGCCGTCGGCCGTCGCCGCCCAGCTCGCGTCGGCGACGGCGCCGATCAGCCGGATGTGGCCGCGCCCGCACGCGCGGGCCGCGAGGTCCGCGAGGGCCCGCTTCTGCCGCTGGTCCAGGCAGCGGTCGAAGCCGTCGGCGAGGACGGTCAGGCTCTGGTACGCCTCCGGGACCTCCGCCACCGGGTCGACCTCCAGGACGCGGGGTCCGGTGAGCAGCACCAGGGCGAGCGCCAGGTAGCGCAGTTCGCCGTCGCCGAGGCGGCCCACGCAGGTCCGCACCCCGTCCCCGCGGTCGAGCACGGCCCGCAGCGCGCCCCGCGCCGTCGGCTCGGCCAGCACGTCGGCGACCGGCCCGGCGCAGCCGGCGCGCAGCGCGGCGACGAGCTGGGCGTGGCGGTGGCCGCACTCGGAGCGGGTGCGCCGCAGCACCTGGGCGAGGTTGTCGCAGCCGCTCAGCAGCCGGCTCTCGGCGACGGGCCCGGCGGGCACGGGCTCGCGCATCCGGCCGGGGCGCGGGTCGCAGGAGAACACCGAGCGCAGCGCGACGACGACCTGTTCGGCGGCGGCGAGCACGAGCCGCTGCCCGTCGGTCTTGCCCGCGACCCGCAGCGGCAGCAGCGCGGTGCCGAGCCGGTCGTCGGGCAGCGGCGCCCGGGTGACCGGCGCGGCGCCGGCCGTGTGCCAGGAGGCCTGGACGGCGCGGCGCCCGGGGTCCCGCAGCGCGGTCTCCAGGAGGGTGAGACCGTCGCGGGTCAGCCGCTCCCCCGCGATGCGCAGCTCCGGCTCGGCCTGGACGGCGACGTCGAGGCGGACGGGGCCCGCGGGGCCGTCGACGGTGCAGCCGATACGGAAGCCGCGGCGGGCCTGGCCGTCGGCGCGGGCGCGCTCGGGCACGCAGCGCGCGGGCTGCGGGAACACGTCGACGAGCTCCGCGCCCGCGCCGAGCAGCGCGAGGGCCTCGTACGCGCGCAGTGCACTCGTCTTGCCGCTGCCGCTCGGCCCCGCGAACAGGGTGAGCGGGCCGAGCGGGAACGCGGCGGCCCGGTGCCCGGCGAAGGCGGAGAGCCGTAGCTCGGTGACGCGCGGCTTGTCCCGGCCTGTCGGATCCTGCGCGAACGTCCGGCGGGAGTGCACAGTCATGCACGGGAAGTTAAGCCGCGGTGGCGCAGGCGAACCGTTTTGCCCCGCCACCCTTCGCCCGATCGGGCGATCACCGTACAATATGCCTCGTGAGCTGGGCAGTTGGGCTAGCCGCACCGGGAGCGCCCCGGGCCGCCGGACCCCCGCCCGAACCCTTGCGCGGATCCCCGTCGGGGCCGGACCGCTCGGCCCGGTTCCCGCTCAGACGGTGGCGGCCTCCACCAGGCCCTGCACCTCGGTGTCGGGCGGCGACAGCAGGAAGACGTTCTTCTCGACGCGGTGCATGCCGCAGCCCAGGCCGAAGACGACGCCGCTGCTGAAGTCGAGGACCCGCTTGGCGGTCTCGGTCTCGGCGCCGCTGAGGTCGAGCAGTACGGGGATCTGCGCCATCAGGTTCTCGGCGACCTCGCGGGCGTCGGAGAAGACGTTGACGCGCGTGACGACGAAGCGCCGCCGGGTCTCGGTCTCGGCGTCGGGCAGCGAGCGGTGGCCCGGCCACGACGGCCATTCGTTGCGACCGCGCAGCGGCACGACCTGCGCGAGCCCTTCCCACTGCTCGTCGGTGGCTTCGTTGCTGGTCACAGAGCAACCCCGTCCTGGCTCGTCCTCAACGTCCGTACCAGGCAATTCTTACGTCACCTCACCCGGTTGGCCCAATTGCGACACGAGGGTGACGACGCGCGCGACGGCGCTGCCGCCCCCGCGTCCCACCCCGCGCCACGCGTCTCACGACCCCGCTCCCCTCTCCCGTGTGCCCCCGCGTGCGGGAACCCTCCGCCCCCAGCCCGGGGCCGTCCCCACCCTCGTGCCCGGCACCGCGCGCGGGAACTCCCCCTTCTTGTCGGCGCGGGGCGCCCGTCGCCCGCCGCACGCGCCGCCGTCCGAACCCGGGAGCGCGGAGTGGAACACGAGGGCGCGAACGTCGAGTCGATGCGGACGGTCGTCCTCCGCGCCGGTCCCCGCGGGCAGGCGCATCACCCTGTTGGGACCGCGCGCGACCCCGGTGCGGCGCTGCCGCGCGGTGGAGGGCCGGTCAGGAGTCGGACGTACGGCGGTGCCGGTTCCCGGGCCCGCGCGTGACCCGCGCCACATGACGGGTCGGGGGCGGAGCGGCGGCCGAACAGGGCGGACCCCTCCGTCGGCGGCGGCAGGCGGATGCAAAGATGAGGCCGCCATGACTGGGGGCCGAAGCTGTCGCGCGGTACGGGCTGCGGTGTTCGCGGCCGCCTGTGTGCTGCTCGCGGCCACCGGCCACGCCCTGATGTCGGCGGCCCCGCTGCCCTGGTGGGCGCTGCCGTCGGCGGGCGCGGCGACGTTCGCGGGGGCCTGGTTCCTCGCCGGGCGTGAGCGCGGCGTCCTGGTGGTCACCTCCGCGTCCGTGGTGGCGCAGGGCGCCCTGCACGCGTGGTTCTCACTCGCGCAGACCGTGGCCCGGCCCCCGGCGGCGGGCGGCACATCCGTGGCCCGCCAGTGGGCACGCCATCTGCTCTGCGGGGCGGGCGGCACGGCGGAGATGTCCGAGGCGGACGCGCTCCGCGTCGTGACCGACGCGGGGTTGGGCGGCCGTCTGCACGAGGCGGTCGGGCAGGCCGGGCACGCCGGGCACGCGATGGGCCTGCGGGACGCTGTGCCCTCGGGCCATGGTGGGCACGACATGTCGCACCTGTCCTCCGCCGGAGGCGGCGGCGCCCCGAACGGCACGATGTCCGGCGCGGCCGGTGCCGTCGATACCGTCGATGCGGCCGGTGCCGTCGACGCCGTGTCCGGCGCGGCAGACGGGATGCAGGGGCTGCACGGCGGGCACGTCATGGGCGGCCTGCACGACCTGCACGGCACACCCGGCACGCACGGCGGCGACCTCATGGGTGACCTGCACGGCGGGCACCTCATGACCGGCCTGCACGACCTGCACGCCGGACACGCCGAGCACGACATGGGAGGCATGTCGCCGCTCGGCATGCTCGCCGCGCACCTGCTGGCCGCGCTGCTGTGCGGCCTGTGGCTCGCGTACGGCGAGCGCGCCGCCTTCCGCATCGGCCGCGCCGTGGCGGGCTGGCTCGCCGCGCCGCTGCGCCTCGTACTGCCGCGGCCCCTGCCCCCGCACCGGCCGCAGCCGCGCCCGCGCCGTGACCACGGCGCGCGGCGGCTGCGGCGGCTCCTCCTCGTCCACGCCCTCACCACACGGGGTCCGCCACCCGGGCTCGCTGTCGGCTGACAGGACCGCCGACGGTCCCCTCGACGGGACCGCCGACGGAGGCACCCGCGGAACCGCCCACAGGTCCGCTGCCAGGGCCACCACGAACGGCCCTCGCCCACGGCCATCACCAACGGCCCTCACCAGGACCACCGTCGCGATGACTGACGTGCTCACTGTCGGCTGACAGCCGGTTTCCCGGCCCGCCACGACGACGCCCGGCGGCGCAACCCGTGCCGCCCGCCCGGCCCGGCGCACCCCGCGCCGCGCCGCTCCTCGTCGTACGCGCGACCGGGCAGCGGCCCGTGCCGCCCCGCCAGGGGCCCGCAGGGCCGTACGTCACCCGTCACCGGCGGCGCCCGCGCGCACCGCGCGCTCCGGGCGCAACCGGAACCGAACTCCGGCTTCCGTGAAGGACATCAGGCGATGACTCCTGCTCCGACGACTCCACCTGCCCGAAAACTCCCGCAAGGCCACCGCCCCTGCCGGTCGGCGGACCCGGACGGCCCGCGTCCGGCCCCGGCCCCGGACGCGTCCCGGACGACCACGCGCGCGGACACCCGCACCACCCGGGCCACCTCCGTCACCCCCGTCAACCCCGTCAGCCCCGTCGGCCCGGTCACTCCCGTCGGCCCCGTCAGCCGAAGCACCCGGCGCACCGACACCGCCGACGAACCCGTCACGCGGCTCGCGCTCGCCGCGCGCGACGGGGACCCCGAGGCCGTCGACCGGTTCGTACGGGCGCTGCACCGCGACGTACTGCGCTACGTCGCGCACCTGAGCGCCGACCCGCAGGCCGCCGACGACCTGGCGCAGGACACGTTCCTGCGGGCGCTCGGCAGCCTGCACCGGTTCGAGGGGCGGTCGTCGGCGCGGACCTGGCTGCTGTCCATCGCGCGCCGCACGGTCGTGGACAGCCTGCGCCACGCAGCGGCCCGGCCGCGGCTCTCGGACCGCGACGACTGGCAGGCCGCCGCGGAGCAGGCACAGCCGCGCGGCCTGCCCGGGTTCGAGGACGGCATCGCGCTGGCCGAACTCCTCGCCGCGATCCCGGCGGAGCGACGCCAGGCGTTCGTCCTCACCCAGGTCCTGCAGCAGCCGTACGCGGAGGCGGCCGCGGCCATCGGCTGCCCCGTCGGCACGGTCCGCTCCCGCGTGGCACGCGCCCGGGCCACGCTGATCGAGGCCTTGGCCGCGGCGTAGGCGCGTACGCCCGGGGGCGGCGTCGTGGCGCGCCGCCCCCGGGGCGCCCTGTCGCGCGCGGCGGGCGCCCTGCCCGCGCGGGCGGCTCCCCGCTAGGCTTCGCCGAGATCATGGAGTACGACATTCCGCGGGAGGCGGCGCCGATGCGGGGGCACCCGCCGGACGGAGCGGACGGGCCGACCGAGCCGGACGGCCCAGACGGGCCAGACGGGCCAGACGGGCCGAGCCGAGCACGCGAGCCGCACGTCCAGGGCGGCGGTGGCCATGAAAGGGAAGCCGCGTCCGCGCCCGTGCCCGTAGCCGTGTGGGACGCGATGCGGCACCTGCCGCCGCACCGGTTCCTGTTCTCCTCGTGGCCGTTGCGCTGCTGGGCGTACCTGTGCGGCGGCGTCCCGCTCGGTTTCGCGGTGCTCCTGGCGATGGCGGCGCTCCTCGTCGGCGGGCTCGTGCTGTCCGTCGTCGGCGTCGGCCTCGCCCTGCTGGTGGGGGCCGCGCTCGCCGGGCTCCCGCTCGGGCGCCTGGAGCGGCGCCGCCTGCGGCTCGTCGAGCCGCAGCCGCTGCCGGACCCGCACCGGCCCGTGTCGGACGCCGGGCTCCGGGCCTGGCTGCGGACCCGGTGCGGGGAGCGGGCGACGTGGCGGGAGCTCGGCTACGCGTGGCTGCTCGCGCTGGTGTCTCCCGCCGTGGGGCTCGGCGTGGCGCTGCTCCTGCTCTTCGCGGGCCTGCTGGTCGTGTCGCCCGTCCTCGTGTGGGCGCTCGCCCCGGACACGGTGATGATCATCCCGGGCGAGGCGGTGCCCCACCCCCTCGCGGCCCTGCCGTTCACCGCCGTGGGCGCCCTGGCACTCGCCCTGGCCGCCTACGCGGCGGGCCTGCTCACCGGCGTACACGTACGGACGGCGCACTTCCTGCTGGCGCCCCGCGACGAGCCGCTGACGCGGCACGTCCGCGAACTCACCCGCTCGCGCGCCCGCCTGGCCGACGCCTTCGAGGCCGAGCGGCGCCGCATCGAACGCGACCTGCACGACGGGGCGCAGCAGCAGTTGGTCGCGCTCACCATGACCCTGGGCTTCGCCGAGATGGAGCTCGGGGACGGCAACCCCGCGGTGGCCGAGCTCCTCGCCCGCGGCCGCGGTGAGGCGCGGCGCGCGCTGGAGCAACTGCGCGACCTGGTCCGCGGCATCCACCCGCAGGTCCTCACCGACCACGGCCTGGCGGCCGCCGTCACGGAGGTCGCGCTGCGCCACCCCGTGCCCGTCGCCGTCGACATCGACCTGCCGCACCGGCTGCCGGACGCCGTGGAGACCACCGCGTACTTCACGGTGACCGAGGCCCTGGCCAACGCGGCGAAGCACAGCGGTGCCGGCCGGGTGACGGTGACCGGCAGGCTCCGGAACGGACGCCTTACGCTGAGGATCACCGACGACGGCCGCGGCGGCGCCGACCCGGCGCGCGGCACCGGCCTGACGGGCCTGGCGGACCGGCTGGCGATCCTGGACGGACGGCTGACGGTCGCGAGCCCCGTCGGCGGCCCGACCGAACTGACAGTGGAGGTTCCGTGCTCCGCGTAGTCCTCGCCGAGGACGCCGTACTGCTGCGCGCCGGGCTCGTGGAGCTCCTCACGCGCGGCGGCCACGAGGTGGCCGCGGCGGTGGGCGACGCCCCCGCCCTGAAGCGCGCGGTGGAGTCCGAGGTTCCGGACATCGTGGTCACCGACGTCCGCATGCCGCCCGGCTTCCGCGACGAGGGGCTCAAGGCGGCCCTCGAACTCCGCGCCGACCACGCCGACTTGCCGGTCCTGGTCCTCTCCCAGTACGTCGCCACGGCGTACGCGACCCAGCTCCTGTCCGGCGGCGGCACGAGCCTGACCGGCCTCGGCTACCTCCTCAAGGACCGGGTGGGCGAGGTGGCGGACTTCCTCGACGCACTGCGCCGGGTGGCCGCCGGCGAGACGGTCGTCGACCCGGAGGTCGTCCGCGTCCTCCTGGCCCGCCGCACCCGGCCCCTGGCCCGCCTCACGCCCCGCGAACACGAGGTCCTGGCCCTGATGGCCCAGGGCCTCACCAACCAGGCCGTCGCCCACCGCCTCACGGTCACCGAGGCCTCGGTGGTGAAGCACGCGAGCAACATCTTCGCCAAGCTCGACCTGGACCCCGCCGAGGGCAACCGCAGGGTCCTCGCGGTCCTGGCCCACCTCCGCGACAGCGCCACGGAGGAACCGCCGCCGCCCTCGCCCTGAGGCCCGCCCCTCGCACCCACCGCGGCGAATCCGGCCATGCCCACCCCGCCCCGAGCGCCTCACGGGACGACCCGCGCCCCTCCCAACTGCGGGAACCCACGGCTCCGCGCCCCGGCCACAAGCGCCCGTTCCAGCCATACGGCAGCAGGCGATTGATCGCTTCACAACTCAACGGCTAGCGTCCTCGTGGGCACGCGGTCCGAGGACACACCTACTCCGCGCGGGCCTTCCGCGCCGTGAAGTTCCTGGGTACCGGGGGGGTACTCGATGATCCTCATGCTGCACCGCCCGGCCGGTCCGGCACCTGCCGCGCCCGCCGTCCCGAAGCCCGGCACCCGCTCCGGCTCCTGTGCCCGCACCGCACTCAGCGCCAGGACGGAAGCGACTCCGATCAGCACGGCCACGTCCCCGGCGACGCCTGCGCCCGGTCGAGACAGGCGGGCGCCCGGCACACCTCGTACGACCGGTACGGCCCACACGGCACGCCGACCCCACGCGTCCCCTACGTCCCACACGGCTCGCCGTACCGCGACGACCTGCGCGCCCGACGACACGGACCGGACCACCGAACGCCCACCGCGCTCCGCCTGACCACACACCACACCACACCCGCACCACATCGCACCGCACCGCACTCCATCTCGCCGCGCGTGCGCGGAACCACCGCGCAGAACGGTACAGAACAGTGCAGACAGCGCAGAACAAGCACAGAGAGGGCGACATGACTTCACCGACCACAGTCATACGGTCCGCCGGGAACCTGGTGACCGAGCTCTTCACCATCATCGACGCGGCACGCTGGGACGACCTAGGCCTCGTCTTCGCCGAGGACTGCGTCTACGACCGCCCCGGCTACGACCCGCTGCGGGGCCTGGCGGAGATCGAACACTTCTACCGGGTCGAGCGTGTGGTCGCCACCGGCCACCACCAAGTACGGCACGTGGTGAGCGACTTGGAGACGGCCGCGTGCTGGGGCCGGTTCACCGGCACGAGCCGCACCGGCGCGCCCCTCGACGAACAGTTCTCGGACGCGTACACCGTCCGCGACGGCAAAATCATCAGCCGCCGCACCTACTTCTACCGCCCGGCGATCTGACACCACCACCTCCCGCGCCACCGCCACAAGAGCCGCCCCTGCCACCGGAACACTCCGGCAGCGGGGGCGCCCCGGGGGACTCTGCACACGAACGCGGGTGGACCACCCATATGAACATGGGCGTCCCGCTCCATCGAGGAGCGGAGCGACATCCAGCAGCCCGCTCCGGACGTGATCTACGAGAAAACGTTCGTCAACCGGACCGACCCACGACCGGTCACATGGACCGCCGGGTCGAGTTCTCGGTCTCGAACACGCTCAGTTGGTCGCTCCAGGATCGGAATCCTGTTCCAGGTCGACCTGCGGCAGCAGGGCGAACCGCAGCAGCTCGCCGACGGCCTGGGCACGCCCACCACCGCGGCGGTCAGGACCGTCAGCGGCGCCTTCGCCCCCCACGGCGTCCCCCTGGACGGCACCACCGGCACGGTCTACGCCACCACCTGGGAGGGCCAACTCTGGCGCTTCTCCCTGCACGCCCTCCAGAGCCGCGAGCTGATCGAGATCAAGACGGGAGCATAAGGCGCACTCTCGGGCGAACGGTGCCACACTCGACAACGTGCCAGAACCGGACCCCCACCTCACCCACCACCTGGAGCAGGTCATCATGAACCTGCTGGACCGGCGCGCGGCCACCGCGTCGATCTGCCCGTCTGAGGCCGCGCGCGAGGCCTACGAAGGCGACGACGAAGGCTGGCGCGCCCTGATGGAACCCACCCGCCGAGCAGCCTGGCGCCTGGCAGCAGCCGGCAAGGTACAGGTAACCCGATCCGGCCACCCCGTCACCGACCCCGCCACCCCCGGCCCGATCCGCATCCGCCGCGCGAACCCGTCGTAACGCGCCGGCTCCGGACGACAGCCCCATCCGCGCCGGGCACCGCACTGCGGTCGGCACCTGAGGGGCAGCATCCCGCAGAGACGGGAACCAGTCGGTCAGCGTCCCTCAGGAGGTTTGAGCACTGCCACCCACTCCCTATGCTGCGCCTCCCTCTGGCGCTGCGCGGTGTCCGCTACACGCCTGCGTCGCATGATCTGCTGCGCCGCAACCTGACCGTGTACAGAGTCGCTGGCCTCGTCCTGCTGTTTGTCGACGGCAAGCTGATCGACTTCCTCTTTTCGGTCCGGGCCTGAGGTGCAGCAGCGCCAGGGCAGTGTCAGGAGAAGCCCGTAGAGCTTGTCCGAGGGAGTCGCACAAGATTCGATGGGAAGCATGAACAGCGCGTGGCTCCTGCTCGACCGGCCACCTCATCAGGCGTGGCCATGTCACACTCCCCGCTCTCCGGGCGCGTTGGCCACTCCACGCTGACGCCCGACCGCCGCACCGCTGTTCCGGGGCACCGTTACCGTACCGGTCCGGTGCCCCTTTCACGTTCCCCTACACCTATCCCTGGCCCTTCGGCCGTATGGAGCACCAGGCCGACCGTGGATGCGACATCGTGCATTTCGGGGGCGCGGTTCAGCGACCGGTGTAGAGGAATCGCAGGTATCGCACGAGAGACAGCCTGCGCCGGTGAGCCTCAGCTGTCTCGGCAGCAGAGCTCAGTGCCGCATGGCGCGCACTGTTCTGCTGGAGCGTAACCGCGCGCCGGCTGAACTCCTTCCGCTGTCGGCGGGCCCGCTCGTCGGCCAGGGCGTTCTCCTGGGTAAGCCGCGCCTGGCCGTCCTCCAACTCCTGCTGAGCCTTCGTCCGTGCGGCTTCAGCTGCCGCGTCCACGGAGCGCAGCTCAGTGGTGAGGCGGGTGCGCCGGACCTCGATGCCCTGGTCGATCGACTGTCGTTCCTGTGCGGTGAGCGCGGTGGGCTGATCGGCTTCGGCAGCGGCGACCAGTTGCCTGCGCCAGACATCGAGTGCGATGGCCTTGGCCTCACCGATGCCCTGGACATCGATGCGGCGGCCGTTGCTGAGTACCAGTTCGGCACCGACGCTGTTGTATTGCGCATTTTGCACGGTACGGTATCCGGTGAAGTCGGCTGCGGTACGGACCCCCGCTGCCGCAAGCCGCGCGGCCAGTTTCGGTCCGATGCCGTACGGCGGATTCCGGGCGATCAGCTGTCCTCCGAGACGGTCCCGCACATAGGCGGACTGCCGAGCGGCAAGCGCCGTTCGTAACGCTTTCCCTCGCTCCGCCGAAAGCCCGGCGATCTTCTTGTCCAGCTCCTGCCGCTTACGGATCCTGCGCTTCTCGATCTGCTGGAGCTCTGCCTGATAGCTCGCGGTGAGTTTGCTCTGTGCTCGCGGATGGTCCGCGGTGCGCTTCGTCTCTGCGGCGTCGAACTTCGCCCGGTCCTTGCGTAGCTTCCCCTCGGCCTTGAGCGGGTCGTCGAGCTGGCCCAGTTCCGCCGTGAGTTCGGAGAGAACGGCCCGTGCCTGAGTCCACTCCGTGCGGCGGGCCCGCCCGAACACCGAGAACGCGACGGCGGCGAGCACCGGCACTGCCGGACCGAACGGGGCCGTCGAGAGGCTCACGAAAAGTGCCAGTACGGTCACCGCCAACATCAGGGGCCAGACGACGGCTACGGCGACATCCAGTGGCGTCCTGACCTGAAATCTGTCTGGTGGGGCGACCGAGGGCGCGGGCTGTGGGGGCGACGCCGCAGAGGTAATGTGTCCTGCCATCCAGTCGGGTAGGCCGCCCGCCCCCGGGGCGGTGGCCCCACTGTGAGCAGTGGTGTCCGTGATCACCGTTGCGGCTGGGCGCTGCCTGGGCACGGCCAGGGTGAGTGGTGGCAGCATGTCCAGGGGCTGGCAGGCCAGGGTCCGCACCTGGTCGGCGAGTCCGCTCACCATACGGTCGGGATGAGTGAGCAACGTCTGCAATCGTGCGGACTCGGCCGGGCTCGTAAAATCTTCCTCGGTGAGCAGGAGGAATTCACCGCTGGGTTCATGCAACCGGGACCACAGAGCCGGTTCCGAGGCGATCGCCTTCAACGAGAGGAAGATGACCCAGGTGGAGAACCGGTCAAGATCTACTCCGAAGTCGTCGTTACCCCGCAGGGGCGACTGATAGTTCCGGTGCCCTCGCTCGGTCCCTCCGAGGCCGGCCAGTGCCGGGACATACATGCCGTCGTAGTCGACCAGTCGCAAGGTGTCGTCGCTCGCCACGAGCAGGTTGCCGTGCTGCAGATCGCCATGGGCGATCTGGTGGTCCGCCAGGTCTCGGGTCAGTTCCTCGAACCGGTCAGCCAGGCGATCCACGGCGATCCGATCCGCATGGTTGTCATCGAGCCAGGACGACAGGGTGACGGCCTCGGCCCACTCCATCTTGAGTACCGGGTAGCGTTCCCGCCCGACGCTGATGGCGTCGGGAAGGTATTCGAAACCGAGGTTCCACGGCTGAGAGAGCTCCGCCGGGTCGAGCAGGGCGAGACGGGAGCTGATGGCCTCGTACCGGCGTTCCTGCTCCGGGACGTGACGGGTGAAGCACTTGACCGCGTACCGTCGGCCCGATGTTGGTGAGGTCAGGGAGAAGACACTGGCGAAGGCGCCGGAGATGGGGCGCGGCAGACCGAGTCCGGTCAGCTCGGGCCGAGCGCCCTTGAGTTCTGGATGATGGAAGCACAACTGGGTGTGCTGCAGAGCTTCCGCATACTCGGCACCGCTGGGGAACCGGCGCTGTGAACCGGTGGCCGGGCCCATGTTCACCGTCCCTCGAAATCGATCCGCACGAACGCCACGTCGTCATTGCGCAACTGCTGACTGTCCCGCAGCCCGTTCAGCCAGTTGTTAAAGTCGTCCAGGTCGTCGGGCCCGGCGTATTCGAGGAGCTGGCCGACGGCGTCAGCCTGGTCCGGAGCCGACATGAGCCAAGCGGCCAGAGCGTCCGTCATCAGGAGCAGGCGGTCTCCCGGCCGACAGTTCCCTCCGGTGAACCTCGTACGGTCGGCAAGGAGCACGGCGTCACGGTTCCGGCTGCTGAAGAGATCGGGAGTGGTGCCGAATTCCTCGACGGCCGACACAGGGAACGTCTGTATCAACTGGTTGTCGCGTAGGTGGAACAGGCAGCTGTCCCCGAGGGCAGCGGCACGCCACCGCCAGGACGGTGCCGTTTTACCGTTGTGGGCACCGCTCTCCGGGTCGACGCGCAGCGTGAGCAGCGTCGCGTAGGCGCCCTCCTCAAGCTTGGTGTGCTCGTACCACTTCAGTGGACGCCCGTCTGCCTGGCGAGCCATTGTGTAGTCGGCCAGCCAGGGCCCCCACCGGGCCACCACGGCCTCTGCGAACTGCTCGAAGGAAGTTCCGCCTGCCAGTACGTCCGGCCACGCCATGGCGTGTTCGGCCGCGGTGCGGGACAGCAGCCTGGCCCAGTCCTTGGCCAGTGCGCTTTCCGTGGCTCCGTCGCAGATGCCTGCCGCGAATGGCTCCCGCAGCATGTGATCGTGCGGATGCCCGGGAAGCACGGCGACGGCGTCCTCGCATTCCGCTGCCGTGCTTCCCTTCTTGGGAGCCACCAGATGCGTGACGTACACGCAGGAAGTGGAGGTCGTCACCGCAGTTCGGTGGCCCGAGTTCCGATGTCGAGGAACTGGATGACCGTGGTGATGTCTGCGTTGTAGACGAACCCGCGAGTGGTCTCGCTGACTCGCTGCCCCTGCGAGGCCGCGTACGACCGCATGTGGCTCGGCAACGGGCTGGACATGCCGAACAGGGTCCGGGCGTAACTGTCAGGGAGGGTGTCGGCCGAGTCGGGGAACGCGGTCGGTGTACCGCCCGCCGCGGACACATGCAGATTGAACAGCAGTGCCGCTCCATCCGCTGTGGCGTGGGAGGTGACGGCCTCGGCGGCAGCGGTGGGGTCGCCGTCGGTCGACTCGCCATCCGTCAGGTTGATGACGATGGGCGGGAAACCGGCCGGATACTGCTCGGTCCAGCCGGCGACGAGTCCCTCCGCGTACTGCAACGCACGGTTCATCGGGGTCCCCCCGTGGGCTCTCGGATCCATCCATAGAGGGAAGTTGACGGCGGTCTCCACCAGTCCACCGGCACCGTCGGGAACCTTCTTGCTTCGCTCGTCGATGCGGGCCGGGTTGTCCGCCACCTCGCTCAGGGGAACGAGGTCCCGTCCTTCGAGCGGCCCCGCGAGCGCCGAGCCCACGGTGGCTCCGTAGCCGATGACCGCGACGTGGAAGTAGTCGCGTACACCCTCTTCTTTCGCGCATTTGACGGAAAGTTCGGTGAGCAGGCGGTTGATGGCGTCGGCAACGACATCTGCCTTCTGCTGCGGTACTTCACCACCAATGGGATCGCTCATGGAGGTCGACTGGTCGACGAGGAAGATGATGCTCGTCGGATTGGAGCGGCTGATCTCTGCTGTGTACGGCACGGTGAACTCCTGGCGAATTGCGGGGAAACCGGTCGTCGGAGAAGCTCGTACGCATGCCGACGCGGGGGCTCCCGGCGTGCGGGCCGGGACACCGAGATTCCCCGGTCCGATGATAGGGACAGGCTTCGGCTGTCGCAGTCATATCGCTCTTCGCGCTCATCCCGATGCGTTCTTCAGCGCTGCCCGCCCCTCCCTGCACATTCAGTTGTCGAGCCGGCCCACCACCCGTTCCGTCCGCCCGTCCCATACCTGCCAGGCAGGGATCCGCACGCCGTTGGGCAGCAGGGCTGTTCGACCGAGGGCGAGTCTCAGGTGACGTGCGGCCTCTGTGCCGGTGGATGCACCGTGGTCGAGACGGATCCGAGCGCACTTTGAACTGCGGCGGACGTCGAAGTCGTAGGGGTAGCCGTCCACCACGGCATTCCGGTCGATCAGGACTCCCGGGATCGCGTCCGTCAGCAGGTACTGCAACCGGTCGCCGACGTCTTCGTCGGAATGTTCCGGGTGAACACCGTTTGCAGGGAGGCCATCCTTGGCCTCTGCCGCGTCGAGGAGTGCGTGCGGCATGCCGGGCCGGACCGCCCAGAAGTCGCGGTCGCCGAACACGATGAGATGCGAACGGGCCCGTGTGATGGCCACGTTCCAGAGGTTGACCTCGCGGGAAAGCCAGTTGACCGCGCTCGGACGCATCCGGTCGGACGCGACGAGGGACAGCAGGATCACATCCTGCTGTCCTCCCTGGAAGGTGTGCACCGTCCCGACCCTGACCCGTGGTTCGTGCCGCCAGCGATCGGCGATGAGGTCCTTCTGGGCCCGGAAGGGAGTGACGACGCCTACGGTCGAACCGTGCGGAAGCCGCTTGAGCAGACGCTCCACCGAGAGATGTACGCGGTCGGCTTCGTCCTGGTTCAGCCACGACCCGTTGTGGCCCCTGCGCGCCGTCCCCTTCACGTCGAGCCACTGCACGGCGTCGACTCCGTTGATGCGCCGCAGCGACCGGGGGTCGGTGAGGACGGTCAGTCGGCCGCCGTAGCAGTGGCGGTTCGCGATGCCGACGATGTCCGGGTGGCAGCGGAAGTGCTCGTCGAGCAGCAGTGTCTCACCTGCCGCATGGGCAGCCGCATGGAAGGCGGAGTAGCGGCGGTGCTCAAGCCGGTGCTCGTCGAGCCAGCTCGCCCGCAGTCCTGCTTCCCGGTGCGCCTCTGCTTCCTGGCGTGGCTGCAATGTGGTGATGTGCTGCAGCTGCATGGGGTCGCCGATCACCAGGGCGCGCCGGGCTCGGAAGAGCAGCGGCAGCACATCCGGTGCGGAGCACTGGCTGGCTTCGTCCACGATGGCCAGGTCGAAGAGGGCGGCCCGGTCCCGGAACCGCCGTGCGGAACGCGTGGTGACGGCCCAGCCCGAGACCTGCGGCAGGAGGCGGTCCAGGGTCGACCACTGCCTCGGTGAATGCGCCCGCACGGCCTCGATGCGCTCGTGGATGGCGGCACGGGCAGTCATCGCCTGCTCCGCCACCGATGACTGCAGCAGTGTTGTCGCGGCCTCACGGACCCGCTGGTCGGCATCCTGAAGCGTGGCGTGGAGCTGGGCGTCGTCGGGCGCCGCTTCAGCCGCGGTGCGCATTCGCCGCCAGTCGGCTTCCGCTTCGGCGAACATCAGCAGTTCGGCGAAGTCCTTACGGTCCGCGACCTGGACCGGCACAGGGTCGAGCCTGCGCACGCACCGGCCGCGCAGCCATCCCCCGAAGATTCCGAGACGGGCCGCCGTACGGGCCCGGCGCAGCCACCGTCCCAGGGAGGCGTCGTCGCCCAGCGCGGTGGCGAGTGTCCTGGGGTCCTGGTGGTGCTTCTCCGCGTAGGCGGAACGCAGTCGGCCGAGGTCGGCGAGGTCCCTCTCCCGGCGCGCGATCTCTGCGAGCCTGTGCCGCAGCGACTCCTGTGTGCGGAGATGGTTCCGCAGTTCGCCCCGGTGCGTCTGGGAGGACTGCCGGGGCCGGACGCTGCGGGTGAGTTCCTCCAAGGTGCGCACCTCCTTGTCGACGACCGACTGCGCGCCTGTCCGCACGAGAAGCCCGGGGGCGAGTTGCTCGCACCGCTGCCAGACCTCGTCCACCGCCTTGTTGTTGGTGGAGGCGACGAGCACGGTCTGTCCGGCTGCCCTGGCGGTGGCGACCGTGTTGACGATGAGCTGGCTCTTGCCTGTGCCGGGTGGTCCGGTGGCGACCGTGAGCCTGCGGACCATGGCGGCCCGGATAACGGCTTCCTGTCCTTCGTTGAGTTCCAGTGGCGCGACGATCTGTACGTCCTGTTCGGCGCTCGGCTCTTTTTCGCCCTGCGCAGTGAACGCTCCGAGTGCCGTTTCCGGGAACTGTCTGATGCTCCGCTGCAGCGTCGTGTAGTCCTTCATCAGCTGTGCTGTGGCCGCGCTGTCCGACCGGGTCGCGTGGACGACCGCCACGTTGCGGACGCCCTCGTGTGCCGCGCGCAGCGAGCTGCCGTCGCCAAGGGCCCCAGGATCGAGATGTTCGGTGTCGGGCAGCCCGAGTTCCTGCAGCAGGCTGCGCAGGTCGCGGATCATGTCCTCGCGGAATCCCGGCCGCCAGTTGGGCTGGTAGACGGCGAGCAGTTCCCGTCCTTCGTCCTTGCCCAACCGGTTCAGGACGAGTTCGGGGTGGAGGACGATCGGTCCGGACGGCGTGACGACGCTGCGTCCCTGTGGTCCGCGTTCGACGTCGATCCGGCGCATGGCGAGCGGTGCGCACACCTGGCGCGTGCCGTCGTACAGCACGGCGACGGGGTACCCGTACCAGAGGTCGGCGCCGTCCTTCTGCGCCTGCTCGGCGAGGTCCACTACGCGTTGTGGTGCCTGCACACTGGATTCCGTGCCGGAGAGAAGAACTTCCTCCCCGGCCGGCCAGACCGTTCGCGGCGGGTCGCTGCCCGCCAGCGGCAGCAGTTCACCGGTGCGGCCCTCTGCCTCCAGGCATTGCTGGTAGTAGGCCAGCAGCCGGGTCCATTCGGCCTCGGTGAAGGCCGAGTCGTCGTGTGCCGCCTCGGTGGGCTCTACGGGCGCCGGCGACTTGTCTCCCGCGGTGTCGGTCACTGCGGTGAGCCCGGCGGGCAGCGGCTTGAGCGCGGGAATCTGGCGGCCGGTGGCGGCGCGGGCGAGATAGATGTCGCCGGTCACGGACAGGGTCGACTGGGTCGGCGTCTGCCGACGGCCGTCCGGTGCCTTCTGCAGGTCCCGGCTGATGTGACGGAACAGGTCGTTCGCGGAGATCTGCCCGTCGCCGTCCAGGTCCGCTCGTCCCGAATGCAGGCCGTCGACGATCGCCCGGGTGAACTGCGAAGGCTGGTCGGCATCCGTGGTAAACGCCTTCTCCCAGTGCTGGGAGGCGGTGATGACGTGTACTCCTCCGGCTTCGACCACCGGCATGGCGGCTGTCGCGGGTGCCCCTTTGCTGCGAAAGCCCTGCACCGCGCTACCGCTGAAACAGCAGTCGAGCAGCAGCACCTTGCGGCGGGCCGCGCACTTCTCCAACTGGTCGATGATGAAGCCTGCTTCGAGGGCTGTCTGATGCTCCCGCCCGGCCTCGGTGTCCGTGGTGACGAAGTACAGCTGACCGTCCTCGCGGTCGTACGCCCCGTGGCCACTGAAGTAGACCACCACCAGTTCATCCGGTTCCCGCGCACTCAGGAATCCCTCGATGGCCTGCTTGACCGCCGCTTTCGGCGAGTCCTCGACCCGGGAGCACTTCTCGTACCCTCCGACGGCGGGCATCTCAAGGACCTGGCCCAGGAAGTGGATGTCCGCGCGCACCGAAGGCAGGGCGGGGTAGCCCACGTCCTGGTGGGTGGCGGTGCCCACGAGCAGAGCATGCTTTCGGCTCACCGCCCGGCTCCGGGGCCGGCGCCCGAACTGCTGTTACTGCCACCATCCCGCAGCTCCCTGATCTCACGCCCGGAGACGCCACCCTGGAACTCTGTGACCGTGCCGTCCGGGTGTAGGACGCGTACCTTGCGGCTCTTACGGACGGCGACCCACGCCTTGATGGCGGTCCCGGCCAGCGTGAAAGATCCTCCCGTGAGAACAAGCACGACCTCCGGGGTCAGCAGCGCCGGCCCCTTCGAGCCCTCCGCGTCGTGTGCTGCTTCCGGTGGGGCGAAGCGCACCTCGGTGTCGTCCAACCGGCGCAGAACTTCGCGGAGTTCTCGCGCCTCCAGTTCCGCGTGATGCGGGTCCGCCCCGGACACCTGAATCCGCACGGACTCGGTCTGGCCGGTCATACTCCCCCTCAGGTGGCAAACTCATCGGCATACATAGCTAGTTGTTGGTTTTGCTGAGTGATGTCACCCCAGCGACCTTCTTGCACGCCAGGATCCGGGGCTCCGCCTCCCGCTCCGTGCCCGCGCATCGGGGATCCGGAGAATCCGGTACAACGGCTCCCCCAGGACGGCCCACCGCTCCAGCGCGTCCCGGTCAACCAGATGGATCCCGTAGCGCGGGCCACTGGCTCTCGCGGCCGTCGTGAACCCTCCGGTGGTGACGATCACAGCGAATTCGGCACCGTGGTCGTGGCGGTAGGTTCCGTTGACCCGCTGGACGTCCTGGTCTCCGACCCTTCGGTCCGGTCGCAGCCGCTTGCACTGCACGACCACCCGCCGTCGGGACCCGTCGACAACCAGTACGTCGGCTCCCTTGTCCCCCGCTCGGCCGACATGCTGCGCGGCCAGACCGTCCCTGCGCAGCAGGGAACAGATCGCCAGTTCGAACGCCGTAGGGTCCAGGGAATCGAGATGTGCCAGCGAATAGCGCACGGGCCCTGCGGCAAGCACAGAGCGGCCGGCCCGCGCCATCAAGGCCGATCGCCCCGGCTTCAACGCCAGCCCGACAGCAGCGGAAGCCAGCCCGAACCCGGTCCACACCGGCCACTGCTGGGCCACCTGCCACAGCCCGACGAACCCTGCCATGCTTCCGAGCCCCCACGCCCACCAGGGAATCGCGGCCCACCCTCCCTGGCTGCGGCTGCGCCGCATCAGCTGGCCGCCCCGAAGAGCATCCACACTCCGAAGGCCAGACCGAACAGCGCGAGTCCCGCCAGGTCGGTGACCGTGACAAGGGTGAAGCCGTGATCCTGGCAACGGGCGAACAAGCCTCTGCGTCTGCGGCGGCACGGACGGTGGTACCGCGTCGGTCCACCGCAACGGGACACCAGGACACATCCGCCTATGCCGAGTAATCCCACGACAAGCAGCACTGAACCCCCCGATCCCCCACGCAATCCTTCATATGTATCGGAGAATCGTGCTTTCCGACCAGTACATCTTCAGACGAACCGCAGGGCGCGCGTTCCGGTCACTCACCCATGCCGTCAGCCCCCTGGCCTGCCGTTGTATGGCCGCTGTCACTTCTGAACCGCTCGGTGTCGGTGCCACCGTCTAGGATTTCTTCCGGGATTTCAGCCGGGCTGCCTGGGCCGCACCAGCAAGAATGCGACCGGCACGCACGGACATGAGCTGATACGGGGCGGGAGCCACATGGAGGATGGCCGGTGGACGACGGTCACCGAGTCCGAGTTCGAGCACGAGCGCCGCGGTCTTGAGGCCATCCGCAGGCTCCTGCCGAACGAGGAGCCTTGGCGTGCCTGGTCGAACTTCACCTTCACGGCGAACAGCGGGCACGTCCGCGAGATCGATCTCATGGTCACCGCGCCGGCCGGTGTGTTCCTGATCGAGCTGAAGGACTGGCACGGGTCGGTGAGCGGCGGCGGGAACAGCTGGGTGCAGACGACCCCCGGCGGTTCCCAGCGCCGGCACGGCAATCCGCTGCATCTGACCAATCAGAAGGCCAAGGAGCTGGCGGGCCTGATCGGGAACGTCGTGGGGCGTGGCCCCGGGCAGCCGAGGATCTGGGTGGGTGAGGCGGTCTGTTTCACCGACGACAAGTTCCGGGTGAATCTGACGGGCGCCGACCTGAATGGCGTCTTCAAGATCAGGCAGCTGGTCGAGATGCTCGCTGTTCCGCCGCAGGGTGCCCGGGTCCCGATGACCGCCGGGATCTCGCGCCAGGTCGACGCGGCCCTCAAGCAGCTCGGCATCGCGTCCGTCCGCCGTCAGCACGAGGTGGGGTCGTACCTGCTGGAGACGAAGTCATTCGACTCCGGTCCGACCTGGGCCGACTACCTGGGGCGTCACACCCAACTGCACGATCTGGCCCGGGTACGGGTCTTCCTCAGCGAGCGGGGCGCTTCGGATACCGAGCGCGCCTCGGTGGAGAAGGCCGCCGCGCGTGAGGCCACGGTGCTCAGCCGGTTCCGGCACCCGGGCGCCGTCCAGCTGAAGAGCTACCTGCCGTCGGGACATCCCGCAGGCCCGACGATCCTCTTCGACTACCACCCGGAGACCCTCAGGCTCGACGACTACCTGGTGGAGCACGGGGAGCGCCTCGACCTGCCCGGCCGTCTCGCGCTGGTCCGCCAGCTCGCCGAGACGCTCCGTTCCGCGCACTCCAACCGGCTCCATCACCGCACGCTGTCGGCGCACGCGGTGCACGTGATCCCGCGCAACCGCGGTCCGCGCGGGCGCGAACTGGGCGAGGAGCAGCGCTGGCTGAGCCCCCGGCTGCAGATCGCGGACTGGCAGATCGCCTCCGGGCACAGCGCCAGCCAGGGCAAGCCGCTGACGCTGGCCACCTCTCATGTGTCCGGTCTGCACGTCTCCCAGCAGGCCGACCCGTATCTGGCGCCCGAGCTGCGGATCCCGAAGGCGGACCCGGTCCGGCTCGATGTGTACGGGCTCGGCGTTCTCACGTATCTCCTGGTCACCGGGCAGGCGCCGGGTGCGACCCAGAGTGAGGTCCTGTCCCGCCTGGAGGCGGGTGAGACGCTCGCCCCGAGTGCACTGGTGGACGGCCTCAATCCCGACATCGACGACCTGGTGGAGGCGTCCACCGCGTACGAGCCGAGCCGCCGTCTTTCCACAGTCGACGACTTCCTGGAGATGCTGGAATTCGTCGAGGAGGCTTTCGCCGACAAGGACACCGCGGGTGGAGAGTCGGCTGTCGGCGCTTCCCCGGCCTCGCAGGCCGGTGGAGAACAGACCGAGCCGGAGAAGGACCCGCTGGAAGCGGTGGCCGGTGATGTGTTCGCCGGGCGCTGGGAGATCGTGCGCCGTCTCGGTACGGGCTCGACGTCGCGGGCGTTCCTGGTCCGTGACCTGGCCGGTGAGCCCCGTCGCAGCGGCAGCCTGCCGGTAGCGGTGCTCAAGGTCGCGCTCAGCGAGGCGAAGCACGTGGTGCTCGACCGGGAGGCCGATGTCCTGGGTCGGATCCACCGGGATTCCAGCATCATCGCGCTGTACGAGCGGGAGCCGCTGACCCTCGCGGGCCGCAGGGTGCTCGCCCTGGAGTATGTAGGTGACAGCCGCGCGCTGGACACGGAGGGCACGGGCAAGGCCGCACGCAGACGCGAGGACACCGTCGCCCGTCAGCTGCGGGACTACGGCCGCCTCCGTATGGACCAGCTGGAGACATACGGAAAGTACCTGTTCGGCGCGGTGGAGCACCTGGAGGCGGAGGGCATCTGGCACAGGGACCTGAAGCCGGACAACATCGCGATCCGGATCCGTCCCAACGGCACCCGCCAGCTCGTCCTGATCGACTTCTCGCTGGCTGGATACCCCGCGAAGGAGATCGAGGCGGGCACCGAGGGCTATCTCGACCCCTTCGTCGGAATCATCACGCGCGGTTCGTACGACGGCCACGCCGAGCGGTACGCGCTGGCTGTCACGCTGCACGAGATGGCGTCCCGCGAGCTGCCCCGCTGGGGCGACGGCTCGGTCACGCCCCGGCAGACCGATCCGAAGGAGTGGCCGTACCCGCAGCTGGCTGCCGACGCCTTCGACGACCCCGTACGGGACGGCCTGGTGGCCTTCTTCCGCAAGGCCCTGGCCCGGGACGTGAAGGACCGCTTCCCGGACCTGAAGCCGATGGAGCGCGCCTGGAACGCGATCTTCCTGGACGCTCAGCGGACGACCGCGCCGAGCTCCGGGCACGGCAACAAGGTGGTGGCGGTAGAAAGCGCTGCGCCGCAGATCGGCCAAAGCGACGACGAGACCTCAGCGGAGGAGATCCGCGACGAGCAGGCGGAACGGGCCGACCGCTCCACACCGCTGTCGGTGGCGGGCCTAACGCTTGCGGCGCAGTCCCAACTGTTCGACCTGGGCCTGAACACCGTGGGCGACGTCCTCAACTACTCGGTCCGGAAGTTCCTGACGGCGCCGGGCATGGGCGCCCGGACCCGCACGGAGATCCAGAACCGGCAGAAGCAGTGGAATCTGCGACTCGGCAAAACACCGGCGCCGATGAGCAAGGAGGCGCTCAAGGCCGCCCGCGAGGAGGCCACCGAGCTGGAGCAGGCGGTCGCCGAATCGGTCGCGGCGGACGGCGGCGACACCGGCCTGGAGGTGCTGCGCGGGCTGAGTCTGGACGCCCTCGCGTCCCGCCTGGTGCCGCGTCCGTCGGGCGGCAACGCCCGCTCCAACGCGAAGGAGCGCGAGGCTGTCCGGCTGCTGCTCCGGCTTCCCGACGAGAACGGTGACCTGCCCGAGGGGCTGCCCTGGGTCCGGCAGACGGACGTCGCCAAGGCCCTTGGCCTCACGGTGGGACGCATCCCGCAGATCGTGAAGAAAGCGCGCGAGCGCTGGTACAACGATCTCGCGCTGAAGCTGCTGAGCGAACAGGTGATCGAGCTGGTCGCCGAGCGCGGCCGGGTCGTGCCGGTGCTCGAACTCGCCGATGCGCTGCTCGCCCAGCGAGGCAGCAAGGTGGTGAAGCGTCGGGACCGGCGTGCGCTGGCGCTGTCGCTGCTGCGTGCGGTGGTGGAGCGAGAGCAGTTCCGGGAGCAGTACGAAGAGACGCCGCCGCGGTTCCGTTACTTCCATGCCCGGCTGCCCAAGGGCGCCGACCCGGTGCTCGGACTGATCGTCATCGACGTCCGCGACGGAGAGGACAGTGACGACGGGGCGGACACCCCGACCCTGCCGGCCCTCCGGGAGTACGCGCTCAAGCTGGGCGCGCAGGCGGACGAACTGGCGAACCTCGAGTCCCTGCCGACGGCGAGCACGGTCCTCACCAAGCTCGCCGCGATCCGGCAGCCGCCGGGGGCCCTCGGCTGGGACGAGCGGCGGACGGCCGAGATCGCGGTCGCGGCTTCCCCGGGGGCCGCGCTCACGCCCCGCCTGGAGATCTATCCACGCGATCTGGACCTCGTACGCGCACTGCGGATCACCCAGGCCGGTGTGGTCGCCGTGCAGCCGGGTGTCGAGGAGGAGCGCCAGCCGGGGCTCACCATCGACGCTCTGCACAAGCGGGTCGCGACCCGCTTCCCCGACCTGGGCGACGATCCTCTCGTCCCGCGCGAACTGCCGGTCGGCAGCGAGCTGGTGCGGCTGTTGAAGCAGGCCGGCTTCGAGCTGAAGCTGGCGACCCGCTACGACAAGACCCTCCGGCTCATCCCGGACCGACCCGCCGGGGAGTTCACCAGCGGGATGACATCCGCGAGTTGGGGTGTCGCGGCCTCGGCGGCGCGGCGGTCAGCGCCGACGCAATACGACGCGGACGCGGCGGTCGCGGCGGCGGTGAAGGCCGAGCAGCGGCTCGTGCACTCGGCGGGACAGGACGGTTTCCGGGTCCTGACCGTGCCGCACCAGGGCGCGGAGACGGTGGTACGACGGCTGTCCGGCCCGCCCTACGGGGCGACAGTCGTATCGCTGACCGGGCTATTCCTGGCCGAACTGCGCGGCGTGATCGCCGAGGCGACCAAGCCGACCTGGGAGACTGTCCTCAAGGCGGACGCCGCCGAGGCGGGCACGCGGCCCCACCAGCAGTTGCGGGTCCGTACGGACAAGGCGTGGGGACGCGTCGAGCCACTCCTCCGCGAGCGTCTGGCTCAGGCCAGCGGTCCGCTGCTCCTCACCGACACGGCGGCACTCGCCCGCTACGACGCGTTCGACCTCCTGGGCCGCCTCGCGGAGGAATCCCGGCAGGGCGGCAGCCCGCTGTGGCTGCTCGTCGCCCAATCCGACCCGGCCCGCGCGCCGAGGCTGGCCGGGCAGAGTGTTCCGTACCAGGCTGGGTTCGATGAGTGGATCGTCGTGCCGGACGCGTGGGTGGCGCGAAAACATCTCGCGCAGGACGTCTGACACCTGCGGTACGGCGGCGGATCGTCGCCTCTTCCGTCCTCCTTCTCGTCTCGCTTTTTTAGTCACAACTTCGGGAGCAGTCCGTGATCGACCGCAAGAGCCTCCTCAGTGACCTGCAGAAGCAGGTCAAGGCGGCAGAGACTGACCTGGACGCGCAGGTCAAGGCCGTTCCCGAGGTCGGGGCACGGCTGCGCGGCGAGTACGACCAGGCGAAGAAGCTGGGGCGCACGGCGGCCACGTGGAACAGCTGGCTCGGAGAGCGGGTCACGCAGGTCGCGGTGGCGTGGGTGCTCGGCACGGTGTTCGTCCGGTTCAGCGAGGACAATCGGCTGATCGCGGAGCCGTACATTACGGCGCCTGATGTGGCGGGGCGAGAGGTGGCCCAGGCGCGGTACGAGGAGTACATGGCGAAGGACGCCGATCCGACGTACCGCGGGTGGCTGGAGACGGCGTTCGCAGAGCTGGGGGCGGGGCAGGCGGGGCGGCTGCTGTTCGACCGGGACCACAATCCGCTGTACCAGATTCCGCTGTCGCATGACGGGGCGGGCGCGCTGTTGGCGTTCTGGCGGGAGCAGAAGTCGGTGGAGGCGGAAGACGGCTCTGGCAGCACGTCGGTGCTGGTCCACGACTTCACCGACCCGCTGAGCGAGGACGGCACGGAGGGCTGGGACACCCGGTTCCTGGGCGACCTGTACCAAGACCTGAGCGAGGCGGCGCGAAAGACGTACGCGTTGCTCCAAACCCCGGAGTTCGTGGAGGAGTTCATCCTCGACCGGACGATGACGCCTGCGGTGCGGGAGTTCGGCTTCGAAGAGCTGAAGATGATCGACCCGACGTGTGGGTCAGGGCACTTTGTGCTGGGTGCCTTCCGGCGGCTGGTGCGGCTGCGGGCCGAGGAGCGGCCGGAGGTCGGTCCGTACGAGCGGGTGCGGGCGGCGCTGGAGTCAGTGCACGGGGTGGACCTGAACCCGTTCGCGGTGGCGGTAGCGCGGTTCCGGTTGCTTGTGGCGGCGATGGCGGCGAGTGGGCTGCGGACGTTTGGGGCGGCGCGGGAGTACGAGTGGCCGATCCAGCTAGCGGTGGGCGACTCCCTTATCAAGGACCGGCAGTTGGAGCTGCAGCTGGGACTTGGGGAGGAGGGGGCTGCGGGTGACCCACTGGCGGAGTTCTCGTATGCGACGGAGGACGTGCACGAGTATCCGGGGATTTTGCAGCAGGGACGGTATCACGTGGTGGTGGGGAATCCGCCTTACATCACAGTCAAGGACAAGAAGCTCAACCAACTTTATCGGGAGCTATACGACGCGTGTGCGGGAACGTACGCGCTGTCGGTGCCGTTCGCTCAGAGGTTCTTCGAGCTGGCCAAGCGGGGCGGGGGCGATGAGGCCGGGTACGGCATGGTCGGCCAGATCACGGCGAACTCCTTCATGAAGCGGGAGTTCGGGACGAAGCTGATCGAGGAGTACTTCGCGCAAAAAGTTGAGCTCACCGAGGTAATTGACACATCCGGGGCATATATCCCGGGGCACGGGACACCCACGGTGATCCTTGTGGGGCGCCCGAGAGAGGGAGCTAAGCGGCAGGCAACTATTCGGGCAGTACGGAGCGCTCAGGGGGAGCCGTCTGTGCCGATGAAAGCCGAAGATGGATTGGTGTGGCGGGCGATCGCTACGCAGATCGATGTGCCGATGAGCTCTAGCAGGTGGGTTTCGGTCGATGATCTTACTCGAGCGGGAATCTTTGATAAGCGACCCTGGATCCTAACGGCTGGGGGGCAGGAGCTGATCGATCAGCTCGATAATGCAGCCCACACCAGGCTAGAATTGGTTTCCGATGAAATCGGCGCAGGTGCGGTTACGCGCGAAGATGACGCATATATGGTTGGTTCAGGAACCTTGCGACGCGCAGGAATTACAGAGACTCACCGGCGCGAGCTCGTCGAAGGTAGCGATGTGCGTGACTACCTGATTGATGGAGCCGAGCTCTCACTGTGGCCGTACGACGAAAAGACCTTGGAGCCAAACGCCCCCGAGGCTGTGAGTCGATTCCTCTGGCCTACCCGCCGGAACCTCATCGCTCGCATCGCCTTCGGAAAGTCTCACCTCGATCGCGGCCTTCGCTGGTACGAGTACTCGATGTTCTTCTCCAAGCGCTACTCCACGCCACTATCAATCGCATTCGCCGAGGTGGCTACACATAATCATTTCGCATTGGATTGCGGCGGTAGGGTATTCAAGCAGACTGCCCCGGTGGTCAAGCTGAAGAAGGCAGTAACGCATGGACAGCATGTTCAGCTACTTGGACTACTCAATAGCTCCACGGCAGGATTTTGGCTCAAGATGGTAAGTCATGGCAAGGGAACCGAGGGGCATCAATCTGGCATCAAGACTGAGCTCTGGGAACAGTTTTATCAATTCAACGGAACCAACGTCGGAAAATTTCCAATCCCCGTTCGCTACCCCACCACGCTCCCCGCCGAGCTTGGTGCCCTCGCCGAGCAGCTCTCAGTGGCAACCCCTGCCGCCCTCATCACCTCAACGGCCGTCACCGCTCCCTCCTTGCGCGAAGCTGAGGCCCGCTACACCTCCACACGCGCCCGCATGATCGCCCTCCAGGAGGAACTGGACTGGCAGGTCTACTCCCTGTACAACCTCCACTCCGAGGACCTCCGCCTCCCCGACCCCGACGCCGTCCCCGAACTCGCCCTCGGTGAGCGCGCCTTCGAGATCGTGCTCGCTCGTCGGGTCAAGGCCGGTGAGGCCAGTGACGAGTGGTTCAAGCGGCACGGGTCCACCCCCATCACCGAGATCCCCTCCCACTGGCCCGACGACTACCGCGCCCTCGTGCAGAAGCGCATCGACGTCATCGAGTCGAACCGCGCCATCGGCATGATCGAGCGCCCCGAGTACAAGCGCCGCTGGGCCACCGAGGGCTGGGGCTCCATGCGTCAGAAGGCGCTGAAGTCTTGGCTGCTCGACCGGATCGAGGACCGCTCGTACTGGTTCGACGCGAACGGCAACCCCACCATCACCACCCTCGCCCGCCTCACCGAAGCCCTCTCTGCCGACGAGGATTTCGCCTCCGTCGCCGACCTCTACGCGCCCCGCCAGGACCTCGCCAAGACCGTCCGCGACCTGCTCTCCGAGGAGCACGTCCCCTTCGTCTCGGCCCTCCGGTATAAGCCCGCCGCGCTCAAGAAGCGGGCCGACTGGGAGCACGTCTGGGATCTCCAGCGCGAGGAGGACGCCGCGCCGGACGAGCCCGCGAAGCGGAAGATCCGGGAGCGGACACCCGTTCCGCCGAAGTACACGTCGGCCGACTTCCTCAAGCCCAGCTACTGGCGCGCCCGCGGCAAGCTCGACGTGCCCAAGGAGCGGTTCGTCTCGTACGGCACGGTGAACGCGCAGTCGCCCGAGCTGTACGGGTGGGCCGGCTGGGACCACCTGGAGCAGGCGCTCGCACTCGCCTCGTACATCCAGACCGCTGGTCTCGGCAGCGAGGAGATCGTGCCGTTCCTGGCCGGATTGCTGGAGCTCCAGCCCTGGCTGGACCAGTGGTACGGCGAGTACGACGCCGAGTTCGGCGCCTCCCCCGCCGCCGAAGTTCTCGCCTTCCGGCAGCAGAAGCAGGGCGAACTCGGCCTGACCGACGACACGCTGCGCGCCTGGCGCCCCGCCCCCGCCACCCGCGCGAAGAAGGCTGCCGCCCCGAAGAAGAAGGCAGCGGCCTCCGCAGAGTCCGACTGAGCAGCGCGTCTGTGAGGCGGCTGATCCGCCGCCTCACAGACGACAGTCAGGAACCCGACACGTGCGCGGTGAAAGCCGCCCAGGCGCCGAAGGCAACGGCGAACGAGTCGCGGCCGAGATCCTTGGAGTCCCGGACGCGGACCGCTTCGGCGTCCAGCGCGGCCTCGATGCAGTTGTCGCCGTCGCCACCGCTGTAGCTGCTCTTGAACCAGCTCAGGTCTTCCGTGGTGCTCATAGCGCTCCTCGCATCTGTTCCAGCAAGCTCACCGTAGCCCGGCAATCCAGGGCCTGGGAACGCAGCTTGCCATAGCGCTGGAGCAGGATGCTGACTTCGCTCGAAGCGGTGATCAGGGCACTCGACCGGTGTCCCTCGACGTAGCCGAACCACTGGTTGAGTCACCCACCCAGTCCATAGCGTGAACCAGTACAGATGGATCTGTATGGGGGCCGTTCCTGTAGGCACGGCGGGCGCCGCCGGAAGGCTGGGATCATGACGACATCACAGGTGGAACCACCCCTGGCCATCCACGAGTCCAGGCACTCCTTTCCCGCCACCCGCCTCGGCGCGAGCCTTGCCCGCCGGGCCGCCGTGGCCCGGCTCGACGACTGGGGAATCCCGCCCGGCAGCCCGCTCTCCGACACCGCCGCTCTCCTCGTCGCCGAGCTCGCGGCCAACGCGGCCCGCCACGGCCGCGTGCCGGGTCGGAACTTCGAGCTACGCCTCCTCCACAAGCAGGCACGTGCGACCGCGGTCGTACGCATGGAGGTGTCCGACACCCACCCGCGGCGACCCGCCCCCGCGACGGTCTCCATGGCCGACCCGGACGCCGAGGGCGGCCGCGGACTCGCCCTCGTGGCAGCCGTCGCCGACGACTGGGGTGTCGAGGACCGCACCGGCCCCGGCAAGACCGTACGGGCGCAGGCCCGGCCGGCCGACACCCCGGACCCGGCCGAGCCGCGGCAGGAGGAATGGGAGAGCCGGACAGAATCTGGCCCTCCTGGTGTCAGTGCCGCCCACTACGATTAATCGGGCAGCGCAGCTCGTGATCGAGCTGAAGGAGCTGAAGGACCGGCCGGGCGAGGAGCAGCACAAACACCATGGCGTTCATGAGCAGGAACACCCCCCGTCCAGAGGACCGCCCCCTCCTCCGCGAGCTGATCCACATCCCGGAGCGTGTGTCGACGTCCGACTTCGTGCTGAAGCTCGGTGAAGCTGTCACGCCCGAGGGCGCCGAGGCCGCCCTGCGGGACTACGTCGTGACCGATCGCCTGCGCGGCAACTTCGACGAGGCACTGGACCTGATCAAGTCGGCGCTCGACAGCCACTCCTCCAAGGCCGCCTACCTGCACGGTTCGTTCGGTTCCGGTAAGTCGCACTTCATGGCGGTGCTCTACGCCCTGCTCTCCGGCCACCAGGCCGCCCGCACCAAGAGGGGCCTCGACCCCGTCCGCGCCCGCCACCCCTGGCTGGACGCGGGGGACCGCAAATTCCTTCTCGTCCCGTACCACATGCTCGGCGCCAAGTCCCTTGAGCAGCGCATCCTCGGCAAGTACGTGGAGCACGTACGCAAGGTGCACCCCGGCTGCGATCTGCCGCAGGTCTATTTGACCGACGGCCTCTTCGAGGACTTCGCCGCCCATCGCCGTGGCAGCGGCGACGACCGTGTGATCGCGCAGCTCGCCGAGGCGGACAGCGGTGAGGGCGACGAGTGGGGCGAGGCATTCGCCTGGACCACCGAACTGCTCGACCAGGCCGTCGCCGCGCAGGAGGAGCACGAGAACACCAAGGGATTCGACCTGGACAACCCGACCACCCCGCAGGAGCTGCGGGCCCGGCTCGTCCAGGACCTGACCAAGACCCTCTTCCCGTCCTTCGCCCGCAACTCCTCGGAGAACGCCGACGGTTTCGTCTCCCTGGACAAGGGCCTCGGCATCATCGCCGCGCACGCCAAGTCCCTCGGCTACGACGGCCTCGTCCTCTTCATGGACGAGCTGATCCTGTGGCTGGCCACCCTCATCCACGACCAGAAGGCGCTCGGCCGCGAGGCAGGCAAGGTCACCAACTTCGTGGAGGGCGCCGACGAGCGCCGCGCCATCCCTGTCGTCTCCTTCATCGCCCGCCAGCGTGACCTTCGCGAGCTGGTCGGCGAGGAGATGTCCGGCGCCGCCGAGGCCGCCGTGCAGGACACGCTGAAGCTCAACGGAGGCCGGTACGACTCGATCGTCCTCGAGGACCGCAACCTGCCGACGATCGCACGGGTCCGTCTGCTGAACCCCGTCGACGACGAGGCCGAGGCGAAGGTCGCGGCAGCCTTCGACGAGGCCAAGAAGCTCGGCCCGGACGTCTGGCAGACCCTGCTCGGCCACAAGGACTCCACCACCGGCGCGGACGAGGACGCCTTCCGGCGCACCTACCCCTTCCCGCCGGCCTTCATGGACACCCTGGTGCACATCTCCGGGGCGCTGCAGCGCTCCCGCACCGGCCTCAAGCTGATGAGCCAGCTCCTGGTCGACCACCGGGACGACTGGCGGCTCGGCCAGCTCGTACCGCTCGGCGATCTGTACCCGGCGATCGTCGGCGGCGGCGACAAGGCGTTCAGCGGCGAGACCAGCGTCCACTTCGAGGCGGCGGACAAGCTGTACCGCGAGAAACTGCGCCCGTACCTCCTGAAGACCAACCAGGTCACCGAGGACGACGTGGAGACGTATCGACGCCGCCCGGAAACGATCGACGACCCGCAGCTGAAGGCCCGTTGCCGGGACTTCACCGGTGACAGCCGACTGGTCCAGACGCTGCTCCTCTCCGCGCTCGCACCGAGCGTCCCCGCTCTGTCCGACCTGACCCTGGCCCGGCTCAACGCGCTCAACCACGGGTCCATCACCACCCGCATCGCCGGCACCGAGATCGGCCGCCTGGAGCAGAAGGCGAAGGAATGGGCGGCGACCTTCCCCGAGATCAAGGTCGCCGGCACCGGTCCCGGCGCGGTCGTCCGCCTCGAACTGACCGGTGTCGACCTCGACGCGGTACTCGCCAACGCCCAGGTGCACAACAACCTGGGCAACCGCCGCACCAAGATGCGCACCCTGCTCAAGGAGGCGCTCGGCGTCACCGACGGGACCGGCGGGTTCGACCCGTACGACACCCTCGACCTGGTGTGGAAGGGCACCGAGCGGCAGGTCGAGGTGGTCTTCGGGAACGTCGCAGACGTCGACTCGCTGTCGGATGCCGCGCTGCGGCCCAGCCAGGAGGGCGCCTGGCGGCTCGTCATCGACTTCCCTTACGACGAGGGCGAGTTCGGGCCGATGGATGACCTCCAGCGGCTGCGTACGCTGCGGGAGAAGACGGGCGGCGACTCGCGCACCCTGGCCTGGCTGCCCACTCATCTGACCGATGCCACCCGCGGCGACTTCGAGCGTCTCGTCGTCATCGACAAGGCACTGTCCGACGAGGCCCGCTTCGACTCTGAGTTCGCGCGCAGTCTCAACGCCGACGACAAGGCCCGTGCCAAGGGCATGCTGCAGTCGCAGCGGGAGGTCCTCACCGAGCGGGTCCTGGGCGCGCTGAAGCAGGCGTACGGACTCGCGCAGAAGCAGGAAGGCGTCGTCGACCTCGGCTTCACCAACCACCTGGAGGCCCAGCAGCAGGTGGCGAACCTGCAGCTGCCGATCGGCGCGCAGATGGACGATGCCGCACGTCAGCTGGCCGGGAAGCTGCTCGCCCACCAGTTCCCCGCCCACCCAGACCTGGATCCGGAGGGCACCGGGAAGCCGCTGCGAGCCGCCGAGATCAAAACCGTCTTCGAGTACGTGCGCAAGGCCGCCGAGGACCGTGACGGGCAGGTGGAGGTCGAGGCGAAGGACCGCAAGGTCATGGCACGGATCGCAGGCGGCCTCAAGCTCGGTGTGATGCAGGAGGCGTACTACCGGCAGTCCACCGCCTGGCTCGACCACTTCAACGCCCAGGCCCGCCGGGACGGGGTCGCCGAGCCGACCCTGGTCAAGCTCTCCGACTGGACCGACCAGCCCGACCCGCGCGGCCTGCCCGAGCCGCTGCGTCGGCTGCTCGCCGCCGCGTACGCGGAAATGTCCGACCGCGTGTGGGTGCGCGGCGGAGTCGCGGTCGAACCCGCACCGCTGCCGAGCGACCTGAAGCGTGACTACGCACTGCGGGAGCAGCCACTGCCCACCGAGGCGGACTGGGCGGAGGCGCGCAAGCGATACGAGACGGTGTTCGGCACGCCCGCGCCGCAGCTGCGGCGCGGGCGGATCGTGAACCAGTTCGCGGGGCAGATCCGCAAGGCCGCGAACGCGTTCGCGCCCGATGCGGGACGACTCGTCACGGAGCTGGAGCAGCACCGAAGGTTCCTGCACCTGGACGACGCCTCGCCCCGCCTCGTGCTCGCTCGGCGGGCCCAGGAGCTGGTGGACGCGGTGCGAGCGGAGAACCTCGGTGCCAAGGCTGTAGTGGACTGCCTGGCCGACTTCGATCTCGGCGGGTTCAACGCGCACCGTTACGGAATGTCGCTGACCAGTGCCGGAGTCGTGGCCGATGCGCTGCAGAACACCAGCTGGGGTGAACAGCTGGAGCTGGCCGACACACTCGGCCGGGACGGTGCGGCAATCCTGGAGCGGGTGCGCGACGCCGCGGCCGGCGATCCCGGCGACTACCCCGACCTGCCAGCCGTACTGAAGAAGGGCAGCCGGGACGTGATGGCACTGCTGCGGTCCCGGCAGAGTCCGCCGCCGGCCCCGCAGCGGCCCGTCGCTTCGGCACCCAGCTCCGACACAGTGCCCTTGGACGGAGGCTCCGCCCATCCGCAGGTGCTGCGGACGCCGCCGCCCGCGCCACGTGATCCGGCCCTCCCGGTGGCCCGCTCCGGTGGCGGCCGGACGACGGCCGCCCGGGCGGCCGCGGAGCTACAGGCCGAGATCGCGGCACTCGCCGCGGCACACCCCGACGCCACCGTCGAGGTCACCTGGAAGGTCGTCGACTGATGTCCGGCACAACCACCACCGCGCCCGCCGCCGGGCCGGGACCCTCCGCCGCAGGTCCCGCCCGCCTTTCGGTGAGCACGGTCCGCCAGTTCGTCGCCGCGCGCAGCAAGCTCTGCGACGGCGCGGTCCGCGTCATGCTGCTCCGGGCCGCCCCGCAATGGGACGGGGCTGCCGTGCAGCCGACGGTGGGCGGGACGCAGGTGCGGGTGGCTGTCGCGCCGTCCGTCCTCGCGGTGCACGAGCAGATCCTGGACCACTTGGAGGCGCGGGTACCGCCGGAGCCGCGCGTCCTCGTTGTCCTCACCGACCGGGAGAACACCGAGCTCGATCCCGGTCTGCTCGCCCGCGTCTACGGTCGCCGCGTCAGGTCCGTCGACAACTGGGAGGTGGTGCAGGAGGCATTCGGCGCGAGCGGCCTCGACACCCGCCTGCGCGGCGAGACCTGGGCGGCCGAGGCGCTCCTGGACGCGGCGGGTACTCGAGGCTGGCGCTCGATCGGCAGGGGCGTGCTCTCCCGCGACGAGGCCCTCACCCGGCTGACCCGTCGTCGGCTCCGCCTCGACGACGACAGCGGCGACACACCCTCGGTACGCGTCCTGCCAGGTGAAGCGGACCGGGTCGACCCCGTCGCCCTGTTCCGGTGGACCCTCACCCCCGGTGGCCCGGACCTCCTGCGCGAGCTGCGCGGACCGGAGAAGGCCGGCCTCGCCCGCTTCCTCGCCGCACCCGAGCAGGGCGGCTCCACGGGCAGGGTGATCACCGCTCTGGTCGATGCCGACCACGGCCCCGACGCAGCTGCGTACGCGGTGGTCTGCGCCGCCCTGTGGGGACACGCGGAGCCAGACCACGACCTGTACCGCGCACGCGGCCGGGCCGAACGGTGGCTCGGCGAGCAGCCGCCCGCCCAGGGCGACGAACTCGACCGTCTCCTGGCCTCCTTCGCCCGCAGCGGTGAGGCGTACGTACGCGATCTCATAAACCGGGGTGAGCACCGTCTCGCCGACCCGGTCCTGACTCGGGCCGCACAGCTGGTCGCCCAGTTCGGGGCGCAGGCAGCCGCCACCGCCAGTCCGCTCCTGCCCGCCGGACTCGACGCCCGATTCACCGCCGCCGGTCACGCACTGACCGGCGGCTCCACCGAGGTGGTCACGGACTCCGTCACCGCGCTCCGCGCGCACGCGCTTGCCACCGGCGACGGTGAGACCCGGGCCCGGATCGAGCGGGTCCGGATGGCCGTGCGACTGCGGCGATGGCTGGCCGGGAACCCCTCGGAAGAGATCGAGTCGGTGACCGACGGGACGGACCGCCAGATCCGCGAACTCGGCTGGGCCGACCGCGCCCTGGAACACCTGGAGGCGGGCGGAGACCCCGACCCCGTACTCGCCGCCGCGTACAACCGGATCGGCGACCAGGTACGGCGGACCCGCCGCGCGCTCGACCACGCCTTCAGCGAACGGCTCGCAGTGTGGACGGCGGACGGCAGCTCCCCCGGTTCCCTGCTCACCGCCGAGTCCCTCCTGACGCGTGTCGTCGCACCGGTCGTCGCCGAGCCGGGCCGCCGGGTCCTGCTGTTGCTCCTGGACGGGATGAGCGCGGCCATAGCGGCCGAGCTGGGGCAGGAATTGCGCCAGCAGTGGGCCGAGTTCGACCCACTTTCCGGGGCTCACGGCGCACCGGTGCGCCGTGCCGTGGCAGCGGCGCTGCCCACACTCACCGCCGTCTCGCGCACCTCGCTCCTCACCGGAACCCTGATGAAGGGCGACCAGAACGATGAGAAGCGGCTCTTCCCTCAGCACTCCTGCTGGCGGGGCGCCCCGGCGGCCGTCTTCCACAAGGACGACCTGCGCGGCCCCGACACCGGCTCGCTCTTCTCCACCGCCCTGGGCGAGGCCCTCGCCGACGAGCGCATGCATGTCGCTGTCGTCCTCAACACCGTCGACGACCGGCTGGCCAAGGAACAGAAGCTCGGGGACGGAGCCTGGCAGGCCAACGAAGTCAGCGGTTTCGAACCGCTGTTGCGGGCCGCACGCACGAATGGCATGACCGTACTCCTGACCTCCGACCACGGCCATGTCGTCGAACGGCGGAGCAGCAGGCTCGACGCACCCGCCGGCACCATCGGTTCAGCCCGTCACCGCAGCCCCGGCGGTCCGGTCACCCCCTCCGAGATCGCACTGGCCGGGCCGCGGGTGGTTTGGCCGGAGCCCGGCTCGCGTATCGTCGCTCTGCGCGACCACGACGCCCGGTACACCGCCCTTAAGGCGGGTTACCACGGCGGTGCGACCCTCTCCGAATTCACCATCCCGCTGCTCGCCCTGCTGCCCTTCGGTGCCGAACCACCGAAAGGGTGGCGGGAGCTGGGCGATCCGGCTCCGCTGTGGTGGTCGGACGAGACGGGCATCGAGGCGGAATCCGGTGCCGAGGCCGTCACCTCGTCCGGCACCGCCACCCCCGCCGCCACGCCGTCGCGTCCGGGCGCCAAGCAGTCCAAGAAGACCGCCCCGCCCCTGGCAGAGGGCATCATCAGTCTCTTCGGTGAGGAGGAACTTACCCCTCCCGCGTCCCAGAAGCCTGCCGCCCCCGCACCGAAACCCGAAGCCCCCGCCACCCAGGCTCAGCCACCTGCCGTCGCGCTCGTGGAACGTCTCGTGGCCACCGAGCTGTACGCGGCGCAGCTGGACCTGCTCGCCCGGAAGCCTCGGGACCCGTCCGTCCTCCCCAAGGCGCTGGTCGCCCTCGTCGAATCGGGCACACTGCCCATGACCGCCCTGGCCGAACGCGTGGGCCAGCCCGCCATCCGCGCCCCCGGCTTCGCCGCGACCCTGGCCCAGCTGCTCAACTACGACGGCGCCCAGATCCTGGAGATCCTCCCCGACAACCGCACCCTGCGCCTGCACCGGGCTCAGCTGATCGAACAGTTCGGACTACGCACCCCGTGAGCACGACGACCGGGATCCGGCTGCCGGCACTCCGGCCGTCCAGCTACCTCCCTGATGGGAGACTGTCCGGGTGAACTCGTTCGGATCCTCAACCCCTCGTGCCGGTGCACCCGTCGGCGCCGTTCGCCGCCGCGCCGTCGTGGACGCGTTGCGGCGCGGCGCCGTCCCCGAGAGCGGCCTCGACCTGCTCGCCACCGGCCTGGGCCGCTTCGAGCAGGCGGTCGACGAGGAACTGGACACCGTCGCCGCCGGCGGCTCGGTGTTCAAGGCGGTACGCGGTGAGTACGGCTCCGGCAAGACTTTCTTCGCCCGCTGGCTCGGCGAGCGCGCCAAGCGGCGCACCTTCGCCGTGGCCGAGGTACAGGTGTCGGAGACCGAGACCCCGCTGCACAAGCTGGAGACGGTCTACCGGCGGCTCACCGAACGCCTGACCACCGCGAGCTTCCCGCCCAGCGCCCTGCGGCCCGTCGCCGATGCCTGGTTCTACGCCCTTGAGGAGGATGCGCTCGCCGACGGCGCGGCCGAGAGCGAACTGCCGCAGGCCGTGGAACGGCTGCTCACCGCCCGCCTGGCCGAGGTGTCCCGCCAGGCCCCCGCCTTCGCCACCGCCCTGCGCGGGTACAAGCAGTCCCTGGACGCCGGCGACGAGGCGACCGCCGCCGCGGTGATGGCCTGGCTCGGCGGCCAGCCGCACGTCGCCGCTGCCGCCCGGCGCAGCGCGGGCGTCCGCGGCGACCTCGACCACTTCGGCGCCTTCGGCTTCCTCCAAGGCCTGCTGACCATGCTCAAGGACGCGGGCCACGCCGGGCTCGTCCTCGTCCTGGACGAAGTGGAGACACTGCAGCGGGTCCGCTCCGACGCCCGTGACAAGGCCCTCAACGCCCTGCGTCAGCTCATCGACGAGGTTCACTCCGGCCGCTTCCCCGGCCTCTACCTGGTCATCACCGGCACACCCGCCTTCTACGACGGACAGCAGGGCGTCCAGCGTCTCGCCCCGCTCGCCCAGCGCCTGGCCACCGACTTCACCACCGACCCGCGCTTCGACAATCCGCGTGCGGTGCAGATCCGGCTCCCCGGTTTCACCGAGGAGTCCTTGACCGGTCTGGGCGCCACCATCCGCAACCTGTACGCGGACGGCGTCTCCTCCCCCGACTCCGCCGAGCGGATCAAGCGACTCGCCGACGACGCGTACCTTGCGGACCTGGCAAGGGCCGTGGGCGGGGCCCTGGGAGGGAAAGTCGGAGTGGCACCGCGCCTGTACCTGAAGAAGCTGGTCGGGGACGTACTCGACCGGATCTATCAGTTCGACGACTTCGATCCGCGTACGCACTACAAATTGACCCTCAGCAGCGGCGATCTCACTGCCACCGAACGCAACCTCGCCGCGCCCCCGGCTGCCGCGTCGGCCGACGACCTCGATCTCGACCTCTGATCTGTCGCCTTCCCCTCCCGTTTCCGGAAGACCAAGCGCAGGGAGCAACCCACGTGCAGGACCACCCGCCCGGCCCCGATCCGCTCGAACGCCTCGATCCGGTCGTCCTGCACCACATCGTCAACACGCTCGGATGGCCTGATCTACGCCCGCTACAGAAGGCCGCCGTGGAACCGCTGATGAACGGCGAGGACGCGATCCTGCTCGCGCCGACCGCAGGCGGGAAGACGGAAGCCGCCACCTTCCCTGTCCTGTCCGCCATGCGGGAACAGCACTGGACGGGCACCTCCGTCCTCTACCTGGCCCCGCTCAAAGCCCTCCTCAACAACCTCGTCCAACGCGTCGACACCTACGCCCAGTGGCTCGGTCGCCGCGCCGCGCTCTGGCACGGCGACACCCAGGAGTCGGTACGCCGCCGTATCCGCACCGATTCGCCCGACTTCCTGCTCACCACACCCGAGTCGCTCGAAGCGATGCTGATCAGTGTCAAGACCGACCACACGCACATGCTCGGCCGGGTCCGTGCCGTGATCATCGACGAGGTGCATGCCTTCGCCGGCGACGACCGGGGCTGGCATCTGCTTGCCGTACTCGAACGGCTGGAGCGGCTGGCCGACCACCGGATCCAGCGGATCGGACTCTCCGCCACCGTTGGCAACCCGGACGCACTGCTCACGTGGTTGCAGGGAGCGTGCCCCGCCGAACGCCTGGGTCGGGTCGTCGCGCCCGGCATCACCCTGCCGAACACGGCCGGAGACACCGCGCTACCGAGGCCCGCGGGAGACGTCGAACTCGACTACGTCGGTTCACTCGCCAACGCCGCCAAGGTAATCTCCGCTCTGCACCGCGGCGAGAAGCGTCTGGTCTTCTGCGACTCCCGCAAGCAGGTCGAGGAACTCGGTGCGGCGCTCCGGGCCCGCGACGTCACCGTGTTCCTCTCGCACGCCTCACTTTCCACCGATGAACGGACCCGCTCAGAGCAGGCGTTCGCCGAGGCGCGCGACTGCGTCATCGTGTCCACCTCCACCCTGGAGCTCGGCATCGACGTCGGCGACCTCGACCGAGTCATCCAGATCGACTCCCCCAGCAGCGTCGCCTCGTTCCTGCAACGGATCGGCCGCACCGGCCGCCGCGCCGACACCTCCCGCAACTGTCTCTTCCTCGCCACCCGCCCTGAGTCGCTGCTGCAGGCCGCCGGGCTGCTCACCCTCTGGGCCCGGGGCTGGGTCGAGCCCGTCACCCCGCCACCGTCGCCCCGCCACCTCGTCGCCCAGCAGCTGCTCGCGCTCACCCTGCAGGAACATCGCATCGGCGACCGGCTCTGGCCAGACCAGTGGAACGGCCTCGCGCCCTTCGACCGATCAGCCTCCCCGCTCCTGAAGCACCTGATCGACGACGGCTTCCTGGACAGCGACGACGGCATGCTCTTCATCGGCTCCGAGGCCGAGAAACACTTTGGCCGCCGCCACTTCATGGAACTCACCGCTTCTTTCACCGCGCCGCCCGAGTTCACTGTCCTCGCCGGGCGCACCGAGATCGGGACCACCGACCCCACCGTGCTCACCGAGGAACGCCCCGGCCCGCGCCGTCTCCTGCTTGCCGGGCGCAGCTGGCAGGTCACGTTCATCGACTGGGCCCGCCGCCGTGCCTTCGTCGAACCCGTCGAGGACGGCGGTGTGGCCAAGTGGCAGGGCGGCGAGGCGCGGGGGCTGTCGTTCACCCTCACCCGCGCCATGCGTGACGTCCTCCTCGGCACCGACCCCGACGTCCGGCTCACCCGCCGCGCCACCGCTGCCCTCGCCGAGCTGCGCACCGATCGCGCCCCCCACGAGGTCCACCCGGCCGGTACTCTCGTGGTCCGCGACGCCGATGCCACACGCTGGTGGACCTGGGCCGGCTACCGCGCCAATGCGACCCTCGCCGCCTCCCTCGGCAACCTTGCCGATCCCGTCCAGCGGCCCTCCGACACCCACCTCCGACTGCGCCAGGACCTCTCCCCCGCCGACTGGAGATCCGCCCGCGCCGAACTCCCGAGCGCCCTCACCCTGCCCACCGTCGACCCGCGCGCTGTCCGCGGCCTGAAGTTTTCGGCCGCCCTCCCGCCGCGCGTGGCTACCGCCACACTGGCCGAACGTCTCGCGGACTTCGCCGGGGCACTGACCACGGCGCGAGAGCCGGTACGGCTCGAATGGGGGATGTGAACTCAGCTCCTGGCAACCTGAGCCCGCTACCGCTCCAGGTCTCTTCGCCTCTCCTCCAGGCATCGCTGCCACGTCCGCCAGGCCTCGGCCGGTGGGTCCGGGTGGTCCGTTTCACATGGGCGAGTTCGAGCATGGGGGCCAGCTGCTCCCCCCGGACGCTGGCGGGCAGCAGGTCGTCGCATGCGTCCCCGTCGTCGTAGGGACGGAGGATCGAGTTCACCATCTGTAGCACGGGGGGCCGACACCCGCTGAAAGCCACCCGTGCCCACGTACAACCACATATGAAAACCCGTCAGAACGAGCGTCGTTCCAGCATCAGGGCTTCCAGGACGACCCGTCCGCGGAGCAGGCATTAATCAGATACTGCGCCTGAAAAGCGTAGGCCGGAGCCCATTGGAGCCAAGCGATAGCGCCCCAAAGTGTTCCGTCCAGGGAAAGACAATCTCGGCCCACCTCAGAAAATCGCAGGTCAGCCCCCCTTCGTGACCGGCTTAAGCACCGCCACACACTCCACATGCTGCGTCATAGCGAAACATGTGGAACGGAAACACGTGAAAGAACCTGCAGGTCAGTAACCTCCGCGAGGAAATAGGGGCGAATCGACCGTATGCATGGTGTGCGCTGTGGGCGTTACGTGCGCAAGCCTGACGCACGCTGCCCGGGCGCTCAGTGCCCTGCATTAGCCTCCCTTACAGCGACACACGCCTCAAGAGGTCTGTGCCCGGCCGGTTGGTACGTCGCCGCTCGGCGGACCTGTACTGCGGCAGGGGCCTGACGAAATACCCGCCCCTGCTCGTCGACATGCCCTTTGATGATCCACGATCGAACAACCGATGGAGTCGCGCCGCATGACTCCGCGTCCATGCGCCAACCCGTCTCCTCCGGGGACGAGCTGCCGCAGTCGTCGACGTCACGCGTCTGTGAGAGTGCGCGCGAGGTGTCCAGGAGGTGCTTGGAGGTGGCGGTGTTGAGGTTGATGGGGGTGCGCTACTCGAACTTGCCGGGCACACCGCAGTAGGCGGACGCGTCCAGCCGGTGCGGCGGACAGCCTCGACAACGTTGTGCGCTCCGGTCTCCCGGAGCGGGCCACGCGGTGGATCCGCCAGGGCCAACGTGTGACCGACCCGCATGCCCGGCTGCTGACCGTTTCCCCAGCGCTTTATGGCAGTTCGGGCGAAACGGTACGAGCTTCGTCGTCTGCGTGCGCCCGATCCGCGCTGGCCGTCTCCCTGAGCGCGGCCCGGATCCTGTGGTCGACGAACGCGTCGTCGATGAGATGAGTGAAATGTCGGGCGCAGTCTGGATGCTGGCGCAGCATAGATGCGACCGAGCTGGCATTGTCACCGGTCAAGGTGCGTAGCCACGCCGCAATCTCCCTTTGCGGTCCCCACTGGTCCCAGTCGGCGTCCCACTCGAAGGCTCCGTTGCAGCACTCTTCGAGAAGGGCGAGCGCACCCGTTGCTGCCGCTCGTTGCGCGATGCCGATGAGCCCCATGATGGCGGCGTCGACTTCTCCCCGCTCGGGAGACCTGTGGGTGCCCAGAAGTGCGGCCATGGCCCGAACGACGTCGATGGCGTGCTGAGTGTTGGCCAACAGGACTGGCAGTAGATGCTGCAGCGGCAGTTTGACCAGCAGGTCGCAGTAGAGTGCCGCGTCGTCGGTATGCCTCGCGGCCAGGGAGACCAGTTCGTGCGCAGCGGCAGCAGAGCCCGCTTCCAGATCACGCTGCAGGGTCGTTGCCGTCACGAGAGCGGGCTGCGCCGGAGGGCGCGTTTCCTGGTGAACGAGCTGGCGCAGCGCCTGAACCGTGCGAGGCCGGCGACCGGGATCGCTCTGGGTCGCGTGCCGCACGATGCTTCTCCAGGGCCCGGCTTTGGGCAGAAGAGGCACGTTGATGGCAGGCATCTCCCCAGTCACGACCCAGCCGATCAGCTGTCCGATGCTGTACACATCGGCGGCGTCCGTGGCGCTGTGTGCGTCGACCGAGAGTTCCGGTGCAGCGAAGCCGTCCGAGCCGAAGCGGACGCCGACGCGGGTGCGTTGCGGGTCAGTTGTCTGACCGCGCGGGCGGCGGGCGATGCCCCAGTCCGCCAGCACCCAACGTCCTTCGTATTTCAACACGTTGGCAGGCTTGATATCGCGATGGATCCACCCGGCCTGATGGGCTGCGGACAATACCGAACACAAAGCATCAACCAATTCCGCCAGTTCGGACGTCTCGGCCAGCTGACCTCTCGCCTGCTCGGCGGTCAAGGGGGCGTAGGGCATGACAAACCAGGAGTGGTGCGCGTCTGCATCCAAGATCGGCATGGCGTGGGGGTGTCCGTCGAGCCAGCGGCCCAGAGTAATCTCGCGCCGCATGCGAGCGCGCTTGCGTTCTGGAGGGTTTCGGTCACGAAGCTTCTTGAGTACGACTGTTGCGCCCGTCTGCTTGTGTATCGCGCGAAAGACGTCTGCTTGACCGCCGTCAGCGAACGGCAGCCGTTCGCACGAGTAGTCCTTGCGCTCCCCTCGGGCCAGCTGTCGCACCCGCGATGTGTCCCCAGTCGCCACCACCGAAGCGGCCTGAGTCAACCGCGCAGGAGTGTGTCGTGTTCCGGGCTTCGGGTCTGGATCTGCAGGAACAGCAGTGTCTCCAACCGTCTGCTGGGACGTCACGGTGTCTGCTCGGCGGCGGGCCCGATAGACCGGGCTTCCGCTGATAACTGCTATGGGTTCCAGTTGGTATCCATCAGGCGCCAGGACCCCGTTGAGCGCGGCCAAGAGTCTCGCAACCTCCTCCTCGTCCGTGCGCACCGCAGGGTGCAGGGTCTCGCTGAGGAATCGGAGCAGTGTCTCGTCCTGGCCGCGGCGCAGACCGAACCGGTCGTCACTGAAGATCCAGTCGTTGTCCCAATCTTCGTTGGCATACCGGTGCTTCGAGATGTCCTCGCGTGCCGTCGCGAATCGCGAGTCATGACTCGGCAAGGCATCCAGGTCATAAAGTCGTTCCAGGAATGGGAGGTCGCCCAGCCCTCCGGTCCAGTCCGCCGTGTTGAGAACGTCGACGATGCGACGCCTGGTCACCTCGGTGAGCGTGTCTCTGCCATTGTCCGCGTGGAACGAGCTGCGGTTGAGGGCTGTGGGTGTCCAGGTGCCTGGTATCTCGGTGATCCGGCCGCGCTCGTTGATCTGCAGGCCGTCGCGCTGTAGCGCCTCTGACAGATCCTCCAGCCAGGACCCACCCCACGCCTCTCTCTGCCCGGTCCGAATGATGTCCTCGAACACGCGTAGCGCTCTGGTTACGTGGCCACGGTCGGTCCAGTCAACGGCTGCCGCGTGAGACTCGAAAGTGGTGCGGCGAACGCTGGTATCCACGTACCGCAGTTCGTCATCCGGTACGGGTGCGAAGTTGTTGCTTTGCCACGCCTCTGCGATCGTACGGACGGTCAGGTTCGTCGCGAGCGAACGGAACCTCATACGAGTGACGCGGCTGACCAGGTCTCTGGAAGGCAGTGGCATACGCATGAGGATATGACTGCTTCCGCAGGCGCCGCAGTGTGCTTCCTCCGTGAAGTACGTTCCCGACCGCCGCCTCCGACTCGCACTGGCAGGACGGATGTCCACCCGTTCCAGCCCTGGTTGTCAGAACCTGCCCGTAACGTTGTGAGTCCTGCTCGCGGCGGCTACGGGGAGCACCCATGGACGACGAACTGCAGATCGATAGCGACGAAGACCTCTTCCGAAACCCCGTCTACTACGAACCGGCAGGCTGCAACCTCGACTTGGACCGTGCCGATCTCGGTGTCCCCCAGGGCCAGGACCTCCTGAGCAGGCTCCTGCGCATGCGAAAGCGTGTCCCCGTCGACAAGCGCGGGCTCATCTGCCCCGACTGCCGGGACCTTCGCGGACGGCGCGTTCCCATGTACCTCGTCCAGCGTGACGGCATATGGCTTGCCTCCCACTACCGGAAGCCCGGAGATAAGCCCATCAGCCACGAGTCCGACGAACACCTCGCCCGCAAGGAACGCGTCGCGAAGGATTCAGAAGATCACGGCTTCCAGGCCGACATCGAGTCTCAGACCCCTGATGGACACGCACGCCTCGACGTACGCATCAACGGCGCCAACGGCATCGTCCTGGGCTACGAACCTCAACTGAGCATCCAAACGGCGCGTGGAATGCGCGCGCGGGAGGGCTTCCGGCGCCGCGCAGGCATCCAATCGGTCTGGGACTTCGCCGACCCCGACCACGCAGGCATCGGAACCGTTCCCTACGTCCGCACACCCAACCTGCCGGCCTCCGTCATCCGTGTGCAGAAGAACCCCATCGCGGTCCAGGACGGCAACTTCGTCCTGGAAGAAGGCCAGTGCAACCAGAACGGCGCGCTCACCCGGTGCCCCGAGAAGCCCTACGCCCCAGAGAGCCCAACCGACACCGGCCACTGCGAGGGCTGGCACCGAGTCCTCGTGCCCGCACACCAATCGAGCGCCTTCACAGGAGAAGGCCGCCTCACCCTCACTCGATTCATCGTGGAAGCAGCGGCCGGGGAGCGGGTCCCATTCCAACGGAGCGGGCACCGCGGCTGGCTCCCCGCGCAGCAGTGGCAGCAATACCTCGAGGCGAACGGGCCAGCCCTGCACGACCAGGAGCGCCCGCCCCTCATACGACAGGGCGATCGACACGGCAAGCGCACCGAGGACCGGCCAGCTTCGGAAGCAAGGGCAGAACCGAAACAGAAACGCGGCAGCCGGTCAATCGTGCTCGAGTCCCGCCCACAGGAAACCGAAGCCGTAAGGGTGCCGGTGGACACACCGGGGCAACCAATCCCGCCATGCCGCTTCTGCGGCCAACCCGCAAGCCTCCCAGGCCCGGAAGGACTACCTGAACACTTCTCGTGCCGACGAAGGCACCAGCTGTGAGGCTTCTGTCACTGCAGCCAGCTCTCGCCGACAACCAACGTTGGTCTCGGCCACGCGCCGTGAAAGCGCCCGCCAGGGCGGCCGATGAAGGCCGGCGGACGAACACCAGACGATCTTGTCGGGCCTCTTTATCATCGATGAGGCGGTGCATGGTGGGCGTTCCCGCGCCGCGACACTGTCGAGAACTACCACGAAGCGCTGTTCTCCCTGTAGGGGCGGCCGGAGAACGTCCCGTACGCCCTTCTGGGTGAGAGATTCGGTGGGGCAGCCAAGGCTGCCACGCCGAAGATTGCAGAACCGTGTGATAGAGCCTATCCCTGCAGGTCAGCGGGCTTTTCTGTCTACCACCGTCAAGGTACCTGTGCCAGCGTGACCGAGAACGGACGGAAGATGACGGCGTTTCCCCTGACGCCCACGGTGCCGGGACAGGATGCCGCGTGAGGCGTGGCGAAAGTGACCGCGGATCAGCTGGCGTCGGTGCTACCACCCGTCACGTCGTCGGGTTCGTCATCCAGGTCCTCCACAGCCCGCATGGAGCTGTCTGAGAGCTCAGGCATTTCGAAGGCGTAGCGGCCCTTCATGTGGATGTGCCGGTAGAGGAAGGGAGACAGGCTCCGGACGACTTCGTCGGGAACGGGCCTTAGGTGGCTGGTCTTCTTCGCGAGGAACAAGTCGATGTAGGCGGTGTTGAAGAGTACGACCATGTTGACGATCAGCCCGAGTGCGCCGAGCTGTTCTTCCATCCCGGTCTGGTAGCGGTGGATGCGGTCTTCGGTGCCGTGGTAGACCTTCGCGGCCAGCTCGTGGCGTTCGGCGTGGCGGATGCTCTGCGTTTCGATCTGACGGCGGTAATCGGGATTGTCGATGAGGTCCAGGATGTGCGCGGTCTTGAAGATCTTCCCGTAGTGGGCGAGGGCCTTGCCCAACGAAGTGGGGGTGCCGTTGCGGACCACCATGCGGATCGCGTCTGCGGACCGTACGCGGCCGAGGTGGACCCCTCCGACGAGGCGGAGCATCTCGTCCCAGTGCCGTTCGATGAGCGCGGTGTCGATCTTGTGGCGTGTGGCTTGCTGCAGGGGGCCGTAGTCCTCGCCGGTGGCAGTGTCCATGCGGGCGAGTGTGATGTCAGTAACGTCAGCGGCTGTGGGGGTGTAGGTGTAGCCGGAGAGCGCGAGTAGACCGAAGATGATCTCTTGATGAGGGCCAGCTTCCGCGACGATCTTCTGTGGGTTCTGGCTGCGGGGGTTTTTGGTCTTGAGGGCATTGCTGCGGCGGTCGGTGAGGACATCGAGTACGTGCAGGCAGGTGTGGACGGATCCAGCGACGACCTCGTTCCTGAGGCCCATGGCCTGGCCCGACAGGAGGGTGAGATGGGTGACGTGGGCGGCTCCGCGCGGAGACAGGCGGGCCTGGATGGCGTTCGGGGGCGCGACCATGCGCTGGCCCTCCACGGATGCCATGTGACCACCGTCCCATGTCGCGGCGACCGCCAGCTGTGACTGCCTCGCCAGCAGACGGTTGTTCAGTGCTTCCAGGCGATCAGGTCGCAGGAAGTTGTCGATGACGTAGGTGATGTGCCTCCTATTCAGTGCGGGGAAGTTACCGGCGACGGCCTCCACGCCGACGTTGCAGCCCAGAGCGACCAGGGCGGCGGACAGGGTGATATCGAAGTCGCGTTGACGTGGGGGTTCGCCGCTTGGTGTGGTGAACACCTCGGTGCCCCGGGTCCACGTGAGAACTTCCAGGATGAGTTGGGGAAGGTCGCCCTTGGGCAACCAGCCCGTGAGTTCCGTGGTCACCTTGCGCAGTCGGGGGTCTGGCGGAAGAGGCGCCGTGGACAGGACGAGCCGGCCTCCGTCACCGATTTGGGTCTGACCATCTTTCGGCAAACGCTTGGCGATCGCACGGGTCTTGGTGTGGAGTTCGTGGCCCAGCCGCTTCAGGTGGTCGGCGGCGCCCAGTGGAAGCCCCAGGCTCTTCGTTACCGAGGCCCGCAGCGCCGCCCACTCCTCCGCCGACGGCAAGCCCGCTTCCGGGTTGCCCCACTTCGAGGCGCCTTCGACAAAGATTTCGCGCCGCAGGATCCGGGAGTAGAAGCGCTCCACCACGCAGAAGGCGTAGGCGGCGGTGTCGACCGTGTCAGGCGCCAGGTGCGGGGCACGGAGAGCGAGTTCTTTCCATGACCCGGTCAACAGGCTCTTATCGACCTCGACGCGGCTGATGGCGGGGCGGTCGATCAGTTCGGTCAACGACCACAGGGCATCCAGGACTCGGCTGGCTTCCGGCGTGCCAGCCCGGTACGCCAGTCCTTGGACGATGTGCGGCAGGTACGTCCTGAGGAGATCGATCCGTTCGATCATTTTGGCGCGGCGCGCCTCGTCCGAGTCCGATCCCATCGCCGGTGCCAGTTCCCCGGCCACCGTGACGGCTGCCTCGAACGCGGCGAGGTCCTCACGCTGGTTGAGGAATTCCCCCAGCGTCATGGTGTCCGCCATGGGCGGGATGATCTCGCCCGTGGCGGTGTCTACCTTCTCGTGGCGCGTGGCAAGCAGGTCTTTGCCTACCTCCCTCATGACGGCGGCAGCGTAGGCGAGGTCGGGGAAGCTCGCCGATCGCTCCTTGTCGGTCTTGCGTCGCGCCCTTCCGATGAGGTCATTGGCGATCAGGTGCACGAGCATGTCGACCGCGTCGTCCGCGGCGGTCTCGGTCAGGCGGCCAACTGCGGCCACAGCCGCGGCGCGTCGCTTCGCCTTCTGCGCCTCGTGGTTCGCGGCGAACCGGGCGAGGTGCGCCAGGCGTCGCGGGGAGAAGGCCCGGGGGTTCACAGGAGGCAGCCTCAGCAGCTGAACCGCATTGTTCCGTTGGAAGGCGCGCTCGAGGTTAGCCCAAGCGGGCTTGCCCGGCCCGCGCTGCAGTTCAGCCAGCGGCGACCTTCGCTCGTCGTCTGGGACTGCGGTCAGGCCATCGAGTTCGGACAGCCGGTCCGCGTACGGGGCCAGGAGCGCCTGCCACATCTTTTGGTCGGCTTCCCCTCGTACCGTTCGGACCAGGTCGGTGAGGGCGCGCTCACCGGGCAACTCGACACGCTCTTCCTGCAGCCAGGCGACCGCGCGCCGCAGGAGCGCCCTGACTCCCTCCTCTGTGTGCGTGGCGCGCGACACCAGCATGCTCTTCAGTGCTGCCTCACCCTTGTCGTACGGCTTCCAGCCACAGAGCGACCTGATCTCCTGTGTATGACGCCGCGTCAGCCCGTCGTGCGTGCCATACGTGCCCAGGACGGCCGTACCGTCGTCGATGTCGAGCTGGGCCGCCACGTGTTCCACGATCGGCCGCGGCAGCGAAGCGATCTCCTGCGGTTTGGGGAGCCGGCCCAGGGCACGCAGGCAGGTGAGCTGGACGGCGAAGCCCAAGCGGTTCTGCGGCCCGCGTTTGGCCAGGGTTAGTTCGACCTCGGACTCGGTGAGGTCGAAGAGGGCCAACAAGCCCTCCGGCAGATGTCCTTCGGGAATTGACGGGTAATCCCGGCCCAGGGGAAAGCTCGGGCTGCTGCTCATCTTGTACACCTCACTGCAAATCCGACTACGACGACGAGCAGATTCAAGGCATGCGGCACGGCCAGTCAAACGGCTACGCCACCGGTTCGGCGCTTAGCACACGGTTCTGCAAACTTCGTCGCCGCAGACATTTCACCTGGTCCGATCCGGGGAGCGGCCGCGCACACGGCAGCCAGGGCCGCCTACGGTCCCCGGCCATGGAGAACGTATGGATCGAGCCGGACGGGACCACCGATCCTGGCTACACCGAGAACCAGCTCAGACGCGCGAGGATCTTCGCCGAGACGGACATCCGGGCGTCCCGGGCACAGCTCGCGGCCCGCTTCGGCCTCGGTGACGTCTGTGCCGAGATCGCCGGCGGTGCACCGTCCGACGCAGCCGTCGCCCTGGAACAGCTGGCCCAGCAGCTCGGGTACGCAACGGAGACACTGGATACATACCTGCGGGTTACGCGCCTTGCAGGTACCGCGCTTCGCGAACGGCTGCTCGCCTCCGCCATTCACGTCCCGTGGAAGTGCGTGACCACCGCCTGCGTCACTGACCCCCAAGAGCGTGCCCGCCGCGTCCAGTTGCTGCTCGGACGGCTCGGCAATGCCGAGCGAGCGGGGTGGCCCGTCTCGCTGGACGCGTCACAGTTCCGCCTGGCACTGGGCCTGGCGGGCGGGGCTGAGCCTCCCGCAGAAATCGTGGCACAGCTCGGCCGAGAAGAGGTCCGCGAGGCTGTCGTGGCCGAGCTGACCAAGAGTCCGGCGGCAGTGCTGGCCGTGCTACGGGAACCTGCCGTGCGGGAAGTCCTGAAGGACCAGGACGTCGCGCGCTACGTCCGCGCACAGATGCGACCGGCCCCCAGTGCGGACGAAGCCCTGCTCGACGAGCTCGTCGGCCATGAGGAGCGCGACCCGCACGCGGACTGGACCATCCGCTACTTCGGACTGGTCCACAAGGCCAGGGAGATCTTGCTCCTCGGCCCCGAGGACTTCGTGGACGTGAATGACCCCGACGTATGGGAGTCCGTCGAGTCCATCCGCGACTCGGTCACTTCATGGGCCACCCGGGTCTTGCAGCAGCGCCCCCGCACCATCCGACTTCTGACTGGAAAGTAGAAACCCATGCCCAGTGCAGCTGGCCGCTACTCCAACACCGTGCGCGACATCCTCGACCGTGAAGCCCTCCGCTGCATTCTCGCCGGCGGAAACGAGAGCGAGCAGTTCGCCCGACTCCAGGGGACCGTCCGATCGAAGATCAAAGTGCTGTCGGCCGACTACCACGCGGTGTTCGACCGCGCGGTCAAGACGATGTGCACCACCTCCTTCAACAAGGTCACCAAAGAGATCAGACTCGCCGCCCTGGCCGGACCACCCGGCCCTACGCACACCGAACCCACCCTCCAGGGCCCCGGCTGCGGAACCACCCCCACTGCCCCGGACGACGCGAACGTTCCCGGCCCACGCGCCGGCGCCACCGACGACCAGGTCGTCGCGAAGGTCATCCTTGGCGAGGGCGGCGAACTGACAGAGAAGACCGCCCGGCAGCTCGTACTGCAAGACCTCGACCGCATCGTCGAGGTCCTGCCCCCTCTTGCCGAACGCGACTTCAGGGAGGCCGACCGGCTCGACCAGCAGGCCAAGGAGTCCACCCAAGGAGCAAAGAGGCACCGGGCGCGCGGAAACCGCATCCTCGCCCTGGTCAAACGCTACGACCGGCTGGTCGCCGGCATCGACAACCTTCCTGGCATCTTCACCGTCGCGGACCTGCTCACCGAAGTCGGACCGCAGGCTCTCGGCCTGGATGAGGACGATGCGGAACTCCTGCGCTACGCGGGCGCCCTGTGACCGAGTCCGCGTGGCACAAGGAAATCAAGGGGTGGGGCGTGGCCACCGAGATTTCCCTCGGCAACCGCCGCGCCGACTGTCAACTGCGCTGCGGCAAGCGGGCGGAAGTGCAGGCCCGGCCGCTGCCAGCCGCTGAAGTCGCCGGCCGGGAGGCCCACGCCGACCTGTGGATCCTGGACTGCCGTGACGCTCATCGCTCACACCGCCTGATGGTCTGGGACGACCCGCAGTTCGGCACGTTGTTGCGCTGGGAGCGGGCCTGGCAGGGATTCGTCATGGCCAAGAGGCCCGTCATCCTCAATCTCGCGCTCGATCTCCGTACCGGCCAAGGCACCTTCCTGGAGGTCACCGGCTGGGCCTTCAACGGGCACCGGGCCACGGGCACTGGACGGATCCACACCGCTGCCACGCTCCGGTCCTGGATGCGCTACGGCCCCACTTCCACCGGTGACCGGACTGTGGCGCGATGAACCTGTACCTGCTCCGCCGCCCGCGTCATCGCACCGTCGCCATTGAACTCGACGGCTGCCTGCTTCAGTTGCCCGCCGAATACCACCCAACCGGTCCGCTCGTAGGACGCATGGTGACCGCCCCGGCCTTCCACGCCCAGTCCCTGTTCGGCGAGTGCCCCGTACCTGTAGCCATACCTTTGCACCGTCCTACCGCACGCACCGACCCACGGTTGATCGTCGTGGATGACCTGTCCGAGGAGTGGGTCATGGGCTTCCGAGTCCACTATCAGCAGCAGCTCTACCGCATCACGGGGTTCTACCCGCAGTAGCCCCCAGTGCTCGCTACGCCGGAACTGCCATGTTTTCTGTAGTACGCGCTCCGTGTCTCCCCCGGCACGAAGCTGAAGCCCTCTACTCGCAGCCGGGCGCCGCCAAGATGCCGCGCTCGGCAGGCCCGGACGCGGCATCTCTCTGGCGTTCAGGTCAGCACGAGGAGGCGGACATGTGGGCCAGATGGAGCAGCTTGCGGACCAACCCGCCGGCCAGCGTGGCAGCAGCGGCGTAGAACGCTGCCTGCCCGAGGCTCTGGACAAGAACGCGGCGTTCGCGTCGCCGCTTCAGAGCGGTGCGGTGCGTACGGTGGGATATGACACGGTCTCCGTTCAGGTGATGAGTCAGCCGCCCCCGCACCGCGTGCTCCTGGCAAGGATCCGGTGCGGGGTGCAGTCTCTGCTGGCCTCAAGCCTTATGGAGGACGTGCTTCGAATGCAGCTTCCGGGGCCCGAATCTCGATGTAAGTTCGGCGCCGTGAATGAGGATTACACCACCACGTGGATCGACGGAACGTCGGCCGATCTGGTTGCGGACGCGCTCGCGCTTGGCGTGAAAGCCAGTCCCAGGATGGTGATCTTCTGGGTCGAAGACGGCCTCCTTGCCAGCCCCGAGCCGCGCAAGACCACGGCGCACGGCAGCGATCCGCGGGCCTTCCCGCCCAAGCAACGGGAGTTATTCACCAGACTTCTTGAGGCCCGAGAGCGCTCCCCATTGGGACGCATTCCTCAACGCTCCCTGATTCGCATTGTGTTGTGCCTGTGGCTGATAGACGACTCGATCGTGCTCACCCCTCAGGCCAGGCGAGCCTGGCGTACCCACGCGCGCGCCACAGGCACGACCACCGCCGACCGGCGCCGCGAGAACGTCCGCGCCATCGTCGAGCAACTCGCCCACCCCTCAGCAACCCCCAGGCAACGGCGCGCCGCCCAGCTCGTCCTCGATGAAGGCGAGCGGACTGGGCGGATCGACATCGTCAGACTGACGGCGGTTCTCACATCGTTGACCTCGCCCTGGATCGGTCAGCCGGGTAACCCGAGGATCGAACGAGCCCTTCCTGGCCCCTACGGTCCAGTCCCCGTCCAGCACCACATCGCCGTGTGGAAGGCCCGCGAGCGAGTTATCCGCCTCCTCCGGCGCGAGGAGATCGACGAGAGTGAGCTCGACAGGGTGCGCGCTGTCTTCAGGCCGGAGTGGACTGACTACGAGGTCCGTCGACCCATCATGACGGCCATGGCCGCAGAAGAGTTCGCGGCGTTCTTCACAGAGCTCGACACCATAGAGGGCCGTGCGATCGAGGCGGTCGATGCCTTCGTGGGAACGCTCGCCGGGGAGCTTGGGCTGGTCGAAGCCGCGTCCTATGCCGCAGAGACGGCACGCCTCAAACTGGCGCGCTGACGGTCCCCGAGGCCAGCCCGCCGCATCCACACCGGCGAAGTAGACGGCACCAAGTGAGCGGGATGCTGTCAGGTTTTCCAGATCAGCAAATTGCCCCTTTAGCGTGCACTTGTGTCACACGTCGATGCGCCAGGAAGGGTCGCCCAGGGGCGGGTCGGGGCACGGCCCGCACACTCCATGATCGGGCGGCTCCGCCGAATCCGGCGCTCGCCGATAGTCAACGGCTCTCACCGTAGATGCCATCCGAACGAAGCACACGCCCCGGCCCGTCTGAATTCCCTCAGCAGGGACGGACATTGTCAGCGGGCAGCGACCGGAGCGCTCCGATTTGCCGTTGGCCGGACGGCCCTACGACATGAGGCAAGAGTGCATCACGCGGCGGCTCAACACGGGGGACCTGATCGCTGAAGTGGCCCGGCGCGTCGGCAACTCCCCGGAGGTGATCCACCGCCGATACCACGGCTGTATCGACGGATACGAGGAAGCAGCCAACGAGAAGATCGCAGTGGCGCCGGATCGTGAAGGGGACGGGCGTAGGGCGGGCGTAATCACCTAGGGCTCTATTTGCCAGGGAAGAGGACTGGAAGTAGTACAGCCAGCGCGGCCAATCCCGCGCCGACGGCGCTGCGATATAGCCAAGCGCCAGCCAGCACTACTGCACCGATGGCCAGTGGTGCTGGTACATGGAATGCCTGCACACCCCAACCTGCCGCAGCCGTTACCCCGGCCAGTATAGCTAGGTGAAGAGCCTCGCGACGGCAGGTAGTTTCTATCAATTCCGCGCTGTCCAAGAGAGCGCCAACATGACCTTGGGAGTAACGATTACTGACCTTAAGTGCTAGTCCCGCCAGTTTTCGCGCGGCTTTCTTCCTGTCGACATCGAACTCAGCATGAGCTGCTCGCAGTGCTCCTACCACTTGGTTCGCATGCTTGCGGAGTTCGGGGCGACGCCGAGAGAAGGATGGCACCGTGCCACACATCGATCGTGCGCCCCTGATGCGTAACAATGCCAATCGCAGGGAAACGGATTGCAGGTCCGGCCTCATGTGAGGAGCACGGACGGTCTCTGCGCATTCGCCAATTAGGTCTGCCCAGTGCTGAACGCGCTCAAAGCATAAACTTCGGACGCCCAAAATATCGGCGAGGAGGACTGTCAAGCGTCGAATCACTAGGAAACTGGATGCGATTAAGACGATGCCGTGAGCCGTCGGGAGCCAGTAACTCGCGCTAACCACCGAGACTGCCTCTGGTGTTCCGTAGACCGCTTCGTAGATCCAGCTCGGAGCGTATGTAGCTATCAGCTCACTAAGTAGTATCGCAACAGATCTAACTGTAAAAATGGCAAGAGGGGGCACGAATACCCACGTCTTCCATTGAGTTTCATGGTGCGTCCGTAATGCCACCCGGACAGGCCCTGGAACTGGGCCCAGCCCCAGGTACTCTGCGTCGTCGCACAGCTTGCGTATCGCCGCGTTGGCTCGTCGCCTATGGCGCGACGCGAGACGGGACCGGACCTGTCGAAGCATGGGCTGAGGATGCCAGGTGGTGAGAGCGACGGAAACCTCGAAGAAACAGTCAAGCGCTTGGCGCCAGGCCAAGCGCCTGGCCGAATACGTCACAGCAGTACGCAACCACGCCGCATCTTTGCCACCTGGCAGGAAAGGACCGAGATCGACGCGTGGCTCGCGTCCTCAGACGCCCACCTGCAACAGCTCACCGAGTCCGGCTTGGCACCGCAGCTGCCCACACCACCGCAGCCCACTAGTACTCCAGTCAGAAATCGTTGCCTGAGCTGGTTCTTCTTCGGTAGTGGCAGTGCCGGGCTACGGCCTGGTGCTGTCTGCGTCAGCGAGACCATCTCAGGGCGTGTGCGATGGTGCCGCCTCGGGGTTTGGGGTGGGGAAGCAATACGTCCAGGAGTCGCCGGACTTCTGCCACGGTGACGGGGACTGTGCTGGTGGCGTCGTTTCTGCAGCCCCCCTTTCGGTGGCCTGGGCTGCGAGGACGGCCAGGATGGCGTGGGCGAGCATGGCCAGGGTGATGTGCCGGTACCAGCCCGGATAACGGCGGACCTCGTACTGGTCCAGGCCGCACTCGTTCTTGGCCGCCTGGAAGGCTTCCTCGATCGTCCAGCGGGCCCCGGCGACCCGGACCAGGTCGGCCACCGTGGTGCCGTTGGGTGCGTAGGCGACGTAGTAGGCGACCTCATCAGCCCTGGTCACACTGCGGCGGGCCAGCATCCAACGCTGATGGGTCGGCGTGTCGCCGTCGAAGACATCGATGGCCGGCAGGCAGGCGGCAACCCAGTCGTAGACCCGCGGGCCCTTCGCACCGTCGCCGCAGGACATTCGCTCCCAGGCTTCCTCCGACGCCTGGGCGATGGCATGGTCGATACGTGCGAAAGGAGCGTGGAGCTGCTGGGACTTCGGCACGGCCAGGACATAGCCGACACCGGCCTCTTCCAGGGTGCGGCGCATCCGCCATTCCTGGCCGTAGGCACAGTCACCGGTCACCCAGGTGATCGGCAGGGGCGA
>NZ_BNBT01000028.1 GCF_014656095.1 Streptomyces longispororuber
CGATGCCGAGGCGGGGCGTGCTGTGCCCGCCCGCGGGGCCCGGCGGGGGGTCCTGCCGCGGCGGGCGGCTTCCGCGCCCGGTGCCGTCGTGGGTGTCGTGGGCGTCGGGCCGGGCGGCGCCGTGGCCGTCACGGCCGTACTCCTCCGGTCCCCGGGTCGTCGGGTCCATGGTCCAAGCCCCCCAGATGCGTCGTGTGCGAAGCCCCCTCCGGCCTTGGGCACACCGCGCTGTCGCTTCCGATCCGGTGCCCCCGTGCGGGTTCGTCGATATTCGTCGGGCGACCGAACCCTAAACCGTCTTCAGTATCTCCGCGGAGGGCGGGGTACCGCCCCGCCCGAGACGTCACAGTCTCGTGAGGATTGCGGGTGAAGATCACGTCCCGCACCGCTTGCGCCCCTTGGCCCGCGTGCCGCCGGCCGGCGCGCGGAAACCGGGCGTCACACGCGAGGGAGGGATTCGACTCCGATGCCGCCCTCGATGGCGAGGATGCGGTGCAGCCGGGTGGCCACGAGGAGGCGCTGCATCTGCGGCGGCACACCGCGCAGGACGAGCCTGCGTCCGCACCGCCCGGCGCGCCGGTGCGCGCCCATGATGACGCCGAGTCCCGTGGCGTCCCACGAGTCGAGTTCGGAGAGGTCGAGCACCAGGTCGCCGGCGCCGTCGTCGACGGCCGAGTGCAGGACCGTACGGGCGTCCGCCGCGCTGCGTACGTCGAGGCGTCCCCCGACGACCAGCCGGGCCTGGTCGCCCCTGATGTGCATATGCGCTCCCAAGAGTGCGGTGTCGTGTGTGACGCCCGTGCCGCCAGGCGTCTGTGTATGTCACAGCAACTGACTGTCACGTGGGTGAGGAAGTTGCCGTCTGTAAGCGAACCGATACCGAAATCACTCCGAGGGGTGATCCTCGGAGTGATTCCGCGTCCGTGTCCGTCCCCCGTGCGCGCTCAGCACGCGTACGCGCACCGCACCCGTCTGCCTCAGTACCGGTAGAAGCCCTGGCCGCTCTTGCGGCCGATGTCGCCGGCGTCCACCATCCGGCGCATCAGCTCCGGGGCGGCGAACTTCTCGTCCTGCGACTCCGTGTAGATGTTGTCGGTGGCGTGCAGCAGGATGTCGACGCCGGTGAGGTCCGCGGTGGCGAGCGGGCCCATGGCGTGGCCGAAGCCGAGCTTGCAGGCGGTGTCGATGTCCTCGGCGGTGGCGACGCCCGACTCGTGGAGCTTGGCGGCCTCGACGACGAGGGCGGCGATGAGGCGGGTGGTCACGAAGCCCGCGACGTCGCGGTTGACGACGATGCAGGTCTTGCCGACGGACTCGGCGAACTCCCGGGTGGTGGCGAGGGTTTCGTCGCTGGTCTTGTGGCCCCGGACCAGCTCGCAGAGCTGCATCATGGGCACCGGCGAGAAGAAGTGGGCGCCGACGACGCGCTCGGGGCGCTCCGTGACGGCCGCGATCTTGGTGATGGGGATGGCGGAGGTGTTGGAGGCGAGCACGGTCTCGTCCCGCACCAGCTTGTCGAGGGTGCGGAAGATCTCGTGCTTGACCTCCAGCTTCTCGAAGACGGCCTCGACGACGACGTCCGCGTCGGCGGCGGCGTCCAGGTCGGTGGTGGTCGTGATGCGGCGAAGGGCCGCCTCCGCGTCCGCGGCGTCGAGCTTGCCCTTGCTCACGAACTTCTCGTACGAGGCCTTGATGCCGTCGGTGCCCCGGGTCAGCGCCTCGTCGGTGACGTCGCGCAGGACCACGTCCCAGCCCGCCTGGGCGGAGACCTGGGCGATGCCGGACCCCATGAGTCCGGCTCCGATGACGGCGAGCTTTCGTGCCACGTTACGACTCCCCTTGCCTGGCGTATGACGGAGCGCTTACACGCTGTTGCTGTATCGCTCGGAACTCGGACACTAGCGGCCGGGGGCCGCCGTGTGACAGCGAAGAGACGCACGCCACGTCCCCTTTGACGGACATCACACCGGGGCGCGGGGCGAGGGGGGCCTCAGGGGGTCAGGAGGGCTCGCGGACGGCGTAGTTGAGGACCCGTTCGCTCAGCAGCTCCTCCGTCTCGTCGATGAGGACGAGCGCCTCGCGGGAGACCTCGGCGGGGTCGCGGCGCTCGATCATCTCGGCGCCGATCCAGCCCATGACGGTGGCGTGCAGCCAGGCGAGCTGGCCCGCGACGAGGTCGGGCAGATGGCCCTCGGGGCCCGCCTCCTCGCGCAGGGTGGCCGCCAGGCCGCGCAGGCTCTCCTGCTGCAGGGCCCAGAGCCGGGAGCGCAGCGCGGGCGAGTCGGCGATGACCCGCATGAAGTCGGCGTAGCCCGCGAAGAGTCCGACGGTGGGCGAGACCCCTTCGACGAGCACCCGCAGCTCGCGCAGCACGGCGTCGGCGGCGGACTCGCCGGCGCGCCGGCCGCGCACCCACCGCGAGAGCCGGTCGACCATGTCCTCGCCGCGGTCGAGGAACAGGTCCTCCTTGGCCGGGAAGTAGTTGTAGACGGTGTTGACCGAGACGTCGGCCGCTTCCGCGACGTCGGCGACCGTCACGGCGGCGAAGCCGCGCTCCAGGAAGAGCCCGGTCGCGATGTCCGAGATCCGCTGCCTGGTCTGCCGCTTCTTGCGCTCCCTCAGTCCCTCAGCCATGCGCCCATCCTAGGCCCCCTTCCTATGGCCACTTAAAACTTGGAGGCATTGCAAAGTTTCAGTGGATCTGTTTTTGTGGTCTCTATGGCAATCATCAGTACGGCCGGGCTCAGCCGGACCTTCACCACCAAGAGCGGCCCGGTGCACGCCGTGCGCGGCATCGACCTGACCGTCGAGCCCGGGGAGATCCTCGGCTTCCTCGGGCCGAACGGCGCGGGCAAGACCACCACCCTGCGGATGCTCACCACGCTTCTGCCGCCCACCGGGGGCGCCGCCACCGTCGCGGGCCACGACCTGCTGCGCGACCCCGCGGGCGTCCGCACGAGGATCGGGTACGTCGCCCAGGCGGGCGGCGTCGACCCGCAGGAGACGGTGCGCGACGAACTCGTCCTCCAGGGGCGGCTCTACCACCTGCCGCAGGCCGAGGCCGCCGCCCGCGCCGAGGAGCTGGCGGACGTCCTCGGCCTGACCGGGCTGCTGCACCGCAGGACCGCCGCGCTCTCCGGCGGCCAGCGGCGCAGGCTCGACCTCGCGCTCGGGCTCACCCACCGCCCGGCCGTGCTGTTCCTCGACGAGCCGACCACCGGCCTCGACCCGGGCAGCCGCGCCGACCTGTGGGACCTGGTGCGCCGCCTGCGGGACACGTACGGCACCACGGTCTTCCTCACCACGCACTACCTGGACGAGGCCGACGCCCTGGCCGACCGGATCGTCGTCGTGGACGAGGGCGTGGTCGTCGCCGAGGGCACGCCCGCCGCGCTCAAGGAGCGGTACGCCGGTGCGCCCGACGCCACGCTCCAGGACGCGTTCCTCGCCATCACCGGGCGCGGCCCCGCCCCCGCCGACACCACGCCCGTCGCCGTCTGAGGCCCGCTCCCCCGCCCGTCCCTTCGACCTCCGGACTTTCGCCATGCTCCTGCACGACACCGCGCTGCTCTTCGGGCGCTACGCCCGCCAGACCCTGCGCTCCCGGTTCCAGATGCTCTTCGGCGTCCTGATGCCGCTGCTGTACCTGCTGTTCTTCGGCCCGCTCCTCACCGACCTGCCGCTCGCGGCCGACGGCGACTCCTGGCAGGTCCTGGTGCCGGGGCTGCTGCTGCAGCTCAGCCTGTTCGGTGCCTCGTTCAGCGGCTTCGCGCTGATCCTGGAGAACAACTGGGGCGTGGTCGAGCGGATGCGCGTCACCCCGGCCAGCAGGCTCGCGCTGCTGCTCGGCCGGCTGCTCAGGGACGCCGCGCTCTTCGTCTTCCAGGCGGTGCTGCTGGTGCTCGCCGCCCTGGTGATGGGGTTGCGGGCGCCGCTCGCCGGGATCCTCATCGGCTTCGCCTTCGTGGCCCTGCTGACCGTGGCCCTCGCCGCCCTGTCGTACGCCCTCGCCTTGAAGGTGCGCACCCCGCAGGAGTTCGGCCCGACCGTGAACGGACTCGCCATGCCCGCGATGCTGCTGTCCGGCCTGATGCTGCCGATGTCGCTGGGGCCCGGCTGGCTCGACGTGCTCTCGCACTTCACGCCGTTCCGGTACCTGGTGGACGCGGTCCGCGACGCGTACGTCGGCGAGTACGCCACCGCGCACATGCTGTACGGCGCCCTGGTCGCGGTCGGCTTCGCGCTCGCGGCCGTGGCGGTCGGCACCCGCGTCGTGCGCGGCGCCGGGGCCTGAGCGCCCCCGCGGGCGGTACGGGACGCGCGCCGGGACCTCACTAGGCTGACGGCATGGTCAACCTGACGCGCATCTACACCCGTACCGGCGACCAGGGCACCACCGCCCTCGGCGACATGAGCAGGACCGCCAAGACCGACCTGCGGATCGCCGCGTACGCCGACGCGAACGAGGCCAACGCCGTCATCGGCACGGCCCTCGCGCTCGGCGGCCTCGACGCCGAGGTCGCGGCGGTCCTCACCCGGGTCCAGAACGACCTCTTCGACGTGGGCGCGGACCTGTCCACGCCCGTGGTCGAGAACCCCGAGTACCCGCCGCTGCGGGTCGAGCAGTTCTACGTCGACAGGCTGGAGGCGGACTGCGACCGGTTCAACGAGCGCCTGGAGAAGCTGCGCAGCTTCATCCTGCCGGGCGGTACGCCGGGGGCGGCGCTGCTGCACCAGGCGTGCACCGTGGTGCGGCGGGCCGAGCGCTCCACCTGGGCCGCGCTGGAGGCGCACGGCGAGACCATGAACCCGCTCACCGCCACGTACCTCAACCGCCTCTCCGACCTGCTGTTCATCCTGGCGCGGACCGCGAACAAGGAGAACGGGGACGTGCTGTGGGTGCCCGGGGGCGAGCGCTAGGGCCCGCCCGGGGCACCGGACAGGCCCGTTCCGGACAGCCGCCGGGAGCCTCCGGGAGCCGCCTCGGGGTTCACACCCTGGTGAGCGGGCGCCGGTCGTCGGAGGGCTCCTCGGGGTCCGGCGCGGGGACCCGCTTGGGGAACAGCGTGTAGCTCCCCGCGATGATCACGTTGATGCCGATCACCCAGAGCATCCGCTGCTGCCAGGCCCGCAGCGAGCCGGTCTCCCCGTCCGTGCCGACGTACCAGATCGCGCCCTGGAGCAGGGCCATGGCGATCGCCGCGGCGAGCACCCAGCGGGCGGCGAGCTTCCACTCGTGCACGGTCCGCGCCCGGCCGTACTTCGGTGTGCGCGGCTTCGGCCCGCCCGCGAAGCGGTGCGCGACCCGGACGTCGACCCACCTGACCGTGTAGTGGCCGAGCGCGACCGAGTAGCCGATGTAGACGGCGGCCAGGCCGTGCTTCCAGTCCGGCTCGGCGCCGTTCTTCAGGTCGATCGCGGTGACGACGAGCAGGACGACTTCGAGCAGCGGCTCGCACAGCAGCACGGCGACACTCGTCCGGGGCATCTTCGCCCCGTACCGCAGCGCGAGGCCGGCGGCCAGGATCACCCAGAAACCCACCTCGCAGATGATGATCAGTGTGACGATCACGGCTCGTTCCTCCCGGGCCCGCTGGTCCTTCGGCTCACTCCTCCAGGCTCGCCCCCCGGCGGCCCGGGATCGTCGTCGCCAGTGACGAAGCGGGGCTGCATCCTTCGATGTACTCGCGCTTCACCCGGCGTAGGGAGGCCGCGGCCGCGCCCGCCGTGTTGGATGGAGGCATGCCGCTGCCGCTCGCCCGCCCCGACGTCGTCGACGTCCGCATCGCCGTCGCCAGCCTGGCCAGCGGCGTGCTCTTCTGGGCGCTCGGGCTGCACATGCAGACGGACCGGCCGTTCGGCAACGCCTGGATGCTGCTGCCCCTCGTGGTCATGGCGGCCCTGGAGCTGCTGCGCCGGACCGCGCCCCAGTTCGCCCTGGCCGCGGGCACCCTCGCACTCGTCGCCGACCAGTTCACGCCCGGGAACCTGGCGACGGTCGTGATGTTCACCGACCTCGTCTACGCCGCCGTGCTGTACGGCACCCCGGCCGCGGCCCGGCGCATCCCCGTCACCACCGGCCTGATCACGGTGGCCATGACGATCGGCTTCCTGGCCTGGTTCCGGGAGGCCGAGGCGCTGCTCATCGGCGCGGTCACCGCCCTGGTCTCGTTCGCGCCCGCGACGACCGGGGTGCTGGTGCGCAATCACCGGGAGGCCGCCGAGATGGCCCGGCTGCGCGCCGAGCAGACCGCGCTGCTCGCCGAGATGGACCGGGTCCAGGCCGTCACCGCCGAGCGCGCCCGGATGGCCCGCGAGCTGCACGACATGGTCGCCAACCACCTGTCGGCGATCGCCATCCACTCCACGGCCGCGCTCTCCCTCGACGACGAGCGCACCACCCGCGACGCGCTCGCCGTCATCCGCCAGAACAGCGTGGCGGGCCTGGCCGAGATGCGCCGTCTCATCGGCATCCTGCGGGACTCCAGCGGCGACACCGAGCCGGCGGCCGCGCCCACCCTGGACGGCCTCGGCGCGCTGGTCGACCACGCGCGCGCCAACGGCCTCGACGTCACCCTCGACGACGCCCGCGCCCCGGACGACTCCCCCCTGCCCGCGCCGGTCGAGCTGGCCGCCTACCGCATCGTGCAGGAGTCCCTCACGAACGCGCTCAAGCACGCCGCTCCCGGCCGGGTCACCGTGGCCCTTACCCGCGCCCCGGACGCCCTGTGCGTCCGCGTGACCAGCCCGTTTGGCGACACCCCCGGCCCCCGCGCGCCCGGCTCCGGCGCCGGGCTCGTCGGCATGCGGGAGCGGGCCGCGCTGCTGGGCGGCACGTTCACGGCGGGCCCCGAGGCGCTCACCGCGCCCGGCCCGGACGCGCTCCAGGACCGTGGGGCCAAGGTGTGGCAGGTGGCCGCCCGGCTGCCCGTCGACCCCGCAGACAGAGAGGTGACCGAATGATCCGCGTGCTCGTCGCCGAGGACCAGTCCGCCGTCCGGGCGGGCCTGGTGCTGATCCTGCGCAGCGCGCCCGACATCGAGGTCGTCGGCGAGGCCGCGGACGGCGAACAGGCCGTGGCGCTCGCCCGCGAGCTGCGGCCGGACCTCGTCCTGATGGACATACAGATGCCGCGCCTCGACGGCGTCTCCGCCACCCGCCAGGTCGTCGCCGAGGAGCTGGCGGACGTGCTCGTCCTGACGACGTTCGACCTGGACGAGTACGTCTTCGGGGCGCTGCGCGCCGGGGCGTCGGGGTTCCTGCTCAAGAACACGGAGGCGAAGGCGCTGCTCGACGCGGTCCGCACGGTGGCGCGCGGCGAGGGCCTGATCGCGCCCGCCGTGACCCGCCGCCTCATCGCCGAGTTCGCCACGCCCCGCCCGGTGCGCGGACCGAACGCGCCGGACCCGGCGATCCTCGACCGGCTGACGCGGCGCGAGCGCGAGGTGCTGTCCTGCCTCGGTGAGGGCCTGTCCAACGCGGAGATCGCCCGGCGTCTGGACATGGCGGAGGCCACGGTGAAGACCCACGTGAGCCGGCTGCTGGCCAAGCTGGAGCTGCGCAGCCGGGTGCAGGCGGCGGTGCTCGCCCAGGAGTTGGGCGCCTGACGGCTCCTCGCGCCGGGCGGTCGCGGCCGGCGCGTGACCTGAACCCTCCAGTGCGTGGCCAAGACCGTCCGGCGCGTGGCCGGGACTCTGGCCGCGGGTTCCGTCCCCGCGGCCCCTCCCGGCCGCGGACCCGCACCCTTGACCGTTGGTCCAGACCTTTCTATTCTCGCCGCACTGCGGTGAGCACAGGAGATGTACACGACATCCACACGGTGCTCACGGGCGTCGCAGGGTTCCACCCCCACCCCCGGAACTCGACCGAGGAGCACACCTTGCGCGTCAGTAGTCACAGGTCAAGACACCGGCTGGTGGCGGGGCTCACCACCCTGCTGCTGCCCTTCGCCACCCTCGTCGCGCTCTCGGGAAGCGCCGAGGCCGCCCCGGACGCCCCGCCGAAGGCCGCCGCCGAGGCCGCCGCGGAGGCCACCGCCACGTACGCCAAGACCCAGGACTGGGGCAGCGGCTTCGAGGGCAAGTGGACCGTCAAGAACACCGGCACCGCCGCCCTCAGCTCCTGGACCGTCGAGTGGGACTTCCCCTCCGGGACCCGGGTCACCTCCGCCTGGGACGCCACCGTCACCAACTCCGGCAACCGCTGGACCGCCAAGAACCTCGGCTGGAACGGCACGCTCGCCCCCGGCGCGTCCGTCACCTTCGGGTTCAACGGCTCCGGCACCGGCAACCCGGACAACTGCACGCTCAACGGCGAGAGCTGCGACGGCGGCGGCCAGCCCGGCGACAAGCCGCCCTCCGCGCCCGGTGCCCCGACCGCCTCCGACGTCACCGAGACCTCGGTGAAGCTGGACTGGAAGGCCGCCACCGACGACAAGGGCGTCAAGAATTACGACGTGCTGCGCGACGGCGCCAAGGTCGCCACCGTGACCGGCACCTCGTACGCCGACTCCGGGCTCACCAAGGGCACCGACTACTCCTACGCCGTCCAGGCCCGCGACACCGCCGACCAGACCGGTCCCGCCAGCGCCTCGGTGAAGGTGCGCACCAAGGGCGGCGGCCCGGACCCCGACCCCGGTGACAAGGTGAAGCTCGGCTACTTCACCAACTGGGGCGTCTACCAGCGCAACTACCACGTGAAGAACATCGTGACCTCCGGCTCCGCCGAGAAGATCACGCACATCAACTACGCCTTCGGCAACGTCCAGAACGGCCGCTGCACCATCGGCGACTCCTACGCCGACTACGAGAAGGCCTACACCGCCGACCAGTCCGTGGACGGCGTGGCCGACACCTGGGACCAGCCGCTGCGCGGCAACTTCAACCAGCTCCGCAAGCTGAAGGCCAAGTACCCGCACATCAAGGTGCTGTGGTCGTTCGGCGGCTGGACCTGGTCCGGCGGCTTCACCGACGCCATGAAGAACCCGCAGGCGTTCGCCGACTCCTGCTACAAGCTGGTCGAGGACCCGCGCTGGGCCGACGTCTTCGACGGCATCGACCTGGACTGGGAGTACCCGAACGCGTGCGGCCTGACCTGTGACACCTCGGGCCCGGCCGTGATGAAGACGATGATGCAGGCGTTCCGGAGCAAGTTCGGCGCCAACAACCTCGTCACCGCCGCCATCACCGCCGACGCCTCCCCCGGCGGCAAGATCGACTCCGCCGACTACGGCGGCGCCGCGCAGTACACCGACTGGTACAACGTGATGACGTACGACTTCTTCGGCGCCTGGGACGCCAAGGGCCCGACCGCCCCGCACTCCCCGCTCACCGACTACCCGGGCATCCCGAAGCAGGGCTTCACCTCGGCCGCCGCGATCGACAAGCTCAAGGCCAAGGGCGTACCGGCCAAGAAGCTGCTGCTCGGCATCGGCTTCTACGGCCGCGGCTGGACCGGCGTCACGCAGAAGGAGCCCGGCGGCACCGCCACCGGCCCCGCGCAGGGCGCCTACGAGCAGGGCATCGAGGACTACAAGGTCCTGAAGAACTCCTGCCCGTCCAACGGCACCGTGGCGGGCACGGCCTACGCGCACTGCGGCACCAACTGGTGGTCGTACGACACCCCCGCGACCGTCCGGGCCAAGATGGCCTGGGCCAAGGAGCAGGGGCTCGGCGGCGCCTTCTTCTGGGAGTTCAGCGGCGACACCGCCAACGGCGAGCTGGTCACCGCCATCCACGAGGGCCTGAAGTAGGGCCCCGGTGGTCACCGCGCGCACCGCGGTGACCACCGCCGGAGCCGCGGCGGCCGCACCCGGCACCCCGGTGGCCGCCGCGGGCACCCCCGGCCGTGCTCCCGCCCCCTGACACGGCCGGGACCCCGACGAAGCCGGGGAGACGGGAACGCCCCCCGTCTCCCCGGCTTCTTCCCGCCGCGCGCCGGGCGGCAGGTCCGCGGTCAGCGCGGGGACCGCCCGCGCGCGGACGACTGGCCCTCCTGCTCCGCGTAGGTCCCGTACGACCGGCCGTCCTGCCCCGCGTACGTCCCGTACGACCGGCCGTCCTGCCCCGCGTACGTCCCGTACGGCGGCTGCTGCGCGGGCACGGGCGCGGCAGGGCCGGCGCCGTGCGCGGCGGCCCGGCGGCGGCCGGAGCGCGCGGGCCACCAGGTCGCGCGGCCGAGCAGCGCCATCACGGCGGGCACCAGCACGATGGACAGGACCAGCGAGGACAGCCCGATGCCGAGCGCGGTGACGAGGCCGATCTCCTGGGTGGCCGGGGACGGGTTGACGGCGAGGCTCGCGAAGGAGCCCGCGAGGACGGCGCCCGCGGTGACGATGGCCGGGGCCGTGTGCCGCACCGCGGCGGCCACCGCCTGCCGGGTGCTGCCGGGGCGGCCCATCTCCTCCCGGATGCGGTCGCTGATCAGGATGTTGTAGTCGGTGCCGAGGGCGACGACGAACAGGAACAGCACCAGGGGCAGCGTGAAGGAGACCCCCGGCCGGTCCAGGAGGTGCTGGAACACCAGGACGCCGGAGCCGAGCGTCGCCGTGAAGCCGAGCCCGATGGCCAGCATCAGGACCAGGGGCGCGAGCAGGCTGCGCAGCAGGAGCACCAGGATCAGGGCGATCAGCGCCGCCGCCACCGGGAACACCACCCGCAGGTCCTTGCGCACCGCCTCCGACACGTCGGCGAAGATGGCCGCCTCGCCGGACACGTGGGCCTCGGTGCCGCGCGGCGCCTGCCCCGCCACCACGGACCGCACCTCGCCGGAGATCAGGTCCCGGGCGCGCTGCGACTGCACGTCGACGCTGAGGTAGAAGTCGACCTTCGCGGCCGTCCGGTCGCGGTTGAGGACCGGCTCGGCCACCCTGCCGACGCCCTCGACGGCCTTCAGCTTCTCGGTGAGGCCGGTGAGCTTCGGCGCGTCGAGCCGGACGCCGCGGGCGTCGGAGCCCTCGGCCGCCACGTACACGGTGTGCGGGTGCGAGACCCCGGCGGGCAGCGAGCGGGAGATCTCCTTCGCGGTCGCCACGGCCGGGGTGTCGTCCGTCCCGGCGTCCGTGCCGTAGTCCATCCGCATCCCGAAGGCGCCCGCGCTGAGCGCCACCAGCAGTCCGACGCTCGCCACCACGAAGAGCAGCGGGCGGCGGGCCACCCGCTCCCCGAGCCGCGCGCTCAGCCCGGCCCGGGGCTCCTTGCGCAGCGCCTTGGACGGCCAGAACATGGCGCGCCCGGTCACCGCGAGCAGCGCGGGCATCAGCGTGAGGCTGGCGGCCAGCATCACCAGGACGCACACGGCGATGGCCGGGCCGAGCACCTTGAACTGTCCGAAGCTGGCGATCCCCAGGGTGGCGAAGGCGGCCACGATGGTGAGCGCGGCCGAGGCGACGGCGGCGCCGACGCGCCCCGCGCAGGCCCCCGCGACGTCCCGCCGGTGCCCGGCGGGGTCGGCCCGCAGCATCTCGCGGAACCGGAACAGCAGGAACAGGAAGTAGTCGATGCCGATGCCGAGCAGCACCACGGTGATCAGGGACGGCGTCGACGGGTCGATCTTGAAGTCGAACAGCAGGGCCGCGCCGACCACCGCGCCGGTCGCGGCGCCCCCGACGAGCACCACCGCGATCAGCGGCAGCAGCGCCGCGAGCACGCTGCGGAACGCCAGGACGTTCAGCAGCACGATGAGCCCCATGGTGAGGATGCCGACGAGCATCTCGGTGGACTCCTGGTCGTCCGCGGTGTCGGCCATGTCCGCGATGCCGCCGGTGAAGCCGGTGCGCAGCCCGGCCCCGGCGAACTCCTTGCGGGCGTCGTCGCGGAAGTCGCGGTACAGCTCCTGGAGCTCCGGGTCGTTGATGTTGCCGGTGAGCGAGACGGACAGCAGCCGGAAGGAGCCGTCGGGCGCGTCCGTCAGGGGCGCCACCTTCGGCGTCTGGGAGTGGTCCTTCCACAGGAACGACGGCGTGTCCTCGGTGTTCTCGGCCTTCAGCGGGCGCTTGCCGAGCACCGCCGCGACCCGGTCGACGCGCTTGCGGTCGCCCGCGGTGAGGTCGTGCCCGTCCTTCCGGGCCACGAGGACGGTGACGGCGTTGTCGTCGGGCTTCTCGCCGAACTTGTCCTCGGCGACCTGCAGGGCGGCAGCGGAGTCGTAGCTCTTCGGCAGGAAGTTGCCGACGGCGGGCTCGGTGACGCCGAAGATCTTGGCCTGGCCGACGAGGGTGAGCGCCACGCCGAGCATCACCCACAGCAGGATGACTTTCCAGGCGTGCCGGGCGGCGCCTGCGGTGAGTGATCTGATCACGGTTCCTCCTGCGGTGGGTCGTGCCCGGTCCCACCGGGCCCTTCCAGCAGATCACCGCCGACCCCGCCCTCTCCTCGGCCTCGGCGACGAAACCGGCCCGGGAGCAGGGCCGTGGCTCCGCCGCCGGCCAGGACCCTGCTCCCAGACGCGAAGTCCGACCGGAGGAGGACGTTCCCGCGCGGTGCACCGGCTGGAATGGACAGGACCGACCGGCCGGACGAAGCTGGACCGGTCCGACCGGCGCCGAGGCAGCCGTCCGGTCCGTCCGGCGCCTAAGGAGAACCCGCCATGCTCGCCCACCCGCCCCGGCCCGACGGCCCGGGGCCCAACAGCCGGGACGTCCTGGTGGCCCTCGCCGCCCTGGTCCTCGACCTCACCGGCTACGCGCTGAGCATCCCGACCGACGGCGGGTCGTTCAGCGTGGGCGTCGTCACGCTGTTCCTCGTGTGCGCGGCCCCCGTGGTCTGGCACCGGCGCTTCCCGGTCGGCGCCCTGGCCGCCGTCCTGGTCGGCCAGGTGGCTCTCGCCTCCGTCACCGTCGTCGCCTACCGGCTGCCCATCTGCCTGGTCGTCGCCGTCTTCTCCGTGGCGCGGCTGCGCTCCGCGCGGGTCACCGCCGCGGCGGCGGCCGGGGCCCTCCTGGTGCTCCAGCTCCCCGGCATCAGCGAACAGGAGGAGCTGGCGCAGGCGGTCTGCGCGGACGTGGTGGGCGTCGGCATGACGATCGCCGCGGGCTGCGCCGTCCGCCAGTGGCAGCGCCAGCTCGTCGTCCACCGCGAGCTGCTCGCCGACCACGCGGTCGCCGCCGAGCGCCGCCGCATCGCCCGCGAGCTGCACGACGTCGTCGCCCACCACATCACCGCCATGCAGCTCATGGCGGGCGGCGCCAGGAAGGTCCTGCGCCACGACGCGGACCTGGCCCAGGACGCCCTGCAGTCGCTGGAGGACTCCGGCCGCCTCGCGCTCGCCGAGATGCGCCAGCTCCTCGACGTCCTGCGCGCCGACGACGCCCCCGAGGGCCGCCCGGCCGCCCCCCAGCCCGACGCCGACGACATCCCCCGGGTCGTCGCCGAGTCCCGCCAGGCGGGCGTGGCCACGGACCTGCGCGTCGACGGCGCACCGCGGGAGCTTCCGCCCACCCTCGGCCTCACCGTCTTCCGCATCGTCCAGGAGGCCCTGACCAACGTACGCAAGCACGCCGGCGGCGCCCGCGCCACGGTGCGCCTCGACTACGGGGGCGAGCGGCTCACCGTGGAGGTCCGCAACGACGGCTCCGGCTCCGCCCCCGTCCGCGGGGGCCGCTCCGGCCACGGCCTCGTCGGCATGCGCGAACGCGTGGCCCTGCACGGCGGCACCCTGGAGACGGGCTCCCGGCCCGAGGGCGGCTTCCGTGTCCTCGCGACACTGCCGTTGCCCGCCGACACGGCACGGCCCGCGCACCACGGGCCCGCGGCCGCCGGCACCGGCCACGAGGACGAGACCCCCGCGGACCACGAGCACAGAACGGCACTGCGTTGACCGAACCGAACAGCCCCCTGACCGTCCTGATCGCCGACGACCAGCCCTTGGTCCGCCGCGGGCTCGCCCTGATCTTCCACGCCGACCCCGGCGTACGCGTCGTCGGCGAGGCCGGGGACGGCCGCGAGGCCGTCGACCTGGCGCGGAAGCTGCGCCCCGACGTGGTGCTCATGGACATCCGCATGCCGCACCTCGACGGCGTCGAGGCCACCGCCCAGCTCACCGCGGAGCTCCCCGAGTGCCGGGTCCTGGCCCTGAGCACCTTCGACATGGACGAGTACGTCGTCGGCGCGCTGCGCGCGGGCGCCGCGGGCTTCCTGCCCAAGGACGTCTCGCCGGAGGAGCTGGTGGCCGCGGTGCGGACCGTCGACGCGGGCGAGGCGGCGGTGGCCCCCCGCCTCCTGACCCGCCTGATCTCCGCGTACGTCACCACGCCCCCGCCCCGGCAGGCCGGCCCCGCCCCGCGGACGCGCCCGGACCTGACCGCCCGCGAGACGGACGTCTGGACCCTCATGGCCAGGGGTTACGACAACACGGAGATCTCCGAGGCGCTGAGGATCAGCCCCTCCACGGTGAAGAACCACGTCACAGCGCTCTTCGCCAAACTCGGCACCCGCGACCGCGCCCAAGCGGTGATAGCGGCCTACGAAACGGGCCTGGTCCGGCCAGGCGAAGCGGCGGGCCCGGCGGAAGATCCCAGCCCGTCCGGCGTGTGAGGACGAGGCGCGCAGCGCCGAAAGGGGGAAAGGGGCGAAGCCCCCACAGAAGAAAGGACGGGACCAGGGGCCGCAGCCCCCGGTGACGGGAAAGGGGCGGGCCTGGGGCCCCGCGAGGCCTACGCCACGTTGACCCGCTGCCCCGGCGGCGCGGCCTCCAGCCACGCCAGGAAGCCGGTCAACGCGTCCTCGCTCATGGCCAGCTCCAGCCGCACCCCCCGGTGCAGACACCCCAGCACGACCGCGTCGGACAGCAGCGCCAGCTCCTCCTCGCCGTCCGGCGCGCGCCGGTCGACGACCTCGATGGAGGCCCGCTCCAGGACGCGCCGCGGCCGGGGCGCGTACGAGAACACCCGGAACCACTCGATCCGGTCCCCGTTGTAGCGGGCGACGCCGTACCCCCAGCCCTTGCCGGAGGTGTCCGGGGCCTCGTCCGGCCCCGGGGCGTGCCAGCGCAGGCTGCAGTCGAAGGTGCCGCCGGAGCGCTGGATGAGTCTGCGGCGCAGCCCGAAGACGAAGAGTCCCAGCAACACCAGCGCGATCAACGCAAGTCCGCACACGAGCAGAACGAGGATCATCGGCACCGACCTCCTCGCCTCACCACAGTCTCGAACGCTTCGAACAAGACTTCCGACACGGACCGAACAACCGCAACCGCACCCGAAAAAGCACCTGCATCGCCTCAGCCGCGACCCGGTCCGGTGTATTCCGGACCTGGCCGCGGCTGAGTCGCGTTACGCCGCGCGCTGGGGTCAGCGCGCCGCCACCGCACGCAGTCGGACGTCGGCGCGCCGCTCGGCGGAGGCGTCGGCCTCCGACTTGGCACGCTCGAGCGCCCGCTCCGCACGCTGGACGTCGATCTCGTCGGAGAGCTCGGCGACCTCGGCGAGCAACGACAGCTTGTTGTCCGCGAACGAGATGAATCCGCCGTGCACCGCGGCGACGACGGTGTTGCCGTCGCTCGTCCGAATGGTCACCGGGCCCGACTCCAGCACACCGAGCAGCGGCTGGTGACCGGGCATGACGCCGATGTCGCCGGACGTGGTGCGCGCGACGACCAGGGTGGCCTCGCCGGACCAGACGCTGCGGTCCGCGGCGACCAGCTCGACATGCAGCTCAGCAGCCAAGGGTGGCTCCTCGGGTCACCACCCGGCGGTTCAGCCGGGTGTTGGGTCAAATTCTACGGGGCGTGGGGGGAGGGGCGGGACACGGTCCCCGCGAGGGCCGTGCCCGCCCCTCCGCCGAGAGTCACGGGACTCAGGAGACGCCGAGCTCCTTGGCGTTGGCCTTGAGGTCGTCGAGGCCACCGCACATGAAGAACGCCTGCTCGGGGAAGTGGTCGTACTCGCCGTCGCAGATCGCGTTGAAGGCCGCGATCGACTCGTCGAGGGACACGTCCGAACCGTCGACGCCGGTGAACTGCTTGGCGACGTGGGTGTTCTGGGACAGGAAGCGCTCCACGCGGCGGGCGCGGGAGACGACCAGCTTGTCCTCCTCGCCGAGCTCGTCGATGCCGAGGATGGCGATGATGTCCTGGAGGTCCTTGTACTTCTGCAGGATGTTCTTGACCCGCATGGCGGTGTCGTAGTGGTCCTGCGCGATGTACCGCGGGTCCAGGATGCGGGACGTGGAGTCCAGCGGGTCCACGGCCGGGTAGATGCCCTTCTCCGAGATCGGACGGGAGAGCACCGTCGTCGCGTCGAGGTGGGCGAAGGTGGTGGCCGGGGCCGGGTCGGTCAGGTCGTCCGCGGGGACGTAGATCGCCTGCATCGAGGTGATCGAGTGACCACGGGTCGAGGTGATGCGCTCCTGGAGGAGACCCATCTCGTCGGCCAGGTTCGGCTGGTAGCCCACCGCGGAGGGCATGCGGCCGAGCAGGGTCGACACCTCGGAGCCGGCCTGGGTGAAGCGGAAGATGTTGTCGATGAAGAACAGCACGTCCTGCTTCTGCACATCGCGGAAGTACTCCGCCATGGTCAGACCGGCGAGGGCCACGCGCAGACGGGTGCCCGGGGGCTCGTCCATCTGGCCGAAGACCAGGGCGGTCTTGTCGATGACGCCCGAGTCCGACATCTCCTCGATGAGGTCGTTGCCCTCACGGGTGCGCTCGCCGACACCGGCGAACACGGAGACACCGTCGTGGTTGTTGGCGACGCGGTAGATCATCTCCTGGATGAGCACCGTCTTGCCGACGCCGGCGCCGCCGAACAGACCGATCTTTCCACCCTTGACGTACGGGGTGAGGAGGTCGATGACCTTGACGCCGGTCTCGAACATCTCGGTCTTCGACTCGAGCTCGTCGAAGTTCGGGGCCTTGCGGTGGATGGACCAGCGCTCGCCCGAGTACTGCTCGTCGACGTTCAGCACCTCGCCGAGGGTGTTGAACACCTTGCCCTTGGTGAAGTCGCCGACCGGGACGGTGATGCCGTCGCCGGTGTCGGTCACCGGGGCCTGGCGGACCAGGCCGTCGGTGGGCTGCATGGAGATCGCGCGGACCAGGCCGTCGCCGAGGTGCTGGGCGACCTCGAGCGTCAGGGTCTTCTTCGCGCCGTCCTGCGCCGGGTCGGCGACCTCGACGTGCAGGGCGTTGTAGATGTCCGGCATCGCGTCGACGGGGAACTCCACGTCGACGACCGGGCCGATGACCCGGGCGACGCGGCCCGTGGCAACGGCCGTCTCAACAGTGGTCGTCATTACTTGTCACTCCCCGCGGTCGCGTCGGCCAGCGCGGAAGCGCCACCAACGATCTCGCTGATTTCCTGGGTGATTTCGGCCTGGCGGGCCGCGTTGGCAAGCCGGGACAGGTTGTTGATCAAGTCACCGGCGTTGTCGGTCGCCGACTTCATCGCGCGGCGGGTGGCGGCGTGCTTGGAAGCGGCCGACTGCAGCAGCGCGTTGTAGATACGGCTCTCGACATAGCGCGGCAGCAGGGCGTCGAGGACGTCCTCCGCCGACGGCTCGAAGTCGTACAGCGGCGGGATCTCACCCTTCGCCGGCGACTCCTCGGCCACCTCGTCGAGGCTCAGCGGCAGCAGCCGGCTGTCGATGGCCGTCTGCGTCATCATCGAGACGAACTCGGTGTAGACGATGTGGAGCTCGTCCACGCCGCCCTCGGCCGTGTCCTTCTCGATGGCCTCGATCAGCGGGCCCGCGACCGCCTTGGCGTCCGCGTACTCCGGCTGGTCGGTGAAGCCCGTCCACTGCTTCGCGATCTTGCGCTCGCGGAAGTTGTAGTGGGCGACACCGCGGCGGCCGACGATGTACGCGTCGACCTCCTTGCCCTGCGCCTCGAGGCGCGCGGTGAGCTGCTCCGCGGCCTTGATGGCGTTGGCGTTGAACGCGCCGGCCAGACCGCGGTCGCTGGTGAGCAGGAGCACGGCGGCTCGCGTCGCCGTCTCCGCCTCCGTCGTCAGCGGGTGCTTGGTGTTCGAGCCGGTGCCCACCGCCGTGACCGCGCGGGTGAGCTCGGTCGCGTACGGCGTGGAGGCCGCCACCTTGCGCTGCGCCTTGACGACGCGCGAGGCGGCGATCATCTCCATCGCCTTGGTGATCTTCTTGGTCGCGGTGACGGATCGGATGCGACGCTTGTAGACCCGGAGCTGGGCTCCCATGAGTCAGGTCCCTTCCCTACGTCACTTGGCGGCGGCCGGAGCGTCCTCGCCGAGAAGCTTCCCGTCCGAGGTCTCGAACTGCTTCTTGAAGTCCGCGATGGCGTCGGCGACGGCCGTGAGGGTGTCGTCCGACATCTTGCCGCCCTCCTTGATGGAGGTCATGAGGCCCTGCTCCTTGCGGTGCAGGTACTCCAGGAGCTCCTTCTCGAAGCGGCGGATGTCGGCGACGGGGACGTCGTCCATCTTGCCGGTGGTACCGGCCCACACGGAGACGACCTGGTCCTCGGTCGACATCGGCTGGTACTGGGCCTGCTTCAGCAGCTCGACCATGCGCTGGCCGCGCTCGAGCTGGGCCTTGGACGCGGCGTCCAGGTCCGAACCGAAGGCGGCGAACGCCTCCAGCTCACGGAACTGGGCGAGGTCCACGCGCAGTCGGCCGGAGACCTGCTTCATCGCCTTGTGCTGCGCCGAGCCACCGACTCGGGACACGGAGATACCGACGTTCAGGGCGGGGCGCTGACCGGCGTTGAACAGGTCCGACTCCAGGAAGCACTGGCCGTCGGTGATGGAGATGACGTTGGTCGGGATGAACGCCGACACGTCGTTCGCCTTGGTCTCGACGATCGGCAGACCGGTCATCGAGCCCTTGCCCATCTCGTCCGAGAGCTTCGCGCAGCGCTCGAGCAGACGGGAGTGCAGGTAGAAGACGTCACCCGGGTAGGCCTCGCGCCCCGGCGGGCGGCGCAGGAGCAGGGAGACGGCACGGTAGGCGTCGGCCTGCTTCGACAGGTCGTCGAAGATGATGAGGACGTGCTTGCCCTCGTACATCCAGTGCTGGCCGATGGCGGAACCGGTGTAGGGGGCCAGGTACTTGAAGCCCGCCGGGTCCGACGCCGGGGCGGCGACGATGGTCGTGTACTCCAGGGCGCCGGCCTCTTCGAGCGCACCACGCACGGAGGCGATGGTGGAACCCTTCTGACCGATGGCGACGTAGATGCAGCGGACCTGCTTGTTCACGTCGCCCGAGCGCCAGTTGTCGCGCTGGTTGATGATGGTGTCGACGGCCAGGGCGGTCTTGCCGGTCTGGCGGTCACCGATGATGAGCTGGCGCTGGCCGCGGCCGATCGGGGTCATCGCGTCGACGGCCTTGTAGCCCGTCTCCATCGGCTCGTGCACCGACTTGCGCTGCATGACCGTGGGGGCCTGCAGCTCGAGGGCGCGGCGGCCGGACGTCTCGATCTCGCCGAGGCCGTCGATCGGGTTGCCGAGCGGGTCGACGACGCGGCCGAGGTAGCCCTCGCCCACCGCGACCGACAGGACCTCGCCGGTGCGCTGCACCGACTGGCCCTCCTCGATGCCGCTGAACTCACCGAGGATGATCGAACCGATCTCGCGCTCTTCCAGGTTCAGCGCGAGACCGAGGGTCCCGTCCTCGAACTTCAGCAGTTCGTTGGCCATGGCCGAGGGCAGGCCCTCGACCTTCGCGATGCCATCGCCGGCCAGGGTGACCGTACCGACCTCCTCGCGCGAGGCCGCGTCCGGCTTGTACGCCTGGACAAAGTTCTCCAGCGCGTCCCGGATCTCCTCCGGCCGGATCGTGAGCTCCGCCATCTGGGTTCCCTGCTCTCCTTGTTGGGCCCGAAGTTTCTTTGGGGGATCTGGGGGCTCCCCCCAGAAACTTTGCATACTCTGCACGGCCCAACTCGGGCCGTTGTCTAGCTTGTCGAGTTACTAGCCCGCCATGCGGCGGCGCGCGTCCTCGATCCGGTCCGCGATGGAACCGTTGATGACCTCGTCGCCGACCTGCACCCGGATCCCGCCGACGACCTCGGGGGCCACGTCGAGGTTCAGGTGCATCTGACGCCCGTAGATCTTGGCGAGCGCCGCGCCCAGGCGCTGCTTCTGCCGGTCCGACAGCGGAACGGCGGACGTGACGACGGCGACCATGCGCTCCCGGCGGTCCGCGGCCAGCTTGGAGAGGGACTCCAGTCCCGCTTCCAGGCTACGTCCCCGCGGCGCGGTCACAAGGCGCTCGACGAGACGCCCCGTGACGGCCTCCGCCTTGCCGCCGAGCAGGTTGCCCAGCAGCGCGCTCTTCGCCGTGGCGCCGGCGGCCCGGTCGGTCAGCGCGGCCCGCAGCTCGGTGCTGGAGGCGACGATCCGGCCGAAGCGGAACAGCTCGTCCTCGACCGTGTCCAGCGCGCCCGACTTCTGCGCGGCGGTCAGGTCGGCGACGTTCGCCAGCTCCTCCAGGGCGTCCACCAGGTCGCGCGAGGCGGACCAGCGGGAGCGGACCATGCCCGCGACCAGGTCCGCGGTCTCGCCGCCGACCTTGCCGCCGAGCAGGCGCCCGGCCAGCGCGGCCTTGGCCTCGCCGGCCTGCGCCGGGTCGGTCAGGACCCGACGCAGCGAGACCTCCCGGTCGAGCAGCGCGGTGACGGCGGCCAGCTCGTCCGCGAGCTGCCGGGCGTCGACCGCGGTGTTGTCGGTCAGCGCGTCGAGGCGCTCGCGCGCGGCGGCCAGCGCCTCGCGGCTCGCTCCATGCGCTGTCATCGAGTCGCCTCGGCCTTCGTCGCCTTCTCGTCGAGCTCGTCGAGGAAGCGGTCGATGGTGCGGCTCTGGCGCGCGTGGTCGTCCAGGGACTCACCGACGAGCTTGCCGGCCAGTTCGGTGGCCAGCAGGCCCACGTCCTGGCGCAGCGCCTGCGCGGCGGCCTTGCGGTCGGCCTCGATCTGGGCGTGACCGGCGGCGACGATCTCCTCGCGCTGCCGCTGGCCCTCGGCCCGCATCTCGGCGATGAGCTGGGCGCCCTGCTCCTGCGCCTCCTGGCGCAGACGCGCGGCCTCGTGCCGGGCCTCGGCGAGCTGAGCCTTGTACTGCTCGAGGACGCTCTGGGCTTCGGTCTGGGCGGCCTCGGCCTTCTCGATACCGCCTTCGATCGCCTCCCGGCGCTCTTCCAGAACCTTGTTGATGTTCGGGATGAGCTTCTTCCAGAAGAAGAAGAAAACGATGGCGAAGGCGATGGCGCCGACAAGCAGCTCGGGGCCCGGCGGGATGAGCGGGTTCTGCTCTTCCTCGGCCGCCAGCTGAACCAGGTTGGCGATCACATCAGTGCCTTTCGTCGAAAGGTGTCAGTAAGAAGCGATTACTTACCGAACACGAACGGCATAACGATGCCGATGAGGGCGAGCGCCTCACAGAAGGCGAAGCCGAGGATCTGGTTGGCACGGATCAGACCGGCGGCCTCGGGCTGGCGGGCCAGGGCCTGGGTGCCGTTGCCGAAGACAATGCCGACACCGATGCCGGGGCCGATGGCGGAGAGGCCGTAGCCGATCGAACCGAGGGAGCCGGAAACACCTGCGGCGAGCTCAACAGCGGACATGCTGTCTCTTCCTTCTCTTTCATGGACCGGTGGGGGTTGGCCACCGGGCATCTGGGGGTTTGCGGGGCGGATGGTGTCAGTGGTGCTCTGCGACAGCACCCTGGATGTACGAGCAGGCGAGGAGCACGAAGACGTACGCCTGGACGGCCTGCACGAAGAGTTCGAAGCAGATCATCGCCATGGTCATCACGAAGGAGACGCCGGCGGCCGGGATCATCCAGCTGTTCAGCAGGTACCAGGAGGCGACGGTGAACATCACCAGCATCAGGTGACCCGCGAACATGTTGGCGAACAGTCGCACGGAGTGCGTGAAGGGACGCACGAGCAGGTTCGAGAAGAACTCGATACCCGAGACCAGCCACTTGACCGGGCCGAGCGATGCGTCGTAACCGGTGATGTTCTTCCAACCGCCCACGAACCCGTGGCGCTTGAAGGTCAGCGGCACCCAGATCAGGTAGGTGATGAGCGCCAGCACGACGGGGTACGCGAACACCGACGAGACCGGGAACTGGGCCAGCGGGATCACGGACCAGATGTTCATGATCCAGATGAAGAAGAACATCGAGACCATGAGGGGGACGTACTTCTCGCCCTCCTTCTTGCCGAGCGTCTCGTAGACGATCCCGCGGCGGACGAAGTCGTAGCCCGCCTCGCCGATCATCTGGAGCTTGCCCGGCACGACCTTGGCCTTGCCGAAGGCGGCGTAGAAGAAGGTGATCACGATCAGCGTCGTGACCAGGGCCAGCAGCATCACCTTGTTGAACTCGAACCCGCCGACCTCGAAGATCGGCTTGAAGAGGAACGAGTGCAGGCCCGGGGCCGGGAAGCCACAGCCGTTGTCGGACATGATCCGACAGCTCCAGTCAAAGGCGAGCTCAGTTTGTTCAGCACTCACCGCGGGCTCCTTCGGCGTGAAGCATGGGTACGGCAACCTCGTTGTCGTGTCGGCGCGGCACGCAGCCGCGGAACGGCACCGGACTGGTGTTACGGATGTGGGGGCGGCGGTCAGGCAGCGAGCCTCGCGATGGTGCAGGCGTCAGCTCAGATGCCCGCGCCCGCAGTGCCGCAGTTGGCACCGGACGATAGCAGCATCTCGAACGGGCATTTATCCCGGCCCTACCTCTCACGTCTCCGACCCCGGCTTCTCCGGCTTGCCACTCTTCTGGGAGGAGGAAGCCGAGGAAGGTTCGGGTTCGGGTTCGACGTAGAGGATCTTGGCCTTCATGTGCGCACGAGCCTGTGCCGCCATCCACACCACGGTGGAGATGACGAGAGCGAGCGCGAAGGACTTCGGGTTGAACGCGGTCGTGTCCTTGAACAGGCCCACGAAAATGAGAAGCAGCAGGAGCTGGGCGACGTAGAGCATCAGCCCCATCGCCTGGAAGAGCTGCGGAAGCGATTTTGCCGTGCGCTGCAGGACGAACAGGCCGATTCCCATGAAGACGACGGTCACCAGCGTGCCCACGACGGCACCGAGCACTCCCTTACCGCCGGCGACCACGCCGCTGACCACGGCGACGATCGCGCCGACGGCAGCGGTGGGGACGGCGGACTGCAGGAGAGTCCGGGTGTCTTGAGACGGCATGGCGGCAACTCCGCTTACAGATGGGGGCAGGGTGTCGTCATGGACGAGCGTAGACCCGGGCCGAGCGGCATCCTCCGGCCGACGGACCGTCGCACTACGGTCCCTCGGCTCTGTCGCCGGGTCTCGTGAACCGTATCACAAACTATTTGATGAGGTCTTTACCTGCTCGGTGTGCTCGGTGTCACACATGAGAAGCAATCCGCGCGTCTGTGCATCCACGCGGCTGCTTTGTCTGGTAAAGGGGCGTTTTGCCGCGGGCCGTCAACGCGACGAACCCGCCTTGAGCCGGTCCAGGAAGCGCGGGCGGGTGCCCAGGGCCGTAGCGCCGTTGACGCCCGCGCCCACGGCCCGCCGGTCCGTCGGGGCCCCACCGTCCCCGCCTGCCTCCCGCGTCTCGTACGTCCCCTCCTGGCCGGCCTCCGCGGAGGCGTCCGCCGCGGCGGCGGCCAGGGCGGCCCTCCTGCGGCGGTAGCGCGGCGGGACGAAGCCCTCCGCCCAGCGGGGCGCGTGCGGTGTGAAGCGGGGCAGCAGGAGCAGCACGAGGCCCACGGCGCTGAGGGCGACGATGAGCAGCAGGATCCACATGTTGGTCGAGTGGACCGAGTACGCCACGGTGCCGAAGGCGATGAGGGCCGACCAGAAGTACATGATCAGCACCGCGCGGCTGTGCGAGTGGCCGACCTCCAGGAGGCGGTGGTGCAGATGGCCGCGGTCGGCGGCGAACGGCGACTGCCCCTTCCAGGTGCGGCGCACGATGGCGAGCACCAGGTCGGCGAACGGGATGGCGATGATCGTCAGCGGCATCAGCAGCGGGATGAAGACCGGGAGCATCGCGTGGGTGGCGTCGCGGGAGCTGCCGCCGAGGTTCAGCTTCATCGCGTCCGGGTCGACCTGCCCGGTGATGGAGATGGCGCCCGCGGCGAGCACGAGCCCGATGAGCATCGAGCCCGAGTCGCCCATGAAGATCCTGGCCGGGTGCATGTTGTGCGGCAGGAAGCCCAGGCACATGCCCATCAGGATGGCCGCGAAGAGGGTCGCGGGGGCGGCGGCCTCGATGCCGTAGCCGTACCAGATGCGGTACGCGTACATGAAGAACGCCGCGGCGGCGATGCACACCATTCCGGCCGCGAGGCCGTCGAGGCCGTCGACGAAGTTCACGGCGTTGATGGTGATGACGACGAGGGCGACGGTGAGGAGCGTGCCCTGCCACTGGGTGAGCGAGACCGTGCCGACCCCGGGGATGGGCAGCCACAGGATCGTCAGACCCTGCATGACCATGACGCCCGCGGCGATCATCTGGCCGCCGAGCTTGATGAGCGCGTCGATCTCGAACTTGTCGTCGAGGACGCCGATCAGCCAGATCAGGGCGGCGCCGGAGAGCAGCGCGCGCGGCTCGTTGGACTTGGTGAACACCTCGTTGAGGTTGGGCAGGTGGTCGGCGACCAGCAGGCCCGCGCAGAGGCCGAAGAACATCGCGATACCGCCGAGCCGGGGTGTCGGTTCCCGGTGCACGTCGCGCGCGCGGATCTCCGGCATGGCGCCGGCCACGATCGCGAACTTCCGCACCGGGCCGGTCAGCAGATAGGTCACCGCGGCCGTGATGCAGAGCGTCAGCAGATATTCACGCACGGGCTTCCCCACAGGTATCGCTGGCCATCTCAGCACCACACCCTAGCTTCGCGCGCATAAGGGTGGGCACTTCCGGGTAGCGACGATCGTTGCACAACTCCGCTACGACGACGTGATCTCGCCCCCGGTGCGGGCGGGGTAGGGCGGAAACCGCACCGCCAGGTCACGCACTTCCTCCCTGACGTGCCGCTCCTCCCGGACGGCGGCGGCGAACAGCGCCGCCACCCGGGCCATCTCCCCCTCGCGCATGCCCTGGGTGGTGACGGCGGCCGTGCCGAGGCGGAGGCCGCGGGCCTCGGTGGCGGTGGCGGCGTGGGGCAGGGCGCAGGTGTCCAGGACCAGGCCGGCCGCGGCGAGGCGGCCGCGGGCCGTGCGGGCGGTGACGCCGAGCGGGGACGGGTCGACGAGGACCAGGTGCGTGTCCGTGCCGCCGGTGCTGACGGCGAACCCCTCCCCCGCCAGCGCCTGCGCCAACGTCCGGGCGTTGGCGACGACTTGGTGGGCGTACGCGGTGAAGGCGGGGGTCGCCGCCTCGCCGAAGGCCACCGCCTTGGCGGCGATGGTGTGCATCTGCGCGCCGCCCTGCGTGAACGGGAACACCGCCCGGTCGACCCGCTCGGCGAGGTCGGCACCGCACAGGATCAGGCCACCGCGCGGGCCGCGCAGCACCTTGTGGGTGGTGGCGCAGACGATGTCCGCGTACGGCACCGGGTTGGGGGCGGCACCGCCCGCGACCAGGCCGATGGGGTGGGCGGCGTCGGCGATCAGGTAGGCACCCACGTCGTCGGCCACCTCGCGGAAGGCGGCGTAGTCGAGGTGGCGCGGGTAGGCGATGGAGCCGCAGACGATGGCTTTCGGCCGGTGCGCGCGGGCCAGGGCGCGCACCTGCTCGTGGTCGACGAGCCCGCTGGCCGGGTCCAGGCCGTAGCCGACGAACGTGAACCAGCGGCCCGAGAAGTTCGCGGGCGAGCCGTGCGTGAGGTGTCCTCCGTACGGGAGGCCCATCGCGAGGACCGTGTCCCCCGGACGCAGGAGCGCGGCGTACGCGGCGAGCACGGCGGAGGAGCCGGAGTGGGCCTGGACGTTGGCGTGGTCGGCGCCGAAGAGGGCCGTGGCGCGGTCGGTGGCGAGGCGCTCGGCGACGTCCACGAGCTCGCAGCCGCCGTGGTGGCGGGCTCCGGGGTAGCCCTCGGCGTACTTGTTCGCCAGCGGGGAGCCCAGGGCCGTCAGGACGGCCTCCGAGGTGAAGTTCTCGGCGGCGATGAGCTGGAGCGAGGTGGCCTGGCGCGCGGTCTCGCCGAGCAGGACCTCGGCGAGCTCGGGGTCCTGGCGGCGCAGCGCCGCGTACGCCGCCGGGGCGGCGGCTCTGGCGGGGCCCACCGTCGTCATCTCTCCACTGTAGGCGCGGGCCCGCGGACGCGCGCGGCGGTGGCCTCGCGGGGGCGCCCCGGTCCCGCCCCTTTCCCGAAACCAAGGGGCTCCGCCCCCTGGACCCCCGAAGATCGCGCTGACGCGCTCGTCCTCAAACGCCGGACGGGCTGAAAGATCTCAAGCGCGGCCACGGCTGAAGATTTCAGCCGCGCTCGGCGGAAAGTTCCAGCCCGTCCGGCGTTTGAGGACGAGGCGCGGAGCGCCGAAAAAGCGGGGTCCAGGGGCGGCAGCCCCTGGTTCGGGAAGGGGCGGGACTGGGGCGCCCCCCGCGAGGGCTACAGACGGGCGGCCGGGACCCCCGTCAGGGCCGTAACCACCGGGTCAAGGGCCTGCTGGATCTCGCCGCCGACGGAGCGGAAGAAGGGCAGGGGCGCGCCGTAGGGGTCGTAGACCTCGTCGGCCTCGACGCTGGGGGCCAGCAGCCACCCGCGCAGGGCGGCGGCCGCCCGCACCAGGGCGCGGGCCCGCTCGACCACGCCGTCCGCCCCGTCGGGGTCGGGCAGCGTCGCCGGGTCTATGGCCCGCACCAGCCGGGTGAACTCCTTGAGGGTGAACGTGCGCAGCCCGGCCGAGTGCCCCATGGAGATGACCTGCGCCCGGTGGTCGCGCGTGGCGGTGAGCACCAGGTCGGCCCGGATGACGTGGTCGTCGAGGAGCTCCCGCCCGACGAACCCGGAGGGGTCCGCGCCGAAGTCGGCGAGGACGGTCTCCGCGTGCGTCTCCATGGGCGCGCCCTCGTGGCCCCAGGTGCCCGCGCTCTCCACGACGAGCCCCCCGGTGGCCGGGTCGCCGAGGCGGTCGGCGAGGGCGTGCCGGGTGAGCCGCTCGGTGATCGGCGAGCGGCAGACGTTGCCGGTGCTGACGTGGAGGATGCGGAAGGTCCCGGGGGCCCGGCGGGCCGCGTCGTCCGCGGCCTGGCCGGGGAAGCCCGCGTGTTCCGGGGGCCCCGCGGGGGCCGGGAGACCCGCTATGCCACGCCCCGTCCCAGGGGCTGTCAATTGGCCACCTCGAGGTCGGGTACCACCTTGCGGAGCTCCTCCGCGTCCAGCGCGCCGGCGCGCAGCAGCACGGGCACCTTGCCGGTGACGTCGACGATGGAGGACGGGACGATGCCGGGCGTCGGGCCGCCGTCGAGGTAGACGGAGATGGAGTCGCCGAGCATCTCCTGGGCCGCGTCGCAGTCCTCCGGCGCCGGGTGCCCGGTGAGGTTGGCGGAGGAGACGGCCATCGGGCCGACCTCCGTCAGGAGCTCGATGGCCACCGGGTGCAGCGGCATCCGGATGGCGACGGTGCCCCGGGTGTCCCCGAGGTCCCACTGGAGCGACGGCTGCTGCTTGGCGACGAGCGTGAGCGCGCCGGGCCAGAAGGCGTCGACGAGCTCCCAGGCGGCCTCGGAGAAGTCCGTGACGAGGCCGTGCAGGGTGTTCGGGGAGCCGATGAGGACGGGCGTCGGCATGTTGCGGCCGCGCCCCTTGGCGTCGAGCAGGTCGGCGACGGCCTCGGGGCTGAAGGCGTCCGCGCCGACGCCGTACACGGTGTCCGTGGGCAGCACGACCAGCTCGCCGCGGCGGACGGCGGACGCGGCCTCTCGCAGACCCGTCGCACGGTCGGTCGCGTCGTTGGTGTCGTATCGCCGTGCCATCTAGCGGGCCTCCTCGTACACGTACTGGTCCACGTACTCGTCAAGCTGGTCGTGCCGGTCGTACCGGTGCTGATCGTTCCGGTGCTGGTACCGGTGCTGGTGCTGGTACCGGTGCTGGTCGTGCTCGTGCCGGGGCCTGCGCCGGGGCGCGGCCGGTCCGGCGGGGGCGGTCGCGCCCGCCGTCCTCCTCGTCGCCGCCGTCGTCACGGCATCGCCTTGCGGGCGGTGGCGAACCGCGGCCGGTTGTTCAGGTCGGGGTGGTCGGCGGCGTCGGCCCAGCCCCGCTCCTCGGTGAAGATCCATGGCACCTGGCCGCCCTGGGTGTCGGCGTGCTCCACGACGACGACCCCGCCGGGCCGCAGCAGCCGGTGCGCGGTGCGCTCGATGCCGCGGATCAGGTCCAGGCCGTCCTCGCCGGAGAACAGGGCGAGCTCGGGATCGTAGTCCCGGGCCTCCGGCGCAACGTACTCCCATTCGGTGAGCGGGATGTACGGGGGGTTGGAGACGACCAGGTCGACCTGCCCGTCGAGCTCCGGCAGGGCCGTGCGGGCGTCACCCGCGTGCAGGGTGACGCGGGAGCCCTCGACGTTCTTGCGGGTCCACTTCAGGGCGTCCTCGGACAGCTCCACGGCGTGCACGCGCGAGCGCGGCACCTCCTGGGCCAGGGCGAGCGCGATGGCCCCGGAGCCGGTGCACAGGTCCACGATGAGCGGCTCGACGACGTCCATCGCGCGGACGGCGTCTATGGCCCAGCCGACGACGGACTCCGTCTCCGGGCGGGGCACGAACACGCCGGGGCCGACCTGGAGCTCCAGGTACCGGAAGAACGCCCGGCCGGTGATGTGCTGGAGCGGCTCACGCGCCTCGCGCCGGGCGATGACCTCCCAGTAGCGGGCGTCGAAGTCCGCGTCCTTGACGGAGTGCAGTTCGCCCCGTTTCACGCCGTGCACGAAGGCGGCGAGCTCCTCCGCGTCGTTGCGCGGCGAGGGCACGCCGGCGTCGGCCAGCCGCTGGGTGGCCTGGGCCACCTCCGCGAGCAGCAGGTTCACGCTGGTCCTCCGGGGGCTTGAGCGGTCCGTACGTCGGCGGGCTTACGCGGCGGCGAGCTTGGCGGCGGAGTCCGCGTCCACGCAGGCCTGGATGACCGCGTCGAGGTCGCCGTCGAGCACCTGGTCCAAGTTGTACGCCTTGAAGCCGACGCGGTGGTCGGAGATGCGGTTTTCCGGGAAGTTGTACGTGCGGATCTTCTCGGAGCGGTCGACGGTGCGGACCTGGCTGCGGCGGGCGTCCGCGGCCTTGCTCTCCGCCTCCTCCTGCGCCGCGGCGAGCAGCCTGGAGCGCAGGATACGCAGCGCCTGCTCCTTGTTCTGGAGCTGGCTCTTCTCGTTCTGGCAGGAGGCGACGACACCGGTGGGGAGGTGCGTGATGCGCACCGCGGAGTCGGTGGTGTTCACGGACTGGCCGCCGGGCCCGGAGGAGCGGTAGACGTCGATGCGCAGGTCGTTCGGGTTGATCTCGACGTCGATCTCCTCGGCCTCGGGCGTCACCAGGACACCGGCGGCGGAGGTGTGGATGCGGCCCTGCGACTCGGTCGCGGGCACGCGCTGCACGCGGTGCACACCGCCCTCGTACTTCAGCCGGGCCCACACGCCCTGGCCGGGCTCGGTGGCACCCTGGCCGCCCTTGGTCTTCACGGCGACCTGGACGTCCTTGTAGCCGCCGAGCTCGGACTCGGTGGCGTCGATGATCTCGGTCTTCCAGCCGACGCGCTCGGCGTACCGCAGGTACATGCGCAGCAGGTCACCGGCGAACAGGGCGGACTCGTCGCCGCCCGCGCCCGCCTTGATCTCCAGGATGACGTCCTTGTCGTCGCTGGGGTCGCGCGGGACGAGCAGCAGCCGCAGCTTCTCGGTGACCTCCTCGCGGCGCTCGGCCAGCTCCTTGACCTCGGCGGCGAAGTCGGGGTCGTCGGCCGCGAACTCGCGCGCGGTCTCGATGTCGTCGCCGAGCTGCTTCCAGGTGCGGTACGTGGCGACGATCGGGGTCAGCTCGGCGTAGCGCTTGTTGAGCTTGCGCGCGTTGGCCTGGTCGGCGTGGACCGACGGGTCGGCGAGCTTCTGCTCCAGATCGGCGTGCTCGCCGATCAGTTCCTCGACCGCCTCGAACATCGGGGGCTCCTGGTCTTCCGGTACGTCTTCCGGTACGCGTGTCGGTGCGCGGGCGGGGCTCGCGCGGGGGCTTGACGTGGGCGCTGGTGCGACAGACGGCAAACGCCGGTCCCGGCCGCCCCCGTGGACGAGGGCGGTCGGAGACCGGCGCTGGTGGCTCGCTACTTCTTGGCGGAGCCGGCAGCCTTGCCGAAGCGGGCCTCGAAGCGGGCCACGCGGCCACCGGTGTCGAGGATCTTCTGCTTGCCCGTGTAGAACGGGTGGCACTCGGAGCAGACCTCGGCGCGGATGGAGCCGCCGGGGATCGTGCTGCGGGTGGTGAACGACGCGCCGCAGGTGCAGCTGACCTGCGTCTCGACGTACTCGGGGTGAATGTCGCGCTTCAAGGTGTCTCCTAGTTTCGGGAGGGCGCCGGGTCGCACGCGCGGGGTGCGGGTGCGTGAACCGGGGCCGACGGACCAGTTTGCCAGGACCGGCCGCATCTGCCCAAACCGGGGTGGGTCCCGAAGTATTCCCCGGGCCGCCGGAAGGGCCCGTCCGGGGCCGGGGCCGGGCCGGGCCGAGGAGCCGCCCCCGGCCCCTCGCGGGGGCTCAGTCGCTGGTCACGACCTTGCCGGCGGCGCCCTTGTCGCCCGCGGACTTGTCGGTGGCGGACTTCGGGATGTCCTCGTCGGCCCGCAGGGCGTCCCAGACCTGCCGGTCGGCTCTCTCCAGGGGCAGGACGCGGTTGGGGTCGGCCGGGTCGTACTGGATGGGCAGCGTGACCATCTTCATGTCCTTGGACCCGATGCCCTTGAGGCCGTTCGCGAAGCCCGCCAGGTCCTTGACCGAGTCCAGCTCGGAGTCGGTGGTGATGGCGCTGGTGGCGGAGTCCGCGAGGTCGTAGAGCTTCTTCGGGTTGCCGAACAGGTTGATGTCCTTGACCTGGTCCATCAGGGCCTTGATGAAGGCCTGCTGGAGCTGGATGCGGCCGAGGTCGCTGCCGTCGCCGACGCCGTGCCGGGTGCGGACCAGGCCGAGGGCCTGCTCGCCGTCGAGGGTGTGCTCGCCGGCCGGCAGGTCGAGGTGGCTGTCCTTGTCCTTGATCGGCTTCTTGGTGGTGATGTCGACGCCGCCGAGGGTGTCGATGAGCTTCTTGAAGCCCGTGAAGTCGACCTCGACGTAGTGGTCCATGCGGATGCCGGACATCTTCTCGACCGTCTTGACCGCGCACGCCGGGCCGCCGACCTCGTACGCCGTGTTGAACATCTGGCGCCGCCCGCCCGGGTCGGTGCCGCCGTCCTTGGCGGGGCACTCGGGGCGGGTGATGAGGGTGTCGCGGGGGATGGAGACGACGCTGGCCTTCTTGTGGCCCTGGTAGACGTGGACGATCATCGCGGTGTCGGACCGGGCCACGCCCTCGTCCTTGCCGTACTTGGCGTTCTTGCCCGAGCGCGAGTCGGAGCCGAGGACGAGGATGTCCTGGGAGCCGTTGTCGACGTTCTCGGGGCGGTCCGTGCCGAGCGCGGCGTTGATGTCGACGCCCTTGATGTTGCCGTTGAGCTTGACGTAGACGTAGCCGAGGCCCGTGCCGCCGAGGACGGTCACGCCGGCGGCGGTCCAGGCCGATATGACGAGGGCCTTCTTGCGCTTGCTGGGCGGCTTGCGGCGCCGGCCGCGCTTGCCGCGCTGCTTCGGCTTCGCGTCGCCGGGCCTGCTGTCGTCCGTCATGCGCTCCTCAGTCCTCGTCGTGCGGTCGGCTACCCCCTGCTTTCAGGGCCAGGCGTGGCTTTTCGTCACTTGTCAGACGTCAAAACCGATGGAAGGGTTGCATAGCGCCCTGTGCGCGCCCCGGGGTCCGACGGCTACGGAGCGTCCGCCGCGCCCCCTGCTTTCACCCCTCCACCTGGGCTTTCGCCGCAGTCGACGCGCTGGCGCGGCCCGGTGAGAATCTCTTATCCGTGTGGCCAAGGTCTCGTGGCCGAAAACCATCGACGCGGCCCTCAGGGCTGTCCTGCGGCGCCAGGGCATGCGGAAGGGGGCTGATCCCGTCGGCGACGGGATCAGCCCCCTTCCGTGCTCACCCGCTCGGGGCGACCACGCCGGTCAGTCGTTGCCGTTGCCCGGCGCCGGCGTCGTCTTCTGGATCTGGAGCAGGAACTCGGCGTTCGACTTCGTCTGCTTCATCTTGTCCAGGAGCAGCTCGATGGCCTGCTGCTGGTCGAGGGCGTGCAGCACCCGGCGGAGCTTCCAGACGATGGAGAGCTCGTCGCTGCCGAGCAGGATCTCCTCCTTGCGGGTGCTGGACGCGTCGACGTCCACCGCCGGGAAGATGCGCTTGTCCGAGAGCTTCCGGTCGAGCTTGAGCTCCATGTTGCCGGTGCCCTTGAACTCCTCGAAGATCACCTCGTCCATCCGCGAGCCGGTCTCGACCAGCGCGGTGGCCAGGATGGTCAGCGAGCCGCCGTCCTCGATGTTGCGCGCGGCGCCGAAGAACTTCTTCGGCGGGTAGAGCGCGGTCGAGTCGACACCACCGGACAGGATGCGGCCGGAGGCCGGGGCGGCGAGGTTGTACGCGCGGCCCAGGCGGGTGATCGAGTCGAGCAGCACGACCACGTCGTGGCCGAGCTCCACCAGCCGCTTGGCGCGCTCGATGGCGAGCTCGGCGACGGTGGTGTGGTCCTCGGCCGGGCGGTCGAAGGTCGAGGAGATGACCTCGCCCTTGACCGACCGCTGCATGTCGGTGACCTCTTCCGGACGCTCGTCGACCAGGACGACCATCAGGTGGCACTCGGGGTTGTTGTGCGTGATCGCGTTCGCGACCGCCTGCATGATCATGGTCTTGCCGGTCTTCGGCGGGGCCACGATCAGACCGCGCTGGCCCTTGCCGATGGGCGAGACGAGGTCGATGATGCGGGTGGTCAGGACGCCCGGGTCGGTCTCCAGGCGGAGCCGGTCCTGCGGGTACAGGGGCGTCAGCTTGCCGAACTCCGGGCGGCCGCGGCCGTGTTCGGGCGCCATGCCGTTCACGGAGTCCAGGCGGACGAGCGCGTTGAACTTCTCGCGGCGCTCGCCGTCCTTGGGCTGGCGCACCGCGCCGGTGACGTGGTCGCCCTTGCGCAGGCCGTTCTTGCGGACCTGGGCGAGGGAGACGTACACGTCGTTGGGGCCCGGCAGGTAGCCCGACGTACGGATGAAGGCGTAGTTGTCGAGGATGTCGAGGATGCCCGCGACGGGGATCAGGACGTCGTCGTCGGAGAGCTGCGGCTCGTTCGCGAAGTCGTCGCGGCCACGGCGGCCACGGCGGTCGCGGTAGCGCCCGCGGCGCCCGCGGCGGCCGCCGCCCTCGTCGTCGAAGTCGTCCTGCGGACCGTTGTCGCGCTGCTGGCGGTCCTGCCGGTCCTGACGGTCCTGCCGGTCCTGGCGGCCGCCCTGCTGGTCCTTGCGGTTGCCGCCGCCCTGCTGGTCGTCGCCCTTGTTCCGGCGGTCGCGGTCGCGGTCACGGCCGCGGCCCTGGCGGTCGCGGCGGCTCTGGCGGCCCTCGCCCTGCTGGTCGTCGCCCTTGTCGGCCCGGTCGTTCCTGCCCTCGGGCTGCTCGCCCTTGGCGGCCTCGGCCTTCGGCTGCTCGGCCTGGGCCTTGGCCTCGGCCTGGACGGTCTCGGGGCTGCCGGTCTCGGCGGTGGCGCGACGGCGGGTGCGGCCCGGCTTGTCGTCGCTCGCCGGCTGGCCGGGGATGTCGATCTGCTGCTGGGCCGGGGCGGCCGGGGGCTGCTCGGCCGGGGCCTCGTCGGCCTTGGCGGCGGGCTTCTCGGCGGTGTCGCCGGTGCGCGCCTTGGAGGTGGCGCGGCGCTTGGGCTTGGCCGGGGCGTCCGCGGTGTCGGCGGCCTTGGCCGGGGCTCCGCCGGCGGCCTGCGCCTCCTTGATGACCTCGATCAACTGGCTCTTGCGCATCCGCGCAGTGCCCTTGATCCCGAGGCCCGAGGCGACCTGCTGCAGTTCCGCCAGCACCATGGCCTCGAGGCCGGTGCCGCGGCGCCGCCGGGATCCGGCCGAAGCACCGGTGGCAGGCGCCGCGGGGGCGTCCGTGGCGGGCGTGTCGGCAGTCACGCCCATCAGATCGGTGGTGTCGCTCACGAAGGGTCCTTCCCTGGAGCGGACGTCGGCCTGTCTGGCTCGGCGACCGGTTGTGCTGTCCGGCGGTCCCTGGTGTGTGGACCATGCCGGGGCGGTGGTCCGCCTACGCGGCGGAAGAAATTCACAGATGTGGCGTTTCCCGGGGCCGGACCACTGATGTGCGGTGGTTACTCGGCTTGGTCACGCCGGTTCCGGAGCGTGCTCGGCACTGCTCAGTGCGGGGCACAGAGCAGGTTGGGAGGCTCCCGGAAGGATGGATGTCCCGGACGGGGACACAAAGCACCTCGCCATGGTGAGGTCGGGTGCAGACTTGAGGTTAACACTACCGGATCCAACAAACATTCCCCCTCTCCAAATCCGGACACCCCGAACGCGCTGCCCTCCCGTGTCAGGGAGCGAGCGGCAGCACGCTCGTGCCCGCGGCGTCGAGCGCCAGGCGGTTGGCCGCCCACCCCTCGCCCGCGAGCCGCGCGACCTTGTCGGCCGCGCTGTCGTCGACCAGCGCGAGGACCGTGGGTCCTGCGCCGGAGATCACCGCGGGCACGCCGTCGGCGCGCAGGCGCTCCACCAGGGCGGCGCTCTCCGGCATGGCCGGGGCGCGGTACTCCTGGTGCAGGCGGTCCTCGGTGGCGGGCAGCAGCAGCTCGGGGCGCCTGGTCAGGGCCTCGACGAGCAGTGCGGCCCGGCCCGCGTTGGCGGCCGCGTCCACGTGCGGGACGGTGCGCGGGAGCAGTCCGCGGGCGGTTTCCGTGAGCACGGGCTTTCCGGGGACGAAAACCACCGGAACGATGGAATCGACGGGCTCCATCCTGATGGCACGGGCCACGGAGCCGTCCATCCAGGAGGCGGTGAAGCCGCCGAGCAGGCAGGCGGCCACGTTGTCGGGGTGCCCTTCGATCTCGGTGGCCAGCTCCAGCAGGGCGGTGTCGTCCAGCTTGGCCTCGCCGCCTATGGTCACCGCCCGGGCGGCGACGATCCCGGCGCAGATGGCGGCGGACGACGAGCCGAGGCCGCGGCCGTGCGGGATGCGGTTGGCGCACACGACCTCCAGGCCGCGCGGCTGCCCGCCGAGCAGGTCGAAGGCGGTACGCAGGGAGCGTACGAGCAGATGCGACTCGTCGCGCGGGAGGGTCTCGCTGCCCTCGCCGGCGATGTCGATGTGCAGGCCGGAGTCGGCGACGCGCACGACCACGTCGTCGTAGAGCCCCAGCGCCAGGCCGAGGGCGTCGAAGCCCGGGCCGAGGTTGGCGCTGGTGGCGGGGGTGCGCACCCTGACGGCGGCGGCGCGGAACGCGGGACCGGCCATCGCTCGATGACTCTCCTTGAGCTGCGAATTGTGGAGGACTTGCCGCCTCGGCCGGTCTCGACCGGCTTCCACCAGCCTTGACCAGGGACGGACGGCAGCACCCGAAGGCCGCATCGCGAGCGGCACCGCGGCATATGCGCGGCATATGCGGCGGGGTGGGTTCGCTACAGCCTATCGAAGGAAGGTTCTGTGGCGACATAGGGCGCACAGGAGGCGCACGATGCGTGTCGCGAGCCCCCTGTGCACCCCCTGTGGGGAGTTGAGAGGTTTGCCCGGCCCAGCCCGGCCCGGCCGCTGCTCAGCCCGGCCCGGCCCCGGCACAGCTCGCCGCGGCGGGCGCGGCCGTGCCCGGTGGCCCGGGACCCGGGCCACCGGCGGTTACGCCAGGCCCAGCCGCTCCGCCGCGGCGACGGCGTCGACCGGGACCGTGACCGGCTGCGGGGCGCCCGCGACCGCCCAGTCCGGGTCCTTGAGGCCGTTGCCGGTGACGGTGCAGACGATGCGCTGGCCCCGGTCGACCTTGCCCTGCTCGGCGGCCTTCAGCAGACCGGCCACGGACGCGGCGGACGCGGGCTCGACGAACACGCCCTCCTGGGACGCCAACAGCTTGTAGGCGCGCAGGATCTCACGGTCCGTCACCTCGTCGATGAGGCCGCCCGACTCGTCACGCGCGGCGAGCGCGTGCTGCCACGACGCGGGGTTGCCGATGCGAATCGCGGTGGCGATCGTCGAGGGGTCCTTGACGACCTCGCCGCGCACGATGGGCGCGGAACCGGAGGCCTGGAAGCCCCACATCCGTGGCGTACGGGTGGCCGGTCCTTCGGCCGCGTACTCCTTGTAGCCCTTCCAGTAGGCCGTGATGTTGCCCGCGTTGCCGACCGGCAGGACGTGCAGGTCCGGGGCGTCGCCGAGGGCGTCCACGATCTCGAAGGAGGCGGTCTTCTGGCCCTCGATGCGGAACGGGTTGACGGAGTTGACCAGGGCGACCGGGTAGTTCTCGGACAGGCCCCGGGCCAGGTTCAGGCAGTCGTCGAAGTTGCCGTCGACCTGGAGGATCTTCGAGCCGTAGACCAGCGCCTGGCCCATCTTGCCGAGCGCGATCTTGCCCTGTGGGACCAGGACCGCGCAGACCATGCCCGCGCGCACCGCGTAGGCGGCGGCCGAGGCGGAGGTGTTGCCGGTGGAGGCGCAGATGACGGCCTTGGCGCCCTCCTCCTTCGCCTTGGTGATGGCCATGGTCATGCCGCGGTCCTTGAAGGACCCGGTGGGGTTCGCGCCCTCGACCTTGAGGTGGACCTCGCAGCCCGTGCGCTCGGAGAGCACCTGCGCGGGCACGAGCGGCGTACCGCCCTCGCGGAGCGTCACGACCGGCGTGGTGGCGGAGACGGGCAGGCGGTCCCGGTACTCCTCGATGATTCCGCGCCACTGGTGGGTCATTGCTGCTTACTCCCCTTCAACCCGCATGATGCTGGCGACACCACGCACGGTGTCGAGATTGCGCAGCGCCTCGACGGTGCCGCTGAGGGCGGCGTCGGGCGCGCGGTGGGTGACGACGACGAGGGATGCCTCGCCGTCCTTGACCGTCTGGCGCACGGTGTCGATGGAGACCCCGTGCTCGGCGAAGACGGTGGCGACCTGGGCGAGCACGCCCGGCTTGTCGGCCACGTCGAGGCTGATGTGGTACCGCGTGACGACCTCGCCCATGGAGCCCACGGGCAACTGCGTGTACGCGGAGTCGCCGGGGCCGGTGGCCTCGCCGAGCTTGTTGCGGCACACGGCGACCAGGTCGCCGAGGACGGCGGAGGCGGTCGGCGCGCCGCCGGCGCCGGGCCCGTAGAACATGAGCTGGCCGGCGGCCTCGGCCTCCACGAAGACGGCGTTGTACGCCTCGCGGACGCTCGCCAGCGGGTGGCTGAGCGGAATCATCGCCGGGTGCACGCGGGCGGTGACGGAGCCGCCGTCGGCGGCCCGCTCGCAGATGGCGAGCAGCTTGATGGTGCAGCCCATGCGCTTCGCGGACGCGAAGTCGGCGGCGGTGACCTCGGTCATGCCCTCGCGGTAGACGTCGTCGAGGCGCACCCGCGTGTGGAAGGCGATGCCGGCGAGGATCGCGGCCTTGGCGGCGGCGTCGAAGCCCTCGACGTCGGCGGTGGGGTCGGCCTCCGCGTACCCGAGCGCGGTGGCCTCGTCCAGGGCCTCCTGGTAGCCCGCGCCGGTGGTGTCCATCTTGTCGAGGATGAAGTTGGTGGTGCCGTTCACGATGCCGAGGACGCGGTTGACCTTGTCCCCGGCCAGGGACTCGCGCAGCGGCCTGATCAGCGGGATCGCCCCGGCGACCGCGGCCTCGTAGTAGAGGTCGCGGCCCTGCTGCTCGGCGGCGGCGTGCAGCGCGGCGCCGTCCTGGGCGATCAGGGCCTTGTTCGCGGAGACGACGGACGCGCCGTGCTCGAAGGCGGTGGTGATCAGGGTGCGGGCGGGCTCGATGCCGCCGATGACCTCGACCACGACGTCGATGTCGCCGCGTTTGACCAGCGCGGTGGCGTCCGTGGTGACCAGCTCGGGGTCGATGCCGGCGCGGACCTTGGAGGGGCGCCGGACGGCGACCCCGGCGAGCTCCACCGGGGCGCCGATCCTGGCTGTGAGGTCGTCGGCGTGCGTCGTCATGATGCGCGCCACCTCTGAGCCGACGACCCCACAGCCCAGCAGCGCCACCTTCAGCGGACGCGTACGCATCATCCGACCTCGTTTCCTTCTCCAAGCAACGGTGGGTCCAGTCTCACCCACCGGAACGGTGTTTCTGACCAAAGTCCGGATCGTGAGACATGTATGTCACGATCCGGGGGTTCCGGTTCCGCCGCCGGGGGTCAGCCGACGTCGAGGCGCAGCAGGTCCTCCTCGGTCTCGCGGCGCACGATGACGCGGCCCGCGCCGTCGTGCACGGCGACGACCGGGGGCCGCAGCGCGTGGTTGTAGTTGCTGGCCATCGAGCGGCAGTACGCGCCGGTCGCGGGCACGGCGATGAGGTCGCCGGGGGCGAGGTCGGCGGGCAGGAAGGCGTCGCGCACGACGATGTCGCCGCTCTCGCAGTGCTTGCCGACGACGCGGGCGAGCATGGGCTCGGCGTCGGAGGAGCGGGAGACGAGCGCGACGCTGTACTCGGCGTCGTACAGCGCGGTCCTGATGTTGTCGGACATGCCGCCGTCGACGGAGACGTAGGTGCGCAGGCCGTCGAGCGGCTTGATGGTGCCGACCTCGTACAGCGTGAGGGCGGTGGGGCCGACGACGGCGCGGCCGGGCTCGACGGAGAGCCGGGGGACGCGCAGGCCGGCGCGCTCGCACTCGCGGGTGACGATCTCGCGCAGGGCGGCGGCGATCTCGTGCGGCTCGCGCGGGTCGTCGGCCGGGGTGTACGCGATGCCGAGGCCGCCGCCGAGGTCGATCTCGGGCAGTTCGACGCCGTGCTCGTCGCGGATGTCCTTGAGCAGGCCGACGACCCGGTGGGCGGCGACCTCGAAGCCGGAGGTGTCGAAGATCTGCGAGCCGATGTGGCTGTGGATGCCGACGAGGTCGAGGCCGTCGAGCTTGAGCGCGCGCCGTACGGCCTCCGCGGCCTGGCCGCCGGCGAGCGGGATGCCGAACTTCTGGTCCTCGTGCGCGGTGGCGATGAACTCGTGGGTGTGCGCCTCCACGCCGACGGTCACGCGGATCTGCACGCGCTGGCGGGTGCCGAGGCTGTCGGCGATGTGCGCGACCCGCACGATCTCCTGGAAGGAGTCGAGCACGATGCGGCCGACGCCGGCGCGGACGGCGCGCTCGATCTCGGCGGCGCTCTTGTTGTTGCCGTGGAAGGCGATGCGGTCGGCGGGCATGCCGGCGTCCAGGGCGGTGGCCAGTTCGCCGCCGGAGCACACGTCGAGGTTGAGCCCCTCCTCGTGCAGCCAGCGGACGACGGCGCGGGACAGGAAGGCCTTCCCGGCGTAGAACACGTCGGCGTCGGGTCCGAAGGCCTCGCGCCAGGCCCGGCAGCGGGCGCGGAAGTCGGCCTCGTCGAGGACGTAGGCGGGGGTGCCGAACTCCTCGGCGAGCCGTCGCACGTCGACGCCGCCGACGCGCACGGTGCCGTCGGCGGCGCGGGTGACGGTCCTCGACCAGATCTTGGGGTCGAGGGCGTTGAGGTCGGCGGGCGGCGGGGAGTAGTGCCCCTCGGGCAGGACGTCTCCGTGCCGGGGTCCTGCGGGGTGGGCGGAACGGCTCATGGCTCTTTCGACTCTTCTCGTCTCACAGGTACGCGGGCGCGCTGATGCCGAGCAGGGACAGGCCGCCGGCGAGCACCGTCCCGGTGGCTTCGGCGAGCGCGAGCCGGGCGCGGTGGGCGGCCGAGGGTTTCTCGTCACCGCGCGGCAGCACGGTGTGGGCCCCCGCGAGGAACGCGTCAGCGGTGATGACGAGGTGCCGGGCGAGCCGGTCGGGCGCGCGGTGGCGGGCGGCGGCGGCGAGGACGGCGGGGTGGTCGCCGAGGGCGCCGAGCAGCGGGTGCGGGCCGTCCTCCGCGGGTACGTCCCCGGGCTCGGGGGCGAAGCCGAGGTCGGCGGCGTTGCGCAGGAGCGCCCGGGTGCGGGCGTGGGCGTAGCGGACGCGGAACAGGGGATTCGTCTCGCGCTGGGCGAGGTGGCCGTCGCCGGTGTCCGGGCGGTCGTGGGCGGCGGGGTGGAGCAGCGCCCAGCGGGCGGCGTCGCGGCCGAGGCGCAGGGGGTCCGGGTGGGCCGGGGCGGGCACGGGGCGCAGGGTGGGCAGCGGCGTGGGCGGCGGCCCGTGCCCGTCCACCCGTACGCCGAGGACCTCTCCCCAGGCGGGGTCGGGGGCCGCGTCGCAGGTGACGCGGACGAGGGCGCCCTGGGAGCGCAGGATGCGGCGCGCGCTGTCGGCGACGACGACGGCGCGCAGCTCGTACGGGACGTGCAACTGGACGCGCTCGCCGGTGTCGGCCTCGGCGTGCCCGTACCGCTCGCCGCGCGCGAGGACGTCGCGGACGAGTCCGGCGCCGGGCTCGCCGTCGAGGGTGATGCTGAGGAAGCCGGGCCCGGTGACGTCGGCGCGGGCGACGCCGGGCTCGGCCGCGAGCTGCGCGGCGAGGATCCCGGCGACGCGCAGCGGCGGCGCGCCGGCCTCGCGGGCGAGGCGCAGCGCGAGGTTGCTGGCGTAGTCGCCCCGCCCCCCGGGCCGCGGCCGCTCCACGTGCGCCCGCTCGGGCACGGCGACGGCGAGCTCACCGGCGTCCACGGCGGCACGCAGCGCCCGCAGCACGGTCCGGGAGAGCTCGACGGGGGTCACGGGACAAGGGTAGGGGAGGTGGGTCGGGGGTGCTGAGGTGAGGGGGCGGTGGGGGCGGGGGGCGCGGGGGTGTTTCGGCCCGTCCGGTGCTTGAGGGCGTGCGCAAAGCGGCAGGGGGGGTGTTCAGCCCGTCCGGTGCTTGAGGACAAACCGCGAAGCCGCAGGGGGCGCCGGGGGGGTGCTTCAGCCCGACCGGCGCTTGAGGACGTGCGCAAAGCGGCAGGGGGGGTGTTCAGCCCGTCCGGCGCTTGAGGACAAGCCGCGAAGCCGCAGGGGGCGCCGGGGGGGTGCTTCAGCCCGACCGGCGCTTGAGGACGTGCGCAAAGCGGCAGGGGGTGTGTTTCAGCCCGTCCGGCGTTTGGGAACGAGCCGCGGAGCGGCGAATGGGCGGGGGTCCAGGGGGCGCAGCCCCATGGTTTCGGGAAAGGGGCGGGACTGGGGCGCACCCGCGAGGCCCCCACGCCACAGGGGCGCAGCCCGCCCAGGGACGCCCGGCGGGGCAGGGGGGGCCGGGCGGGGCAGGGGGGCCGGGCGACGGAACAGGGGCGGCGCCCCGCTCAGGGGTGACCCGCGCGCTCGGAGCCCCCACCGGAGCACCCGCTACCCAGCGGACCCCCCTCACGGCGCCGACGCGCCTCCACCAACTGCCGCACCACCTCAACGAGTTCGCTCGGCTCAAAGGGCTTCGCCAGGAACGCGTCGACCCCCACGTCGAGCCCGGCCTCGACCTCGTACTGCGTACAGGCGCTGACGACGACCAGCGGCAGATGCCGGGTACGCGGGTCGGCGCGCAGCCGCGCGGCGGCGCGCAGCCCGTCGAGGCGGGGCATGACCACGTCGAGGGTCACGACGTCGGGCCGCACCTGGTGCACGACGTCCAGGCACTCGGCACCGTCGGCCGCGGTCACGACCTCGAAGCCCTCCAGCTCGAGATTGACCCTGATCAGTTGCCGGATGACCTTGTTGTCGTCCACAACAAGCACACGGCCGGACACGCCTGGCACAACTCGAGAGTAGGTCGAGAGCCGCCGTCGCGTCCGGGTTTTACCTACTTCTGCCCCGCGCGAGGGAGGCCGAGCATCCCGTCGAGGAGGAACCCGAGCCCGATGGCGAAGCTCGTGTCCCAGTCGTCGTCGGCGAGGTACCGGTGCGCGGCCACGGTCGGGTACCGGTCGCGCCGGCGCTCCAGGTACTCCTGCCCGAGGCGCGCCTCTTCCGTGGTGAGCCGCAGCCCGGACTGGGCGGCCGTGGCGCCCATGACGTGGTTGTAGAGCGCCCAGGTCGCGGCGTTGAGCCGGGTGCCGGTGAGCCCGGCGCGCGCCAGCGCGGACTGCAGGAACTCCATCCAGGCGAGGAAGTCGGGCCCCATGAGCGGCCGCTGCCGGGCGGGCACGGAGGCCACCCAGGGGTGCCGCAGGACGGTCCGGCGCCAGTCGTGGACGAGGGCGGTGACGTCCTGCCGCGGGTCATCCTCGTGCCGGTCGGGCAGGGGCGTCTCGCCGAAGACCGCGTCGACGGCGAGGTCGACGACGTCGGCCTTCGTCTTGACGTGCCAGTACAGCGTCGTGGCCCCGGCGTCCAGTCGCTCGGCCAGACGCCGCATCGTCAGCCGGTCCATGCCCTCCTCGTCCAGGAGCGCGACGGCGGCCTGGACGATCCGGGCCTGGGTGAGCGGTGGCTCCGCCTTCTCGCGCTTCTCGCGCGCGGGGCGCAGCCAGACGTTGGTCCCCGCGCCGGGTTCGCTGTGCGTGCGCTCTGTGCCTGCGATGACACCCACCTCCACGGGTGAGTGTGCCACGCCCCGCGCCAAGATTTTTTGCGGTCCCAACTACCCACTTCAGCCAGGCAGTTGGCGTCGGCACGAGGCTTCCGCAGACGCCGACCGCCGCGCGGGACCGTAGTAGAGTCCCGGCCCACTAGACCAACGTTCGAGTGACTCGACCGCTGTACGGGCGGAGGAGCGGGGCGGTGCGGACATGAAGCGAAGCGACGCGGACGTGAAGCGACAAGGGGACGCGGAAGGCCACACGGAGCAGCGGCACGCGGGAGGCCACACGGAACAGCGGCACGCGGGAGGCCACACGGAACAGCGACACGCGAGAGGCCACACGGCACACCGGAAAACGGCGACGCCCCCGGCGACCTCAGCAGCCCCACCAGCCCCACCAGCCTTAGAAGAGTCGGCAACCCCGTCGGCGAGGCGCTGGTGGGCCCTCCCCGTCGTGAGCCTCGCGCAGCTCATGGTCGTACTCGACGCGACCATCGTGAACATCGCTCTCCCGTCCGCCCAGCGGGACTTGGGGATGGCGGACGCCGACCGGCACTGGGTGATCACGGCATACGCGCTCGCCTTCGGCGGCCTGCTGCTGGTGGGCGGCCGGGTGAGCGGGGCGCTCGGCCACCGCAGGGCGCTCTCGTGGGGCCTGCTCGGCTTCGCGCTGGCCTCCGCGCTCGGGGGCGCGGCGGGCGGCGCGGGCACGCTGTTCGCCGCCCGCGCGGCGCAGGGCGTCTTCGCCGCGCTCCTGGCGCCGGCGGCCCTGTCGCTGCTGATCCTGACGTTCACCGACGGACGCGAACGGGCCAGGGCGTTCGGTGTCTTCGCCGGGGTGGGCGCGGCCGGCGCCGCGCTCGGCGTCGTGGCGGGCGGCCTGCTCACCGAGTACGCCGACTGGCGCTGGTGCCTCTACATCAACGTGCCCCTGGCCGCACTCGCCCTCGCCGGCGTCCCGCTGGTGGTGCGCGACCGGCCGAGCGGCGACTTGCGCGGGCTCGACGTGCCGGGCGTCCTGCTCAGCGCGGGCGGGCTCGTCGCCCTGGTCTACGGGTTCACGCAGGCGGAGCCGTACGGCTGGGGCGACTCGAGAGTGCTGGTGCTGCTGGGCGGCGGGGTGCTGCTGCTCGCGCTGTTCGTCCTGGTGGAGGCGCGGTCGGCGCGGGCACTGCTGCCGCTGCGCATCCTGGCGCACCGGGCACGGGGCATGGCGTTCGCATCGGTGTGCGTGATGTTCGTGGCGATGTTCGGCTTCTTCCTCTTCGTCAGCTACTACACGCAGACGATCCTCGGCTACTCGCCGGTGAAGGCGGGCCTGACGCTGCTGGTGAACGCCGTGAGCAGCACGGTGGGCGCGATGCTGATCTCCGGGAGGCTGCGTCGCCGGGTCCCGGCGCACCTCCTGATCACGGGCAGCCTGCTGTCCTCCGCCGCGGGCATGCTGATCCTCACGCGGCTCGACGTGGACAGCACGCACGTGTTCTGGGCCTATTTGACCCCCTCCATGGTGCTCACCGGCATCGGCCTCGGCACGCTGCTCGCGGTGGCGACCGACACGGCGACGGTCGGCCTCGACCACGCCGACGCGGGCGTGGCCTCGGCGGCGTACAACACGGTGCAGCAGGTGGGGGCTGCGTTCGGCACGGCCCTGCTGAACTCGGTGGCGACGAGCGCGACGACGTCGTACCTGAAGCAGCACGCGGGCGAGGGTGGCCGACGGGCCGTGGACGCGGGGACGGTACACGGTTACACGGTGGCGCTGTGGGTGGCGTTCGGAGCGCTGGCGCTGGGGGCGGCGGGGGTGGTGCCGGCCGGGCGGGGGCGCGGCTCCACGGCGTCACGGTGAGGACCGCGGCGCGGCGGCGGCCGGGACCGACGAACGGCGGCGGGAACCAAGAGACCGCGATGCGGACTCACGGAACGAGGGCACGGACCGAGAGGACAACGACCGGGGCACCTACGTGACGGAAACGGTCAACGCCACGAGGGCGCCACCACCAAGGCCTACCGCATGCTGGGAACCGGTGAACTGCACGGGCGACCAGCGCGCGGGGGTAGACGGCCCGCAGCCAGCGGGGAGTTGACGGCCCTGCGTGATGGTGAAGCCGACGACGGCCCCGTCCCGTACGTACAGGTCACCGGTGGGCAGCATCGGCGGGGTGCGGAGCCCGGCGAGCACCACGAAGCATCCGCGCCAGGCCAACGGGCTGACCCCGGCGTCCAGATCGTTGACGCCCACCGGGGCGGGCGCGGGCCAGCCGGGCCGTGGGGGCGTCGGCGGTACGGTCCACCACGGTATCCGCGCCGAACTCGCACAGTTCGCCGCGTCGCGCGGCTGGGCGACGGCCACCACGCGAGCACCCGCCACGGCCGCGACAACAACCGCCGCGGGGATGACGACCCCGCCTCGGAGAAAGGTGTCCACACGATCAGCGGTCGTCACTTCACGTCCACGAGTACCGTACGTACCGCGACACGGTGCCGGCCGGCCGCACCCTGACGCAGCACGCCGTACCCACAACGTTCGACCCCAAGGTGCCGGGCCGGCAGCAGCTCATCTTGGACGCGAACGCCCGCATGCGGGCGGCTCTCCCGCACTGCCGAGGTCCTGGGCAGCGCGGCCGACACGCTAACGGGCTACGCTGCGGACGGCGCGAATGCCGAGGCCCTGCGGACGTAGGTACCGCGCTCGCGCACACGGCCGGGACGCTGGCCAAACTGGCAGTCGATGCCCAGCCATTGGCTCACACCGAGGTAGGCGAGGTCAGCGAACCCACGCCCCGGCCGCGACGTCTCTACAGACGAAGCCGCACAAACACGACTCAGGATGCGGAGGGCCCTCGCCCTCACTTCCGCCATATCAACTCGGAACACCTAAGTGCCCTGTGCGACCTCACAGCGCACACAGGCGCAGCCGTGGCCTTGATCAATAGCGCGGTGCCCCCGGAACCCACCGACTGACACAGCGCCGGACCGCACACGCGTGCAACGCCAGACCACCCGCCACGTCAAAGCAGATCCGTCAGGTCCGGCCCGAGCCCGTCCTCGTCTGCTTCCGGAATCGCGACGCCATCATGAGTGGCGGCACCGAAACAGGTGGGTTCACCAGGTTCCGCAACAACTCCAAGTAGAGAATTCAGCTCGGCCAGCGCAAGAGCAAGACGCGGAGCATTAGCGTTATAAATCTCGGGATGCGGATGCCCGGAAAAGTCGAACCAATTCCATATGTCATGGTGCACGCACAACTCAGCCGAAAGGCCTATGGGGAGCGGAGACACAGAAAGCTCAATCAGTCGCGACTCCCGGCGACGTCCCCCTGTCGCATCGAACCACGCACCCGCCCCCACCACATGTACGTCGTCGATATCAGCGGTAGGAAATGCGACGGGTCGAGTTCCCCGGAGCCGATCGGCGAGATCGGGGTCCGCCAATGAGGTGGTGAGTGCCACCGTGCTGGTGACGCCTGTGAACCCCTCTCCGAAGACGTACCAGTCGTACTCGAGGCGGACAGGAGAAAGCAGCTCGAACCGCTCCAGCACTCCAGCCATCCGGGCCGCCGTGGCCAGCGCCCACTCAAGCCCTGGCGCGGCAACCTCCTCCAGGCCCCAGAACCACGAGCCGCACTCTTTCGGCGCACGCAACAGAGCTGCCAAAAGATCTCCTTGCTCGCCCAAGAACTCCGTCGCCCATCCTCACAAGCCAAGCTCTGCCGCCTACACGAACTTCAGAAGTGCTTTCAACTGGCGCCTCTCGCCGCCAGTCCAGTACTTCCTATGCCAACGCCGGCGCCTCTACAGGACGGCCTAGACGTAAACGTATTCGTCATACACCGCCACGCCTTCGACCGCACTGTGCGCGGACTGAACACGCTCCACATACGCGAAGACCCCGTCCCCAACGAACTCGCTGGTGGCGGGGTCTACAGGCACCTCATCAAGGGTGCCCCCGGCAGGATTCGAACCTGCGCACACGGCTCCGGAGGCCGGTGAGTGCTGGCGCCGACAGAGGCTCTGACCTGCGGGGCAGTGATGCTCGTACGCCTCCCCCGCCGAGATCATCACGTCCCCATTACGTGGGTGCCCTGTCCCGGGGGTGGGCTGGCCCGTATCGTCGAAAGCATGATCTCGGGTAGCGGCGAGGGTTCGCGCGACAGGGACGTGGAGTTCACGGCGGAGGGCGTGGAGGTCGTTCTGCGCGAGGCGTGCGAGACGGCTGGCCTGGACGCGTCGGGGGCGGAGCTGCTGCGACTGGGATCGAACGCGGTGTACCGGCTGGCGTCCTTACCGGTCATAGTCCGCATCGCTCGCGACCCGACCGTTCTCTCCGAGATGGAACGCGCCATTGGCGTCGCCCGATGGCTGGAGGCGGTCGACTTCCCGGCCACGCGGGTACTTGCTGATGCTGCTCAACCCATCGTCGTACGCGGCCGGGTGGTGACCTTCTGGGAGAGCGTCCAGGAGCAGGAGGAGTTCGCAACGGTCGGTGAGCTGGCCGACCTGCTGCGCCGCTTCCACTGGCTGGAGGAACCCGAGTCGCTGCGCCTCCCGTACTTCGACCCCTTGGCCAAGCTGTCGGCGGCGCTGACCGACCTGACCGCGGTCTCGGAGGACGACAGGTCCTTCCTGGAGGCGCGGGCGGCGAAGCTTGCGAAGGACTACGACCGCTTGGACTTCGTCCTCCCCTTCGGCCTGATCCACGGTGACGCGAACATCGGCAACGTCCTTCGCCACCGGGACGGCCACGCCGTCTTCATCGACCTCGACGGTCTCGCCTTGGCCCCGCGCGAGTGGGACCTGATCCTGACCGCTCTCTATTACGACCGGTACGGCTGGCACAGCAAGGCGGAGTACGCGGAGTTCGTGCACCGGTACGGCTTCGACCTCATGAACTGGCCCGGGTACGAGACCTTGGCTGACCTGCGCGAACTGATGATGGTCGTGTGGATCGGCCACCAGGCGGGCGCGAGCGAGCGATCCGCGGCGGAGTTCGCGCGTCGCATGGCGTCTCTGCGAACGGGCGAGGGACGCGATGCCTGGGGTGCGTTCTGAGAGTAGCCGTGCGGCTCAGTGACTTGCCCGCCCCTGGTCGTACGTTCCGGATGCGACCCACAATCTGTTTTCTCGCACCTCTTGGGCAAGGTCGTGCACCACAGCGGTGGGCCCAATCGCGCTGAGGTCCCGACGGAACTCGACGAGGTAGCTGACGCACCGCGCGGACTTGAGCTGTTCGCCGAGATCCAGGGCGTCGAGAGCCACGGAGCACGCCTCCTCGACATCGCCCGCACGCAAGTGAGCATCGGCAAGCACCATGGTCGCGAAGAAGTCGCTTCGTACGTGGCTGCCGCTCATGGCGTTCTCGGCGTGGGCCACTGCTCGGCGAGCGCTGTTGACGTCCCGGAAGCAGTGGGCAGCCTCGGCGGCCAGCTCGGCCTCGTCGAAATAGCTGATCCACTCCGGCTCGTCATCGCTGTTCCGACTCTCCAGGGCCTTGGTGGCCGCGCCCAGAGCGGCCTCGCAAGCGGCGATGTCCCCCGTACGGGCAAGAGCGCGGGCCTCCATGGCGTGGAACTGAGCCCGAAGCGTGGGCGTGGCCACCGGCGAGATGCCCATGAGCGCCGCACGGGCGAGGGTGGCGGCCTGGGTGTACTTCCCCAGGAAGGTCGCCTGATGGCTCATCGCGGACAGGATGCTGCCCGCGAGCCGGCGGTCGTTCGCGTCCTGAGCGAGCCGAAGCGCCTGGAGGAAGTACCGCTGAGCAAGCCCGTGACGGCAGGCGTCGTACGACATCCACCCGGCCAGGAGCGTGGCTTCCGCGACAGTGGAGAAGAGAGCCCGGCCCACCCGCTCGGTGTAGTGGCCTCGCAGGAGCGGGGCCACGTCATTGTTGAGGTACTGGATGACCGAGTGCCGCGCATGGTCTCCGCCGAACTGGTCGTCGAGGCGGGCGAACATGTCCGCCGTGGTCTTGATAGCAGCCACGTCGCCAAGACCGACGCGAACTCCGTCGGACTGCGGACTATGCGTGCCGGGCTCCGGCGCGACCAACCACCGCAGTGAGGCCTCGCTCCACGCCGGCTCGGACGGCTCCGCGGTGAGCAGCGGGTCGTACTGATTGAGATCAGCGCGCCACAACTGGCTGACCGTCTGGATGGCATCGTCCGGGCTGGCGGGATATGCGGCGTCAAGTACCGCAGGATCCTTGAGCTCGCTGCCGTTCACACCGAGTTCCTCGGCGCTCGCAGCGTACGCATCGCACAGAAGCGGGCCGTAGAAGTCATCGGGCGAGCTGTGTCCGTTCTCCCAGCTGGCGATACGGCGCTTCACGCTGCTGTCCGACGGAAGCTGGTGCCCACGCTGGTTGGCTGCACTGCGCAGCTCCCTCACCAGTCGCGGCTGGCTCCAGCCCCGACTGACGCGAGCCTCACGTAAGCGGTCACTGGTCGGCTTCATGGAGACGCAGCTCCTTCACTCCCGTACGCGTGCGCCGGTGGCAACTCGACCTGCCTGGTCGAATGTACGCACTGATGACCACCTCTCGCAGTCAGTAGCCAGAGATCGTCCGCCAACAGCGGCTGACGGGGGATGACGCGACCTGAGTGGACGCGTCATCCCCCGTCATCTCTCGTCATCTGCCCTGGCCAGGGGCCGGGCCACGAGTCTGGAGCCACTGCGGCACAGACGCCGCACGGAACTCCGGCTGAGGGTGGGACGACGTGCACAGGATGACCAAGCGGGGTGTGGAGTGGCTGGCCGCGGCGGCGGACAACCCGGGTGAGTGCCGACAGGTGTGGGCGGACGACCCACGCATGCCCGTCCTGGTTCAGACCGGCCGCCTCTTCGACGTCGTGAGCGTGGATCAACGCCTCGGCACGGAGATGTTCGACCGCCTCCGTCTGAGCGGCATGCCTTTCGGTCCATCGGTCATCGACCGACGGGCGCAGAGGGTTGGCTTCTTCCTCGGCTCCGGCAGCCACGAACCCTTCACGCTCCAACTCCAGCGCGAGACGACAGCACCACCGCCGTTCCGCTACCTCGGCGAGGGGTGCGCGGTAGTCGTCCCTGGCCCCATCCCCTTGTCGGACGACCGCTATCAGTGGCTCCGCGCCCCGACACGCCGCCCGGAGGCCAACCCGCTGCGTCCGGTGGCTCTGGCGACGGCGCTGGTCGCCTCCGCGGAGCTCCTCGCCAGGATCGACCGCTTCGACGAGCAGTACCCGGCTCCTTACGCGGTCGCCGACCTTCCCGACGAGACGGACCGCTGATGCCGACCGATCCGCCCGACGGCCGCGACGCCGCCGAGTGGTCGCCTCTCGACAGCGACGGCTGGTACGCGGCCCGGAACGCGACGACGGCCTTGCGAGACGCCCTCGTGAACGCGGGCCTGGAGAAGGACTTCCCCTACCTCCGCGCGGAGTTGAATGCCTTCGGCCACGGCCTCGTCGAGCTGGGCCGGGTCTCCCCCGGCACGGCGGAGCGCCTAGCTGAGCTCCTACGCCTGGCACTGGACCACGGCTTCGCCCGCGACCACGAGGAACCCACGTCACCCACCACCATCGAAGAACACCAGGGAAGGACTTGACGTCATGACCGACCGGCGAGGAGTGATAGCGAGGCGGGCGGAAGACTTGGTCCCCGGTGTCCCCTACGTCCGCGGCTGGAACCTCGCTCGGCGAGGCGCCGGCACTCTGGCCGATCAACTCGTGCTGCTCGGGCTGGACTCCGATTTCCCGGGCTTAGTGGCCAACGTGAACATCTTCGGGGACGGCTTGGTCGAGCTGGGCACGGTCCGCCCTGAAGCGGCCGAGCGCCTGGCGAAGCTGATCACAGCGGGACTCCAAGCGGAGCTGCACAGCACGAACGCCGAAACGCCCGCGCTTGCACAGCGGCAGACACCGGCGGCCTGACCCGCCCCTCGAACGCCGGTTGACCGCGCCCAGACCCCGCTACTGCGATCACCGGCCCGGCCCCGTACGGCACCGCTCCACAGCGCTGTCGTACGGGGCCTTCCGCTTCCCGGGTGTGCGAACCGGCCTGCCGCTCGGCCGGGACCGGCGCCCCAGCGCCGCAGCCCGGACGAACGGCAGGCCACTCCATCAGCTTGGGAAGCTGAGGGTATCTGGTGCCAGCCACGGTTCTGACCTGCGGCGAATCGGTCTCGTCATCTGGTGGGCGGTCGACTGATTCTCTGGTGCTATCCGTGGCTACTCGCACGATCTGGCATCGCTCTGGCACGGACCGCTTCGCGCGACTCACCTCTCGGTAGCGGCTGCGTGATCTTGAAGGAGGTTGCGGTGCAAGTCTCCGTGGATTCAACGGTCGTGATCAGGTCCTACAGCCAGGACCCATTCGCTGCCCGGTGCTTGCTCGCCACCGCAGTTCCCAGCAGATTCCCTTCTTTGACAGCTCTCGTAACACGCTGTTCAGCTAGGCTGTAACTATGGGGCGAAGCTACACCGAGAAGACGATCAAGCTACTGTTCGGAACGGCTACTCACTGCGCCTATCCAGGATGCAACAGCAGGCTGATCTTTAAAGATCGTGAGCTATATACGCCCACAGCGCAGATTGCCCATATTAGATCCGAAAAAACAAACGGACCCCGGTATGACGCCAGCTATCCGCCTGCAAGCATTAACGGCTTTGAGAACCTGCTACTCCTGTGTGGAGAGCATCATCCTCCAGTTGACAGGCATGAATCGACTTATTCAGTTGATGAGTTGCTTGAGTGGAAGAGCCAGCAATCCCAGCAAGGTGAGCGTCAGGTAGCAGGGGCAGAACTTGCAGCCATCGAACGAATTCTGAATAGAGAGGCCCCGATTACATCGGATGCCGTCCTGAGGGGCCCGATTGCCTCTCTCGGCCAGACTGAAAGGCTGCAACAGGCTAGCGATCGGCTTGAAGAGAAGCCGCTGGAGGCAGCAGTCCTATTTGACGAGGTTGCTACACAACTAGAGGCCACTCCATTTGTGCACCATGCCGCCATCATCCGAAGTCGCCAATGCGCAGCCTTGGAAATCGGGAAGAGTTTCAGCGAAGCCGCAAAGATAAGAATTGATCTTGGGTGGCGACACTACTTCAGCGGTGATGTATTTGCTGTCAGGCAGCAGATAGGGAAGGTTGAGGAGTATGAGGAGAACCTGCCCGAGAGCGCTCTAAGGTCGGTTAATGGGCTGGGTCACTCCGCAGCTTATGGGTATGAGCGACACGTCACCTTGGAAGATCTTGCTGAAGCCTTTGACGCAATGGAGGATACCGATCAGGGTGCACTTTATGTTGCGATGGTCCTTGCAGAAGAGTCGATCGCATGGCGTCGACAGGATTTGATTCGTTCTCGCACGCCAATCTTGTCGAGCATGGTGAAGAGAGTCGCTGGCGACGAGTCGGGGCTCACCGCCAAGGCGCGCGTCCTTATGTGCCTGGCAGATGCCAATGATGACTGGGGCAATCTAGTCAAGGCCGCTCGCCTTACCTACCCTCCCGCCATTACATCATGGATCGCAGCCCGACATGCCAGGTATCTCACCCTTACAGGTCAATCAGAGCAAGCTATAGAACGATGGCAGGACGCTGTAGACGGAGCCGTTTCCGCCCGTCTTAATGACTCTGCAGCTGATTGGCTGTATGGACTCCGCGCGACACAAGTACAGTATTGGAAAATGGGTGTAGGAATTGATGACCTGCATCGGCTTGCTCAATCTCTGAGAGCATCTGGAACTGGGTCAGTACTTTCGGAGCCGTACCCGCTTGCAGAACGCGCTCTGTCACGAATGCTTGACCAGAAGTGGCCTGATGCTCTTCAGTGCCTACATCAACATCTGAGGCACTCTGTCGTGACCGCAAGCTGGAGTGCCGAGCTTACAGCTCATGAGCGCTTTGGCGATCTCCTAGAAGCCGCCGAGAAGTGGCAAGAAGCGCCCATTCACTACATCCGAAGTGGCGCATCGAAGAAACTAAAAAGACTTGCTAAGGCGTGGCCGGATCAACCTCTTGTTCTCGAACCTCCTAGCAGGGAAAGCCCTAATTGGGAGAGAATCGCCGCCTATAAGTTTGCCGCTTCCGCCGGCAAGGCTTTCCCTAAAGATATCGCACGCGCGTGGTCAGAGTGTGCATGCACAGAGATCTCTACAGAATATGAAGGACACCCGCAGACAAGCTCTTGGGTTCCAGCCTTCACTGCATTTTCGACTACCGCAGACGAAGCTTCCTTGGAGTCCTCTGTAAAATTTCTCGACCTCACTGCTGATTCTTTGCGTCGAGAACCTGGCACACGCAGGCGCACGGATGAAGCGCTCATCGACGCTCTCGTAAAAATTTACGAGAGCCACGAACCATTGCATGACCAAGTGGTCGAAATGCTGTGTGACGCCATCTTGCTTTGCAATGAAGTGGCCGAGCGAGCCGTCTATGAGGGTCAAATAATTCTAAGCGAGAATCCACAACGCGTAGAGCAGCGATTGAGCGAGGCGGCGTACAGTGCGAATTACTATGCCGCCCTAGCGCTGGCTGTAGCTGATTGCGACGTTACTCCAGCTTTGGGAGTAGCTCGCAAGAAGTTAGAGCAGTACATTCAGCCACTCAATATCCAGCCAGGCGTTTCAACGATACGGGTCGGCGAAGAGGAAGCTGCACTGCTAGTTCGAGTTCTCGACGAATCAGACCGCCAAGCATTTACCGACTCGATGATTGCTCGCGCACTGGAAGTCCATGATCTCGAAGTCAATCGTGCTAGTGCTATGGGAGCCATCGCGATTACTGGTCCCTCCCTGTCTAAGGCGGCAAGGAGTGCCGCATTCGAATTGATGATAGATTTCACCCAAGAGCCAACGGGAAGCACTGCCTCGATGAGCCACGGGGACGATCCATTCAGTCGCTTCAAGTTCACAGTAGGCGAGTTCCCCCTGGACGCTATTGCAATCCTCGTAGCGGGAAAACTGGCGCATACCAGTGAACACTATGCTGAAGTTCAGAGGGCTGCCGTTCCCCTCCTTTCTTCAACGAGTAACTCGACATGCAGTTCAATTGCGAGGATGCTTCGCGATTTGCCTGAGGGCGAGTTGACTATGGATGTCGAGATGCTGGCGAATCATCAAAGCCCATGGCTCCGGTGTGTTGCTGCGATAGCTTGGACGCGCAATCCGGGTAAATGGCCGAGTCTCGGTGAGCGGCTATGCACTGACAAGGACCCGGGAGTGCGATTGATGCTCGCGAGAGGCTTGAGGGGTAAAGCTGGCTATGAAGCAGTCCTTGATGTGCTGCGCAATGACTACCGGCGAGATATCCAAAGGGAATTGGGTTAGCACGTTGAGGCCCTCCAACGCCTGAGTGCGGCTCAGAGGGCTCGTTCTCAGGCCCGGAAGGCGCACTGCTTCCCGTGAAAGTCGAGCAGCCCTTAGAGCTCACGCCCCACGCCGTCTCATACATGAAGGGCCAACGCGGTCGACGGAGAGGCCTTGGGCGGGAGCTGCCTTGGCGCGAGTGATCATGGCCCCGTAAGCTTCCGGCGCGTCGGGCAGTCTGTGGACCTGCCCGGTAAAGCACGACGTTGAGGCCATGATCTTCGAGGCTCGCGCCAAAGTGGCTCCGTAAAGCCGCGGAGCCGACCGCCCCAGCCACGACGTACCCCTTTTCTGGCATAAGGCGGCTACATGCTGTGAGCGCGGCACGGGCGCCGGCCGGGGGCCGGGCCGCGCGCGGGGAGCGGAGCGAGCCGCCTTGATGACGTAGAGAAAGTCTGAGCCACCGGCCTCACCGGCCAGGGGTGGCTACAGGCGGAACATGAGCTCCAGCTCGTCGCCCGGGAGGTGGAACTCCTCCAGGGCCAGAGGCTTATCCGAGTCCGCGAGCGTCACGCGGATGATGTGCAGCACCGGGACCCCGTCAGGGAGTCGCAGCGCCTGCGCCTGGTCCGGCAGGGGCATCCGCGTGCGGACGTATTCCGTGAAGTGGAGTTCGTGGCCCAAGTCGGCGAGTGCCCCGTAGAGCTCAGGCGCCGGCGGTGGGGCCTCTTCCTCGTACTTGGTGTCGGTGAGGACCGAGAACGGGACGTACGTCCGGTGGAGTTGGCGCAGGCGGCCGTGGTCCGCGGTCTGCAGCGCGTCGTACGTGAACATCGGCTCGCCCGGCGGGATGCGCAGCAAGTCGGCGAGAGCCAGCGGGGCATCGGTGCGGGTGGCCACCGGCGGTTCGGCGTCGGTCCAGCGGATGCCGTCCGCTTCGACGTAGCGACCCTCCGGGGTCCTCCGTACGCCGCGCGGGCGCGTGTGGCTGGGGCGGTTGTGGGGCGAACGGGCGAAGGTGCCGCGACCCATGATGACCTCGACGAGACCGGACGCCCGTAGCTCACTCAGGCCCTGACGGACTGTCGGGCGCGTCACGCCGAACTGCTTCGCCAGCGACTCCTCGGAGGGGAGCGGCTGACCGGCGGGGAAGGTGCCGCCCAAGATGCCTTCGCGCAGGTAGTCGGCGATCTGCCGGTACTTCGGCTGCGTGTTCTTCGGCGGCATTCGGGCCCTCCACGGCCGTGGTCACTGCATCGTCCGTCCATGGACGGAACGCGCCCGCCCGTGGACGGAACATAGCTTCTCCCACGCGAAGACGGTTGACAACCCGTACTACGGGTGGCCAACCTTGTCAGCACAACCCGTACTACGGGTTGTATAGCAGCCCGCAGGAAGGGCCTGCGGGTGTCTGAGCTGAGGAGATCCGAACAGTGGCAAGCCTTCCGATCGATACCGCGAAGTTCACGGGGATCATCTGCGCCGTTCCCCCGGCTCCGCGGATCGCCAACCGAGAGACCGGTCAGCTGCGCGTTGACCGCGAGACGGGCAAGACCGTGTACCAGGTCGGTCTCTGCCTGATGGCCGGAGCGTCGGCCGACGTCGTGAACGTGAGCGTGGCCGGGGAGCCGACCGGTGTGCAGCTCGGCATGCCGGTGGCCGTGCGGGACCTGGTCGCCACGCCGTGGGAGAACGAGGGGCGGCACGGGATCGCCTTCCGTGCGGCGGAGATCCGGCCCCTGAGCAGCCCCGCGACGGCGGCGGGTAAGGGGGCCGGTCAGTGATGCGTCTGGCCTCCGCCGCGTCGGCCGGTACGGGCTGGCCGACCTGGTTACCGGTGGTGGTCGCAGTACTGGTGTCGGGTCTGCTCCTTGCGGGCCCGACCCTGCGCCACCGCTATCTCGCCGCTTGGTGGCTGTTACGTGGCTTCCCGGCCATAGTCTTCCACATCGTGCGGACCTGGCGGCCCCCGATGGCCGGTTGCGGCCTCGCCGTAAGCTGGTGACCCGCGCTGACAGTGGTGTCGGGGCTCGTCGGCAAGGGTGCTCCGCCGCCGCGACCCCAGGTGCCTCGCCGGGGTCTCATCCGCCCGACCACCGGCGGCTTCGTACTGCACGTGCGGCTGCTGCCGGGGCAGGTGCCCGACGACTTCGTCAAGGCTGCGCCCGCCATGGCGGAGAACTGGCAGGTGCACGTAGTGCGGGTGACCTCCTGGCAGCCCGACCGTACGCATCGTCGCCTCAGCGGCCGACCCGCTGGCCTATCCCCAGATCCCGAAGCAGCGCGGGCCCGGCCAACTGCTGCGCGTGGCCGTGGGTGTACTGGAGACCGGAGTCGCCTGGGTGATCGATCTGAGGCGCGTGCCCCACTGGCTAATCGTCGGTGCCACCCGCTCCGGGAAGTCGACCCTGATCCATGCCCTCGTTGCGGGCCTGGCACCGCAACCCGTCGCCCTGGTCGGGATCGACTGCAAGGGCGGCATGGAGCTGTCCCTCTACGAGCCGAGGTTGTCCGCCCTCGCGACGAATCGGGAGCAGGCGGTCCGTCTGCTGACCGCGCTCGTTGATCTGACCCTCGACCAGATGAGCCTCTGCCGGGCGGCTCACGTCCGAAACATCTGGGGCCTGTCGGATAAGGAGCGGCCCGTCCCCGTCGTCGTGATCGTCGACGAGATCGCGGAACTGTTCCTCGTCGCGAGCCGCAGCGAGAAGGACGAAGCACATGCGGCCGATACGGCGCTGATCCGGCTGGCCCAGCTCGGCACGGCCCTGGGGGTGTTCCTAGTCGTGGCCGGCCAGCGCGTCGGCTCCGACCTGGGGCCCGGCGTCACCGCCCTGCGGGCGCAGTTGGGCGGACGGGTGTGCCACCGCGTCGCCGACCCCGGCACGGCCGAGATGGCCCTGGGAGACCTCAACCCCGACGCGCTGAAGGCGGCGCAGGCCATCACCCCGGAGCAGGCCGGTACGGCCGTCCTGGCCTCCGGCGACGGCTGGGAGCGCGCCCGGTCCCACCTGGTCACGGAAGCGGAGACGGAAGCCGTCGCCGCGGAGTACGCGCACCTGGCTCCCGTCCTGTCCGAACTCCACGTCGAAGCGCCATGAAAGGGGCCTGCCGTGCTGGTGTCCATGTCGGCCGTGTTCCTGCTCGGCCTGCTGATCTGGTTTCTCCTGCACATCCACTACCTGCGGTGGGGCAGCGTGCTGCTCTGCGGAGCCTTCGGCTTCCTGCTCTCCCAGACGGCGGCCGCGCCGACGGTCCAGGCCTTCCTCGACGGCGTGACCGGCTTCCTCGGCCAACTCCGCCTCTGAAGCACCTGGCCGCTCATCGCACAGAGCAGACCTCCTGCGCAGGAACCTCAGAGATCACTCACATCACGGGCTCCCGACGGGGCGCGAAGTCGCCAAACCCGACCCCGTCAGGAACCCACTCCATCCGCCACGTAAGTAGTGAAGGGAGTACTCACACCTTGTCCAACGCGCATCCTTCGCGCAAATCCCCGCTGCCCGACTGTGACTTGACAGCACGACACGCCGGGCTCGCCCTGCGACGGACGGGAGCAGATCGTCCTCGTCGGCCTCGACGGGACCGAGCAGTGACTGTGTCCCGCCCATGCCGCCGCCGTCTGGCTCACGGATCCGACGCTCCGCTTCAGCGCCAAGACCCGGTTGGAAGGGATCTCGGCCGTGATGGGGCAGGCGTTCGGGAGCGGGGGTGGTCGCTGATGACCACTACCTTTCCGAAAGATGTCGCCACACTCGTCGCCAGAGCAGCGGAGCCGACGTTCACGGCCTGGCGCCGGAACATCGTCCGCCTCGGCGGCTGCGCCAACCCGATCCACCTGATCGGCGCGGCCACCGTCTACGACACGTCCACCGGCGAGGCCCTGCTCTCGTACGGGTCGGAGACCTACGGCGGCCGTCTGCTCGCCGCGTGCGGCAACCGGCGCGCGTCGGTCTGCCCGGCCTGCTCGGGCCTGTACCGGGCGGACACGTACCACCTCGTCCGCTCCGGCCTCGTCGGCGGCAAGCACGTCCCGGAGACGGTGAGCGGGCACCCGCGAGTGTTCGCGACGCTCACCGCTCCGGGCTTCGGCCCGGTCCACACCCGCCGTGAGCGCGACGGGCGAGTGCGAGCGTGCCGTCCCCGCCGAGCGGGAGATTCCTGCCCTCACGGGAAGCCTGCCGGATGCCACGCGCGCCACTCGGCGGACGACTCCCGGCTCGGCGAACCTCTCTGCCCGCGCTGCTATGACTACGCGGGCGCCGTCCTCTGGCACGCGTTCGCCGGTCGGCTCTGGCACCGGTTCGGGCTTGAACTGCGGCGGGAGGTCGCCCGCCGCGCCGGGCTTTCGCGTACGGAGTTCGGGGAGGTCGCCCGGCTGTCGTACGCGAAGGTCGCCGAGTATCAGCGGCGAGGCCTTGTCCACTTCCATGCCGTGATCCGCCTCGACGGTGCGGACGGGCCCGGCACTCCCCTGCCCCACTGGGCGAGTGTGCCGCTGCTGGTGGATGCCGTGCGGTCGGTTGTCGGGCGCGTGCGGCTCGTGGCTCCCGGCGGGCATGTGGTCGGCCCGAGGGTCCTGTGCTTCGGTACTCAGGTCGACGTACGGCCGGTCGCCTCGCTCGAACCGGAGGCGGGCGATCGGCGCCCCTCCTCCGCGGCGGCCGTGGCAGGCTACATCGCCAAGTACGCCGCCAAGGGGGCGGAGTCCGCCGGCGCGGTGGACGGCCGGATTCACCAAGCGCGCGACATGGTCATGCTGCCGGTGCGGGCACACGTGCTCCGCATGATCAGCACGTGTTGGTGGCTCGGCGGCCTCCCGGAGTTCGCGCCGCTCGGCCTGCGCCGCTGGGCGCACATGCTCGGGTACGGCGGGCACTTCTCCACCAAGTCACACCGCTACTCGACCACACTGACCGCCCTCCGCCAGGCACGCACCGACTACCGCGCCGAGCAACAGCGGGCTTCCCTTCATCTCAAGGACCACGCGACGGCCACGGTCGGGCACTGGCGATACGCGGGGCGCGGCTACTCGCCCGAAGCAGCACTCCTGGCTGCCTCGGTGCGCGAGGGCGGGGGGCTCCATGGCACGTGACCACCCGCACCCGACCCGCCGAACTGCTCACCGTCCGCCAGGTCCTCGACGAACTGGGCGGCATCTCCAGGCGCACCTTCTACCGCTGGCGGGAGCTCCGCCTCGCCCCCGCCTGCATCCGGCTGCCGAACGGAGAGCTGCGGGTCCGGCGAGACGTGCTCAACGACTGGTTGGAGGACCGGGCGGAAGGGGCGGCGTCGTGAAGTCGTACAAGGTCGTCGTCTGGAAGCTCAGCATCAACCGCTCGGCGAAGAAGCCGACCCATCTCGTCCGCTGGTCCGTGGACGGCGAGCCGTTCCACGAGTCGTTCAAGACAAAGCCACTGGCCGACCGTTTCCGGGCCAAGCTCCTGCGGGCGGCGGACAAGGGCGAGCCCTTCGACACCGTCACCGGCCTGCCCGACTCGCTGCGGGGTGGCAAGGCCGCCCTGTCGTTCCTCGACCTGGCGGTGAAGTACGTGGACGCTCGGTGGGCTGAGGCGTCGGCCAAGCAGCGGGACAGCATGACGGACGCGTTGGCGACGGTCGTCCCCGCCCTGGTCAAGCCTGGACGTGGACGCCCCGCTCCAGAGGTTCTGCGGCGGGCGCTGCGGTCGTACGTGCTTCCCGTACCTCGCCGGGAGCGGGAGCGTCCGGAGGAGATCGTCACGGCGGTGCGCTGGATCGAGAAGGCGTCCCTGCCTGTGGCCGAGTTGCTAGAGGTCGCCCGCGCTCATGAGGTGATCGACGCGCTGAGCCGCCGCCTCGACGGCAAGCCCACCGCCACGCAGACGTACCGGCGGCGACGGGCGGTGGTCTTCAACGTGCTCGAATACGCCGTGGAGCTGGAGTACCTGGGCTCGAATCCCCTGGCGCGCGTCCGGCGCAAGCGGGGCAAGCGGGCGGTGCAAAAAGTCGACCGCCGGGTGGTGGTCAACCCTTGGCAGGCTCGGGAGCTGCTGACAGCCGTGACGTACGTGGGCGGCTACGACCGTGCGAGCGGTCGCCGTCTCCGGGCCTTCTTCGGCTGCCTGTACTACGCGGCCATGCGGCCGGGCGAGGCCCTGGGGCTCCGCCGCTCCGACTGCACGCTCCCGGCATCGGGGTGGGGCCGCATCGAACTGGCGGCGACCCGTCCCACGGCCGGGAAGGCCTGGACCGACTCAGGCGAGGCGCACGACCGGCGCGGCCTGAAGCAGCGGGCCAATGGCGAGGTGCGCATCGTCCCGATCCCACCTCCGTTGGTGCGGCTGCTCCGCGAGCACGTGAAGGAGTTCGGCATGGCGAAGGACGGTCGGCTGTTCTCCAGCGAGCGGGGCAATGTCGTCGCGGCTTCGTCGTACTCGCGGGTGTGGAAGCGTGCTCGGGAGCTGGCGCTCGTGCCGCACCAGGTGTCTTCGGTTCTGGCTTTCCGGCCGTACGACCTCCGCCACGCGGGCGTCTCCCAGTGACTCAACTCGGGAGTGCCCGCCCCGGAGGTCGCCGCCCGCGCGGGCCACTCGGTGGACGTCCTGCTGAAGATCTACGCGAAGTGCGTCGACGGCCAGGAGCAGGAGATGAACGACCGGATCATGCAGGGGTTGGGCGAGTAAGTAGTAGCCCACACGATCAAGGTCGATATCGCTGAGCTTGCGGCCTGTGGAGGCCCCCGATCACAGTCGGGAGCCTCGGCGCTTAGCGCATTCCTCTCAATGACATGCTCACGGGACCTCTTCGTCATCTAATCTGACGTAACTGATGAGTTCGGGCGCCTGTGATCTCTTTCGCTGTCAGTCCATCGAAAATGGATCTTTCGGCGATCGACCTTGGAGAGCCCGAGAAGATGTGCTGGATCGGACTCGGGCGGGACCGCTATGACCAAGAGCGTTGCCTACCACTGGCCACCTGAGCTCATGGAGATGCTGGTAGACACGATCCCCTTGCTGTGTCGCAGCAAGGTAGCCGTACTCGACTTCCTGCGAGGGGCAGGGGTGGAAGAGGAGCTGTTGCTCACCTTCCGCAGACAACTCCAAGACGACCCCTCTGCGATCAGTAAATACAAGATCGTCAGGTTCGTCCTGGGTCACCTGAACGAACAGGGTGATCGTGGCCTCGGAGCGAGGCGGTTCCTGCTTCGCCGGGTCACAGAGTTCGAGGACTTCTCCACATGCTGGCCCGACGATCAGCTGAAGGCCAAGGGACTCGTGTCAGAGATTCGCCGGGTGGTGAACGTCAAAGACTCATTCACGCGCTTGCAGCAAGAGAACGACCTGCAGCGCCAACATCAACACAGGCAACATCAAGAGGCGCGAGACGCAAAGGCAGCGCAAGCGGAGAAGCGTCGGCAGCACATCCGGGCGCTACGCGACGAACTAAGTTCCGTGATCCGCATGAGCGACCCACAGCAGCGCGGCACGGCCTTGGAGGCTCTGCTGAACAGGATCTTCGCTGCTGAAGAACTGTCCATCCGTGAAGCATTCGTGCTGCGCGACGACGACGGCAAGGCGACTGAGCAGATAGACGGCGTCGTCGAGCTCGATGGGTCGCCGTACCTCGTTGAGGTTAAGTACTGGGCCGACACTCTCGGGAAGGGCCCTGTTGCTGAGCATCTGGTGCGGGTCTACGGCAGGGCCGGAGTTCGCGGCTTGATGATCTCAGCCTCGGGCTTCACGCAGCCAGCCGTCGATGAGTGCCAGCGCGTCCTGACTCAGCGCGTCGTCGTCCTCGGAGAGCTTCGCGAGCTGGTGATCTTGCTCGAACAGGAACGGCCTCTGGCGGAGTGGTTGAGAGAGAAGGCACGGAGAGCCGTGATCGATCGCGAGCCACTCGCGATCTACGGAGTTCATTTCTGACATTGCGACTGCCCGGCGAGACGGCCCCTTGGCTGGCCTGAGCTGGGACGAAGCCCATCAAGATCATTACGTCGTCATTACGTGATCACTGGCAAAGGGCTGCTTCCGGCGGCATACGCCCGCACATACGCGAAGACCCCGACCGCAGCGTTTCAGCTGGTGACGGGGTCTTTGGGCACCTCATCAAGGGTGCCCCCGGCAGGATTCGAACCTGCGCACACGGCTCCGGAGGCCGTTGCTCTATCCCCTGAGCTACGGGGGCGTGTCGGTCGCGGTGTCGCGGTGACGGGTAGAACCCTACCAGCTCTTCGGGGGTCCTCAGGAACGGGTTTGCGGGCGGCGCCCGTGGGGGGTGGGTGGGCGCCGCTTCGCAGGTCAGGGCTTGCGGCCGACTCCCGCGTACGCGTCGACCGCGGTGGTGGTGTCGGTCGTCTCGTCGGGGCGCCAGCGGGTGACCTGGGTGACGCCGGGGTCGGTGAGGGTGAGGCCGTCGAAGAAGCCGGTGATCTCCTCGACGGTGCGGACGTGGTACGGGATCGCGCCGCTCTCGTTGTACGCGTTCGACGCCGCGATCATGCCCTCGCTGGTGGACGTCGAGTCGCTGATCACCAGGTAGCTGCCGGACGGCAGGCCGGCCATCAGGCGGTTGACCAGGTCGCGGGCCTGGTCGTAGGAGGAGACGTGGCCCAGGGTGTTCAGGATCATGAGGGCCACCGGCTGGGAGAGGTCCAGGGTCTTGGCGGCCTCGGCGAGGATCGCCTCGGGCTCGTACATGTTCGCGTCGATGTACGCCGTCTCGCCCTCGGGCGTGCTCGTCAGCAGGGCGCGGGCGTGGGCGAGGACCAGGGGGTCGTTGTCCACGTAGACGATGCGGGAGTCCGGGGCGACGCGCTGGGCGACCTCGTGGGTGTTGTCGGCCGTCGGCAGGCCCGTGCCGATGTCGAGGAACTGGCGGATCCCCTGCTCCCCCGCCAGGTGGCGGACGGCCCGGCCGAGGAACTGGCGGCTGTTGCGCGCGACGTCGACGAGGCCGGGGAAGATCTCCTTGATCTGGTCGCCCAGCTCCCGGTCCTTCTCGTAGTTGTCCTTGCCGCCCACGAAGTAGTTCCAGAAGCGCGCCGAGTGGGGCTTGCTCGTGTCGATCCGGGCGCGGATCTCCGCGGACGAGTCGAGTCTGGGGTCGGAAGCGGAACCGGTCACGGGACCTCCTGCGGTGCGTGGGCCCGGTCCGGGTGCGGGCCGGGCCGTGCCTGAGCTGCCTGCCTACCTGCTTGAATCGCGTACAACCTAGCAACCGTCCCGTGCGGCGCGGTCGTTGCCTCCGCGTCTCCTCTGTCGCTCGTGGACCGTTGGGTACTTGGGCGGGCCTGAGTATCCGTACGGATGTCGGTGGCCCGGCGCACGGTCACGCTTGCGCGCATGACGACACCTCTGCCATCCCCGCCGTTCCCGCGGAGCCTCAAGTGGGCGGTGCTGCGTGGCCTGTTGCGTACGGTCGGGCGGACTTCCCACGGCATCCGCGTCGGCTTCCGGCACGGCTTCGACAGCGGCACGATGCTCGACTACGTGTACGTGAACCGGGCGCGCGGCGCGTTCGGCGTCGGCCGGCTCGTCGACCGCGTCTATCTGAACGCCGTCGGCTGGCGCGCCGTCCGCGCCCGGGCCCGCCTCCTCCAGCGCGTGCTGCGCGACCAGGTCGCCGCGCGCCCCGGCCGCCCGGTCCGGGTCCTCGACGTGGCCGCCGGGCCCGGCCGCTACCTCCAGGACGTGGCCGCCGCGTACGGGCCCGAGCGGGTGCGGGTGGTGTGCCGGGACCTCGCGGCGGCGGGGCTGCGGCAGGGCGAGGCGCTCGCGCGGGCGCGGGGGCTCACCAACGTCTCGTACGAGACGGGGGACGCCTTCGACCCCGAGCCGCCGGCGGCGGGGGCGCCGGACGTCATCGTCGTCTCCGGCCTGTACGAGCTGCTCCTGGACGACGACGCCGTCCGCACCTCCCTCAAGCGGCTGCGGGGGCTGCTCGCCCCGGGCGGCGTCCTCGTCTGCACCACCCAGACCCGGCACCCGCAGCTCGAACTCATCGCCAACGTGCTGCCCGACCGGGAGGGGCGGCCGTGGGTGATGAAGTGCCGGAACGTGGCCCTGACGGAGGGGTGGGCCCGGGAGGCGGGCTTCGGGAACGTGCGCAGCAGGCACGAGGAGGTGGGTCTGTTCGCGGTGACGGTGTGCGGGGAGGCGGGGTGAGTGGCCGTGAGTGGCCGTGAGTGGTCGTGGGTGGCCGTGGGTGGCCGTGAGTGGTCGCGGGTGGCGTGGGTGGCCGTGAGTTGGCGGGGTGCTTACCTGTTGTGTGGCTTGATAGAACGTTCGATCCAGTCGGGGGTTGTTCCCGGCCTCGCCATCCTCCGCCGTCCCCCGTCGCCCGCCGCCCGTCGCCCGTCGCCCCCGAGTGGGGCTTGCCGTCCGGGAGGGGCGGACGGGGGTCAGGACGCTCGGCGCTTCGCTGTCGTCTTTTTGGTGCTCGTCGATTTCTTGGCCGTCGTCTTCTTCGCGGACGTCCCGGACGACCTGGCTGACGCCTTCGCCGTGGATGTGGTGGTCGACTTCGTGGCGGCCGAGCGGTCCGCGGCCGTCGTCTTCTTCGCCGCGGCCTTCTTGGACGTGCTCTTCTTCGGGGCGGCGGCCGCGGTCTTCTTCGCCGCCGTGGACTTCTTGCCGCCGACCTGCTTGGGGGTCGCCGGGGTGGACTTCCGGGGCGTGGACGCGGTTCTGGTGCGGCGGGCCGGGAGGTCGGTGACCTCGGCGTCCGTCGCGCCCTCCGCCTCGTCCCCGGTCTCGCCGCGGGCCGTGCGCGCGGCGCGCACGCTGCTCTCCAGGGCGGCCATCAGGTCGATGACCTTGCCGCCGCGCGGCTCCGCGGGGGCCGGCGCGGTGGTCGTACCGCCGTCGAGCTTCGCGGCGATCATCTCCTCCACGGCCTCGCGGTAGTCGTCGTGCAGCGCGTCCATGTCGACCTCGCCGAGGGTGTCCATCAGGGCGTCGGCGAGGTCGAGCTCGGCCTCCCGGACCTGTACGTCGGTCTCGGGCGCGACGCCGTCCGTGGCGCGGATCTCGTCCGGCCAGAGCAGGCCGTGCATGGCGATGACGTCGTCGACGACGCGCAGCATGCCGAGGCGTTCGCGGCCGCGCAGCGCGAACTTGGCGATGGCGACCTTCCGGCTGCGCTTGAGGGCCTCGCGCAGCAGGGTGTACGGCTTCAGGGCCGGGGCGCCGCTGGCGGCCAGGTAGTAGGCCGTGCTGATCTGGAGCGGGTCGATGTGGTCGGCCGGGACGAACGAGACGATCTCGATGGTCTTCGCGGTCGGGATCGGCAGCGAGGCCAGGTCGTCCTCCGTGATCGGGATGATCGAGCCGTCGGCGTCCTCGTACCCCTTGCCGATCTCGTCGGACGACACCTCGCGGTCCTCCAGCTCGCAGACCTTGCGGTAGCGGATGCGGCCGCCGTCCTCGGTGTGGATCTGGCGGAAGGAGACCGCGTGGTTCTCCGTGGCGTTCACCAGCTTGATGGGGATGCTGACCAGGCCGAAGGAGATGGCGCCGTTCCATATGGACCGCATGTGGTGCACCTTTCGCCACGGTTTGTCGCGATTCGTGGGATTCTCATCGTATGACGCCCATCACGGAGGTGGAGGGCCGACGGCTCGCGCTCAGCAACCTCGACAAGGTGCTGTATCCGGAGAGCGGCTTCACGAAGGGTGAGGTCCTGCACTACTACGCGACCACGGCGGACGTGCTGCTCCCCCATCTGCGCAACCGGCCCGTGTCGTTCCTGCGCTTCCCGGACGGGCCCGAGGGGCAGCGCTTCTTCACCAAGAACGTGCTGCCCGGTACCCCCGAGTGGGTGCGGACGGCCGAGGTGCCGCGGTCGGAGGGGCCGGTGCGGCAGATCGTCGTACAGGACCTGGCGACGCTGATGTGGGCGGCGAACCTGGTGACGGAGTTCCACACGCCGCAGTGGCAGGCGGACGCGCCCGGTCTCGCCGACCGGCTCGTGCTCGACTTGGACCCCGGGCCTCCGGCGACGGTGGTGGAGGCGTGCGAGGCGGCGCTGTGGCTGCGGGAGCGGCTGGTCGCCGACGGGTTCTCGGTGTACGCGAAGACGTCCGGGAGCAAGGGGCTGCATCTGCTCGTGCCGCTGGTGCCGGTCGCGTCCGCGGAGGTGACGGCGTACGCGAAGCGGCTCGCGGTGGCGGCGGAGCGGGAGCTTCCGGAGCTGGTGGTGCATCGGATGACGCGGAGTCTGCGGCCGGGGAAGGTGTTCGTGGACTTCAGCCAGAACGCGGCGGCGAAGACGACGGCTGCGCCGTATACGTTGCGGGCGCGGGCGGAGCCGACGGTGTCGGCTCCGGTGACCTGGGCGGAGGTCGAGGCCTGCCTGTCCCGGGGGGACCCCGGGCTGCTGGTCTTCCGCGCTTCCGACATGCCTGCCCGGCTCCGCCGGGACGGGGACCTGCTGGCGCCGCTGTTCGGCCCTGGGCTGGCTCGGGGGTTGCCCGCGGGCGGGGCCTGAGCTGGACGCCTACCGGCACCTGGCCTGCGCCCAACCCGGCTCCGCCGGGACGGGGACCTGCTGGCGCCACTGTTCGACCCTGGGCTGGCGCGGAGGTTGCCCACTGGCTGAGCCTGAGCGGAACGGTTGCTCGGCACCTCGGCTGTGCCCACCCGTCCCGCCCCGCGGGACGATTGCCCACAGGGGAAGACGGACGGCGGGGAGGCGCTGGCGTCGGGGGCGGGCAGGCGTAGCCGGGATGGCACGGGTGGGCGGGTGGGAGATGACGGACGACGGCGGGGAAGCGCTGGCGTCAGGGCCGGGCAGGCGGAGCCGGGATGGCGCGGGTGGGCGGGCGGGAACGAACGACGGCGGGGAAGCGCTCTGCGTCGGGGCTCGGCGGGCGAAGCCGGGGGGGGTGCGAGGGGAGGGACCGACGGCGGTGGGGAGGCGCTGGCGTTGGGGTCGAGCGGGCATAGCCGGGGTGGCACGGGTGGGCGGGCGGGAAGGGACCGACGACGGCGGGGCAAGCGCTGGCGTCGGGGCCCGGCGGACGAAGCCGGGTGGCACGGGTAGGTGGGCGGGAAGGGACCGACGACGGCGGGGCAAGCGCTGGCGTCGGGGCCCGGCGGACGAAGCCGGGTGGCACGGGTTGGCGGGCGGGAAGGGACCGACGACGGCGGGGCAAGCGCTGGCGTCGGGGCCCGGCGGGCGAAGCCGGGTGGCACGGGTGGGTGGGCGGGAAGGGACCGACGGCGGTGGGGCAAGCGCTGGTGTCGGGGCCCGGCGGGCGAAGCCGGGTGGCACGGGTTGGCGGGCGGGAAGGGACCGGCGGCGGCGGGGAGGCGCTGGTGTTGGGGGCGGGCGGGCGAGCTGGGGTGGTCCGGGTGGGTGGGAGAGGGGGGTCTCGGCTGCTAGACGCGGTGCCAGGTGTGGCGGTCGCGGGCCAGCGCGTGCAGCGCCTCCACGTCCGCCGGCTTCAGCACCCCACCCGCCCGCGCCAGCAAGGACACCTCCGCCTCGGCGAGCACCCGTACCTCCCGGGGCGGCTCCGGCACGTCCACGAGGACCGCGCCGACGGGGACGAGCACGGGCCGCACCTCCGCGGTGAGGGCGAAGGAGGCGCGGGCGGCGTCGGCGCGCAGCTCCCGCAGCAGGGGCGCGGGCCGGGCCCGGCCGACCGCGACCATCGGGTCGGCGACCCGGACCCGCTGCCGCCGCGCGGGCACGGCCCGGACGCAGAAGAGACCCCCGGGCCCGATGAGCAGGTGGTGGATGCGGGCACCGCCGGGCAGGCCGATGGAGTGCAGCGTGTGCCAGCCGGCCCCGTCGAGCCGGTCGAGCACCTCGCCCACGGCGGTCTCCGCGGCGAGCGCGCGGCTGCGGGGGTCGGAGCGCAGGCGGCGGGCGGACGGCGGCTCGCGTTCGAGCGAGACGCGCAGGGCCTCGCCGGGCCGGTTCGGCGCGAGGTCGTCGTCCGGGTGCAGGGCCAGCCGGGCGAGCTCGGCGGGGGTGGGCACGGGCGGCGGCCCGACCGTGACGTTCCCGGTGAGGAAGGGGGCGAGGGCGTCCAGGACGTCCGCCTCCTCGTCCGTGCTGAGCAGGTTTACGCGGGCGGTGTCGCGGTCGAACCACGCGACGTTCCTGCCGTCCGCCCGACAGACGTAGAGCCGCTCCTGGCCGTGTCGGAACGCCGGTACGACACGCAATGCGCTCATCCCCATCACCCCATGACCATGGGAACAGCCCGGACGCGGCTCCGGCAAGAAGCCGTCGGCGCCGCAGGGAAGTTGATGCCCGCCGCCCGGGCCCCGCCCCGCCCGGCCGGGCCCGCACGCCCCACCCGGCCGAGCCCGCACGCCCCGTACCGCACGTCCCACGCGTCCCGTCACGGCACCGTCCGCACAGCTATGACGCTCTGTTACTTACTCGCCGGACCACCGCAACGGCGGGCGCCTAGCGTCGTAGCCGTCGCCGGGGCCACCGCCCTCCCGTGTGACGGAGCCGACCGCACGAGCGCAAGGAACGTACCGTGAACCACCCCCGCCTCCCCGCCGCCGTCCTCCGCGCCGTCGCCGTGACCGCGCTCGCGGGCGGCGCGCTGCTCGCCCCCGCCGCCGGTGCCCGCGCCGCCGCGGCCGCGCCCACGCCTCCGGCCTCCGCCACGAGGAACCACCCCGCCCCCGAGAACCCCGAGAACTCCGCGAACCCCGAAGGCCCCGCCCATGGTCTCCGCGAGGCGGGCAGCCCGGCGCTCCTCGCGGCGGGCGGCGCCATG
>NZ_BNBT01000029.1 GCF_014656095.1 Streptomyces longispororuber
GTCGAACCGGCCCTGACCGAGGGTGCCGACGTCCCCGGCCTGGACCCCTCCACCACCGCACTGGTGAACAAGTACCGGGAGCTGCGGGGGCGTTGAGCCGGAGCGGGGCCGGGCGCCCGCGTCCGTACACGGGCGCCCCACTCGCCATCGGTGTCGCGTCAACACCTGCCGTCACCCGTTCGGCTGAGTCGCCGACGGTCCGGGTGATGCACGTGCCTGCTCCGCTGAAGCATGACGGACATGACACAACAGCAGGGCTGGGCCGCCCCCGTACCGCCGCCGCAGACGAAGAAGCGCCGAAAGTGGCCCTGGGTCCTCCTGGTGCTGGCTCTGCTGATGGTCGGTGGCTGTGCGGCACTGATCGCGAGTATCGGACACGAGGTCGACAAGGAGTCGAAGCGCGAGATCGTCGTCCGGTACGAGGTCACGGGCGACGCGAAGGGCGTCACGGTCACGTACTCCGCGTACAGCGACGACGACCTCTCGCAGAACCAGGTCAGCGACGTCGACCTGCCCTGGCGCAAGGAGGAGAAGGCGAAGGGCTTCGTCAAGGGCGGGACGCTCGTCGTCACCACCGGAGCCTCCGGCGGGACCGTTCGGTGCAAGGTCACGGCCGACGGCACGACCCACACCGCCACGGCCGACGGCCGCTTCGCCACCGCCACCTGCGACGGCTTCTGACGGCGATGCGCCGGTGATCCACCACGCGGACGGGCCCCGGACGTGAGAACGTCCGGGGCCCGTCCGCGTGCGCGGGCAGCCGAGATCCGTGAGCCGGTCCCGGCGTCAGGGAGACGCCGGCGGATACAGGTCGCGCGGCAGTTGCGACGCCGCCGCCGCGTCCAGGAGCCACAGGGTGCGGGAGCGGCCGCGGGCGCCCGCCGCGGGGGCCTGGACCTCGCCCGCCCCGGACAGGGCGATCGCCACCGCCTTCGCCTTGTCCTCGCCCGCCGCGAGCAGCCACACCTCACGGGCGGAGCGGATCGCGGGGAGCGTCAGCGAGACGCGCGTGGGCGGCGGCTTCGGCGCGCCGTGGACGCCCACCACCATGCGCTCCGTCTCGCGGACCGCGGGCAGCTCCGGGAAGAGCGAGGCCACGTGCGTGTCCGGGCCGACGCCCAGCATGAGCACGTCGAACGCGGGCACCGGGCCGCCCGCGTCGGCGGTCGCCGAGCGGTAGTGCTCGGTCCCGGCCGCCGCGGCCAGCTCGGCGGCGTACGCCTCGGCGGCCGCGTCCGCGCCGTCCCCGGCGGAGCCGACGGCGTAGGGGCCGTCGGAGGCGGGCATCGGGTGCACCCGCGCCGGATCCAGCGGGACGGCGTCGAGCAGGGCCTCGCGGGCCTGCGTGTAGTTGCGCTCGGGGTGGCCCTCGGGCAGGAACCGCTCGTCGCCCCACCACAGGTCGAGCCGCGACCAGTCCACCGCGTCGCGGGCGGGGGCCGAGTGCAGCGCCGCGAGCAGGCCGTTGCCGTTGCGGCCGCCCGTGAGGACCACGGAGGCGGAGCCGCGGGCGGCCTGCGCGTCGACGATCTTCGTGATGAGCCGGGCCGCGGCGGCCTGGGCCATCAGCTCCTTGTCGCGGTGGACGACGAGCTGGGGAGGCGTGGTCACTTCGCGGCCGCCTTCTTCGCCGTGGCCTTCTTCGTCGCCTTCTTCGCCGGGGCCCTGTCCGATGACGACTTGTCCGGCGACGAGTTGTCCGGCGACGCGTTGCCCGACGACGACTTGTCCGATGACGCGTTGCCCGACGCCGACTTGTCCGACGCCGACTCGCCCAGCGACTTGTCCGACGACGGCTCGTCCGCCGTGGCCTTCCTCGCGGGGGCCTTCCTGGCGGGAGCCTTCTTCTCGGCCTTGCCGCCGGAGGAAGCCGCCTTCGCCTCGGAAGGCGCCTCGGAGGCTGCCTCCGAGCCGTTGTCCCGCGCTCCGACGCCCTGCTCCCCGGCCCCGGGGGCCGAGCCCTCGTCCCCCGACCGCCGCAGCGACGACGACGTGTCCGCCCGTGTCGCCTCGCCCAGCCGGTCCACGCCGTACCGCAGCGCCGACGCGTACGTGTCGTCCGGGTCCAGGCGCCGCAGCTCCTCCGCGATCAGCTCCGACGTCTCGCGGCGCTTGAGCGCCACCGCGCGGTCGGGCTGGCCCTGGATGGAGAGCGTGGCGAGCGAGCCGTCCGCGCGGTCGAGCACGATCGGGCCGCAGGTGGTCTCCATGCGGACGCCGGTCAGGCCGGGCCCGGTGGACAGGGTGCGCTCGACCGGCACGGAGAGCCGGTCGGCGAGCCACATCGCGAGCAGCTCGACGCTCGGGTTGAACTCCTCGCCCTCCACCTCGGCGGCGGTGACCTCGCAGGTGACCTGGTCCAGGGCGGCCGCGAGCATGGAGCGCCACGGCGTGATCCGGGTCCAGGACAGGTCGGTGTCGCCGGGGTGGTAGGCCTCGGCGCGCGCGGTCAGCTCCTCGATCGGCCGCTCGGCGGCGTACGTGTCGGTGACGCGGCGCTGGGCCAGCGTGCCCAGGGGGTCCTGGGCCGGGTCGAGCGGGGCGTTCACCGGCCACCACACCACGGTCGGGGCGTCCGGCAGGAGCAGCGGGAGCACCACCGACTGGGCGTGGTTCACGACCTCGCCGTACAGCCGGAGCACCACCGTCTCGCCGGTGCCCGCGTCGGCGCCCACGCGCACCTCGGCGTCCAGGCGCGAGGACGTGCGGTCGCGCGGGGAGCGCGAGACGCGCTTGATGACGACGAGCGTGCGCGAGGGGTGCTCGCGCGAGGCCTCGCTGGCCGCCTTCAGGGCGTCGTAGGCGTTCTCCTCGTCGGTGACGATGACGAGGGTGAGGACCATGCCGACCGCCGGGGTGCCGATCGCGCGGCGGCCCTGCACGAGCGCCTTGTTGATCTTGCTGGCGGTGGTGTCCGTAAGGTCGATCTTCATGGCCGGCGCCAGCTCCGTCCGTCTCGTGCGAGCATCTCGTCCGCCTCGACCGGGCCCCACGTGCCGGCGGGGTACTGCGCGGGCGTGCCGTTGGCGTCCCAGTACTCCTCGATCGGGTCGAGGATCTTCCAGGACAGCTCGACCTCCTCCGTGCGCGGGAAGAGGTTGGCGTCGCCGAGCAGGACGTCCAGGATCAGCCGTTCGTACGCCTCCGGGCTGGACTCCGTGAACGACTCGCCGTACGCGAAGTCCATCGACACGTCCCGGATCTCCATCGACGTGCCCGGGACCTTGGAGCCGAAGCGGACCGTGATGCCCTCGTCGGGCTGGACGCGGATGACGATGGCGTTCTGCCCGAGCTCCTCCGTCGCCGTGTGGTCGAAGGGGGAGTGCGGGGCGCGCTGGAAGACGACGGCGATCTCGGTGACGCGGCGGCCCAGGCGCTTGCCGGTGCGCAGGTAGAAGGGGACGCCCGCCCAGCGGCGGTTGTCCACCTCCAGTTTGACGGCGGCGTAGGTGTCGGTCTTCGACTGCGGGTCGATGCCCTCTTCCTGGAGGTAGCCGACGGCCTTCTCGCCGCCCTGCCACCCGGCGGAGTACTGTCCGCGCACGGTGTCGCGGCCCAGGTCCTTCGGCAGCCGTACGGCGCCGAGCACCTTGGCCTTCTCCGCGACCAGGGCGTCCGCGTCGAAGGAGGCGGGCTCCTCCATGGCGGTGAGGGCCATGAGCTGGAGCAGGTGGTTCTGGATGACGTCGCGGGCGGCGCCGATGCCGTCGTAGTAGCCCGCGCGGCCGCCGATGCCGATGTCCTCGGCCATGGTGATCTGCACGTGGTCCACGAAGGACCGGTTCCAGATCGGCTCGAACATCTGGTTGGCGAAGCGGAGCGCCAGGATGTTCTGGACGGTCTCCTTGCCCAGGTAGTGGTCGATCCGGAACACCTGGTCCGGGGCGAACACCTCGTGGACGATCGCGTTCAGCTCGTGGGCCGACTTCAGGTCGTGGCCGAAGGGCTTCTCGATGACGGCCCGGCGCCAGGAGCCCGCGGGCGCGTCCGCGAGCTCGTGCTTCTTGAGCTGCTGGACGACCTGGGGGAAGAACTTGGGGGGCACGGAGAGGTAGAAGGCGAAGTTGCCGCCCGTGCCCTGCTGCTTGTCGAGGTCCTGGATGGTGGCCTTGAGCTGCTCGAAGGCCTCGTCGTCGTCGAAGTTGCCCTGGACGAAGCGCATGCCCTGGATGAGCTGCTGCCAGACCTCCTCGCGGAAGGGGGTGCGCGCGTGCTGCTTGACCGCGTCGTGCACCTCCTGCGCGAAGTCCTCGTCCTGCCACTCGCGGCGGGCGAAGCCGATCAGGGCGAAGCCCGGTGGCAGCAGGCCGCGGTTGGCCAGGTCGTACACGGCGGGCATCAGCTTTTTTCGGGACAAATCGCCCGTAACGCCGAAAATGACCAGGCCCGACGGCCCCGCGATACGCGGGAGCCGTCGGTCCGCGGCGTCACGCAGCGGATTCGCACCTTGAAGTGCGCTCACTGGTGTCAGCCCTCCGAAGGGGTCAGTCGCTTGAGCTCGGCCTCGGTCGACTTCAGCAGGTCGTTCCAGGACGCCTCGAACTTCTCCACGCCCTCGTCCTCGAGGAGCTGCACGACCTCGTCGTAGGAGATCCCGAACCGCGCCAGCGCGTCGATGTCGGCGCGCGCCTGCTCGTACTGGCCGGCGATGGTGTTGCCGGTGATCTGCCCGTGGTCGGCGGTGGCCTCCAGCGTGGCCTCCGGCATGGTGTTCACCGTGCCCGGCGCGACCAGCTCGTCGACGTACATCGTGTCCTTGTACGCCTTGTCCTTGACGCCCGTCGACGCCCACAGCGGGCGCTGCTTGTTGGCGTGCGCCTTGTCGAGGGCGGCCCAGCGGTCGGAGCCGAAGACCTCCTCGTACGCCTGGTAGGCGAGCCGGGCGTTGGCGAGGGCGGCCTTGCCGCGCAGCGCCTTGGCCTCGTCGGTGCCGAGCGCGTCGATGCGCTTGTCGATCTCGGTGTCCACGCGGGACACGAAGAACGACGCCACCGAGTGGATCTTCGAGAGGTCCAGGCCGCGCTCCTTGGCCTTCTCCAGGCCCGCCAGGTAGGCGTCCATGACCGCGCGGTAGCGCTCCAGGGAGAAGATCAGCGTGACGTTGACGCTGATGCCGAGGCCGATGACCTCGGTGATCGCCGGCAGGCCCGCCTTGGTGGCCGGGATCTTGATGAGGGTGTTGGGCCGGTCCACCAGCCACGCGAGCTGCTTGGCCTCGGCCACCGTGGCGCGCGTGTCGTGCGCGAGTCGCGGGTCGACCTCGATGGACACCCGGCCGTCCTGGCCGTCGGTCGCGTCGAAGACCGGCCGCAGGATGTCGGCGGCGTCACGGACGTCCGCCGTCGTGATCATGCGGATGGCCTCTTCGACGGTCACCCTGCGCGCGGCGAGGTCGGTGAGCTGCGTGTCGTAGCCGTCGCCCTCCGAGATCGCCTTCTGGAAGATCGACGGGTTGGTCGTGACGCCCACGACGTGCTGCTGGTCGATCAGCTCGGCGAGGTTGCCGGACGTGATCCGCTTGCGCGACAGGTCGTCCAGCCAGATCGCGACGCCTTCGTCGGAGAGGCGCTTGAGTGCGTCTGTCATGGAATTACATCTCCTACTCGTCTGGTACGGGCGTCAGCGCTGCGCGGCGGCGAGCGAGTCCCGGGCCGCCGCGGCCACCGCGTCGGCAGTGAAGCCGAACTCGCGGAAGAGGACCTTGCCGTCCGCCGAAGCGCCGAAGTGCTCCAGCGAGACGATGCGGCCCGCGTCCCCGACGTACTTGTGCCAGGTCAGGCCGATGCCCGCCTCGACGGCCACGCGGGCCTTGACGGACGGCGGCAGCACGCTGTCGCGGTACCCCTGGTCCTGCTCCTCGAACCACTCGACCGACGGCATCGAGACCACCCGCGTCGGCACGCCCGCCGCCTGGAGCTGCTCGCGCGCCTCCACGGCGAGCTGCACCTCGGAGCCGGTGCCGATGAGCACGACCTGCGGCTCCCCGCCGTCGGCCTCGAACAGCACGTAGCCGCCCTTCGCGGCGTCCTCGTTCGCCTCGTACGTCGGCACGCCCTGACGGGTCAGCGCGAGGCCGTGCGGGGCGCCCTTGCCGAACTCCTTGGTCCAGCGGCGCAGGATCTCGCGCCAGGCGATGGCCGTCTCGTTGGCGTCCGCCGGACGGACCACGTTCAGGCCGGGGATGGCCCGCAGCGACGCGAGGTGCTCGACCGGCTGGTGGGTCGGGCCGTCCTCGCCGAGGCCGATGGAGTCGTGCGTCCACACGTACGTCACCGGCAGGTGCATCAGCGCGGACAGGCGCACGGCGTTGCGCATGTAGTCCGAGAACACCAGGAACGTACCGCCGTAGATGCGCGTGTTGCCGTGCAGCGCGATGCCGTTCATCTCCGCGGCCATGGAGTGCTCGCGGATGCCGTAGTGGATCGTGCGGCCGTACGGGTCCGCCTCCGGCAGCGGGTTGCCCGCGGGCAGGAACGACGACGTCTTGTCGATCGTGGTGTTGTTCGAGCCCGCCAGGTCCGCGGAGCCGCCCCACAGCTCGGGGATGACCCCGCCGAGCGCCTGGAGGACCTTGCCGGACGCGGCGCGCGTCGCGACGGCCTTGCCCGTCTCGAAGACCGGGAGCTTCTCCTCCCAGCCGGCGGGCAGCTCGCCCGCGGCGATGCGGTCGAACTCCGCGGCGCGCTCGGCGTTGGCGCTCCGCCACTCCTGGAACGACTTCTCCCACGCGTCCCGCGCCGCGCGGCCGCGCTCGTGCGCGCCCCGCGTGTGCTTCAGGACCTCCTCGGAGACCTCGAAGCTCTGCTCCGGGTCGAAGCCGAGGACGCGCTTGGTGGCCGCGACCTCCTCGTCGCCGAGCGCCGAGCCGTGCGCGGCCTCGGTGTTCTGCGCGTTCGGCGCCGGCCAGGCGATGATCGAGCGCATCGCGATGAAGGACGGCTTGTCGGTGACCGCCTTGGCCTGCTGGATCGCCTCGAACAGGGCCCGCGGGTCGAGGTCGCCGTTCTCCTTCGGCTCCACGCGCTGGACGTGCCAGCCGTAGGCCTCGTACCGCTTCATGGTGTCTTCGGAGACGGCGGTCTCGGTGTCGCCCTCGATCGAGATGTGGTTGTCGTCCCACAGCAGGATGAGGTTGCCGAGCTGCTGGTGCCCGGCCATCGACGATGCCTCGGCGGAGATGCCCTCCTGGAGGCAGCCGTCGCCGGCGATCGCGTAGATGTAGTGGTCGAACGGGGAGGTGCCGGGGGCCGCCTCCGGGTCGAACAGACCGCGCTCGTACCGGGCGGCCATCGCCATGCCCACGGCGTTGGCCACGCCCTGGCCCAGCGGGCCCGTCGTCGTCTCGACGCCGACCGTGTGGCCGTACTCCGGGTGGCCCGGGGTCTTCGAGCCCCAGGTGCGGAACGCCTTCAGGTCGTCCAGCTCCAGGCCGAAGCCGGCCAGGTAGAGCTGGATGTACAGGGTCAGTGACGAGTGGCCCGCGGAGAGCACGAATCGGTCACGGCCGGTCCAGTCGGCGTCCGCCGGGTCGTGCCGCATCACCTTCTGGAAGAGGGTGTACGCGGCGGGCGCGAGGCTCATGGCCGTACCGGGATGGCCGTTGCCGACCTTCTGTACGGCGTCCATGGCCAGGACCCGGACGGTGTCGACGGCCCGCTGGTCCAGTTCGGTCCACTCGAGGTCTGTGGTGGTCGGCTTGGTGCTCACCCTGGGTCAGGGCTCCTCTCCACATGTCGAATGCCGGCGGCGTAGGAATCGCCCCGGCCGTTGTCGAGCCTACCCTTGTAAGAACGTGCGTTTTTTCGAGTCATTCCAGACTGCCGGGACCCGTTGGGATCCGCCTCCTGAACGCTCCGCGCCGCTTTCACCATGTGAATACGGGACCGCTCATCTGGGTGTCCTTCCGAGGCGTGATTCGGCTCGTTCTCTCCGTGTGCCCGACCTGCCCGCCAACACCCCTCGTCTGGCCGCCCAACACGAACCCACCCCCGCGAAGGGCCAGGTATGGGCAACGTCTACAGTGGCGTGGTACGCGTGAGCCTTTACCGGAACTTCATGTCTGAAGGTCTGCCGTGGGCTCGCTGGGATGTCTCTGTCAGGGGTGTGCGTGACGGCCGTTGAATCCCGTCCAGTGGGGACGCTTGGGAGCCGGAGCCCGAGCCACCGGCCGTTCGGGGCCCGAGTCAAGGCGTTCGTGGCGCTGACGAAGCCGCGGATCATCGAGCTGCTGCTGATCACCACCGTTCCGGTGATGTTCCTCGCCGAGCAGGGGGTGCCGGACCTCAAGCTGGTGCTGCTCACCTGCGTCGGCGGCTACCTCTCCGCCGGCGGGGCCAACGCGCTCAACATGTACATCGACCGCGACATCGACGCCCTCATGGAGCGCACGTCGCAGCGGCCGCTCGTCACCGGCATGGTCAGTCCCCGCGAGTGCCTGGTCTTCGGCATCACCCTCGCCGTCGTCTCCACGCTGCTCTTCGGCCTCGCCGTCAACTGGCTCTCGGCCTGGCTCTCGCTCGGCGCCCTGCTGTTCTACGTGGTCGTCTACACGATGATCCTCAAGCGGCGCACCTCCCAGAACATCGTCTGGGGCGGCATCGCCGGCTGCCTGCCCGTCCTCATCGGCTGGTCGTCCGTGACCAACTCGATGTCGTGGGCTCCCGTCATCCTCTTCCTGGTGATGTTCTTCTGGACGCCGCCGCACTACTGGCCGCTGTCCATGCGGGTCAAGGAGGACTACGCGCGCGTGGGCGTGCCGATGCTGCCGGTCATCGCCTCCAACAAGGTCGTCGCCCGGCAGATCGTCCTCTATAGCTGGGTCATGGTCGCCGTCTCGCTGCTCCTGCAGCCGCTCGGCTACACCGGCTGGTTCTACACCGTCGTGGCCCTCGCCACGGGCGGCTGGTGGCTGTGGGAGGCGCACGCGCTGCAGAACCGCGCCAAGGCCGAGGCCACCGGCACCAAGCTCAAGGAGATGCGCCTCTTCCACTGGTCCATCACCTATGTGTCGCTGCTGTTCGTGGCCATCGCGGTGGACCCCTTCCTGCGCTGACCCGGCAGCCCGCCGTACGGAGCGGCCCCGTCGCCTCAGGGTGACGGGGCCGCTCCGCGTTCGCGTTCCGCCCGGCGGCGCCCGGTGAGGTACAGGTAGCCGTCCTCGTCGCGCCGCGCCGCGCGGCCGGTGCGGTACCAGCCGTCGCGCAGGGCCGCGTCCGTGGCCCTCTTGTCCCGGAAGTACCCGTCGAACAGCAGGGGCCCGCGCACCCACAGCTCCCCGCGCGCGAGCCGGACCCGCACCCCCGGCACGGGCGTTCCGCAGGTGCCGGCCCGGGCCCGGACGTCGGCGGGCTCCCACGCGGTGAGGTCGCCCGTCTCCGGCGTAGCGAAGACGGCGCGGACCCGCGCCCCCGGCGTCGCCGTGCGGATCGCCTCCAGGAGACGCGGGGGAGCGGCGCCGGGCTCCGCGGTCTCCACGTCGGCGCAGCGCAGGGCCGCGAGGTGGTGCGGTGCCGTGTCCAGGACGCCCTCCCATACGCGGGGCGTGCCCAGGAGGCGCGCGGCCCGGTGCTCGCGCACGGCCGCGCAGACCGCCGCCGGACCCGGCTCCTGCGGCAGGACCACGGTGCCCCGGGCCTGCCACTGCCGCAGCACGGCGGTCCAGGCGCCCCAGTGCCCCGCCGGCAGGCCGCACACCAGGACGCCCGGCGGCTCCGGCCGGGCCCCGCAGTGGGCCCGCAGGACAGCCGCGCGCTGGGAGACGACCACGCCGCGGGCGCGGCCGGGCCCGGTGAACAGCAGGAGGTGCGGGTCGCCCTCCGCGGGGGCGGGCTCCGCGGGGGTGCCCTGCTCGGGGGCGGGCTCCGCGAGGACAGGCTCCGGCGGGGCGGCGGCTCGGGGCTCGGCCGATGCCGGAGCCGGAGCGTGGGCGAGGGCCGGTGTCAAGGCCGCAGCCGAGGCCGGGGCCAGGGCCGGGGCCGGGCACACCTCCGCCAGCTCCGCCTCCGTCAGGACCAGGCACGGTGCCACCGCCCCGGGCGGGCGCGCCGGGGCGGTCGCCCGCTCCAGCGGTACGAACACCGCGCCCGCGCGCGCGGCCCCGATGTACACCGGCAGGGCCGCGGCCAGGCTCCGCGCGGGGCACGCCACGCGGTCGCCGCGCCGGACGCGCCGCGCGGCGAGGAGGCGCCCCGCCCGGTCCCAGGCGGCGTCCAGCTCCGCGAAGGTGAGCGCCCGTGCGCCGTGGACGAGCGCGGTGCGGCGCGGGGCGGCCTCGGCGGCGGACCGGACGACCTCGCCGATCAGGAGACCCGACATGTCCACGTCCTACCACGGCGCGGCGTGGGGCGGAACGGGCGTGCGAGGCACGGCGGGACCGTGGCCGAGACCACGCCCCCCGGCCGTCGCCGAATGATCTACCCGTCGGTAGCATCCTGTGCCATGGCAGACACGGAGCAGGGCACCGACGGCACGGCGGCGCCGGGCGAGCAGGCGTCGCACGGCGAGCAGGCATCGCACGGCGAGCAGGCGGCGACGGCGGCCAAGGACGCCGCGCGCGCCGAGCGCAGGGCCGCCAAGCTGGCCAAGCACATCACCGGGTTCGCCCGGGCCCACGGCGGCGCCGAGGGACAGCTCGCGTACCTCGGGCAGCGGGGCACCCGGATCGTGCTCGTCGGCGAGGACGGCGGCTGGGGCGACCTCGTCGCGCCCACCCACGCGATCGCGCTGAGCGCCGTCGAGAAGGCCGGGATCACCGTCCGCGAGGCCTTCGACGGCGACCTCGCCGCCAAGGTGCGGACCGGTCCGTACGAGTGGTCCCGCATGGCGGGCATCCAGATCGGCGGCTCCGCGCGCGGATGAGACACGCCCGGGGCGGGCACGGGTGACAAGGCGAGCAACACCTGACGCCGGGGTCACCCGTTAGGACCGTGGAAGAGCGGTCCACACAGGGGAGCGAGGATGATCGAGACGCCGTCCCTGGTGGACCAGCACTGCCACGGGGTGCTCCGTACGGAGCTGGGCCTCGGCACCTTCGAGGCGCATCTGGGCCGCAGCGAGGGCCCGCCCGCTCCCGGCACCACCTTCTTCGACACCCAGACCGGGTTCGCGGTGCGCCGCTGGTGCCCGCCGCTGCTCGGCCTGGAACCGCACTGCCCGCCCGCCCGCTACCTGGCCCGCCGCCGCGAGCTGGGCGTCCTGGAGGCCGGGCGGCGCCTGCTGCGCGGCAGCGGCATCACCACGTACCTCGTCGACACCGGGCTGCCCGGTGACCTCACCGGGCCGGGGGAGCTGGCCTCGGCCGGAGCCGCCGAGGCGCACGAGATCGTCCGCCTGGAGTTACTGGCCGAGCAGGTCGCCGACACCTCCGGCACCGTCGACTCCTTCCTCGCCAACCTCGCGGAGTCCGTGCACGGGGCCGCGGCCGGGGCGGTCGCGTTCACCTCGGTCGCGGGCCTGCGCCAGGACCGGCCGCTGCCCGCGGAGCCGCCGGGGCCGGGCGAGGTGCGCGGCGCCGCGGGCCGCTGGCTCGCCGGACGCGAGGTGGGCGGCGAGCTCACCGACCCGCTGCTGCTGCGCCACCTGCTGTGGATCGCCGTGGCCTCCGGGCTGCCGCTGCAACTGCACACCGGGTCCGCCGACCCGCAGCGGTCCTTCGGCGCCTTCGCCCGCGCGACCGCAGGCCTCGGCACCGACCTCGTACTCCTGCACGGCTACCCCCACCACCGCGCCGCGGCCCACCTCGCGGGCATCTTCCCGCACGTGTACGCCGATCTGGGGCCCGCCCTGGTGCGCACCGGGGCCCGGGCGGCCGCCGTCCTCGCGGAGATCCTGGAGCTGGCCCCCTTCGGCAAGCTCCTCTTCTCCAGCGGCGCCCACGGCCTGCCGGAGCTGCACGTGATCGGCGCCCACCTGTTCCGCGAGGCGCTCGGCCGGGTGCTCGCCACCTGGGTGGCCGAGGGCGCGTGGTCCCTCACGGACGCGCAGCGGGTGGCGGGGATGATCGCCGCGGAGAACGCGTGCCGGGTGTACGGGCTGGCGGAGGAGTAGCGCTGAGGCGAGGCCCGCCGGACCCCAGACCCCAGACCCCAGACCCAAGACCCCGGACCCCCGTACCCGAGGCGCTCAGACCGCGGACAGCTCCGCGTCGGTCCGCGCGGGGACCTCGGAGGCCGTCGCCGGACGCTCGCGCAGCGAGAGCGCCACCCGCAGCACCGCGATCCACACCAGGCACGAGCCCAGCATGTGGGCCGCGACCAGCGCCTCCGGCAGGTCCGTGAAGTACTGGACGTAGCCGATGACGCCCTGGGCCAGCAGCACCAGGAACAGGTCGCGGGTGCGGGCCAGCGGGCCGCGCGGGGCGTCGACCGCCTTGAGGACGAACCACAGGGCGAACGTCAGCGTCACCACGATCCACGCGAGCACGGCGTGCAGCTTGCTGACGCCCTCCCAGTCGAGGCCCACCGCGCCCACGTCCATGCGCGGCACGTCGCTGGAGTCGCCCGCGTGCGGCCCCGCGCCGGTCACGACCGTGCCGACCGCGATGAGCAGGACCGTCACCCCGGTGAGGACCCAGACGAGCTGCGCCACCGACTTGCCGACCAGGGGGCGCGTGGGGGCGTCGCCCTCGCGGGTGCGCTGCCACGTCGCCGTGGCGACCGCGATCAGGGCGGTGGAGAGCAGGAAGTGCGCCGCGACCGTGTACGGGTTCAGGCCGACGAGCACGACGATGCCGCCGAGCACGGCGTTGCCCATGACGATCCAGAACTGCGCCCAGCCGTACCGCGTCAGGCTGCGCCGCCACGGCTTCTGCGAGCGCGCGGCGATGATCGCGAACCCGACGGCCGCGCACAGGACGTACGTCAGCAGCCGGTTGCCGAACTCGACGACGCCGTGGAAGCCCATCTCGCTGGTCGCGGTGAGCGAGTCGTCGGTGCACTTGGGCCAGGTCGGGCAGCCGAGGCCCGAGCCCGTGAGCCGGACGGCGCCGCCGGTGACCACGATGACGACGGTCATCACCAGCGAGACGAGCGCCGCGGTCCGGACGGTCCGCTGCGTCGGGGTCCAGCGCTCGGCGATGTAGGCGAGCGGGTTGCGCGCGAAGTGAGCGACATCGGCTCGGGTCACGTTTGGCACGGGCCCCATCGTAGGGGGCCGCTTGTGCACGGCTTCACGAGGGGGACGTATCCGCTCCAACTGTGACGGCGGTTACGTCCCGCGGCCCGCCGCGGTGGGGCCCGCTCACTCCCAGCGGAAGAACCGCGCCGCCGCGCCGAGCCCGAGCACCGCCCAGACCGCGAGGATGCCGAGGTCCCCCCAGGGCATCGCGGCGCCGTCCCGGAGCACGTCCCGCAGGCCGTCCGAGAGGGCCGAGACGGGCAGCAGGGCGAGCGCGGCCTCCACGCCGCCGGGGAACTTGTCGAGCGGCACGATGACGCCGCCGCCGACGAGGAGGAGCAGGAAGACGAGGTTCGCGGCGGCCAGTGTGGCCTCCGCCTTGAGGGTGCCCGCCATCAGCAGGCCGAGCCCGGAGAACGCCGCCGTACCGAGGACGAGGAGCAGCAGCACGGCCAGCGGATTGCCGTGCGGCGACCAGCCGAGCGCCAGCGCGATCACGGTGAGCAGGAGGACCTGGAGCACCTCGGTGACGAGGACCGACAGCGTCTTGGCGGCCATCAGGGCCCAGCGCGGCAGCGGCGAGGCACCGAGGCGCTTGAGGACGCCGTAGCGCCGCTCGAAGCCGGTGGCGATGGCCTGCCCGGTGAAGGCCGTCGACAGGACGGCGAGCGCCAGGACGCCGGGCGTGAGGAAGTCCACGGCCTTCCCCTCGCCGGTGTCGACGACGTCGACGGCGCTGAACAGGACGAGCAGCAGCGTCGGGATGACCACGGTGAGCAGGAGCTGCTCGCCGTTGCGCAGCAGCATCTTCGTCTCCAGGACGGCCTGCGCGCGGATCATGCGGGGCAGCGGCGCGGCCCCCGGCCTCGGGCTGTACGTGCCGGGCGTGCCGGGCGTGCCGGGAGTGCCGGGACTGTTCGATGTGCCCGACGTGCCGGACGTACCGCCGGTGGTGCTGGTCACGACCGCAGCTCCTTACCCGTGAGCTCCAAGAAGACGTCCTCCAGGGTGTGCCGTTCCACGGAGATCCGGTCCGGCATGACGCCGTGCTGCGCGCACCAGGAGGTGACGGTGGCGAGCAGTTGCGGGTCGACGGTGCCGCTCACGCGGTACGCGCCCGGGGTGACCTCGGCGGCCGCGGAGTCCGGGGGCAGCGCCTTGAGCAGCGAGCCGACGTCGAGGCCGGGGCGGCCGGTGAAGCGCAGGGTGTTCTCGGCGCCGCCGCGGCACAGCTCCTCGGGGCTGCCCTGGGCGACCACCTTGCCGGCGTCGATGATGGCGACGTCGTCGGCCAGCTCCTCGGCCTCGTCCATGGCGTGCGTGGTGAGGACGACGCCGACCCCGTCGGCGCGCAGGTCGCGCACGAGGCCCCAGGTGGCGTGGCGGGCCTGCGGGTCGAGCCCGGCGGTCGGCTCGTCGAGGAAGACCAGCTCGGGGCGGCCGACGACGGCCAGGGCGAGCGCGAGGCGCTGCTGCTGGCCGCCGGAGAGGCGGCGGTAGGTGGTGCGGCCGCAGGAGCCGAGCCCGAGCCGTTCGACGAGGGCGTCAACGTCGAGCGGGTGGGCGTGCAGCGTGGCGACGTGCCGCAGCATCTCCTCGGCGCGGGCGCCGGAGTAGACGCCGCCGGACTGGAGCATCACGCCGATGCGCGGGCGCAGCGCGGCGGCCTGGGCGACCGGGTCGAGGCCGAGGACGCGGACCGTGCCCGCGTCGGGCGTGCGGTAGCCCTCGCAGGTCTCGACGGTGGTGGTCTTCCCGGCGCCGTTCGGGCCGAGCACGGCGGTGACGGTGCCTGCGCGGACGTCCAGGTCGAGGCCGTCCACCGCGGTCTTCGCCCCGTACCGCTTGACCAGGCCCCTGACCTGGACGACGGACTCATTTCCCATGACGGGAAGTCTAGAGAGGGCCGGAGGGGGCCCGGCCTCCGGGCTCGAAGGCCGCCCGGCCCCCGCTCGCGAAGGCCCCCGGTCGCCGGGAAGGGAGCGCGCTCAGGCGCCCGCCGGAGGCCGGTGTTCCGCCAGCCACCCCCCGGCGTACGCGACGGCGTCCGGCAGCGCGAAGAGGCGGGCCGTGGCGGCCCCGACCGCCCCGCGCGTGACCGGGCGGTCCCGCTCGAAGGCCGCGCCCAGCTCGTCGAAGCGGTCCTCGCTGATCGCGGGCTCGCGCACGGTCGTCCAGCGGCGGCCGTGCTCGGTCAGCACCGCGAAGGAGTTCTCCACCAGCGGCGCGGGCAGGCGGTACTCCGCCAGGTGGAAGGCCGTGCAGGAGTCGAAGCCCGCGCCCAGGAGCAGCACGCGCGCGCCCGCCTCCTCCAGCCGGGCCAGCGGGCTGCGCTCGCCCAGGCGGCAGTCCAGGGCGTGGCCGGCCATCAGCTCCCGCGCGCGGGGGCCCACGGCAGCGAACGACGTCTGCGGATGGGCGCTGCGGACGGCTCCGGGCCAGGTGCGGACGGTCTCCGGGACCACGCCGACACCGCGGGTGCGCGCGGTGCGCGGGTCGTACGCCGGCATCGTCTTGCGGATCACCGGCCACCACTCCTCGGGCACGGGAGGGTGCTGCCACTCCGCCGGGTCGGAGTTGTCGGAGGACTGGGTAGGCACGACGAGGGTGCCCTCGTCGCCGAGGGCGTCGAGCAGCGCGAGGACCACCGTTTCGGCGCCGCCGCAGACCCAGCCGAGGGAGCTGAGCGAGGTGTGCGCGAGGAGCGTGTCACCCTGTCGCACGCCGAGGGCGCGCAGTTCTTCCGCGAGGGTCGCGCGCGTGCACAAAGGGCCGGTCACAGGGGGTGTCGACATGGTCCCGGAGTCTTCTGCACCGCCTACGGGGGCGCCACCGATTTGTTGGGCCGGTGATCGTTTCCGCAGGTCAGCTTAGGTTTGCCTAAGTGATGCACGGCACCGCCGGGTGATCCGGACGTGGCTTGTCAGGCTCTGAGGAATTACGCAACAATGGCGTTGTGAAAAACGTCGGCGAGGCTCAGGAGACCCCCACCGGGGCTCCTCAGGAAGAGCTCGCGACCGGTGAGCGGTCCACGCGCAACCGCGTCGCGCGCTCCATCCTGGACCACGGCCCCTCGACGGTGGCCGACCTCGCGGGCCGCCTCGGCCTCACCCAGGCCGCCGTCCGCCGCCACCTCGACGCCCTCGTCCAGGAGAACGTGGTGGAGCCCCGCGAGAAGCGGGTCTACGGCGCCCGGGGGCGCGGCCGCCCCGCCAAGGTCTTCGCGCTCACCGACTGCGGCCGGGACGCCTTCGACCAGTCGTACGACAAGCTGGCCGCCGAAGCCCTGCGCTGGATCGGGCAGACCCACGGCGAGGAGGCGGTCGCCGCGTTCGCCCGCGCCCGCGTCGCCGAGCAGGCGAAGGCCTACCGCGCGGCCGTGGAGGCGGCGTCCCCCGAGAACCGCACCCGGGCGCTGGCGAAGGCGTTGACCGCCGACGGGTACGCTGCTACGGCGCGTAGCGCACCCCCGCCGCGCAGCGGCGAGCAGCTCTGCCAGCACCACTGCCCGGTCGCCCACGTCGCCGAGCAGTATCCGCAGCTCTGCGAGGCGGAGACGGAGATCTTCTCCGAGCTGCTCGGGACGCACGTCCAGCGGCTCGCCACCATCGCGCACGGCGACGGCGTCTGCACGACGTTCATCCCGCGCGGCGAGGTCCCGCAGGGCACCCCGCAGACCACCCCACGAACCGCCAACCACGCATCAGCAAGCACGGCCGGGAGGAACCCCGCATGACTCTCCCCACGGAGACTGCCCACCCTGAGCTCGAGGGCCTGGGCAATTACGAGTACGGCTGGGCCGACTCCGACGAGGCCGGTGCCGCCGCCAAGCGCGGCCTGAGCGAGGACGTCGTCCGCGACATCTCGGGCAAGAAGTCCGAGCCGGAGTGGATGACGAAGCTGCGCCTCAAGGGCCTGAAGCTCTTCGAGAAGAAGCCCATGCCGAACTGGGGCTCGGACCTGTCGGGCATCGACTTCGACAACATCAAGTACTTCGTGCGGTCCACCGAGAAGCAGGCCGAGTCCTGGGAGGACCTGCCGGAGGACATCAAGAACACGTACGACAAGCTCGGCATCCCCGAGGCGGAGAAGCAGCGCCTGGTCGCCGGCGTCGCCGCGCAGTACGAGTCCGAGGTCGTCTACCACCAGATCCGCGAGGACCTGGAGGAGCAGGGCGTCATCTTCCTGGACACCGACACCGCGCTCAAGGAGCACCCGGAGCTCTTCAAGGAGTACTTCGGGACCGTCATCCCCGCCGGTGACAACAAGTTCGCCGCGCTGAACACGGCCGTCTGGTCCGGCGGATCGTTCATCTACGTCCCCAAGGGCGTGCACGTCGAGATCCCGCTCCAGGCCTACTTCCGCATCAACACGGAGAACATGGGCCAGTTCGAGCGGACGCTGATCATCGTCGACGAGGACGCCTACGTCCACTACGTCGAGGGCTGTACCGCCCCGATCTACAAGTCGGACTCGCTGCACTCCGCCGTCGTCGAGATCATCGTCAAGAAGGGCGGCCGCTGCCGCTACACGACGATCCAGAACTGGTCGAACAACGTCTACAACCTGGTCACCAAGCGCGCCGTGGCGTACGAGGGCGCGACCATGGAGTGGATCGACGGCAACATCGGCTCCAAGGTCACCATGAAGTACCCGGCCGTCTACCTGATGGGCGAGCACGCCAAGGGCGAGACCCTGTCCATCGCCTTCGCGGGCGAGGGCCAGCACCAGGACGCGGGCGCCAAGATGGTCCACATGGCGCCGAACACGTCGTCCAACATCGTCTCGAAGTCCGTGGCCCGCGGCGGCGGCCGGACGTCGTACCGCGGCCTGATCGAGATCGGCGAGGGCGCGCCGGGCGCGAAGTCCAACGTGCTCTGCGACGCGCTGCTCGTCGACACGATCTCCCGCTCGGACACGTACCCGTACGTGGACGTCCGCGAGGACGACGTGTCCATGGGGCACGAGGCCACCGTCTCCAAGGTCTCCGAGGACCAGCTCTTCTACCTGATGAGCCGCGGTCTGACCGAGTTCGAGGCGATGGCGATGATCGTGCGCGGCTTCGTCGAGCCGATCGCCAAGGAGCTCCCCATGGAGTACGCCCTGGAGCTGAACCGGCTGATCGAGCTGCAGATGGAAGGCGCCGTCGGCTAGTACCGCCCCGCCACCGACGCAGCGACCGACTGACACGCAGAGAGAGAGCACGACGACAGCCATGGCTGAGGCCCAGAACATCCCGGTGGGGTCGACCACCGCCGGTTCCATCGCGGTGGCAGCGGAGTCCACCGTCGCCACGCGCATGAGCGCGCCGCCGTCCTTCGACGTGGCGGACTTCCCGGTGCCGCACGGCCGCGAGGAGGAGTGGCGCTTCACCCCGCTGGAGCGCCTGCGCGGGCTGCACGACGGCACGGCCGTCGCCACCGGCGAGGGCGTCAAGGTCGAGGTGGAGGCGCCCGAGGGCGTCACCGTGGAGACCGTCGGCCGCGACGACGCCCGGCTCGGCAGGGCCGGCACCCCGGTGGACCGCGTGGCCGCGCAGGCGTACTCGGCCTTCGAGAAGGCCTCGGTCGTGACCGTCCCCAAGGAGACGGTGCTCGCCGAGCCGATCCGCATCGCCGTGCACGGCGACGGCGGCACCGCCTTCGGCCACCAGGTCATCGAGCTGGGCGCGTTCGCCGAGGCCGTCGTCGTCATCGACCACTCCGGTGACGCGGTCCTCGCCGCCAACGTCGACTACGTCCTCGGCGACGGCGCCAAGCTGACCGTCGTCTCCGTGCAGGACTGGGACGACAAGGCCGTGCACGTGGCGCAGCACAACGCGCTCGTGGGCCGCGACGCCTCCTTCAAGTCCGTCGTGGTGACCTTCGGCGGCGACGTCGTCCGCATCCACCCGCGCGTGGCCTACGCCGGCCCGGGCGGCGAGGCGGAGCTGTTCGGCCTGTACTTCACCGACGCCGGCCAGCACCAGGAGCACCGCCTTCTGGTCGACCACAACGTCCCGCACTGCAAGTCCAACGTCGTCTACAAGGGCGCGCTCCAGGGCGAGCAGGCGCACGCCGTGTGGATCGGCGACGTCCTCATCGAGGCCAAGGCCGAGGGCACCGACACCTACGAGATGAACCGGAACCTGGTCCTGACGGACGGCGCCCGGGTCGACTCGGTGCCGAACCTCGAGATCGAGACCGGCGAGATCGTCGGCGCCGGTCACGCCTCGGCGACCGGCCGCTTCGACGACGAGCAGCTCTTCTACCTGATGGCCCGCGGCATCCCGGAGCGCGAGGCCCGCCGCCTCGTGGTCCGCGGCTTCTTCGCGGAGCTCGTCCAGCAGATCGGTGTCGACGACATCCAGGAGCGGCTCATCGCGAAGATCGAAGAGGAGCTGGAGGCGTCCGTCGCATGACGTACGTACGCGCCTGTGGGCTGGGCGAGCTGGAGGAGGACACCCCGAAGCGGGTGGAACTCGACGGCACGCCGGTCTCGCTCGTCCACACCGAGGGCGAGGTGTTCGCGATCCACGACATCTGCTCGCACGCGAACGTCTCCCTCTCCGAGGGCGAGGTGGAGGACTGCCAGATCGAGTGCTGGCTGCACGGCTCCGCCTTCGACCTCCGCACCGGCAAGCCGTCCGGCCTTCCCGCGACGCGCCCCGTCCCCGTATACCCCGTAAAGATCGAAGGGGGCGACGTCCTTGTCGACGTACGCGCCTCCGTCACCCAGGAGTCCTGAGGCACCCATGGCAACGCTTGAAATCCGCGACCTGCACGTGACCGTCGAGGTCGAGAACGGCACCAAGGAAATCCTCAAGGGTGTCGACCTGACCGTGAAGCAGGGCGAGACGCACGCCATCATGGGCCCCAACGGCTCCGGCAAGTCGACCCTCGCCTACTCCATCGCGGGCCACCCCAAGTACACGATCACGCAGGGCACCGTCACTCTCGACGGCGAGGACGTCCTGGCGATGGAGGTCGACGAGCGTGCCCGCGCGGGCATGTTCCTCGCCATGCAGTACCCCGTCGAGGTCCCTGGCGTCTCCGTCTCCAACTTCCTGCGCACGTCGGCGACGGCGATCCGCGGCGAGGCCCCCAAGCTGCGCACCTGGGTGAAGGAGGTCAAGGAGTCGATGGCCGGGCTCCAGATGGACCCGTCCTTCGCCGAGCGCAACGTGAACGAGGGCTTCTCCGGCGGTGAGAAGAAGCGCCACGAGATCCTGCAGATGGAGCTCCTCAAGCCGAAGATCGCGATCCTCGACGAGACCGACTCCGGCCTGGACGTCGACGCCCTGCGCGTCGTCTCCGAGGGCGTCAACCGCGTCCGCGAGACGGGCGAGGTGGGCACCCTGCTCATCACGCACTACACGCGCATCCTGCGCTACATCAAGCCCGACTACGTCCACGTCTTCGCGAACGGCCGCATCGCCGAGTCCGGCGGCCCCGAGCTCGCCGACAAGCTGGAGAACGAGGGCTACGAGGCGTACGTGAAGGGAGGCGCGTCCGCGTGACAGCACTGCCGGGCCTCCTCGACACCGAGACGCTCCGCAAGGACTTCCCGATCCTGGAGCGCGCGCTCCACGACGGCAAGAAGCTCGTCTACCTGGACAACGCGGCGACCTCGCAGACGCCGCGCCAGGTCATCGACGTGCTCAGCGAGTACTACGAGCAGCACAACGCCAACGTCCACCGCGGCGTGCACGTCCTCGCCGAGGAGGCCACGGCGCTGTACGAGGGCGCCCGTGACAAGGTCGCGGAGTTCATCAACGCGCCCAGCCGCGACGAGGTGATCTTCACCAAGAACGCCTCAGAGTCGCTCAACCTCGTGGCCAACATGCTCGGCTGGGCCGACGAGCCCTACCGCGTGGACCACGAGACCGAGATCGTCATCACGGAGATGGAGCACCACTCCAACATCGTGCCGTGGCAGTTGCTCTCGCAGCGCACGGGCGCGAAGCTGAAGTGGTTCGGCCTCACCGACGACGGCCGCCTCGACCTGTCGAACATCGACGAGGTCATCACGGAGAAGACGAAGATCGTCTCCTTCGTCCTGGTCTCCAACATCCTCGGCACGCACAACCCGGTCGAGGCCATCGTGCGCCGCGCCCAGGAGGTCGGCGCGCTGGTCCTGGTCGACGCCTCGCAGGCCGCGCCGCACATGCCGCTGGACGTGCAGGCGCTCCAGGCCGACTTCGTAGCCTTCACCGGCCACAAGATGTGCGGCCCGACGGGCATCGGCGTGCTCTGGGGCCGCCAGGAGCTCCTGGAGGACCTGCCCCCGTTCCTCGGCGGCGGCGAGATGATCGAGACGGTGTCCATGCACTCCTCGACCTACGCGCCCGCGCCGCACAAGTTCGAGGCGGGCACCCCGCCGGTCGCGCAGGCCGTCGGCCTCGGCGCGGCGGTGGACTACCTGACCGCCATCGGCATGGACAAGATCGCCCAGCACGAGCACGCGATCACCGAGTACGCGGTGAAGCGGCTCCTGGAGGTCCCTGACCTGCGGATCATCGGCCCCGGCACGGCCGAGGACCGGGGCGCGGCGATCTCCTTCACGCTCGGGGACATCCACCCGCACGACGTGGGCCAGGTCCTCGACGAACAGGGCATCGCGGTACGGGTCGGCCACCACTGCGCCCGCCCCGTGTGCCTCAGGTACGGAATTCCCGCGACCACGCGAGCGTCGTTCTATCTGTACTCCACGCCCGGCGAGATCGACGCCCTCGTCGACGGCCTGGAGCACGTCCGGAACTTCTTCGGCTGAGGGGCTGCTCGCAGTGAAGCTGGATTCGATGTACCAGGAAGTGATCCTGGACCACTACAAGCATCCGCACGGCCGCGGTCTGCGCCCGGGCGACGCGGAGGTGCACCACGTCAACCCGACGTGCGGTGACGAGATCACACTGCGCGTGAAGTACGACGGCTCCCGCATCGAGGACGTCAGCTACGAGGGCCAGGGCTGCTCCATCAGCCAGGCCAGCGCGTCCGTCCTGAACGACCTCCTGGTCGGCAAGGACCTGGCCGAGGCGCAGAAGATCCAGGAGGTGTTCCTGGAGCTGATGCAGTCCAAGGGCAAGCTGGAGCCGGACGACGCGATGGAGGAGGTCCTGGAGGACGCGGTCGCGTTCGCCGGGGTCTCCAAGTACCCCGCCCGCGTCAAGTGCGCCCTGCTGAGCTGGATGGCGTGGAAGGACGCGACGGCGCAGGCCCTGGGGGCCGGCACCGACGCCGAAAGGAAGACGGCATGAGCGAGAACGAGACTCTCACGACGAAGCCCGCATCGGAGGAGGAGGTCCGCGAGGCGCTCTACGACGTCGTCGACCCCGAGCTGGGCATCGACGTGGTCAACCTCGGCCTGATCTACGGCATCCACGTCGACGACGCCAACATCGCCACCATCGACATGACGCTCACCTCGGCGGCCTGCCCGCTGACCGACGTCATCGAGGACCAGGCGAAGTCCGCGACGGACGGCATCGTCAACGAACTCAGGATCAACTGGGTCTGGATGCCGCCGTGGGGCCCCGACAAGATCACCGACGACGGCCGCGAGCAGCTCCGGGCGCTGGGGTTCAACGTCTGACAGGTCTACATGAAGGGCCCGGCGCGCAGCGCCGGGCCCTTCGCATTACCGGCGGCGCCTCACCGCGTCGGTGAAGACCTGGAAGGCGGCCACGCGTTGACCGCCCCGCAAACCTCGCAGGGTCGCGAGGTGCCCGATGAGCAGTATGAGGCTGAGGGCCAGCGGGATGCCTGCGAGGAGGAGTAGTTCGTGGGTGAAGGGCATGGAGAGGGCCTTCCGTCGTAGGGCAGTTGCCGCGATCGCGTGGCACCACGTAACCGAACCCTGTGCCGACGCGGCCACCAGGCTTGCGGTGCTGATGCACGATTCTCCAGGTCACGGCACGTGAGCGGGCTTTCCCGGCGGGACGGCGGGACGGAGGCTCAGCGGCGAAATCCTCGCTCCGGGTCGCGTGCGGTCTCTTTGTAGAAGGGTTTGAACCAGTCCTCCGCCTCAAGGTTCGCGATACCCATGAACTGGTTGAGGTGGTGGTCGGAGTCCTCGATGCCCTGGGACCAGGGCTCGTACAGGAACAGCACATCGGTGTCTTCCAGAAGGACATCCAGACAAAGGTCCCAGTCCCAGTCGTCGTGGTGCGCCGGGAGTCCCTCTATCAATGAGGTGACCAGCTCGGAGTCGTCGATCACCATGCTTGATGCGTGATCTACGGCTATGTGCAGGGCCATCTCCTCGCCTGTACAGGTGGGCCTTGGCCACTTCCCGGCCCTGATGTCATCGGCCAAGTCATCGAAACAGCGCGTCATTCGTCGACGCCAATGACTGTTCTGTCGCCACGTCAGGACCGGGAGGTCGCTGAAGGTGAAGGCGTAGTTGTCACCGAGATCGACTGGTCGGTCGCCGATCTCTTCGAGTGTGTCGTATGAATAGTCAGCCAGGATGTCGCAAGCCGCTCCCAGTACCTTCAGCGTGCGAGCAGTCGGACCGTAGTCCCGGTCTTCGTCCCAGTCCGCTTCTTCGTCCGCCTCGTTTTCGGGCGCGGGCGGTGGAGCCAACTCGTCCGGGACGGCTCTGCGGTCCACGCCCGGATAGTTGTAGTACGACTCGGAAACCTCGTCTCCTGCTTCCGCTGCCTGCCTGTACCACTCGCTCGCGGTCTGGCGGTCCTGCGCCCGGAAATGGAGATTGCCCATGAGGCGGAGGGACAGGACGTCTCCGGCATCGATGGCGCGCTGAAGCCACCGGATCGCTTCCTGTGCGTCGCTCCGCTCGTAGAGGAGTCCCAGCGCGCGGAAGGTGTCCACATCTCCCGTCTCAGCGAGGGGCAGCAAGGCGCGTCTGCCGATGTCCATCCGGTCGTTGGCGTGAGCGGCCAGAGCGATGCCGAAGCGCTGATGCTTGCGGGAGCCCTGTGCGAGGGCGACTTCCCAAATCTCGTCAGGGATGAGTTCCGGTGATGGGCCTCGATCTCTCAGGTGGGCGTCCAAGAGGTAGTCGAACGGCCTGAGGCCCTCCTCCTCGGGGATCAGCAGCCTTGTCACGGCATCCCGGGGGCTTGTCGCCCAGGACAGTGCGGTGTCAAAGGGCTCCGGGGAGATCAGCTGCTTGTTGCGCCCCGGCAGATACTGCTCGTGCAGTTCCTTGAGCAGTTCCACGGGCAATGGATCGGTGAGTCCCGCCAGCGCCAAGTCGATCGCGGCCCAGACCAGCGCGGCTCCCCTGGGGTTGCCATTCACCACTGACGCGCTGCGCAGCTCCCGCCATAGCTGGGGGCCTGTGGCAAGTGTCTCCGCGATGCCGAAGTCGTCTGCCTGGTCGAGAGCCAGCCGTAGCCGTTCGTCGCGGCGGGCCCGAAGCTGCTCGCGAGCGCGTTCGAGTTCCTTTGAGGACCACAGCCGCCCGACCTCGAACTCTTCGGCAAGGCGCACCAGTTCGTGGGAAGGGAGGTCATTGCGGATGCGGGAACGCATCGTGCCGAGCACTACGGTTCGCGCCGCGCGCAGGGCGCGTATGTCGTTGAGTGCCAGCCCTTCCGGCCCCAGGTACTGCTCCATGTCGTTGAGCCACAGGACGCAGGGTGTTCCCGTCTTCGCTGCACGAACCGCTTCGCTGACCGCGTTCGGAAGGTCGGTGACATGGTGAGGCACGATCAGGCTGTGATCCGGCAACGTTGCCGTCATCGCCTCATAGGCACACCGCGTCTTACCGGCCGTGGAGGGGCCGGTGAGGAGGATGACGCCACCGTCGTCGCCCATCCGGGACAAGGCATCGCGCACCGCGGAGTCGATATCGCGGGGAATGTACACAGGGAGGGCGTTACCGTCCGCTGTGGTGCGTGCTCGGTGCACCTTGAGTTCGAGAGGGTCGGCGTCCCGCACGAGAAACATCGCCACTCCTGGGTGCTCAGAGGCGACGGGTTCTCTTTGCGCTTTCGTGTAGAGCCGCTCCCAGGAGCGTCGGTCGAACTTTCCCCTGGGCAGCGAAGCCGCCTTCTCCAAGGCGCTGAGAAAGGATTCCAGCACGGACCAGGAGGAGGGGACGCGTTGTCCCGTCTTCCATGCGCTGATCGCCGACGTGCTGATGCTCGGGCGATCGCCTCCCTGGCTGGCATGGGCGATCTTCTGCAACGTAGGCCTTGTGCTGCCCTCGCGAGCCGCCTCGGCCATGGCTGACTGGATGGCTCGCGCGAAGTCCGCTCTGACATCCGATTCATGTGCGGAGTGCTCCATGCCGCGATGATGCCTGACAGTACTGACAGTAGAGGCCGTCGCGCCTTGCCACCGGTCGCTGTGTGTACACCCGTACGCATCGTTGTGTACGCTAGTACGCATGGGATACGGACTGCTGGCCGCGGCCATCGCGGCGGAGGTGGCCGGGACGACGGCCATGAAGTACAGCGAGGGGTTCAGCAAGCTGTGGCCCTCGCTGGTCACCGTCGTGGGGTACGTGCTGGCCTTCACGCTCCTCGCGCAGACGCTCAAGACGCTCTCGGTGGGCACCGCCTACGCCATCTGGGCCGGGGTCGGGACCGCCGCCGTCGCCGCCATCGGGATGGTGTTCCTGGGGGAGTCGACGAGCCTGGTGAAGGTGGCGGGGATCCTGCTGGTCATCGTCGGCGTCGTCGTGCTCAACCTGGGCGGTGCCCACTAGTGGCCCGGCGCTACGACCCCGAGCGGCGGCAGCGGATCATCGACGCGGCGCTGCGGGTCGCGGGCGAGAAGGGCATAGCGGGCCTCAGCCACCGGTCCGTGGCGGCCGAGGCCGATGTGCCGCTGGGCTCGACGACGTACCACTTCAAGACGCTCGACGACCTGCTCGTGGCCGCCCTGCGGCAGGCCAACGAGGGGTTCGCGCAGCTCGTACGGGAGCGCGGGGTGCTGGACGACCCGGACGCCGACCTGGCCGCCGAGCTCGCGGCGCTGCTCGGCGAGTGGGCCGCCCGGGGGCGCGAGGGGGTCGAGCTGGAGTACGAGCTGTATCTGGCCGCGCTGCGCCGCCCCGCGCTGCGGCCGGTCGCCGCCGAGTGGTGCGAGGGCGTCGGCGCGGTGCTGCGGGAGCGGACGGACCCCGCCACCGCGCGGGGCCTGGTCGCGCTGATGGACGGCATCTGCCTGCAGGCGCTGCTCACGGGGGGCGAGTACGACGAGGCGTACACGCGGGAGATGCTCGGCAGGGTGCTGGGCGCCGGCTCCGGCGCTGGCTCCGGCTCCGGTTCTGGCTCCGGTTCCGGGGGGCGTTGACGGGTCCGGGGCGGGGGTGTCCGCCCTTCGCCGGGCGCGCGGCTTCCGCTTCTGCCCGAGCGCGCGGCCCCGAGCATGTGGACCTGTGCGCGCGGCCTCTGCTGCGAGGCACTGCTCCGGGCGGGCCGGGGAGCGGCAGGGTGGGTGCCGGTAGGCCGGGGACCCGTGGGGTTGGGGACCGGCAGGGTTCGGGGCTGTGGGGTGGGGGCCCAGTAGGCCCGGGGGCAGGGCGGGCGGCGGTGGGTGAGGGCTGTGGGGCGGGTGCCGGTTGGCTTCCGTGTCGTCGGCCCGGTTAGGTTTTCACCCATGACCGATACGACTGCTTCCCGCACCACCGGCGCCGTTGCCGCCGGGCTCGCCACCATCGCCGCCGACGGCACCGTGCTCGACACCTGGTTCCCCGCTCCCGAGCTCGCCGACGGGCCCGGCCCCGCGGGCACCGAGCGGCTGGGCGCCGAGCGTGCCGTGGAGCTGCTCGGCGAGGGTGCCGCGAAGGCGATCGGGCCGGACGCCCGCCGGGGCGTGGAGGTCGTCGCCGTCCGCACGGTCGTCGGCTCGCTGGACGAGAAGCCGGTGGACGCCCACGACGTCTACCTGCGCCTGCACCTGCTCAGCCACCGCCTGATCAAGCCGCACGGCGCCAACCTGGACGGCATGTTCGGCTTCCTCGCCAACGTCGCGTGGACCTCGCTCGGCCCGGTCGCCGTGGACGACCTGGAGAAGGTGCGCCTGAACGCCCGCGCCGAGGGCCTGCACCTCCAGGTGACCTCCGTGGACAAGTTCCCGCGCATGACGGACTACGTCGCGCCCAAGGGCGTCCGCATCGGCGACGCCGACCGGGTGCGGCTCGGCGCGCACCTCGCCGAGGGCACCACGGTGATGCACGAGGGCTTCGTGAACTTCAACGCCGGCACGCTCGGCACCTCCATGGTCGAGGGCCGCATCTCCGCCGGCGTCGTCGTCGGCGACGGCTCGGACATCGGCGGCGGCGCCTCCACCATGGGCACCCTCTCCGGCGGCGGCAACGTCCGCATCGTCATCGGCGAGCGCTGCCTGATCGGCGCCGAGGCCGGCGTCGGCATCGCGCTCGGCGACGAGTGCGTCGTCGAGGCGGGCCTGTACGTCACGGCCGGTACGCGCGTGACGATGCCCGACGGGCAGATCGTCAAGGCCCGGGAGCTGTCCGGCGCCTCGAACATCCTCTTCCGCCGCAACTCGGTCACCGGCACCGTCGAGGCCCGCCCGAACAACGCGGTCTGGGGCGGCCTGAACGACATCCTGCACAGCCACAACTAGCACCACCCGCCTCGTGGGGCGCCTCTCCCGGACCGCCGGGACAGGCGCCCCACGCGTGTCTCCGCCCGCCACCAGGCATAGCGGCACGGGTCCGCGCACGTCATCCGGGACAGAGGGGGCGACAAGGCCGCCGGAGAAGAGAAGGTGACGATGGATGCCGAGAGCCAGGAACGCTTCCGGGAGTTCGTGGAGAGCAGGTCCTCCGCCCTGCTGAGGACCGCCGTGCTGCTGTGCGGCGGCGACCGGCACGCCGCCGAGGACCAGCTCCAGAACGCGCTGGTCAAGGTGGCGGACAGATGGCGCGGGATCGACGACCCGGAGGCGTACGCCCGGCAGGTCCTGTACCGGCAGCAGATCAGCAGATGGCGGCTGAAGTGGCCGCGCCGCGAGGTCGCCGTGGCCGAGCCGCCCGAGCGGGCGAGCGACGGCGAGCAGGGCGCCGCCGAGCTGCGCGTCCTGATGCGCGGCGCGCTCGCCCGGCTCACCCCGCGCCAGCGCACGGTGCTCGTCCTGCGGTACTTCGAGGACCTGCCGGAGGCGGACGTCGCCCGCGTCCTCGGCTGCTCCGTCGGCACGGTCCGCAGCACCACGCACCGCTCCCTCGCCCGGCTGCGCCGGCTCGCGCCCGAACTCGCGGCCCTCGCCCCGGCCGCCGCCCGGCCGGCGGCACCGTCCCGTGACATCTCGCCCGTGGAGGTACGACCGTGAACGTTGACCAACTGGTGCGCCGGACGCTCCAGGAACAGGCCGCCGAGCACGTCCGGGCACCCGGCGACCTCGCGGACCGGGTGCTGCGGACCCGACGGCACCGCCGTACCGCCCGCGGCCTCGCCGGCGGCGCCGTCGCCGTGGCCGCCGTGGTCGCCACCGCGGTGACCGTGACGGTCTCCGACCCCAGGGGCGTCCAGGCGACGCCCGCCAGCGAGACCCGCACCGCCGACGTCGAGGCGCACCCCGACCAGTCGCCGCCGCGCGAGCTGATCGCGGCCGGGAACGCCGCGGTGTCCGGGTTCTACACCGGCCGCACCGTCAAGGAGGACGACGGCGACGAGCTGTTCCTGCGCCGGTACCACCTCCTCGACCAGAAGACCGGCGGATACGCGCCCGCCGACGAGAAGTGGGCCTGGGTGGACGTCGCCCCCGGCCTGCGCACCGCCGCCGTCCTGGAGGGTGAGCTGCCCGCGTCCCGCATCGGCCTGCTCGACCTCATGACGGGCCGGGTGACGCGCTGGATCACCGTGGAGCGCCCGGTGGCGGCCGTCACGTGGTCCCCCGACGGGCGCAGGCTCGTCGCGACCGCGTACAGCAGGAACCCGGACCGGCTGATCGACCGGCCGGACGACCACCCGGCGAACGGGCCGCGGCAGCACAGCAGCCGCACCGGCTTCTACGTGATCGACGCCGCCACGGGGGACGTCGGCCCCTTCCGCGCCCTGCCGCGGTCCGAGCCCGACACCTGGGGCGCCCCCCTCGGCGTCAGCCGCACGGACCTGGTGTGGGGGCGCGACGGGACCGTGCTGTACGCCGAGAAGAGCGACGGGACCCGCGACTGGTACACCCCGGACGGCGAGAAGACCCGGACACCGGCGGGGGAGCGGTACGCGGGCGCGTCCCGGGCCGGGCTCTCGCCGGACGGCGCGTACGCCGCGGCCGACGGCGACGTGAACGGCTCGCCCGTCGTGGACGCGCGCACCGGCAAGAAGGTCGCCACGGTCCCCGGCATGCAGCCGCTCGCCTGGGCGGACGGCAAACGGCTCATCGCCCTCGGCTGCGACCCCAAGAAGTGCGGCGGCCGGAACGAGTTCCGCACCCAGCTCCTCCTCGTCACGGTCGGCAGCGGCAAGGCCGTGCCGCTGAGCGGCTTCCGCAAGGGCGCCGAGGGGGGCGCCGGGCGCTGGGTCCCGATGGTCACGGGCCGCTGAGCCCGCCCCGGCCGGTGCCCGCTCCGCGGGGCACCGGCCCCGGCACGCCACCAGGCGCGGCGGCGGACAGGGAAAGAAACGCGGACACCGGTGTCAACTCCGCCCGGAATGCGTCACCATGGCGGGAGCCGGGCGCACCGCGCGCCGGGCCCTGTCGCACGTACCGTCCGTCGTTTCTGTCCGTTCTGTCCGTCGTTCCGTCCCTCGGCCGGCTGGTCCGCCGACGGGCCGTTCACAGGAGGCAGCATGAGGCTGGGCAAGGCACTCGCCACCGGAATCGCCGAGGAGGAGCCGCGCGACACCGCCGCGGCCGACGACCTCACCATCGAACGCGTCCTGGAGACCGAGGAGTCGGAGCCCCGCGCTCCGCTCGAGGTGCCCGTCGGCCGATGAGTCTCCGGCTTCCCTCGGAACGCCCGGAGGAGCCGCCGACCGGATACAAGATCGCCCACCCGATGCTGTCCCAGGACGGCACCCGGGCCGGCTTCACCGGCGTCTCCCTGGGCGGCAGCCTGCCCTACGGCGTGCTCGACGCGGCCCGCTGCGCCTACGGCAGACGGCACCGCGCGCCGCACCGCCGCTGCGACTGCGGCTTCCACTGCGTGCACGCGCGCGCCGAGGCCGAAGGGCTGCTGTGCACCGCCGAGCACCGCACGGCCGCGCTCCTGGAGGTGACGGTGCTCGGCGCGTACATCCGCTTCGAGCGCGGTTTCCGCTACGCCCGGCAGCGGGTCCGCTCGGTGACCGTGCAGCCTTGCGGCTGCGGCGCCGCGGCCACGGGCCTCGCCGACGCGGGCTGGGGCAGGCCCGGCTGGCGCGCCCTCGAAGGGGTGTGCGGCGCGTGCGGGCGCGGCACCGGGCGCCGGGCCTTGGCGCTCGGCCGGTTCGCGGCGGTGGCCGGGGAGGGGTTGCGGCTCACCGCGGCCGCCGCGGTGGCGGCCGGGACACCCACCGGCCTCGGACTGCCGGAGCTCGCCGCCGAGGCGGCGCTGCTCCAGGCCCGGCTCGACTGGTTCCAGAGCGAGTTGGGGCGGCTGCGGGACCGGGGCTAGCGCCCCGCGGCGGGCCCGGCGCGGGCGGGTCCGGACCCGGGCCTGATGGGGCCCGCCCGGGCCCGCCGCGGTGCCGTTCGGTGGCGCGCGGAGGGGGCAGGGGCGCGTGACGGGGCGCGGTGTGGCCGGAGTGCGCCTCGGGGCGCCGACGCCTCGTTGACGGAGGGCTTGCCTCCGCAGGACCCTCGGGCCATGACCTCGCATCCGTACGCGCGGTACGTCGCGGTCGGAGACAGCCGGACCGAAGGGCTCGGCGACGGTGACGAGCACCGCGGCTACCGCGGCTGGGCCGACCGGCTCGCGGAGATCCTCGCCGCAGGACACCCGGACTTCACCTACGCCAACCTCGCGGTGCGCGGCCGCGTCGCGGAGCAGGTCAAGGACGAGCAACTGGGCCCCGCCCTGGACCTCAAGCCCGACCTGGCGACCGTCGTGGCCGGGGTCGAGGACCTGATGGGGCCGGGCTACGACGCGGCGCGCACGGCACGTGCCATGGAGGAGATGTTCGCCGAACTCACCGGCGCGGGGGCGCGCGTAGCCACCGTCACGATCCCGGACATCGGCCGCATCGCCCCGCTGGCGCGGCGTGCGCAGCCCCGCGTCATCGACCTGAACGCCCGCATCCGCGCGGCGGCCGACCGGCACGGCGTCGTCGTCCTCGACCTGTTCCCGCGGCGGATCGCCGCCGACCCGCGGCTGTGGAGCCGCGACCGGATGCACGCCAGCCCGGTCGGGCACGCCCGGGTCGCCGCCGGTGTGGCCGACGCGCTCGGCGTCCCCGGGTACGCCGACTGGGCCCGGCCGCTGCCGCCGCTCGCCCCGGTCTCCGCGCTGGGCGGCGCGGCGCAGGAGGTGTGGTGGCTGGCGGGGGCGGCGGGGCCCTGGGTGCGGCGCCGGACCCCGTGGTGGCCGGCGCGGCACGACGGGCACACGGCGAAGCGGCCGGGCCTGGTCGCGGTGACGCTGCCGGAAGGGGCGTGAGGGCTCGACGGAAGGGGCGGGTTCAACGGGCCCGGCGGAAGGGGCGGGTGCAACGAGCTCGACGGGACGGGCTCAGCGCCGTGACGGGCCCGGCGGCCTTGACGGGCTCAGCGGCCGTGACGGTGACGGGCGCTACGGCCTTGACGGGCTCAGGGGCCGTGACGGGCTCGACGGCCGTGACGGGCGTGACGGACCGGACGTGAAGGACTGAGCGGCCGTCACGGGCGTGGCGGACTCGACGGGCTTGACTTCAACCTTGGTTCACCTTGGAGCGTGGGACGCGTACGGCGCCGCCGCGCGGCGAGCCGCGTACCGTCCCGCGATCCTTGGAGCACTGCCATGCCGAAGCCGACCCAGCGCCTCACCACGCCCCCCGCCCCGCTCGCCGGTGACGCGGGCCTCACCTTCTTCAGCACCTGGCGCGTGGGCACGCCCGAGCGGCAGCAGGCCGCGGTCGACGCCATCGCCCGTGCCTGGGAGAGCCGGCCCTGGCCGCACGAGGGGCTGCTGTCGTACAGCGTGTACGAGGGCGTCGACGGCTCCACCCTGATGCACCACTCGCAGTGGCGCGACGAGCAGGCGTACCAGGACTTCTTCGCGCGGGGGCGCGACGAGCGGAACGCCGAGATCGACGCGGCGGTGCCCGGCGTGGAACGCCTCGGTCTGATGAGGACCGGCCACTACCGGAGCGTGGCTCCCGGGGCCTCGGGGGCCGGAGTGCCCCGGGTCTACACGACGGTGGAGCTCGCCGCCCCCGGGGCCGGGGGCGGCGAGGCCGCGGCGGACGAGGTGCTGTCGGCCTGGGCGGGGGCGTCCGGGCTCGTCGCGGCCCATGCCTACCTGGGTACGGACGGGGGCCGGGTGTTCGTGTACGGGGAATGGGAGGACGGGGACGGGGACGGGGAGGCGGTGCCTGCTGTGGAGGGTGCCGAGCGGCGGTACCGGTTCGCCTTCGGCGTGGGTCCGCGCTGAGCACCGCTCCCCGCCGGGCCGGTTACGGGCGGAAGCGTACGACCTGGGGGTCGTGGTCGCTGTTCTGGTCGGCGAACTCGGCGTTCACGTGGACGCTGTCGTAGGAGAAGCGGCCGACGCCGGGGCTGAGCAGGATTTGGTCGAGCACCTGGGAGTTGCCCTGGAAGACGTACGAGTAGCGCTCGGCGCGCGGCAGGGACGTGATGCCCGCGCGCAGGGCGCCGCCCGCCTCCAGGGCCTTGGTGGCCGGTGAGAACTCGAAGTCGTTGATGTCACCGGCGACGACCACGGCCGCGTTCTTCTCGGCGGCGCGGATCTTCCGTACGAAGGAGTTGACCGCCTCGGCCTGCTTGACCCGCTGCACCTCGGAGGGGCGCGACGGCGGCTGGTGGTGGGAGGTCAGGGACTCGTCGCCGCCCTTGGACGCGAAGTGGTTGGCGACGACGAAGACGGTCCGGCCGCGGAAGGTGAACTCGCCCGCGAGCGGCTTGCGGCTGTTGGTCCACGCGGCGTTCGCCGGGTCGAGCCGGCCCGGGGAGTGGGTGAGCGCGGCGCGCCCGCCCTGCCGCACGACCTCCGTCGGCGTCGTGGCGCCGCCGGCCCCGCGGTCGGTGAACGACACCCGCTCGGGGTTGAAGAGGAACACCTGGCGGATGTTGCCGCCGGGCTCGCCGCCGTCCTTGTTGTTCTCCGGGTCGACGGAGCGCCACGCGTAGCGCGGGCCGCCCGCCGCCACGATCGCGTCCGTGAACTTCCGCAGGGTCTGGTCGGCGGCGACCGTGCCGTCGTTCTTCGCGCCGCTGTTGTCCTGGATCTCCTCCAGGGCCACGATGTCCGGCGACGCCAGGTTGGTGACGACGGCCCCGGCGAGGGCGTCGAACTTGGCCTGCGGGTCGCCCGGGTCCAGGTTCTCCACGTTGTACGTCGCCACGGCGAGCTCCCGCGCGCGCTGCGGGCGGGTCCGCTCCCGCTCCAGGCCCTTGCGCACGACCTCGCCGAGGGAGCGCGCGGTGAGGGTGTAGCCGCCGTACTGGTTGAAGTCCAGCGGGCCCTCGGTGGAGCCGGTCAGCACGTCCCCGACGTCCGCCGTGGGGAACGGCCGCTCGGAGAGGGGCGTGAGCTGCTGGATCTGGAGCCGCCCGGTGTTCTGCGACTCGTACGAGCCGTAGCGCGCGCCCCCGCGCCGGGTGGTGTTCTCGTGCGGCTTCACGGTCACCCACAGCTCGGCGTGCGGGTCGGTGGCGCCGACGACGCGCGAGGTGCCGACGCGGACGTTCATGCCCTCCAGGGACTCGTACAGGTCCAGGGCGTACGAGCGGGGCTTCAGCGGCAGCCCGTTGACGCTGCCGCCCTGCGCCGGGTCGCCGGCCGGCGCGTACCGGGACGGCACCGTCTTCGCGTTGATCGTGACGGGGGCGGGCAGCGGGTTGCCGGACGACTCGACGGTCACCGTCGGCTTGGTGAGCTGCGTCAGGGACTGGTTGCCGGAGTTGGCGCCGCCGGGGACGTACTCGGTGACGGTGCCGGAGACGCGCACCGCGTCGCCCGCGCGCACCGTCGGGGCCGCCCCGGTGTAGACGAAGACGCCCTCGCTGGTGGCCCGGTCCCCGTCGGCCTTCGGGTCCTGGATCCAGAAGCCCTTCGAGCCGTACGTCCGCACGCCCGTGACGATGCCCGGTACGTCGGCGACCTCGCGGCCCGCCAGCGGTGACAGGCGCGTGGTGCCCTGGATGTCGTGCACGCGCACCTGGCCGTCGGCGGCGGTCGCCGGGCCGGACGCGGCGAGCAGGCCGGCGGCGAGGGCGGTGGCGACGAGGGCGCTCACGGCGGTGGACCGGGACGTGCGGGATATGTGGGGCATCGAGGGCTCCGGGTACTCGGGAATCCGGGGATTCGAGGGTTCGAGGGTTGGGGGGCTCGGGACGTTCGGGACGTTCGAGGGGTTCGGGGGGCGGGGGGTTCAAGGGGTTCGGCAAGGGGGTGGCAGGGCGTCACGGCCCCTGCGAGGGGTGCGCTCTACGCGCGTCAATCTCTGGCCTGAGCAGGGCAGTTGTCAAGGTTGTGCCGGTGTTCTCCGGCTGTACGTTTTCTGACAGGGACATGAACCCCGGCAAAGAGGGGCAAGCCCGGAGCGCCCCGGGCCGGGGTGACGGAGGCCGAGCGGGGGGCGGCGGGCGCCCGAACCCGTCTAGGCTTCACGCAGCAGACCCGTACACCGTCAGGCCCGTCAGGAGAACCAGCCGATGTCCCAAAGCCCCGCCACCCTGCCGCCGGTGCTGCTGCACTCAGACGCGGAGCTCGCGCGGGACGCGCTCGCCACGCCCCTGCTCAGCCGCGCGGTGCGGCTCGCCCGCTGGGCCGGGCCGGGGACGCGGGTGGGCGCGGGCGGCGAACTCGTCGACGAGCAGCTCCCCGCGGCGGCGGCCGAGCTCGGGCTCGTCGACGGCGAGGACGGCCTGGAGCCCGGGGACGCGGCGGCGTACGCGAGCGAGGCCTGGCGGGTCGCCGTCGACACGGGCCTCGTCGAGGTGGCGGACCCCGACGACGCGGCGGACGGCGCGGAGGAAGGTGGGGAGGAGGGCACCGTCACCACCGGTGAGGAGCTCGCGCTCATCACCTCCGGCGCCCCGCAGGACGTCCTCGGCATCTGGCTCGGCGCCCTGGACGCCGTCTTCGCCGACGCGACGGTGCCCGACCTGGACGACCTCGTCGACGCCCTCCAGGAGGGCGGCGAGATCGACTTCGCCGAGCTCGGCTGGGACCCGCAGGCCGAGGCGGAGTTCCTGGAGGGCGTCCTCGGCAACCTGTACCTGCTGACCGTCGGCGAGGGCGCGCCCGACGACGGCGCGGTGCCGCTGCCCGCGCTCGCCGCGTCCATGATCGTGCCGGACGACATGGGCGAGCCCACCGACGACATCCTGGAGCAGGTCTCCGACGCGATGATGCGGCTCGACGACCAGTTCCGGATGCTGGAGCCCATCGGGCTCGTCGCGTACCAGCCCGTCGACGAGGCGCTGATGGCGGACATCGACGAGACCGCCGATGCCGCTGCCGGCGCGGAGTCCGAGTCGCCGGTCGACGACGAGGACGTCACGCGGTACGGCATGGTCAGGCTGACGCCGCTCGGGCTGTACGGGGTACGGGCGCGGATGCTGGAGGCCGGGGTGGACGCGCCCGCCGTCGGCGACCTCGCGGACAAGGGCGCCGATACGCTGCTCGACGCCACCGGGGCGTTCCCGCGGGCCGCCGCGCAGGCCGAGATCGAGGGGTGGCTGGCGCGGCGCGAACCGCTGGAGGCCGCGCGGGAGTTGCTGTCCGCCGCCCGTGGCGGGGACGAGGGCGCGCCGCTGCGGCGGCTGCGCTGTCAGCAGGCTCTTTCGCTGGTCGGCGTCAGCGCGGAGCCCGCGCTGCGGGAGGTCCTCGACGACGCCGAGCTGGGCGGCCTCGCCCGGGTCTGGCTGGCCGAGCACGGGGCCACGGACGTGCCCGCGCCCTCCGAGGGCATGGTCTTCTGGCTGACCATCGACACGCTCGCCGCGCAGCTCGCCGCCGAGGGCAACTCCGAGGAGCTGCGGGCGCTGGTCGAGGGGCTCGCCGCCCAGCACAGCGGGTTCTTCGCCGCGGCGTGGCGGGTCGGGCACCCCGCGACGGCGGAGGTCCTGGAGGCGATGGGGCGGCTGCACTCCGACAAGAGGGTGGCGAAGGAGGCCCGTAAGGCGGCCTTCAAGGCGCGCTCGCAGCAGCCCTGAGGCCCCCCGAGGCGGGCCGAACCACTCGGGCCCTGGCCGACCCGCCCGCTCAGGCCGGCCCCCCGCCGGCCTGGCCCGAACCACTCAGGCTGGTCCCTCGCTGGCCTGGCCCGAACCACTCAGGCTGGTCCCTCGCTGGCCTGGGCTGTACCGCTCAGGGCGGGCCGCCGTCGGTGTGGGCTGTGCCGCTCAGGGCGGTCCGCCGTCGGTGTGGGCTGTGCCGCTCAGGGCGCTCCCCGCTGGCCTGGCCTGTATCGCTCAGGGCGGGCCCCTGCTGGCCTGGCCTGTGCTGCTCAGGCCGGTTCACCGTCGGTCTGGCCCGTACCCCTCAGGCCGGGCCGCCGCTGGCCCGGCCTCGGCCTTACCGCTCACCTGGTCTCCTGGCCCGTGCCGGGACCCTCGGCCTCACCGCGTGCCCGGGGCATCCGCCCCCGGCCCCGCCGTCCGCCTGGGGCATCCGCCTGTGGCGGGCGTTCGCCGGTTCCGGGTGTCTCGGGCTCCGGGGCCATTCGCGGGGGCAGGGCTACCGCCGGGGGCCCGTGGTCGGGGTGGGCCTGTCACTGGGGTGGGTTCGTCACCGGGGTGTTCCCACCCACCCACCTACCCCCTACCTGCTGGGATGGGGCAACCGCTGGGGCGGGCCCACCGCCCCGGGGCGTCCTAACGCTGGGGCGGGGCTACCGCCCGGGTGGCCCCACCTGCCCCGCTGCCATCACCAGGACAGGCCCGCCTCTGGCTTGGGCCCGTCTCGGGGGTGGGTTCGTCACCGGGGCGTTCCCACCCACCCGCCCCTGCTCGTCGGAGCCACCTGCCCGTTCCGGCATCTGCCCGCCCTGCCGGGCCTTGGGCTCTGGGCCCCACCATCGGGGCGGGTGTATTGCCGGGGTGGGGCCTACTGCCGGGGTGGGTGTACCTCGGGCGGTCCCACGACCGGGGCTGGTGTACCTCGGGGTGGGTGTGCGCCTGGGCGGTCCCACGACTGGGGTGGTCCTATCCACCGCCCTCACCTCTGGGGCGGGTCCACTGTTGGGGTCGGGCGTACTGCAGCGGGCCTACCACCGGGGCGGATCCCATGCCTGCCCGCGCCACTGCGGCGGGCCTGTCGTCGGGGTGGGTCTACCGCGAGGGTGGGTGTACCCCTGGGCGGTCCCACGACCGGGGTGGTCCCACACGCCGCCCCCGCGCCGGTGGAGGGCCTACTGCCGGGGCGGGTGTAACTCCGGGCGGGCCTATCGCTGGGGTGGGTGTGTCCCCGGGCGGTCCACGACTGGGGTTGTTTCACCCGTTGCCCCCACCGCCCGGGCGGCTCTACCGCCAGGTGGGTGTACCTCGGGGCGGTCCATGACTGGGGTGGTCCACCCACCCGCCTGGCCCCGCCGCTTGGGCGGGGCTACCCAGAGGTCGACGTACCCCGTGGCGGTCCTAACACCGGGGCGTTCCATCTGCCTGCCTGTACTACTGGGGCGGGCCTATCGTCGGGGTGGGCCTACCGCTGAGGTAGGTGTGTCCCCGGGCGGTCCACGACTTGGGTGGTCCCACCCGCTGCCCCCGCCGCCCGGGCAGGTCTACCTCCGGGGTGGACGTACCCAGGGCGGTTCACGACCGGGGTGGTCCCCCGCCTGAACTCACCGCCGGAGCCGGGCTACCGCCGGGGTGGTCCCACCCGCCTGCCCCACTGGCGAGTGCAGGCGCACACTCACCCCCGGCGTGCAGCAGTGGCGCAGCCGACGAACCCAACCACGCGTCCGTCGCCGGGCCGGGGCAGCCCCAGGTCAACCACCGTGGGTGGAGGGGAGGTCCCGCCGCGACAGCGGCGATGACAGTCGACGAACCATGTGAGGGCCACCGGGCCGGGGCTGCGCGGGGAAACTGCCTTGTAAGGGTGGGGGCTTCCGCCGCGGTAGCGGTGGCGCCTGATCGCCCACGTGTGAGCCGCTAGGTCGGGGCCGGGCCGGGTCCCCGGGCCGTACGGGTGGGCGGGTGGGAGGTCCCGCCGCGGTAGCGGGGGCGCGCCCGCCCACTCGCCTGCGAGCCGCCAGGCCGCGCCCGGACCGGGTCACCGCGCCGCACGGGCGGGTGGGCGGGTAAGGGACCGGCCTCCCCGAGCAGGGCCCCCGCGCCGCACGGGTGGGCGGGTGGGAGACCAGGCCCCCGGGGCGGCCCCGCCCCGCTCACCAGAGCCCCGCACCCCCAGCCGGCCCGAGGCCTAGCACTCGTACCGCGTAGTGTGCCGGAACGAGGACGTGGCGCCCTCGAACCCGTACGTCCCGCGGTACGCGGGCGGGTTCTGGTACTGCCCGACGATCGTGATCGTCGAGGCGCACGACCCCTGCCCCGCCCGCTTCGCGTCGAGGCGGAGGGTGTCACCGATGTGGCCGCCGGTGATGTCCCAGGGCGCGCCGCAGATGCCGGAGGTGATGCGCCCGCCGATGACGACGTGCGGGTAGGTGTTGGGGTTGTACGACACCTCCATGGCGAAGGTGACCTGGCCGTTGTGGAGCGTGAGCTTGCACTCCGTGGCGACGGCCTGGGACGAGACGTCCTGCTGGGCGGGCGCGGCGAACGCCTCGTCGCGCGTCTTGACCTCGGCGCCCTGGGGGTTGAAGAAGTGGTGCTCCGCGCGCGAGCCGGACTTCTGCTTGCGTGTGTGCGTGGTCATGGGGTGGGCCCTCCCTTCCCGGCCGTCAGGCCAACTGCTCCGCTACCTCGACGCGCAGCAGCGCGCGGACGTTCTCGATGTGGTTGATGACGGTCACCGTCGACGACCCGGCGAAGAGCAGCCCGAGCGCGACGTTGTCGAAGGAGGTCACCAGGGACCCGGAGTCGCCGCCCGCGGAGATGTTCGTGGTGAGGATCTGGTCCTTGAACCGGGCGGTGCCGGCCGTGCCGTAGTTGACGTCGATGGTCGCGTCGACGGAGATGATCCGGCCGAAGCTGATGTTGGTGGTGCGGCCGGACTTCTTCACCCGGTCGCCCACGGCCACGTTGGTCTTGCGCCGCCAGGCGCGCGGCGCCCCGCTGAAGTACTGCTCGCGCGTGGCGTCCTGGAACTCCACGGCGCCGAGGGCCGCGTCGACCACGTTGTTGTGCCGGTCGAGCGGGATCTGCGGGGCGAACTGGATGGTGACGAAGCGCTCCAGCGTCGCGATACGGTCGGCGGGATCCTGGCCGCCGTCGAAGACGCCGGGCTGCACGATGGGGCTGCCGAGCTGTGCCCGGTTGGAGTCGGCGAGCACGTGGTTGTTGGACAGGATGAAGAACTTCGCGGGTACGCCGAGGCCCGCCGCGGGCGGGTCGACGGAGGCGCCGGGCAGGAAGTCGTACACGACGCTGCCGAGGGTGCCCGCGGTCACGCGGACGTTGCCGACGGAGAAGCCCGAGGGGCACGGCCGCATCCGCCGCTTGAGCAACTGCGGCTCGAACGCGCCGAGGCCGCCGGGCTCCTCCAGGCGCCCGGTGCCGATACCGATGCCGGCGAGCTGGTCGCCGGCCACGCCGTCGGTGTCGTAGGCGAGCTGCCCGCGCTCGTCGGCCCGTACGGCGGTGCGCTGCCGGCGCTGGGCGGCGACGTGGCCGACGGCGACGATGTCCGTGGGCGTGCCGTCGTCCATCTGCCGGGGGATCACGTCCCGTTCGGGCAGCAGCGACTCGGGCACCTTCTGGGTCACGAAGACCAGGACGGCCGGCTCGCCGGTGGGCTGCCCGTCGGTCCACTTCACGCCGTGCCCGAAGCCGACGACGTTCGCGAGCGGCTCCTCGCGGCGCAGGAAGTCGCCGAGCGCCTGCTGTCGGGAGCTGTCACTGAGCGTGCCGCCGGTGGGTCCTCGCATCCATTCGGACTGGCTCACGCCAGACCACCTCTTCCCCTGGTGTAGCGGGTCCGGGGCCCGGAGCGCGCCGTCAGGGGCCGCCCTGCGCGCCGACGTCACCGACCGCCAGCACGCGTACGGGGATGCCTTCCAGCGTGTCCGGGACCACGTCTTCGTCCCGGAGCCGGTCGCGGGGCACACGGCGGGCGACGAAGACGACGATCACGTCCGCGCCCGAGTGCTCGTCCCTGCCGACGCCGACCCCGGTCACATTGGCCAGCCTCATCAGCCGGTCCTCGTGCAGGTGGCGTGCCTGGCGTGCGTCCACTCCGGCTCACCTCCCGCGTGGGTGGTGCAGGTAGGGAGGTGTCTATTGCCGGGCCCGGCGACGGTCAAGGCGGTCTGCGGTAAATCATGGCTTTGGCGCCGGTCCGCGCCTGTTGACCTTGTTTACGAAGCTCCTTCCGACCAGTTACGTGCCCGTCATCTTCGTACACCTGAACGTCGTACGCGCGCTCCCGTGCGGAGGGCTCACGTCCGCGCGCGTCCGCGCTCATCCGGAGGGCTCACGTCCGCAGGTACGAGGCCCCGTTGAGGTCCAGGACCGCGCCGGACGCCCACTCCGCCCGCGGCGAGGCCAGCCACAGGACGGCCTCCGCGATCTCCGCCGCCGTGCCCGCGCGCCCGAACGGGCTCTGCGCGCGGATCGCCGCGCCCTCCGCGCCGTTCAGCCGGTGCGCGACCCGCTCCGTCTCGAAGAAGCCCGGCGCGACCGACGCCACCGCGATGCCGTGCGGGGCGAGCGCCACCGCGAGGGACTGGCCGAGCGCGTGCACCGCCGCCTTCGTCGCGCCGTACGCCGGGTGGTCGGGCTCGCCCCGGAAGGCGCCGCGGGAGCCGATGTTGACGATCCGTCCGGGCGTGCCCTGGTCGATCATGCGGTGCGCGGCGAGGTGGCTGAGGTGCGCCGTGGCGAGCAGGTTGACGGCCGTGTGCCGCTGCCACAGCACGGCCCACTCCTCGTACGAGGTGGTCACGGGCGGGTGCGGCAGGTTCACGGCGGCGTTGTTGACCAGTACGTCGAGGCCGCCGAGCGCCTCCGCGGCCCGGTCCGCGACGTCCTTGGCCCCGGCGGGGTCCGACAGGTCGCCGCCGACCAGCGCGTGCCCCTCCCCGGCCAGCGCGCCGAGCGTCTCCCGCGCCTCCTCCGCTCGCGTGCCGAAGTGCACCGCCACCCGGTCGCCGTTGTCCGCGAAGGCCCGGGCCAGGGCCCGGCCGAGCCCTCGTGAGGCGCCAGTGACCAGAACGCGGCGGCCGGTGTCCGGCAGAGTCATGGGGTTCTCCTGACGCGGGAAACGAGGACGACCAACGGAAAGCACAGTTGCCGGCGGTTGTCAGCGGTTGTCAGCGGTTGTCAGCGGTTGTCAGTGGCTGTCAGCGGCTGTCGGTCGGAACCGCTGCGGAAACCGCTGCCGGAACCGCTGCCGGAACCACTGCCGGAACCGCCGTCGGAACCCCCCGTCGGAACGAGGTGCTCCGGAAGCCGCCCGCCGAAGTCGGACGGCGTTCAACCGCCGTTTATACGTGAGCGGAAATCTGTCGCCGACACCAGGTCCGGCCGTACGCGCCCCGCGCACGGCCCGTCCGTCCACGTGGCCCCGCCGCGCTCGACCGCGGTCCTCCGCCCGAGCGCCCCCGTCCGCTCCCGCACGCCCCGAGGAGAAACCATGTCGTCGCTCACCCGCAGGGACTTCGCCAGACGGTCCGCGCTCACCGGCGCGGGGGTCGCCCTGGCCGGCAGCGTCGGCGCGCTCGCCACCGCGCCCGGCGCGCTGGCCGCGCCGGACCTCGACGTGGACGCGGTGGACGGCCACGGCCACGGCCACGGTCACGGCGGGCCCGGCTACGGCCCGCTCGTGCCCGACCCCAAGGGCCTGCTCGCGCTGCCCGCCGGGTTCTCGTACCGCGTCCTGACGCACAGCGGCCGGACCCGGCTCGAGTCGGGCGAGTTCACGCCGTCGAACCACGACGGCACCGCCGCGTTCGCGGGGCCGCGCGGCGTCACGCTGCTCGTCAACAACCACGAGCTGAGCGGCCCCCGCTCCAAGTGGAAGCACCCGGTACCGCTCACCGAGGGGCTGGTGTACGACCCGGCCGCGTCCGGTGGCTGCACGGTCGTGGAGCACCGGCGTGGCGGCGAGGTCGCGGAGTGGGTGGGCATCGCGGGTACCGCCACCAACTGCGCGGGCGGCTCCACCCCGTGGGGTACCTGGCTGACCTGCGAGGAGACCGAGGACAAGGCCGGCCAGAACGGCATGACCAAGGACCACGGCTACGTCTTCGAGGTCGACCCCCGCGACCGGCGCGCCAACCGCGACCCCCAGCCCCTCAAGGCGCTCGGCCGCTACGCCCACGAGGCCGTCGTCGTCGACCCCAAGCGCGGCCACCTCTACCTCACCGAGGACGCCTCGGGGCCGAACGGCCTGTTCTACCGCTGGAGTCCGCCGCGAGGCTTCCGCCACGGCCGCGGGCAGCTCCGCACCCTCGCCGACGACGCGGGCGTCCTGCAGGCGCCCAAGTGCTTCGACTCCGGCGGCCGCTTCGTCGACGACCTGTCCCGCGCCACCCGGACCGGCACCGTGTACGGCGTCGACTGGGTGGACGTACCCGACCGCGACGCCCGCACCGTCCCCGTGCGCAAGCAGTTCACCACCGGCGAGGTCACCCGCGCCCGCAAGCTCGAAGGCATGTGGTGGGGCGACGGCGGCGCGTACATCGTGTCCTCGTACGCGCGGGAGGAGAGCCCCGGGGCGCAGCACGACGGGCAGGTGTGGTTCTACCACCCCGGCCGCCGCACGCTGACCCTGAAGGTGCTGCTCGGCGTCAACCCCGACCCCGGCAAGGACGGTGCCCTCGACGGCCCGGACAACATCACCGTCTCGCCGTACGGGGGCCTGATCCTCGCCGAGGACGGCGACGGCATCCAGCACCTGTTCGGTGCCACCGAGCGCGGCCGCACGTACCCGATCGCCCGCAACGAACTCAACGCGGGCACGCCCGAGAAGCCGTCCTTCAGCGAGTTCGCGGGCGTCACCTTCTCGCCGGACGGCAAGACGCTGTACGCCAGCATCCAGTCGCCGGGCATCCTGTTCGCGATCACCGGGCCGTGGCGGCGCCGGCACCCCTGACCGGGCCCGCGGGCGTGGGGGCCGCCGGACACGGGCGGGGCGCCGGACCGCGGCGCCCGGCCCGCTCGCCGAAAAAGCCGTGGCGTCCCGTGCGATCGCCCTCCTAAGGTGAGGGGTGTGTCCAGGTGCGCAGGCAGGACTTACTTCCGCTGCTAACGGGGAGGCCGCGGGTTCGAGTCCCGCCACCGGTACTCAGGCCGGTGTAGCTCAGGGGTGAGAGCGCCATACGTCAGTTCCGCCGCTTCGATCTCTGGACACGCACAGACTTGTCGTGCCTCCCGGTGCGCGGGCTGCGGCTCCTTCCCTTCCTGAAACGACGCCGCCGCCGAGGAGACCTCGGGAGGCCTCGCTTCCGGGGGAATCCAGCATGGCCCGCTTCAACGTCAAGGCCGCCAAGGCGCCGCCCGCCTCGCCCGTGCGCACGACCGGCCAGGTCACCCGCACGCACCAGGGCGGCCGCGGACACCTGCGCGACGCGCGCTCCGAACTCTTCCTGCTCGCGGTGGCGAACTTCGTGACGCAGGAGACGTACTACGAGAGCGGCGAGGCCCGCGACGACCGGTTCGCGGCACTCGTGCGCGAGCTCGCGGTCGAGGACCCGCAGTGGACGGCCGGCCTGCTCGGCTGGCTGCGCGGCGAGGGCAACATGCGGACGGCGTCCCTGGTCGGCGCGGCCGAGTACGTGCGGGCGCGGCTGACGGCGGGCGCCACCGACGGGCCCGCCAACCGCCAGGTCGTCGCCTCCGTCCTGCGCCGCCCGGACGAGCCCGGCGAACTGCTCGGCTACTGGACGAGCCGGTACGGCCGCGCGATACCGAAGCCCGTGAAGCGCGGCATCGCCGACGCCGTGCGCCGCCTCTACAGCGAGCGCGCCCTCCTGAAGTACGACACGGCGTCCAAGGGCTACCGCTTCGGCGACGTCCTGAACCTCGTGCACGCGGCGCCCGACCCGGCCAAGCCGTGGCAGGGCGAACTGTTCCGGTACGCGCTCGACCGGCGCCACCACCCCGAGACCGCGGCCGTGCCCTCCTCGCTGACCACGCTCGCCGCGCACCGCGACCTGATGGCGCTGCGCGTCGCCAAGCGGCGCAAGGTCGTCACCGGGGCGGGCGGCGCCGAGCGGCTCGCCGCCGCGGGCATGACCTGGGAGGCGCTCGCGGGCTGGCTCCAGGGGCCGATGGACAAGGCGGCCTGGGAGGCCGTGATCCCGTCCATGGGCGCGATGGCGCTCCTGCGCAACCTGCGGAACTTCGACGAGGCGGGGGTGAGCGACGAGGTCGCGGCCCGGGTCGCGGCGAAGCTCGCCGACCCCGATGAGGTCGCGCGGTCCCGGCAGTTCCCGTTCCGCTACCTCGCCGCGTACCAGCACGCGCCGTCGCTGCGCTGGGCGTACGCGCTGGAGCGGGCGCTCGGCCACTCGCTGGGCAACGTGCCCGCGCTGCCCGGCCGTTCGCTGATCCTGGTGGACCGCTCGGGCTCGATGTGGGCGCCGCTGTCGGAGCGCTCGCAGCTCAACCGCGCGGACGCGGCGGCGGTCTTCGGCACGGCGCTCGCGCTGCGGGCGCACGACGCGGACCTCGTCGAGTTCGGCACGACCAGCGCGCCCGTGGCGTACCGCGCGGGGGAGTCCGTCCTGAAGGTCCTCGACCGCTTCGGGGACCTCGGCGGCACCGACACCACGGAGGCGGTGCGCCGCCACTACCGCGGGCACGACCGCGTCCTGATCGTCACCGACGAGCAGGCCGCGTACCACCACCACGGCGACCCCACCGCCCAGGTCCCGCCGCACGTCCCGGTCTACACCTGGAACCTGGCGGGCTACCGCACGGCCCACGGCCCCTCCGGCACCGCCGCCCGCCACACCTTCGGCGGCCTCTCGGACGCGGCCTTCCGCCTGGTGCCCCTGCTGGAAGCGGGCCGCGACGCGACTTGGCCGTGGGCGGCCTGACGCCTCCGCCGCGCCGGGGCGGCGGCCCCATGCGCGGGGTCACCGCCCCTGGCCGCCGCCCCGCTGTGCCCGGCGCCAGAGGGCGGGGGCGACGACCGATTGCGCGCAATCGCGGCAGGCCTACCGGGATCAGCAATCCAGCGCAATCCGCCCCCTTGCCCTAAGCGCCGCCTGCATGCTGGTCTCGCAACCGGCGCACACGGAGGGCCACATGCCGCTCAGGTTCATCGGTACCACCAGCGACGAGGGCGACTGCCCCACCCTCTACGAGATCGAAGGAACGGACGAGATCCTCGTCCAAGGCGAACTCGAGACCGACCCTCGCCGCCTCGCCACCCTCCGGGACGTAAGGGAGTCCGAGGCTTTCGTACGCGTACCGCGGTCGCTGCTCGTCCGGTACGCTCCGCGTGCCGATGCGCCTGAGCTGGCGCCGTTCAGCGACGTGAAGCACCTGTTCCGCGAGTTCCGCCACACCGCGTGGCGTCTGGAGACGCGCCGCGGTTATGCCAGCGACCGCAAGAGTCCGAAGTGGCAGCAGTTCCTGGCGGGGGAGGACATCGCGTCCGGCCCCGACAGCGCCTGGCTCGCGAACGTCCGCGAGCAGACCGGGCAGGGCAAGCGGTTCGAGCGAGTGCGGGTGGTCGATGAACCGCCCACCCAGGGCCAGGAGTTCCTGCTCGCGAGTGGACTCGGCAACGTCGCCGCGGGTGAGGACATCCGAAATCTGCCCCGTGCGGAGGCGGAACGCCTCCGGCTGCCGGACTTCGACTTCTGGTTGTTCGACTCGAAGGTTCTCGTGCGGTTCGCCTTCGACGACGAGGACACCACCCTGGGCGTGTACGTCACCGAGGACACCACCGAGGTCCTTGCTGCCTGCCAGGCCCGAGACACGGCCTGGCACCACGCCACCCGTACCGCCGAGTTCGTCAAGCAGGTACGTTCGCCCGCGTGAGCACGGATTTCCAGACAGCCAGGGAAGCCCTCGGCGCGCACCTTCGGGAGTTGCGCGTCGAGGCGGGTCTGGAAGGCAAGGATCTCGCCGCGCTGCTCGGCTGGCAGGCGTCGCGGGTCTCCCGACTCCAGAACGGCAAGCAGACCCCGACGCGCGAGGACCTCTCCGCATGGGCTCGCGCGGTCGGCCGCCCGGACGCCATCGACGAGCTGCACGGGCTGCTGGCAGCACTGGGCATGAGGGAACGGCACCGGTCCTGGCGGCGCCAGCTCGCGGGCGGGCTCCGTGGCCGGCAGGAGGTCGGGGTCAAGCTGACCGACGCGACGAGGCAGATCCGTGGCCTCGAGGTATCCCGGATCCCGGGGCTGTTCCAGACACCGGAGTACGCGCGCGTCGTCTTCGACGGCCTCGCGGAGTTCCGCGGCATCTCGCCGACGACCGAGGAGGCCGTAGAGGCGCGGATGCGTCGGCAGGAAGCGCTCTGGGACCCGGAGAAGAGCTTCCATTTCGTGCTCTGTGAAGCAGCCCTCCACCACCGCCCCTGCCCGGCGGACGTGATGGCCGAACAGTTGGACCGGCTGTACAACCTCGTCGGCCAGCGCCGCGTTGCCCTGGGGATCATTCCTTTCGGCGTCCAACTGCGCCGTACGGCCCCGCACGCCTTCTGGCTCTACGACCGCCGCCTCGTCATCGTCGAGACCATCAGCGAGGAGCTGTGGCTCACGGGGGATGACGACATCGCGGTGTACGAACGGGCCTGGGACTGGCTGGCGGAGTCGGCTCAGTACGGCTCCCCTGCCCGGCGGCTGATCGGCCGCGCACGGGCAGCACTCGACGTTTCTTGAGCAACCCGCTGTAACCGGCCTGGCGATATGCGCAATGACGCGCAATCGATCGACGGGACAGCAAGGCACAGCTCTACCGTCCCAGCCATGGACGCACCGATGCGCGCCGCCCCTCGTGACGCGGCTGACGCCTGGCTGGCCGCCTGCTCCCCCAGCGGACTTCCTACGCCTGTGGAGGCATGCGGATGACCGTGCACCGCGACTACACCCCGCCCGCTCCCGGGCCTGAGCCCGCGCCCGTCGAGGAGCGTCTGCGGGTCTGGGCCACCGGAGGACTCCGACCGGATACCGGTGACCATGGTCATGCACGAGCAGGAGCTACTGGCCAGGCTGCCCGGGCAGCGCGTCCTGGTCGCCCAGACCGACGACGGCATCCGCGCGGACTGGACGCGCCTTCCGCTGGGCGAGCGGCGTCTGGCCGTCGTCCTGCGGGCGCTCGCCGCGTGGGCAGGCTCGGACACCATCGCAGTGGGGACACGCTCATGACGACCACCAGGCAGCTCGACGAACTGCTCGCGGCGGCCAGCGAGGCCGGCAGGACGCTGCCTCCTCCTGCGGAGACCGCCGAGGTGCACCGGCGCCTCGTCGCCGAGATCCGGCTGCGTCTGCCCGGGGCGGAGCGGGCGGCCGCCGCGGCGCCGGTCCGCAGTCGGGAGTGGTACCAGCACCTCAAGGTCATGGACGACGCGCGTGCGGCTTTGGCGGCGAAGGGTGAGGAGCCCGACCTGTGCGTCGGGCCGATGGCCGCAGCCCTTCGGGTGGGAGAGCTCGCCCGTCATCTGCGCGAGCTGGCCGCGTATCCGGCCGAGGGTGAGGTGGGGGTGTGAGTGCGGGTGCGCTGCTGTGCTGGCGCTGCGATCGGCCGATCCGGCCCGGCGAGCCGGTCGCCTCCTGCGCGAAGGACTCGCCGTCCGGGGCCGGCGTCCGTGTGGTGTGGCATGCGGGGCCGTGTCCGCGCGAGGGGCCGCCGGTCGGCGGGCCAGGGCCGCGGGCGGGGCGTCGCAGGCGTCGGCGATGAGTGGGGGGTGAGGGTGGGTGCGCTCTGGGCGTTTTGGGGCAGCCCCAGGTGGCGGCCTCCGCCCCGGTTCGCGGGCAGGCGACCGCGGCCCTGCCGGACTGTGACCCCCGGCAGGGCCGCGCGTGTGCTCGCCGGTGCGCGATCCGCCCCGGCGACGAGACCGCTACAGGGCCTGGGCCGCGGGCTTGACCATGCCGCGGACCGTGCGGGACTTGACGAAGTCGCCCATGGCCGTCATCTCCCACTCGCCGGAGAACTGGCGGATCAGCTTCGCCATCATCACGCCCGTCTGCGCCTCGGCGTTCGTGAGGTCGAAGCGGACCAGCTCCTCGCCGGTCGCGCCGTCGAGCAGGCGGCAGTACGCCTTGGCCACCTCCGTGAACTTCTGGCCCGAGAAGGAGTTCACCGTGAAGACCAGGCCCGTGACGTCCTGCGGGAGCGCGCCGAGGTCGACCGTGATGACCTCGTCGTCACCGCCGCCCTCACCCGTCAGGTTGTCGCCGGAGTGCTTGACGGCGCCCTTGAGGATCTTCAGCTTGCCGAAGTAACAACTGTCGATGTGGTTGCGCTGCGGGCCGTACGCGATGACCGAGGCGTCCAGGTCGATGTCCTTGCCGCGGAACGCGGGCTCCCAGCCCAGGCCCATCTTGACCTGCGAGAGCAGCGGGCGGCCGCCCTTGACCAGGGACACCGTCTGGTTCTTCTGGAGGTTGACGCGGCCCTTGTCCAGGTTGATCTTCCCGGCTCCGGGGGCCGGGGCCGCGGGGGCCTGCGGGGCGGCGGCCGCGGCGGGCGGGGGCGGGCCCTGGACCGGAGGGCCGGCCGGGGGCGCCATGGGGGCCGCGGGCTGCGGGGCCGGCGCCGGGGCGGCGGCCGGGGCGGCGGCGGGCGCGGGCTCCTCCACCGTGACGCCGAAGTCCGTCGCGATGCCCGCGAGGCCGTTGGCGTACCCCTGGCCGACGGCGCGGGCCTTCCAGGCGCCGTTGCGCAGGTAGATCTCCACGACGACCAGGGCCGTCTCCGTGCCGAGCTGCGGGGGCGTGAACGTGGCGAGCACCGCGCCGTCGTCCGCGTTGCGGATCGTGGCGGTGGGCTCGACGCCCTGGAAGGTCTGGCCCGCCGCGTCCGGGCTCGCGGTGACGACGATCTTCTCGATGCCGGGCGGCACGGCGGTGGTGTCCACCGTGATCGCGTCCGGCGTCGTGCCGCCGCCGGAGCGGTAGGTCACGCCGGGGCCCGCGGGCTGGTTGTAGAAGATGAAGTCGTCGTCGGAGCGCACCTTGCCGTCGGCGGTGAGCAGCAGGCCCGAAACGTCAAGCCTCACGGGGGCGGAGACGTCCACCGCCACGCGGGTCGCGGTCAGGGGGATGTTCGAGCCGGGGGTCATAGCTGTCATGCCAGCAGTAACGAGCGGGGGGACTTTGCCGTTCCCTTACCGGTCCGCTTTCCTTCGCGGGGCGCCCCACTGTGTGGGTTTCGGGAAAGGGGCGCCCGCGCGCGGAGCGCGCTCATGGGCAGCCCGTCCGGCGCTTGAGGACGAGGCCGAAGGCCGATCGACCCGCTCAGGGCAGCACCACGATCTTGCGGCCCTGGCCCGCCGCGAACCGCTCCAGCGCCTCCGGGTAGCGGTCCAGGGGCAGGCGGTCGCTGATGAAGACGTCGGGGTCGAGGACGCCCCCCGCGAAGAGTTCGGCGGCCCGTTCGTAGCTGTGGAGGACGGCCATGGAGCCGGTGATGGTGATCTCCTGGTTGTAGATCCGGTACGGGTCGATCGTCACGCGCGTGGCGTAGTCGGCCACCCCGAACTGGAGGAACGTGCCCGCCTTGGCCACCCTGTCCAGGCCGTCCTGGATGGCGGCCGCGTTGCCCGTCGCGTCGATGACGACGTCCCAGCCCTGCGGGCGGTCGAGCTCGTCGGGGGTCGCGCCGGCGGCGGACACCCCGAGCCGCCGGGCGGTGGCGAGCCGGTCCGGGTTCACGTCGACGACGTCCACGCTCGCGGCCCCGGTCCGCTTGGCCAGCTCCAGCATCATCAGGCCCATGGTCCCCGAGCCGTAGACCAGCACGTGCGCGCCCAGCCGGGCGCGCAGCACGTCGTAGCCGCGTACCGCGCAGGAGAGCGGCTCGATGAGGGCGGCGTCCTCGGTGCGTACGTGCTCGGGCAGCCGGACGCAGTTGGCGACGGGGGCCACCGCGTACTGCGCGGCGCCGCCGGAGCGGGTCACGCCGATCGCCGCCCAGCGCTCGCAGAGGTTGTTGTGGCCGGTGCGGCAGTAGCGGCACTCGTGGCAGTACAGGGAGGGATCGACGGCCACGCGGTCGCCCACGCGCACCTCGGTGACGTCCACGCCGGTGCCCACCACCGTCCCGGCGAACTCGTGCCCCGGCACGACCGGCAGCGCGGGCGCGAACTCGCCCTGGAGGATGTGCAGGTCGGTGCCGCACAGGCCGCACGCGGCGACTTCGACGACGACGTCGCGCGGCCCCGGCGTGGGGTCGGGCACCTCGCCGACCACCGCGGTGCCGACGGACTCGATGATGGCGGCCTTCACTTGACGGCTCCCAACGACAGGCCCTGGACCAGCTTGTCCTGGGCGGCGAACCCCGCGGCGAGCACCGGCAGGGAGATGACGAGCGACGCGGCGCACACCTTCGCCAGGAACAGGCCCTGGCTGGTGATGAAGCCGGTCAGGAACACGGGCGCGGTCTGGGCGACGACGCCGGTGAGCACCCGGGCGAAGAGCAGTTCGTTCCAACTGAAGATGAAGCAGATCAGGGCCGTCGCGGCGATGCCGGGCAGGGCGATGGGGGCGACGATCCGGGTCAGCACGGTGGGCAGGCGGGCACCGTCCACGTGCGCGGCCTCGATGACGGCGACCGGCACCTCGGCCAGGAACGACTGCATCATCCAGACGGCGATCGGCAGGTTCATCGAGGTGTAGAGGACGACCAGGAGCCAGATGTTGTCGAGGAGGCCGGTGTCCTTGGCGAAGAGGTAGATCGGCAGCAGGCCCGCGACGACCGGCAGCATCTTCGTGGAGAGGAAGAAGAAGAGGACGTCGGTCCACTTGCGGACGCGGCGGATCGACAGCGCGTACGCCGCGGGCAGCGCGAGCACCAGGACGAGCAGGGTGGACGCCGTCGACGCCACCAGGGAGTTGATCAGCGACGGCCAGGGGCTCGCGCCGCCGCCGGAGCCGAAGAACTCGCGGTAGCCGTCCAGGGTGAGGGAGGCGGCCACGGAGGGCGGGTTCGTCGCCGCGTCCTCCTCGGAGTGGAAGGAGGTCAGGGCCATCCAGGCGACCGGCAGGAAGAAGAGCAGCCCGGCCAGCCAGGCGGCCAGGCCCAGGCCCAGCCCCCGGGTGCGGACAACCGGGGCCGCGGGCGGGGTGCGTACGGGGCTCATGCGCGGGACGCCTCCTCGCGGAACAGGGACGACACCACGCGCAGGGCGAAGGTCGCGATGACGAGCGAGCCGATGACGACGAGGACGCCGGCGGCGGACGCCAGGCCGTTCTCGTGGGCCTGGTAGAAGCTCTGGTAGACGGTGTACGGCAGGTTGGCGGTGCCCAGGCCGCCGGAGGTGATCGTGAAGACGGCGTCGAAGTTCTGCACGATGTGGACGGAGCCGAGCAGGGCGCCGAGTTCGAGGTAGCGGCGCAGGTGGGGCAGGGTCAGATGGCGGAAGATCTGCCAGGTGCCCGCGCCGTCCATGCGGGCGGCCTCGATGAGCTCGGTGTCGCGGCTCTGCAGCCCGGCGAGCAGGATCAGCATCATGAACGGCGTCCACTGCCAGATCAGGGCCAGTTCGATCGCGAGCAGCGGGGTGCGGGAGATCCAGTCGGGCTGGGCCGCGCCGTCGCCGCCCACCCAGTGCAGCAGGCCGTTGAACAGGCCGTACTCGGGGTTGTAGAGGACGTGCTTCCACAGCAGGGCCGCGGCGACCGGCACCAGCAGGAACGGCGTGATGAGCAGGGTGCGGACCACGCCCCGGCCGCGGAACCTCCGGTCCAGGAGCAGCGCGAGCCCGAGCCCGATGACGAGGCTGGCGAGCACCACCGTGACGGTGAGCAGGATCGTCGTCCCCACGGATTCGCGCAGGTCGGCGTCGGTGAGGACCTCCTGGTAGTTGGCGAGGCCGGTGAAGGCGCGGGCGTCGGGGTAGAGCGCGTTCCAGTCGTAGAAGGAGATCACCAGGGTGGCCACGAACGGGAGCTGCGTCACGGCCACCATGAAGACCAGGGCGGGCAGCAGCGGGGCGCGGGTGGCCCAGGCGCGCAGCCGGCCGTGGGTGCGGCGGGGCGCGGTGGCGGGCACGCGCGTGCGGGCCGGGGCGGGGGTCGTGGTGGCGGTCATCGTCCCTCGTACTCCTCGGAGATCTCCTCGGCGAGGTCCTGGGACCGGGCCAGCGCCGACTCCACGGACGTGCGGCCGGCGATGGCGGCGCTGATCTCCTGGGAGACCTTCGTGCCGAGGTCGGTGAACTCGGGGATGCCGACGAACTGGATGCCGGGCGCGGGCCGGGGCTGCACGCCCGGGTCGCGCGGCCGGGCGCCCGCGATGGCGGCGCGCGTCACGCCCTGGAAGGCGGCGGCCTCCCGGCGGTAGCGCGGGTCGGCGTAGGTCGAGGCGCGTTTGCCCGCGGGCACGTTGGCCCAGCCGGTCTTCTCGCCGACCAGCCGCTCGTACTCCTTGCCGGACGCCCAGGAGATGAACTTCCAGGCCTTGTCGTGGTTGCGGGAGGCCTTCTGCACGCCCCACGCCCAGGTGTAGAGCCAGCCGGAGCTCTGCGTGCGCTCCACGGGCGCCGCGACGTAGCCGATCCTGCCCTTGACGGGGGAGCTGTCGGCCTCCAGGGAACCCGCGGCGGCCGTGGCGTCGTACCACATGGCGGTCTTGCCCTGGGTGAGGTTGTTGAGGCACTCCGCGTACCCGGACTGGGCCGCGCCGGACTGGCCGTGCTCGCGTACGAGGTCCACGTAGAAGCGGGTGGCCCGCTCGAAGGCGGGGGAGTCGAGGCGGGCCGTCCAGTCCTTGTCGAACCAGGTGCCGCCGAAGGTGTTCACCACGGTCGTCAGCGGCGCCATGACCTCGCCCCAGCCGGGCAGGCCGCGCAGGCAGATGCCCTTCATGCCCTTCTCGGCGCCGTCCACCTTCGCGGCGAGGTCCGCGACCTGGCGCCAGGTGGGGCGCTTCGGCATGGTGAGCCCGGCCTCGGCGAAGACGTCCTTGCGGTACATCAGGAACGACGACTCGCCGTAGAAGGGCTGGCCGTAGAGCTTGCCGTCGGCGCCGGTGAGGGAGTCGCGCATCGGTTTCAGGATGTCCCGCTGGTCGAAGGCGCGGTCCTTGCGCGCGTAGCCGCCGAGCTCGCGCAGCCAGCCGTTCCTGGCGTAGATCGGTATCTCGTAGTTGCTGAGCGTCGCGACGTCGTACTGGCCCGCCTGGTTGGCGAAGTCCTGGCTGATCTTGTCGCGGACGTCGTTCTCCGGCAGCACGGTGAAGCGCACCCTGATGCCGGTCCTCCGGGTGAAGTGCTCGGCCGTGAGCTTCTGCAACTGCACCATTTGCGGGTTGTTCACCATGAGGACGTTGACGGCGTCGCCGCCGGACCCGGACCCGCCCGCTCCGGCCCAGCAGCCGGACAGCGGCGGGGCGAGCAGCGTCCCTGCGGCGGCAGCGGCGAGCAGGGACCGCCGCCTCCGTCGGCTCTGGGTTCGCATGGTTCGCTCCTGGGATGAAAGGTGGCATTCGGGGCGTAAGGGGATGTGGCGGGGCGCGGCAGGGCGTGTTCGGGCCTCGGGGGACGCGGCGGAGTTCAGACGCGGATGACCTGCGGCCCCATCAGCGCGTAGCGGTGGGCCTCGGCGGCGGGCAGCCGGGTGCTGGTGACGATGGCCTCCAGATCGCCGACGCCCGCGAACCTGCAGAAGCTCGCGGCCCCGAACTTGGTGTGCACACCCGCGAACACCGCGCGCCGGGACGCCCGCAGTGCCTGCGCCTTGACCTCGCTGACCGCCGGGTCGGGGGTGGTGAGCCCGTGCTCGCGCGAGATGCCGTTGGCGCCGATGTAGGCGAGGTCGATGACGAAGCCCGCCAGCATGCGGGTCGTCCAGTGCTCGACGGTCGCGAGGGTCCCGGGGCGGACCCGGCCGCCGAGGAGCAGCACGGTGACGTGCTCCGCGGCGGCGAGGGCGCCGGCCGTGGCCAGGGAGGCGGTGACCACGGTCAGGTCGCGGTTGCGCGGCAGGGCCTCGGCGATGAGCTGCGGGGTGAAGCCCTCGTCGACGAACACGGTCTCGGCGTCGCCGAGCAGCTCGGCCGCCGCGGCGGCGACGCGCCGCTTCTCCGGCACGTGCATGGTGGTGCGGAACGCCAGCGTCGTCTCGAACCCGGAGCTCTCCACCGGGTAGGCGCCGCCGTGGGTGCGCCGGACCAGGCCGTGGTCCTCCAGGGCGCGCAGGTCGCGGCGTACGGTCTCCTTGGCGACGCCCAGTTCGGCGGCGAGCGCGCTGACGTCGACGGAGCCCGCCCGGCGGGCCGTGCGCACGATCTGCCGCTGACGCTCCTCCGCCGTCATGGCGCCACCTCTTCCCCTCGGCCTTGGCTCGATCGCGCTGCCCGTTCGGGCCCTGTGGGGAAGTTCTACAGCGCGGGCACGGGGCTGACCAGGCTCGGAGCCCGCCCGATGCTGCCCGTATGTGCCCGCTCGGTGCGGTCGTGGCCTGGGGAGCGGGCGGGGGGCACGCCCGTTCGCGGGGCGGGCGTGCCCGTTTGCCGCCCGTGTGGGGCGGTCACATCGGAGCCGGTTGGATCAGGGCGGTCGGATCAGGGCTGCCCGTGTGGGACCGCCGTTGCATGAGGGCCGGTTGGATCAGGGCCGGTGGAACGTCACCTCCGGGTGGGCCGGGGCCGGGCCGTCGAGCAGCGGGCTGTCGGTGCCGCGCAGGTGCCGGTCGAAGAACGCGCCGATGTAGGCGCGGGTGATCTCCGCCGCGCGCCGCCCGGAGAGCGTGGCCTCGGGGTCCTCGTCCGCGCCGAGCTGGTGGAGGACGACGGGCGCGTCGGTGAACGTGAAGTGCCCGGAGCCCGCGACCGTCAGCCAGCGCTTCCAGCCGTCGAGGAGCGGCCAGGCGGCGTCCCAGCCGTAGGGGCCGCCGGGCGTGGTGGTGAGCCGCGTGCCGAGCAGCAGGAAGGGGCGGCCGCGCAGGCCGTCGGGCGGGATCCGCATGCCGCCGTCCATGTTCATCCCGGCCCGCACCCGCCGGTCGGTGTTCATCAGGGCGGCGGTGGCGGCGCCGCCGATGGAGTGGCCGCCCGCCCCGACGCGCTTGCGGTCGATCATGCCCGAGCGGGCCCAGGCGGCCTTGCCGGTCCTGCCGCCGACGAGGCGGTCCAGGACGTACGACAGGTCCTGCGCCCGGTTGGCCGTGATGCGGTCGCCGGGCACGTCCGCGTCCGGGTCGCAGCCGACGCACGGCGGAATGCGGCCGCCCTCGAACTCCGCCCCGGCGGCCTCGTGGGCGTGGTCCACGGTCGCCACCACGTAACCCCGGCTGGCCAGGTCCTCGGCCAGGTGCGTGAGCGTCGAGCGCGGCGCGCCGAAGCCGGGCGAGAGCAGCACGAGCGGGAACCGGCCCCGCGCGGCGACCGCCCCGGTGCGGGCGTGGGTGCGCGTCGAGGCGTAGGCGTCGGGGGAGACGTCGAGGCCGTGCTGCGCGAGCATGGCGCGGGCGGCCTCGGTGGACGTGTACGCGGTGGAGCGCCCGCCCTGGCCCCGCGCCGGGTAGTACACCGACGCCATGAGCTCCCGCGGCCGGTCGGGGACCCACAGGTCGGGGCGGCCGGTGTCGACCAGGTGCAGGGTGTCGCGGCCCACGGCGTAGGGGCCGGTGGGGCGGGGCAGTTCGGGCCGGGTGGCGGGCGCCTCGGCGGTGGGGCCGCCGTCCGGCGAGGGCGCGGCGAAGGCGGTCGGCGCGCCGGCGAGCGGCAGGGCGAGGGCCAGGGCGAGCACGGTGGCGAGGGCGCGTCCGCGCGCCGCGTGTCGGGTCGTGGTCATGGCAACTCACGCTAGGCGAAACGGCGTTCGGGTACGTCGGCCCGCGGTCTGACCCGGGGGCGACTCCAGGCGTACGGACGCCTCACCTTCCAGGCTGATGCTCAAGACGGCCACAGCGGTGGGTTCGTGCAGAAGTGGCCGCCGAGGCGGGCGTGGTCGGGGCGCGCGGGGTCCAGCTCGCCGTGCTCGGCGACGAGCTTCGCCGCGAACCGCTCGGAGTCGTCCCGGGGCACGTATCCGAGCGCCCGCGCGGGCTCCAGGTCCCACCACAACCGGGTGTTGGCCGACGAGCCGTACACCACGGTGTGGCCGACGTCCGGCGCGGTGAGGGCCGCGTGGAACAGCCGCGCGCCGTCCTCGGGCGACATCCACACCGACAGCATGCGCACGCTGGTGGGCTCGGGGAAGCAGGAGCCGATCCGCACGGACACGGTCTCCACGCCGTGCTTGTCCCAGTAGAGCTGGGCGAGGTCCTCGCCGAAGGCCTTCGACAGGCCGTAGAAGGTGTCGGGACGGTGCGGCGCGGAGACGGGGATCAGCGGGTCGCCGCCCGCCGGGCGGGGGGTGAACCCCACCGCGTGGTTGGACGAGGCGAACACGACGCGCGGTACGCACTCCTCGCGGACGGCCTCGTAGAGGTGGTACGTGCCCTGGATGTTGGCGCGCAGGATCATGTCGAAGTCCGCCTCCAGGGAGATGCCCGCCAGGTGCAGCACCGCGTCCACGCCGCGCACGGCCTCCCGCAGCGCGGCCCGGTCGGTGAGGTCCACGGTCAGCGCGTCCGGGGCACCCTCGACGGGGCGCAGGTCGAGCAGGCGCAGCGTGTAGCCGTACGCGGGCAGCAGGTCACGCATCAGCGTGCCGACGCCGCCGGCGGCTCCGGTGAGCAGGAGGGTGCGGGGGGCGGGCATGCGGTCTCCTTGGGCTGCGAGGGGATGCCCGTCCGGGCGTCGGGTCGTGTGCGTGGAGGACGTTCGTCGGGTCGTGTGCGTGGATGACGTTCACATGTGTGGACACGCTAAGGAGTGGTTCGGGCGGCGTCAAGGGAGCGCGGCCAGGGTCGGTCGGGGCTCTGGGTCGAGCGTGGGGGCGCTTGACCGCCGTGGGGGCGGGGCCTAGCGTGGGCCCATTCAGAAGGATGGACGAGAGTCATACATGTGCACACCGAGGGGGAGCCGTGACGTCAGGTCGGTCAGGTCGGTCCGGCGCGGGGGGCGGGTGCCGCGAGGGCGACGGGCTCCGTGCAGGTGACGGGTTCCGTCAGGGGGACGGGCCCCGCGGAGGGGACGGGCCCCGCGCGGCGGGCGGCCCCGTGTCCCTCGCCTCCCGGCTGCGCGTTCCCAGCGGGCCGCTGTTCTTCCCCGTCACCCCCTTCGGGCCCGGCGGCTCCCTCGGCCGCGTCGACGTCGAGGCCTTCCGGGCACACGTGCGCCGGGGTGTGGACGCGGGCGCCGCGGCCGTCTTCGCCTGCTGCGGCACGGGGGAGTTCCACGCGCTGACGCCCGAGGAGTTCCAGGAGTGCGTGGCCGCCGCGGTCGCGGAGACCGCGGGCCGCGTGCCGGTGCTCGCGGGCACCGGGTACGGCACCGCGCTGGCCGTGCGGTACGCGCGCCTGGCCGAGGAGGCGGGCGCCGACGGGCTGCTCGCCCTGCCGCCCTACCTGGTCGCCGCCGCGCAGGAGGGCCTGCTGCGGCACTACCGCGCCCTGGCCGCGGCCACCGCGCTCGACGTCGTCGTCTACCAGCGCGACAACGCCGTCCTCACCCCCGGCACGGCCGTGGAGCTGGCCCGTACGGACGGGATCATCGGCCTCAAGGACGGCCTCGGCGACCTCGACCTGATGCAGCGGATCGTCAGCGCGGTGCGCTCCGCCGCCCCCGGTGACTTCCTGTACGTCAACGGGCTGCCCACCGCCGAGCTGACCGGCCTCGCCTACCGCGGCATCGGCGTGCGCCTGTACTCCTCGGCGGTCTTCTGCTTCGCCCCCGACCTCGCGCTGGCCTTCCACCGGGCGCTCCGCTCCGGCGACGACGCCACCTGCGCCCGCCTCGTCGACGGCTTCTACCGGCCCTTCGTCGAACTGCGCGCCCAAGGCCGGGGGTACGCCGTCTCCCTGGTCAAGGCGGGCGTCCGGCTCACCGGCCTGGACGTCGGCGGGGTGCGCCCACCGCTGCACGAGCCCACCGCCGACCACGTCAAGCAGCTCGCCGAACTGATCGAGCGGGGGCGGACGTTGGTGGGTAGGGAAGGCGTGCAGGGCGGGCGGGGCGCGGGGAGCGCGGACGCCTCCGACGCCTCGCAGGGCGCGGGCGGCGCTGCTGCCGTCGAGCGGGTGGAGGGCTCGGCGTGAAGGCGGGCGCGTTCCTCTACCCCTGGGACGTCCTCGGCGACCCCGCGGCCGCCGACCGCGTCGCCGCGCTGGGCGTCCGCCAGGTGACGCTGGCCTCCGCCTACCACTCCACGCGCGCCCTCACCCCCCGCCACCCGCGCCACCGCGTCGTCACCGCCGAGCACTCCGCCGTGCTGTACACGCCGGGCGGGCGCTGGCGGGGCCGCGCCCTGCGGCCGTACGCGGTGGGCGGCTGGGCGCCGGGCGAGGCCTGGGCCGAGGCCGCCGGCGCGCTGGAGGCGGCCGGGCTCGACGTGCACGCCTGGGTGGTCCTCGCGCACAACTCCCGCCTGGGCACGGAGCACCCGGACACCTGCGTCGTGAACGCCTACGGCGACCGCTACCCGTGGGCGCCCTGCATCGCGCGGCCCGACGTCTGCGCCCACCTCGTCGACCTGGCCGCCGAGGCCGCCGCCCGGCCGGGCGCGGGCGGGGCCGAGCTGGAGTCGTGCGGCTGGTACGGCTTCGCGCACCCGCACGCCCACGACAAGGTCGCGGGCGTCGGCCTCGGCGAGGTGGGCCAGTACCTGATGTCGCTCTGCTTCTGCGCCGACTGCCGCACCGGCTACGCGGCGCACGGCCAGGACCCCGACCACCTCGCGGCGGCCGTGCGGCGGGGCCTGGAGCCCGAGTGGCGCGGTGCCCCGCCCGCGTCCGGCTGGGCGGGCGTGGAGCGCCTCGTCGGCGACGGAGCGGCGGCGGCCACCCGCGCCTGGCGCGAGCGCACCGCCCGGGAACTCCAGGAGCGGGCGGTCGCGGCCGTCCGGGCCGAGGCACCTGTCGGCTTCCCCGTGCTGCTGCACGCCGACCCCGTCCCGTACCACTGCGGCGCCAACGCCGGAGTGGACCCCGCGCACGTCCTGTCCGTGGCCGACGGCGTGGTCGTGCCCTGCACCGGCGACGCGCGGGCGCTCGCGCCCTTCGCCGCCCGTGCCACGGACCGCACCGTGCTCGCCGCCAACCTCACCGTCGTGGCGGGCCTCGGCGGCAGCCCCGCCACGCTCGCCGCCGACGCCCGCCGCGCGGGCGCGCTCGGCGCCATCGAACTACGGCTCTACCACGCGGGACTGGCCTCCGACGCCGACCTCGCCCACGTCGCGCGGGAGCTGTCGCGCCTCGCCTGACAGCCGTTACGATCCGCGCACCACACAACGCTCCCGTGGCGGGGGATGAAGGAGACAAGGTGCGCATCAAGGGGACAGCGGCGCTGGTCTGTGCGGGACTCGCGGTGGCGGCGCTGCCGGTCGCGGCGGCCGGCGCCGCCGCGCAGGACGGGACGGCGCGGCAGCGGGCGGCGCAGGAGGACCGGTCCGCGCGGACCGGTGCCGGGCGGGCCGACCGGACCCAGGACATCCGGGCCCGGCTGGAGAAGATATCCGGCCTGACGGTCGTCTCCGTCACGGACAAGGAGGGGTACCCCTTCTACCACCTGACCTACCGCCAGCCCGTCGACCACAAGCGCCCGCACGGGGCCTCCTTCTCCCAGCGCCTGACGCTGTGGCACAAGGCCACGGCCAAGCCCACCGTCCTCTACACCACCGGCTACGGCCTGTCCTCCGGCACCACGGCCCTGACCAAGCTCCTCGACGCCAACCAGGTCAGCGTCGAGCACCGCTACTTCCAGGAGTCCCGGCCCAAGGGCGCGGCGGGCGACGACTGGACCAAGATGACCGTCCAGCAGGAAGCCGCCGACGAGCACCGCATCACCCAGGCGCTGCGCACCGTCGAGAAGGGCAAGTGGCTCGGCACGGGCGCCAGCAAGGGCGGCATGACGGCCACCTACCACGAGCGGTTCCACCCGCGTGACCTGGACGCCGTGGTCGCCTTCGTGGCGCCGAACGACGCGGACAACGAGGACGACTCCGGCTACGAGCGCTTCTTCAGGACCGTCGGCACCAAGGAGTGCCGCACCGCCCTGAACGCCGTGCAGCGTGAGATGCTCGCCCGCCGCGCCACGCTCCTGCCGAAGTTCGAGGCCGACGCCCGGGCGAACGGCCAGACCTTCGAGGAGACCCTCGGCACCACCGACCGCGCCTACGAGTTCGCGGTCCTGGACCAGGTGTGGAACTTCTGGCAGTCGGACACGGCCGACAACTGCGCGACCGTGCCCGACGCGGGGAAGGCCACCGACGACGAGCTGTACGGCTGGTCGAAGAAGCACGGTCTGAGCGTCTACCACGACGAGGAGCTCGGCACCAACGGCTCCGGCCCCTACTACCGCCAGGCCGCCACCCAACTCGGCTGGGCCGACCTGAAGTTCGGCCACCTCAAGGGCGTGCGCCACCACCCCGGCCTCTACCAGCCGAACTCCGTGCTGCCCGCCGCCATGCGCGGCTCGTACGAGAACCGGACCATCGCCGACGTCGACCGCTGGGTGCGGACGCGGGGCCAGCGGATGATGTTCATCTACGGCGAGAACGACCCGTGGAGCGCGGAGCGGTTCACGCCCAGCCACCGCGACTCGTACCGCTACGTCGTGCCGGGCGCCAACCACGGCGCCTCCATCGCGAAGCTGCCCGAGCCGCAGCAGTCGCGGGTGATCGCCACCGTCAAGCGCTGGGCGGGCGTGAAGTAGGGCCCAGGCGCACCGGGTTGAGCAGGGGCGCGGCGACGGCGAGCCGCGCCCCCGCGCAGAGGACCAGCAGCAGGCGCGGGTCGGCGAGCTCGACCAGGGCGGCGCCGAGCGCGATGCCGAGGGCCGTCGGCGCCAGGACGAGCGTCTGCGCCGTGGCGACGACCCGCCCCGCGAGCGCGTCCGGCTCGGCGCGCAGCGCGGCGGTGAGCGCGGCGACCTGCTCGCACACCAGGCCCGCGCCGTGCGCGAGGCACCCCGTCACGACCGCCGCCTCCTGGGGCAGCGCCTGCATCGCCGCCCCGGCCGCCGTCGAAGCGGCCCCCGCCCCCGCGAGGCGCCGCGCGCCGAGCCGCCGCAGCAGCGCGCCCGCCGCGAGTCCGGCCGCGACGGAACCCGCGCCCTGCGCGGTGTACAGCACGCCCGTGTACGCGGGGGAGCGGCCGAGCCCCTCCACCAGCGCGTACACCGTGGCGCCGCTGAGCCCCGCCGTCAGCATGGTGAGGCCGCCCGCGAGGACGAGCGGCAGCGGCCGGGTGGCGTCCCGGTGGTCGCCGCGCCCGGGGTTCGGGGCGCCCGGGGCCCCGGCCCGCCACAGGAAGCGGGCGCCCGCCGCGGTGCGCCGCCAGGTGCCCGCCGCGCCCGGCGCCGGGCGCCGCTCACGCGTCCGCACGAGCGCGAACAACCCCGCCGCCAGCAGGAACGTGACCGCGTCGAGCAGCGCCACGGGGCCGCCGCCGTACGCCGCGTACAGGGCCGCGCCGACCGGCGGCGCGACCAGCTTCATGCCCTCGTTCGCCGCCGTCCGCAGGCCGTTGAAGTCCCCGAGCAGTTCCTCGCCGACGGCCCGGGCCGCCAGCGCGGCCTCCGCCGCGTCCGTGACCACGCCGCAGGCCCCGTACACCAGGAGGACCGCGAGGAGCAGCCCCACCCGCGCGGCGGAGTCCACCCACAGCACCACCGGGAGCAGCGCGCCGAGCCCCAGGTTCACGGCGATCAGCAGCGGCCGCCGCCGGACCCGGTCCGCGAGGGCGCCGAGCAGCGGGCCCGCGCACACCGGGAGCCACAGGGCGAGGGCGCACAGCGCCGCCAGGCCGTCCGAGCCGGTGAGGTCCTTCACCCACACCCCCGCCACCAGCAACAGCGCGGAGCTGCCGAACCCGGAGACCACGACCGCGCCCAGGCACAGCGCCGCGTCCCGGTCCCGCACGACGTGTCCGATCCTCGTTGTCATACGCCCCGATGCTGGGCGTGAGGCGGTGCGGACGGCATCGGGCGGATGCCTCGTCCCGGGGTGAACGACCGCCTGAGGAAACGGCGATGAGTCCGCGCGGCCGGGGCAGTCAGGTAAGGAGAAGCACCTAGCGAACCGGAGGAGACCGCCATGCCGGACACCACGAAGCCAGACCCGCGCGAGCTGCCCGACCTCAGGCCGCAGGCCCGGCTCGTGGCGCGCCTCGCCGCCGCCGTGAAGGAGGACCAGCTCGACGACCCGACGCCCTGCCCCGACTACGCGGTGCGCCACCTGCTCGGGCACGTCGTCGGGCTCGCCGAGGCGTTCACCGCCGCCGCGCGGAAGGACTTCGGGCCGGGCACCGACACCGCACCGACGGCCTCCCTGCCCGACGTGGGCGCCGACTGGCGTGACGAACTGCCGCGCCGCGTCGCCGAGTTGGCCGAGGTGTGGCGCGACGCCGCCGCCTGGACCGGGCAGACCAGGGCCGGGGGCGTGGACCTGCCCGCCGAGGTGGCCGGGGTCGTGGCGCTGAACGAACTCGTCGTGCACGGCTGGGACCTGGCCCGGGCCACGGCCCAGGAGTACGCCCCGGACCAGGCGAGCCTCGCCGTCTCCCACGAGCTGCTGTCCGCCTCCGCGGCGGAGCCCCCCGAGGCGCGGGGCTCGCTCTTCGGGCCGCCGGTGCCGGTCGCCGCGGACGCGCCCCTCCTCGACCGGGTGGTCGCGCTGAGCGGACGGGACCCGGGCTGGCGGCCGTAGCACCGCACCGGCCCGCGCGCCCGGCTCCCCGGCCACCCGGCCCTCCGACCTAGGTTGCGTAACTGACTAGGTAGCCATACGGTCTAGCCAGTCGTACGGATGCCGTACGGATGCCGTACGGATGCGCGGGCCCGCCGGAGTGGCGGGCCCGCGCCCGCACCTGTTTCAGGGGGAACCATGACGATCTCGCCGGACCTCTCGGCGGCCGGGACGGCCGCCGGGGGCGCGCTCGCCGCCTATCTGCTCCTGGGCGAGCCCTGGCTGGGCCGCCGCATGTACGCGTCGCTCGCCCGCCACCGGGACGCCCGGCCGCGCGCGCTCGTGCGCTACTTCACGTTCTCGATCGTCTGCTGGTGGGCGCTGGCCGCGTCGGCGGTCGCGGTGCTGCTGCTCTCCCCGGGCACCTCCGCCGCCGACTTCGGCCTGGCGCCGCCCGACGACGCGGCGTACACCGCGCTGCTCGTCCTGCTCTTCGGCGTCGTCGCCGCCGTGTCCGGGCGCCACTTCCACGCGCTGGCCCGGCAGGGCAAGCACATCCCCGGCCGCGACGCCGTCGCGGCCATGCTGCCGCGCACCGCGGCCGAGCGGCGCCTCGCGGTCGCCGCCGCCGTGACCGACGGCCTCTGCGCCGAACTCCTCTACCGGGGCCTGCTCATCGCCTTCGGCGTCGGCGCCCTGGGGCTGCCGCTGTACGCGGCCGCCGCGGTGTCGGTGGCCGTCTACGCAGTTGCCGGGTGGTACCAGGGCGGCACCGGCGTCGCCGTCTTCGCCCTCTTCGGGACGCTGCTCACCGGCCTGTACCTGGCCACCGGCAGCCTGCTCCTGCCCGTCGCCGTACACGTCATGATCTCGGTGCGCGACCTGACGCTCCCGGCGCCCGAACCGGCCCGGGCCCCGGGCGGGGCGGCGTGAGCGCGGACCGGCGGGCGAGCTGGTTCAAGGGCGTCCTCGACCTGCTGGTCCTCGCGGGCCTCACCGAGGGCGAGAGCTACGGCTACGAGATCGCCAAGCGGCTCGGCGCCGCCGGCTTCGGGCAGATCCGGGGCGGCACGCTGTACCCGGTGCTCAACCGCCTGGAGGAGGCGGGCCTCGTCGCCGCGGAGTTCCGGGCGGCGGAGAAGGGGCCGGGACGGCGCTACTACACGCTGACCCCGGCCGGGCGGCGCGTGCTCGCCGAGCAGGGAGAACTGTGGCTGGCCTTCGACACGTCCGTGCGCGAGGTCCTCGGAAGGGCGGGAGTGCGATGAGCGGTACCGGCGCCGGGGGCGAGACGTACCTGCCGCGCCTGCAGGCGCGGCTGCGCGACCTGGGGCTGCCGGAGGAGCAGGTCCGGGTCACCGTCGCCGACCTGGCCGCGTACCTCGGGGAGTGCGGGACGGACCCGGGGGACGAGTTCGGCCCGGTCGAGGACTTCGCGCGGCAGCTCGCCCCCGGCGGCGGGGAGCCGGTGCCGCCCGGGGCGGGCGTCGAGACTTGGCGGTGGACCGCCGACACAGCCGTCGACGAGGAGCTGCTCGGGCGGTTCGGCGACGAGGGCTGGGAGGTCGAGCGCGTCGACGCCCTCGGGCGGTTCGTGTGCCGCCGCAGCCGGGAGCGGGCGCAGCGGTGGCAGTACCGGCGTGAACTCGTCTCCCGGGGGCGCGAGGGGCTCGACGAGCGGCTCGCGCGCGACGGGTGGGAGGCGTGCGGGAACTGGGCGGTGTACGCGTGGTTCAAGCGGCCCCGGGCGGCCGACGACGGGCCCGCGGCCGAGCTGGGCGGCGTGCCCGCCGTGCCGGTCCGGCGGGTCTACTTCAGCCGCCGCTTCCACGCCCTGTGCGCGGCGGTCGCCGCGGCGGTGCTCGTGGCCGGGGCCACGGTGTCCCTGCGCGACGGCGACCCCCTCAGCGGCCTCGGCCTCGTCGCCGGCCTGGCGGTCGGCGCGCTGCTCCCGCTGGCGGCGGCCACGGCGCTGAGCCGCCGGCGCTGAGCGCGGGCGCGGGCCCCCGCGAAGGCGAGGGCCCGCACCGGCGGAACCGGGTGGCCCAGGGGCGTCAGCGGAGGGCGGCGCGCATCATGCTGGCGGCGATCGGCGCCGCGAGGCCGTTCCCGCTGACCTCCGAGCGCGCGGCGCCCGACGACTCCACGATGACCGCCACGGCCACCTCCTTGCCGTCGTCCCCCTTGGCGAAGGACGTGAACCAGGCGTACGGCGTCTTGCTGTTGTTCTCGCCGTGCTGGGCGGTGCCGGTCTTGCCGCCCACCGTCGCCCCGTCGATCCGTGCGTTCGTCCCCGTGCCCTTCTCGACGACCGTGCGCATCGCGGACTGCAACTGCTCGGCCGTGGACTCGCTCACCACGCGCTGCGCGCCCGCCTCGCCGTCGTAGTCCCGCAGCACGTCGCCGTCGGAGTCCGTGGTCTTCGCGACCATGTGCGGGGACTTCAGCTCGCCGCCGTTGGCGAGGGCCGCCGACACCATGGCGATCTGCAGCGGCGTCGCGGTCACGTCGAACTGGCCGATGCCGGTCAGGCCGGTGCTCGACTTGTCCATGCCCTTCGGGTACACGCTGGTGCCCGCGCGGACCGGCACGTCCAGCTTCTCCGCGTTGAAGCCGAACTTCTCCGCCTGCGCCCGCAGCTTGTCCTCGCCGAGGTCGACGGCGAGCTTGGTGAAGACGTTGTTGCACGACCACTGGAGCGCCGTGCGCAGCGTGGCGTTCTCGCAGGGGGCGGACTTGATGTCGTTCGGGATGGACGTCCGCGTGCCGGGCAGCGTGTACGGGTCGGGGCTGTCGGTCCTGTCGTCCACCGAGCCGTAGAGGCCGTCCTCCAGGGCCGCCGCCGCGACGACGAGCTTGAACGTCGAGCCGGGCGGCAGCGGCTGCCGCAGCGCCCGGTTCACCATCGGCTTGTCCGCGTTCTCGGAGTCGTCGGTCAGCTTCTTCCACGCCTCGCCGTCCGCGGAGCCGCTGATCGTCGACGGGTCGTACGACGGCGTGGACACCATCCCGAGGATCCTGCCGGTCTTCGGGTCGATGGCGACGGCGGCGCCCTTCTTGTCGCCGAGCGCCTTGAACCCGGCCTTCTGCACGGCCGGGTCGATGGTGGTGAGGACGTCACCGGGGTCGGCGCGCTTGTTGGTGAGCGTGTCCAGGGGGCTCTTCAGCCGGGTCTCGCTGCCGTCGAGCAGGTCCTTGTAGATGCCCTCGAGCTGCGTGGCGCCGTACACCTGCGAGCTGTAGCCGGTGACGGCGGCGTACAGCGGGCCGTCCTTGTACGTGCGCTTGTACGCCAGGTCGCCGCCCGACGTGCGCCGGGAGCCGGTGACGGCGTCCCCGGCCACGATGATGTCGCCCAGCGGCTCCGCGTACGTCCTGATCGCGTTGCGCCGGTTCATGGTCTCGTCCGCGAGCGCCTTCGCGTCGTGGAACTGCAGCCAGGTGGCCCGCACCAGGAGGGCGAGCACCAGGAGCAGCGCGAAGACCGAGGCGCGCCTGATCGTCTTGTTCATCTCCCACAAGGACGGGAACAGCCGGGCGAATCGTTCCCGCTCCGGCCGGATGTGTCCGGCTTCTCAGGAAACCCTCATCCGGGAGCCGCTCCGGAGCCCCCGCCGCCCGGCCGTCTCACGAGGTCTTCATGAAGCCCGCCTCGTACGCCGCGATCACCGCCTGGGTGCGGTCGCGCGCGCCGGTCTTCGCGAGCACGGCGGCCACGTGCGTCTTCACCGTGGCCGCGCCCACCTCCATGCGCGCGGCGATCTCCGCGTTGGTGAGCCCGGCCGCCATGAGGCGCAGCACCTCGCTCTCCCGGCCCGTGAGCCGGGCCACCCAGGGCGCGGGCGGGGTCGCCGTGGTCCGCGCGTGCTCGGCGGCGAGGGCGCGTACGGCCGCCGGGAACAGCAGCGAGTCGCTGCGCGCCACCAGGCGCACCGCCTGCACCAGGGCGTCGGCGTCGGCCCGCTTGAGCAGGAAGCCGGACGCCCCGGCGCGCAGCGCCTCGTACACGTACGCGTCGTTCTCGAAGGTGGTGACGACGACGATGCGCGGCGGGTCCGGCTGCGTCCGCAGGATCTGCTCGGTGGCGCGGATGCCGTCGACCTCGGGCATGCGCACGTCCATCAGGACCACGTCGGGCCGCACCTCGCGGACCACCGACACCGCCTCGGCGCCGGTCGCCGCCTCGCCGACGACCTCCAGGTCCGGCTCGGCGCTGAGGATGACGCGCAGCGCGGTCCGCACCATGCGCTCGTCGTCGGCGAGCACGATGCGCAGCGGAGTCTCGGTCATGGCGTGGTCCTTCGGGTCGGTGGGTTCCGCGGACGCCGGTGCGCGTCCGCGTGTGGGGTGCGGGCTCGGGACCCCTCCGGCGGGGCCGTCACGCGGGCGGCGCCAGGGGCAGGCGCACGCGCAGCCGCCACACCCCGTCGGCCGGTCCGGCGGCGGTGGTGCCGCCCAGGAGGCGGGCGCGGTCGGCGAGGCCGCGGTCGAC
>NZ_BNBT01000030.1 GCF_014656095.1 Streptomyces longispororuber
GGGCCGGACCCGACGCAGCGGGCCCGGCCCGCCCCGGGGGCGCGCGCCTCCCGCCGCGCCCGCGCGGGGCACGAGTACGTGACAAACACTCCACTCTCGTCACACATGTGACACCTGCGCAGGTTTCTGGTCACAGCCTGTCGACAAGCCCTCCCCCGCGGTCACTCTCCGTCGTTCACGGGGCACAGGCTGAGTGACAACCAGTGCGGCGCCCAGCTCCCCCGTCGGCCGTTCGGCCGCCCTGGGCGCGCACAGGGAGGAGCCACTGATGACCGACCGCAGGCTCTGGTCGTACAAGGACATCGCCGCGCACATCCGGGTGCAGCCGGACACCGTGCGCTCCTACCGCAAGCACGGACTGCTCCCCGACCCCGACCACGTCGAGGGCGGCAAGCCCTTCTGGTACGCGGACACCATCCGCTCCTGGGTCGCGTCGAGGCCCGGCAACCGCACCCGGAAGGGCGAGTGAAACCTTCGGGCCGCGCCCCCGGACTCCCCGGACCCCCTCTTGGAAAATACCCCCTAGGGGTATAGTGTGGAGGTGTCAGGGGTTCTCCTGGGCCACCGGAGCACAAGAGCCCCTGGACCACGTCGACGTTCCGTACCCACCACCCCACACGCTGCACCGAGGAGAACGACATGACCGCCAACGCCCAGACCTCGCAGCCCGGCGCCCTCACCACCGTGTACGAGGTGAAGGGAATGACGTGCGGCCACTGCGAGTCCGCCGTCAGCAGCGAGATCTCCGAGCTCGCGGGCGTCAGCTCCGTCCAGGCGGTGGCCGCGACGGGCAAGGTGACCGTGGTCTCCGCGGCCCCGCTCGACGAGGCGGAGGTGCGCGCCGCGGTCGACGAGGCCGGCTACGAGCTGGTCGGCACCACCGCCTGACCCGCCTCCTCCCCCACGGGCCCCCGGCAGCCACTCCGCCGCGGGGCCCGCCCCTTTTCCCGGGCCCCGGACGCCCCCCGGGCCCCTGAACCCTCCGCCCCCGCGGCCCTGGTCTGTTTCGTGACCAACAGCCTTGGCTTACGGTCTTTCCCCCAGGTCCGCGATCCTTCACACTGTCTTCGCGGGACCCTCACGCAGGAGCCGTAACCCGCAAGAGGTACCTCTTGTGCGCAAACGGAACATATGCAAGAGACGCAGATCACAAGGATCGGAACGTAACCATCGAGGGGGCTCGCGAGTCTAAGAGGGCGACACCAGAGGGATCTTGGGGGATCCGTCCGGTGTCTGGGGACATCTTGGGGGATGTTCCCGGAACGCGTTGGCCGGGGCACGTGCACACCGGGGAGCTTTGAGCGGCCCTCCCGGTCCCGTACGCGTCCCGGCAGACCGCAGACCGAAACCCAGGCATGGGCCGCACCACAGACTCCCGGCCGGATCCCGTGGGGGGAATCCGCACCGGGGCACAGGAAAGCGCCCCGTCCGTCGACCCGTGGGGGGATCGACGGCGGGGCGTTTTTCATGGCGCCCTCAGCGCCCCGAAGGGGCGCGGGGAACTGCGCGCTCAGCGCGCGAAAAGCCGCAGTCGCGACTGCTGGGTCATCCGGCAGACGCGACTGCGGCTTTTCGCTGGTTGCTCGCGCAGTTCCCCGCGCCCCTTGGGGGCGCTCAAGAACAGCCGCGGCCGCAGGCTAGCGAGACTCGACCGGGACGAAGTCCCGGATGACCTCGCCGGTGTAGATCTGGCGGGGGCGCCCGATGCGCGACCCCGGCTCCTTGATCATCTCGTGCCACTGGGCGATCCAGCCCGGCAGCCGGCCGAGGGCGAACAGGACCGTGAACATCTCGGTCGGGAAGCCCATGGCCCGGTAGATGAGGCCGGTGTAGAAGTCCACGTTCGGGTAGAGCTTGCGCTCGACGAAGTAGTCGTCGGCCAGCGCGTGCTCCTCCAGCTTCAGGGCGATGTCCAGGAGCTCGTCGGACTTGCCGAGCGCGGAGAGGACGTCGTGCGCCGCCGCCTTGATGATCTTCGCCCGCGGGTCGAAGTTCTTGTAGACGCGGTGCCCGAAGCCCATGAGCTTCACGCCGTCTTCCTTGTTCTTCACCTTGCGGATGAAGGAGTCGACGTCGCCGCCGGTGGCCTGGATGCCCTCCAGCATCTCCAGGACCGACTGGTTGGCGCCGCCGTGCAGCGGGCCCCACAGCGCGGAGATGCCCGCGGAGATCGAGGCGAACATGTTCGCCTGCGAGGAGCCGACCAGGCGGACCGTCGAGGTCGAGCAGTTCTGCTCGTGGTCCGCGTGCAGGATGAGCAGCTTGTCGAGCGCGGAGACCACGACCGGGTCCAGCTCGTACTCCTGGGCGGGGACCGAGAAGGTCATGCGCAGGAAGTTCTCGACGTACCCGAGGTCGTTACGCGGGTAGACGAACGGGTGGCCGATCGACTTCTTGTACGCGTACGCCGCGATCGTCGGCAGCTTGGCGAGCAGCCGGATCGTGGAGAGGTGGCGCTGCTTCTCGTCGAACGGGTTGTGGCTGTCCTGGTAGAACGTGGACAGCGCGCTGACCACGGAGGACAGCATGGCCATCGGGTGGGCGTCGCGCGGGAAGCCGTCGAAGAAGCGCTTGACGTCCTCGTGCAGCAGCGTGTGCTGGGTGATCTCGTTCTTGAACGTGGCGAGCTCGTCGACCTTCGGCAGCTCACCGTTGATCAGCAGGTACGCCACCTCGAGGAAGGTGGAGCGCTCCGCAAGCTGCTCGATGGGGTAACCCCGGTAGCGCAGGATGCCCTGCTCGCCGTCGAGGTAGGTGATGGCGGATTTATAGGCGGCGGTGTTGCCATAGCCGCTGTCCAGGGTCACCAGACCGGTCTGGGCGCGGAGCTTGCCGATATCGAAGCCCTTGTCGCCGACAGTGGACTCGATCACCGGGTAGGTGTACTCGCCATCGCCGTACCGCAGTACTACAGCCTTGTTAGCGTTCTCGCTCACGTCATCCCTCACCGACGTTGTGCCTCTTCTTCGAGGTGCCCTGACTGTCTCTACCATCCCCCATTTGGCCCTGGAGAGTGCACTCGGGGTCGACCATTGGGCCTACTGGCGGCACTCAGTGCCGCCAACCTGCTCATCCTGCCCCTTTCGTTCCGGTTCCGAAAGTGGTGTGTGACCTTTACGACTCAAATGATCGATCACTCACCCGGCGGTGTTGACGCCGGGAGTCGTCAGGCCGCCCGCCGGCCCGCGAGCCGGTGGTCCAGGGCCGTGCAGCGCCTGCCGGCGGAGACCGTGCGCACCGCCTGACCCAGAGCCTTGCGCGAACCGACGAGGACGACCAGCCTCTTGGCGCGGGTCACGGCCGTGTAGAGCAGATTCCGCTGGAGCATCATCCAGGCGCCGGTGGTGACCGGGATCACCACCGCCGGATACTCACTTCCCTGTGAGCGGTGGATCGTCACGGCATAGGCGTGGGCGAGTTCGTCGAGCTCGTCGAAGTCGTACGCCACCTCCTCGTCCTCGTCGGTCAGGACGGTGAGGGTCTGCTCGTCCGCGTCCAGGGCGGTGACGACGCCCACCGTGCCGTTGAAGACGCCGTTGCCGCCCTTCTCGTAGTTGTTGCGGATCTGGGTGACCTTGTCGCCGACGCGGAAGACGCGGCCGCCGAAGCGCTTCTCGGGCAGGTCCGGGCGGGCGGGGGTGACGGCCTGCTGGAGCAGGCCGTTCAGCGTCCCGGCGCCCGCGGGGCCGCGGTGCATGGGGGCGAGGACCTGCACGTCCCGGCGCGGGTCGAGGCCGAATCTGGCCGGGATGCGGCGGGCCGCCACGTCCACGGTGAGCCGCCCGGCCTCCTCGGTGTCCTCCGCCACGAAGAGGAAGAAGTCCTTCAGGCCCTGCGTCAGGGGCGGCTGCCCGGCGTTGATGCGGTGGGCGTTGGTGACCACGCCCGACTCCTGGGCCTGGCGGAAGACCCGGGTCAGGCGCACGGCCGGGACGGGGCTGCCCTCGCTGAGCAGGTCGCGCAGGACCTCGCCCGCGCCGACGCTCGGGAGCTGGTCCACGTCGCCCACGAACAGCAGGTGCGCGCCCGGCGGCACCGCCTTCACCAGCTTGTTGGCGAGCAGCAGGTCCAGCATGGAGGCCTCGTCGACGACGACCAGGTCGGCGTCCAGGGGGCGGTCCCGGTCGTACGCCGCGTCGCCGCCGGGCTTCAGCTCCAGGAGGCGGTGGACCGTGGAGGCCTCGGCCCCGGTCAGCTCGGCCAGGCGCTTGGCGGCGCGGCCCGTGGGCGCGGCGAGCAGCACCTTGGCCTTCTTGGCGCGGGCCAGCTCGACGATCGAGCGCACGGTGAAGGACTTGCCGCAGCCGGGCCCGCCGGTGAGGACGGCGACCTTCCGGGTCAGGGCGAGGCGGACGGCCTGCTCCTGCTCGGGCGCGAGCTCGGTGCCCGTGCGCCCGGCGAGCCAGGCGAGCGCCTTGTCCCAGGCCACGTCCTGGAAGCCCGGCATCCGGTCCTCGTCGCTGTGCAGCAGGCGCAGGAGCTGGGCGGCCAGGGACAGTTCGGCGCGGTGGAAGGGGACCAGGTAGACGGCAGTGACGTCCGGGCCGCCGTCGGGTCCCGGCACGGACTCGCGCACCACGCCCTCCTCCTCGCCCGCGAGCTCGGCGAGGCAGTCGATGACCAGGCCCGTGTCGACCTGGAGGAGCTTGACCGCGTCGGCGATCAGGCGCTCCTCGGGCAGGTAGCAGTTGCCCTGGTCGGTGGATTGCGACAGCGCGTACTGCAGGCCCGCCTTGACGCGGTCGGGGCTGTCGTGCGGGATGCCGACGGACTGGGCGATGCGGTCGGCGGTGAGGAAGCCGATGCCCCAGACGTCGGCCGCGAGGCGGTAGGGCTCGTTCTTCACCACGGAGATGGAGGCGTCGCCGTACTTCTTGTAGATGCGCACGGCGATGGAGGTGGAGACGCCGACGCCCTGGAGGAAGACCATCACTTCCTTGATGGCCTTCTGCTCCTCCCAGGCGTCGGCGATCCGCTTCGTGCGCTTGGGGCCGAGGCCCGGCACCTCGATGAGGCGCTTCGGCTCGTGCTCGATGACGTCGAGGGTGTCCAGGCCGAAGTGGGTGGTGATGCGGTCGGCCATGACCGGGCCGATGCCCTTGATGAGGCCGGAGCCGAGATAGCGGCGGATGCCCTGGATGGTGGCGGGCAGCACCGTCGTGTAGTTCTCCACCGTGAACTGCTTGCCGTACTGCGGGTGGGAGCCCCAGTGGCCCTCCATCCGCAGGGACTCCCCCACCTGGGCGCCGAGCAGCGAGCCGACGACCGTGAGCAGGTCGCCGGCGCCGCGTCCGGTGTCCACGCGCGCGACCGTGTAGCCGTTCTCCTCGTTGGCGTACGTGATGCGCTCCAGGACGCCCTCGATGACGGCCATGCGGGGCGCGGGGACACCGGGCGCGCCCCGCCGGGCAGCAGTCGACATGATCCGACGCTACCGCCCGCCACCGACAACGCCTACGGCGTCCTCTCCGCGCAGGTGTCCCGCAGCTTCCGGAACCACTCCACGTACGCGGTGTGGGTGGCCCGGCCGCTGATCCTGACCTGGGAGTCGTCGGCGTTCTCCAGGTGCGTGAGGTTGGCGCTGCCGGTGTGGACGCGCGGCACGGTGTCGTCGTCGTAGAAGCCGTCGATCATCATCACCTTGGTGTGCGGCGTGATGTCGCCGCGGCCCTCCGCGGACGGGAAGCGGCAGGACGTGAGGTTCACGGGTTGCTCGCCGGGGCCCGGCTCGAGCGCGTTCAGGACCTCGGTGTCCGCCTTGCTGCCCGCGTACACGACGTCGACCCAGCAGCCCTGGTCGCGCAGGGCGCGCAACTGCCGGGCGACGGCGACCCGGTGCTTGTTGAAGGAGTTCAGCGCCATGCGGACGTCCGTCTGCCGGGTCACGCCGCCCTCGTCCCGGTAGCCGCACCTGACCTGCTTGAGGACGTTGGCGACCGGGTCCTTCGCGTCGGTCTGCTCGCGGGGGTAGAAGTGCCCCTTGTACGTGCCTCCGGAGGCGCTGGTCCAGAAGTAGTCGGGGTTCTGCTTCATCGCCGCGAGGTCCTTGAAGTACCTGCGGTAGTCGGCGTACACGGCGGCGTCGGAGAAGGTGACGGCGTCGTTGTAGGTGTTGTAGAGGTACCAGTCCTTGAGGTTGGACGAGGTCTGGAAGACCACGTTCCTGTGGTCGGTGCCGTTCACGCGGACCGTGGAGAACGTGGCGAACTTGCTGTGCATGTAGTCGCGCGCGATGCAGCCCGTCTTGACGAGCTTGCCGTCGACCTTCTTCTCCGGGCAGTGGACGGCCCACGAGGCCCGGTCGGAACCGGCGTCGAAGGCGGTCTTCAGGCGGGCGTGCACGGTCTTGCTCTTGGCGTCGAGCACCACCTTCACGTGCACCCCGCGCGCGTGGGCGGCGAGCAGGGCGTCGAGGACGGCCGTGGAGCGGGCGCCGGCCTCGAACTCGAACATCGCGAAGTCGATCTCGCCGCCCGCGGGGACGCCCTGGATCAGACCGATGAGCTGGTCCATGACGGCGGTCTGACGCGCGCTGGGCGTGGAGGTGCCGGAGGTGGCGGCCGGGTCGTTGAAGACCGGGGCGTTGATCACCGGGGCGGGGACCCGCATGGGCGCCGGGGCCGCGGCGGGCACCCCGGGGGCCTCGGCGCGCGCGGGGCCGCCGGTGCCCACGAGCGCGGAGGCGCACAGCGCCAGGAGGCACAGCAGCAGGGGCAGGCGGGACAGCCGGGGCAGCCGGGCGGTGGCGCACCCGCGCCGGGGCGGGCCGCCGGGCGGGGTCGTGCCGGTGAGCGGCGTCGTGCTGGTGAGCGGCGTCGTGCCGCGGGGCGGCGTCGGACCGGTGGGCGGCGTCGGACCGGTGGTGCGGGTGGGTCTGGTCATGCCGATCATTCACGCATCGCCCGGCCCGCACATCACGATCGGATTTCGGCCAACTGTCCGGGTCTTGCCAGCAGCCGTGTAATCGATTCCAATCCTCGTGTAATCGATTCCACGAGGAGGTGGCATCGGCATGGCAAGCGTCGGCATCAAGGACGTCGCGGCCCGCGCCGGGGTCTCCGTGGCGACGGTGTCCCGGGTCCTGAACGCGCACGCGTCCGTCAGCCCGGCCGCCCGGGCCCGCGTGCTCGACGCCGTGGAGGCGCTCGGGTACCGGCCCAACACGCTGGCCCGGTCGCTGCGCACGGACCAGACGCGCACGCTCGGGCTCGTCATCAGCGACGTCCTGAACCCCTACTTCACCGAGCTGGCCCGCTCCGTCGAGGAGGAGGCCCGCGCGCTCGGCTACAGCATCATCTTCGGCAACGCCGACGAGCGGCCCGAGATCCAGGACCACCACATCCGCACCCTCCTGGACCGCCGCATCGACGGCCTGCTCGTCTCCCCCACCGACGGCGGCTCCCCGCTCGTCCTGGACGCCGCGCGCGCGGGCACCCCGATGGTGTTCGTCGACCGGTGGATCGCGGGCGTGGACGTGCCCGTCGTCCGGGCGGACGGCAGCGCGGCGGTCCGCGACCTGGTGGCCCATCTGCACGGCCTCGGGCACCGGCGCCTCGCCATCATCGCGGGGCCCGCCACGACCACCACCGGCAGCGAGCGCGTGGCCGCCTTCCGCGACGCCCTCGCCGAGTACGGCCTCGACCTGCCGGACGCCTACGTGGGCCAGGGCGACTTCCAGGCGGCGAGCGGGCGCCGCGCCACCGAGCGGTTCCTGGACCTGCCGACGCCGCCGGACGTCGTGTTCGCCGCCGACAACCTGATGGCGCTCGGCGCGCTCGACGCGCTCCGCGCGCGCGGACTGCGCGTCCCGGACGACATCGCGCTCGCCGCGTTCGACGACATCCCGTGGTTCGTGCACACCGACCCCCCGGTCACCGCGATCGCGCAGCCCACCGGCGAGCTCGGCCGGGCCGCCGTACGGGCCCTGACCGACCGCATCGAGGGGCGCACGCCCCGGTCGGTGACGCTTCCCGCGCGCCTGGTCGTCCGCCGCTCGTGCGGGGAGGCGGCCGCGCCCGGGCCCCGTACCGCGCGGAAGCCGGAAGGAGCACCCCGTGACCACCGACCGTGAGCTGCTGCGCGTCGAGGGCCTCCGCAAGGCCTTCCCGGGCGTCGTGGCGCTGGACGGCGTCGACTTCGACCTGCGCGCGGGCGAGGTGCACGTCCTGCTCGGCGAGAACGGCGCGGGCAAGAGCACGCTGATCAAGGTGCTCTCCGGCGTGCACCAGCCCGACGCCGGGCGCGTCCTGGTCGACGGCGAGGAGGTCCGCGTGCAGGGCGCGCGGGACGCCGAGCGGCTCGGGATCGCCACGATCCACCAGGAGTTCACCCTCGTCCCCGACCTGACGGTGGCCGAGAACATCTTCCTGGGCCGCCAGCCGCGCCGCTACGGCCTGATCGACCGCAAGAAGATGGAGGCCGACGCGGCCGCCCTGCTCGCGCGCGTCGGCGTCGACGTGTCCCCCCGCGCCCGCTGCCGCGACCTCGGCATCGCCCGCCTCCAGATGGTGGAGATCGCCAAGGCGCTCAGCCTGCACGCGCGCGTGCTCATCATGGACGAGCCGACGGCCGTGCTCACCGCCGAGGAGGTCGGCACGCTCTTCGCCCTGGTGCGGTCGCTGCGCGCGGACGGCGTGGGCGTCGTCTTCATCACCCACCACCTGGAGGAGATCGCCGCGCTCGGCGACCGCGTCAGCGTCATCCGCGACGGCCGGAGCGTGGGCCAGGTGCCCGCGTCGACGCCCGAGGACGAGCTGGTGCGCCTCATGGTGGGGCGGTCCATCGCGCAGCAGTACCCGCGCGAGCGGCCCGAACTCCCGGACGCCGAGGCGCCGTTGCTGCGCGTGCGCGGGCTCACCCGGCGGGGCGTCTTCCACGACGTGGGCTTCGAGGTGCGCGCCGGTGAGGTCGTCGGCGTCGCGGGCCTGGTCGGCGCGGGCCGCACCGAGGTCGCGCGGGCCGTCTTCGGCGCCGACCCCTACGACGAGGGTTCGGTGGAGGTGGCGGGCCGGGCGGTGCCGCGGCACGACGTGTACGCGGCGATGACCGCCGGGATCGGCCTCGTACCGGAGGACCGCAAGGGCCAGGGCCTGGTCCTGGACGCCTCGGTGGCGGACAACCTCGGCCTGGTGACGCTGCGTTCGGCGACCCGCGCCGGGCTCGTGGACCGGGGCGCCCAGCGCGCCGCGGCCGAGCGGATCGCCGGGCAGCTCGGTGTGCGCATGGCGGGCCTGCACCAGCACGTGCGCACGCTCTCCGGCGGCAACCAGCAGAAGGTCGTCATCGGCAAGTGGCTGCTCGCCGAGGCCCGCGTGCTGATCCTCGACGAGCCGACGCGCGGCATCGACGTCGGCGCGAAGGTCGAGATCTACCAGTTGATCAACGAGCTCACGGCGGCCGGCCACGCCGTCCTGATGATCTCCAGCGACCTGCCCGAGGTGCTCGGCATGAGCGACCGCGTCCTGGTCATGGCCCAGGGCCGGCTCGCGGGCGAACTGACCGCCGCCGAGGCGACGCAGGACGCGGTGATGGCCCTCGCCGTCACCACGTACGCCGACGGGGACGCGCCCGCGGGCGACGAGCACCCCGGAACCGAGAAGGAGGCCCCCCGTGGCACCCACTGACCTGCGCCCGGGCGAGCCGGGCACCTCCCGGGCGGGCGGCCTCGACCTGCGCCGCCTGCTGCTGGAGAACGGCGCCCTGAGCGCCCTGGTGGTCCTGGTGGTGGCGATGTCGCTGCTCTCCGGCGACTTCCTGACCACGCAGAACCTGCTGAACGTCGGTGTGCAGGCGGCCGTGACGGCGATCCTCGCGTTCGGCGTCACCTTCGTCATCGTCGCCGCGGGCATCGACCTGTCGGTGGGCTCGGTGGCGGCGCTGTCGGCGACCGTCCTCGCCTGGTCCGCGACCAAGGAGGGCCTGCCCGTCTGGCTCGCCGTGCTCCTGGCCGTGGCCACCGGCCTGGCCTGCGGCGTCGTCAACGGCCTGCTCGTGTCGTACGGCAAGCTGCCGCCGTTCATCGCGACGCTCGCCATGCTGTCGATCGGCCGCGGCCTGTCCCTGGTGATCTCGCAGGGCAGCCCGATCCCGTTCCCCGACTCGATCTCCCGGGTCGGCGACACGCTCGGCGGGTGGCTGCCGGTGCCGGTCCTCGTGATGGTCGCGATGGGCCTGGTCACCGCGGTGGTCCTGGCGCGTACGTACCTCGGCCGCGCCATGTACGCGATCGGCGGCAACGAGGAGGCGGCCCGTCTGTCGGGGCTGCGCGTGCGGCGGCAGAAGATCGCGATCTACGCGCTGTCGGGCCTGTTCGCGGCCGTCGCGGGCGTCGTGCTCGCCTCCCGGCTCGCGTCCGCGCAGCCGCAGGCCGCGCAGGGCTACGAACTGGACGCGATCGCCGCGGTCGTCATCGGCGGCGCGAGCCTCGCGGGCGGCGTCGGCAAGGCCTCGGGCACGCTGATCGGCGCGCTGATCCTCGCCGTGCTGCGCAACGGCCTCAACCTCCTGTCCGTGTCGGCGTTCTGGCAGCAGGTGGTCATCGGCGTCGTCATCGCGCTGGCCGTCCTGCTCGACTCGGTGCGCAGGAAGGCCGGGGCCGCGCCGGGCGCCCCCGCCGGGAGTACGTCGTCGGGGACCGGGCGCAAGGGCCCGCAGGCGCTCAGGTACACCCTCGCGGCGGTCGTCGCGGCGGCGGTGATCGCGGCGGTGTCGCTGTGGAACAACGGCTCCTCGGGGACGTCGACGCCGAAGGTCGGCCTGTCGCTGTCCACGCTGAACAACCCCTTCTTCGTCCAGATGAAGGAGGGCGCCCAGGCGGAGGCCCGCAAGGCGGGCGTCGACCTGACCGTCACCGACGCGCAGAACGACGCCTCCCAGCAGGCCAACCAGCTCCAGAACTTCACCAGCGGCACCATGGGGGCCGTCGTCGTCAACCCGGTCGACTCCGACGCGATCGGCCCGGCCGCGCGCGCCGCGAACAAGGCGGACATCCCCGTGGTCGCCGCCGACCGGGGCGTGAACAAGGCGGACGTCGCCACGCTCGTCGCCTCCGACAACGTGGCGGGCGGCCGGCAGGCCGCGAAGGCCCTCGCCGACAAGCTCGGCGGCAAGGGCACGGTGGTGGTCCTCCAGGGCACCGCGGGCACCTCCGCGAGCCGCGAGCGGGGCCGCGGCTTCGCCGAGGGCGTCAAGGCCTTCCCCGGCATCAAGGTCGTCGCGAAGCAGCCCGCGGACTTCGACCGCGCCAAGGGCCTGGACGTGATGACGAACCTGCTGCAGGGCCACCCGGACGTCGACGGCGTGTTCGCCGAGAACGACGAGATGGCGCTCGGCGCGGTGAAGGCCCTCGGCGGCAAGGCCGGGAAGTCCGTGTCGGTGGTCGGCTTCGACGGCACGCCGGACGGTCTGGAGGCGGTCGCGGACGGCACGCTGTACGCGTCGGTGGCGCAGCAGCCCAAGGAGCTGGGCCGGATCGCGGTCCGCAACGCCGTGGCCGTGGCGGCAGGCGAGAAGGTGCCGTCGACGGTGAAGGTGCCGGTGAAGGTGGTCACCGCCGAGAACGTGAAGGACTTCCGGTGACGGCGCGGGCCCCCCGTGGCCGTACGGTGGTCGCTTCGGCCGGGTGACCAGGTGAACAGGGTGGACAGGGTGAAAGGCAGTACGGACATGCGTGAGTACGACCTGCTGGTCGTGGGGTCGGCCAATGCCGACCTGGTGACGGCCGTGGCGCGGCGGCCGGGCCCCGGGGAGACGGTGCTCGGCTCCGACCTGGCCGTCCACCCGGGTGGCAAGGGCGCCAACCAGGCGGTGGCGGCGGCCCGGCTCGGGGCGCGCACGGCGCTGCTCGCGCGGGTCGGCGACGACGCGTACGGGCGGCTGCTCCTGGACTCGCAGGAGTCGGCGGGCGTGGACACGGCGGGGGTCCTGGTGGGCGGCGCGCCGACCGGGGTCGCGCTGATCACGGTGGACCCGTCGGGCGACAACAGCATCGTGGTGGCGCCCGGCGCGAACGCGCGCCTGACGCCGGACGACGTGCGGGCGGCCGGGGAGCTGTTCGCGGCGGCGCCGGTGGTCTCGGTCCAACTGGAGATCCCGCTGGAGACGGTCGCGGAGGTGGCCCGCGCGCTGGCCCCCGGCGCCCGCCTTGTCCTGAACCCGTCGCCCCCGGCCCCGCTGCCGCCGGAGGTCCTTGAGGCCTGCGACCCGCTGATCGTGAACGAGCACGAGGCGCGGGTCGTCCTCCAGGGCGCGGGCGCCGACGTGCCGGACGCGCCGGAGGACTGGGCGCGGCACCTCCTCGGCCTCGGCCCGCGCTCGGTGGTGGTGACGCTGGGCGCGGAGGGCGCCCTGGTCGCGACGGCCGAGGGCACCGAGCGGGTGCCGTCGGTGAAGGTCGACGCCGTGGACACGACGGGGGCCGGGGACGCGTTCACGGCGGCCCTGGCCTGGCGGCTCGGCGCGGGCGAGGACCTGGCGACGGCGGCCCGGTTCGCGGCCCGCGTGGGCGCGCTCGCGGTGACGCGGGCCGGGGCGCAGGTCTCGTACCCGACGGGCGCCGAGGTGGCGGCGCTCGGCGAGGAGGGCGCGGCGCGGTGAAGCGGGCGGGCGTCCTCAACCGCACCCTCGCGGGCGCGCTCGCGGAGCTGGGCCACGGCGACCGGCTGCTCCTGTGCGACGCGGGCATGCCGATCCCGGCGGGGCCGCGCGTGGTGGACCTGGCGTTCGTGGCCGGGGTGCCGTCGTTCGCCCAGGTGCTGGACGGGCTGCTCGCGGAGCTGGTGGTGGAGGGCGCGGTGGCGGCGCACGAGGTCCGCGCGGCCAACCCGGACGCGGCCGCGCTGCTCGCGGACCGGTTCCCCGGCCCGGCGCTGGAGTTCGCGCCGCACGAGGAGCTGAAGGAGCGGTCGGCGCGGGCCCGCCTCGTCGTCCGCACCGGCGAGGCACGGCCGTACGCGAACGCGTTGCTGACCTGCGGGGTCTTCTTCTGAGGGGTTCGCTTGGCGGGTGCGCCGGGGTTGGCCCGGTAGGCGGGGTGCGGGGCGCCCGGCCCGCCGCGCGGGGCGTACGCGTTTCGAGGGGGCCCGGTCCGTGGACCGGGCCCCCTCGTGTTCCCCTCCCTCGCCGGCGCCTCGTGGATCCCCCCTCCGGGGCAACCGGCACCTACTACGACACCCGTAAGCGGAGAAGGGTTGCACGGTTTCGGAAAGTCACCTCGGAAGGGTCAGCGGGCGGGCGTCCGGGCGTGTGCCAGATAGCGGTCGACCGTCTCCGCGAGGACCTCGCGGCCGTCCCGTGCCCACAGCTCCTCGTTGAACAGCTCCACCTCGACCGGCCCGGTGTAGCCCGCCGCCGCCATCAGGCGGCGCCAGTGGCGGAGGTCGACCGCGCCGTCGCCGAGCTGCCCCCGGCCGGTGAGGACGCCGTGCGGCAGCGGCGTCGTCCAGTCGGCGAGCTGGAAGGCGTGCAGGCGGCCGGTGTCCCCGGCGCGGGCGACGGCGGCGGGGGCCCGGTCGTCCCACCAGACGTGGTACGTGTCCACGCACACGCCCACCTGCCCGGCGGGGAACGGCTCGGCCAGGTCCAGGGCCTGGTCGAGGGTGGACACCACGCAGCGGTCGGCGGCGTACATGGGGTGCAGGGGTTCGATCGCCAGGCGGACGCCCCGGTCCGCCGCGTAGGGCGCCAGCTCCGCGAGGGCGTCGGCGACGCGGGCGCGGGCCGCCGCCAGGTCGCGGTCGCCGGGCGGCAGGCCGCCGGAGACCAGCACGAGCGTGGCGGTGCCGAGCGCCGCGGCCTCGTCGACGGCCTCCCGGTTGTCGGCGAGGGCGCGGGCGCGCTCCGCCGGGTCGGTGGCCGTGAGGAAGCCGCCCCGGCACAGCGTGGTGACGCCCAGGCCCGCGGCGCGTACCAGCGCGGCCGCGGCCTCGACGCCGTACGCCCGGACGGGTTCGCGCCACAGCCCGACACCGCGGACGCCGAGCTCCGCGCAGGCGGTGACCAGCTCCGGCAGCGCTAGTTGTCTGACCGTCATCTGGTTGACGCTGAGGTCCGCCGGGGCGCGGGGGTCCGGGGCCGTCATCGGGTGCCCGCCCCGTGGACGGTCAGCAGGGCGCCCATACGGTGCTCCGCCAGGTCCGGGTCGGGGAACAGGCCGAGCCTGCCCGCGAGCTCGTACGCCCTGCGCAGATGCGGCAGCGAGCGGGCCGACTGGAGGCCGCCCACCATCGTGAAGTGGTCCTGGTGGCCCGCCAGCCAGGCCAGCAGGACCACGCCCGTCTTGTAGTAGCGGGTGGGCGGCGCGAAGAGGTGGCGGGCCAGCTCCACCGTGGGGTCGAGCAGCGCGCGGAAGGCCCGGGGGTCGCCCGCGTCCAGCGCCCGCACCGCCCGCGCCGCCACCGGGGCCAGCGGGTCGAACACCCCGAGGAGGGCGTCGCTGTGGCCGTGTCCGTCGCCCTCGATCAGCTCGGGGTAGTGGAAGTCGTCGCCCGTGTAGCAGCGGACGCCGGGCGGGAGGCGGCGGCGCAGGGCCTTCTCGCGGTCCGCGTCCAGGAGGGAGATCTTGACGCCGTCCACCTTGTCCGGGCGGGCGGCGACGACCTCCAGGAACGTGTCCGTGGCCGCGTCCAGGTCCCGCGTGCCCCAGTAGCCCTCCAGGGCCGGGTCGAACATGGGGCCCAGCCAGTGCAGGATCACTGGCCGCGCGGCCTGGCGCAGGAGTTCGCCGTACGTGTCCAGGTAGTCGTCGGGGCCCCGGGCCGCCGCCGCGAGGGCCCGGGACGCCATGAGCACCGGCTGGGCGCCCGCCTCCTCGACGACGGCGAGCTGCTCCTCGTACGCGTGGCGTACGTCCGCCGGGGTGGGCGGGGTCCCGTCCTCCGGCCGGAGCTGGTCGGTGCCCGCGCCGCACGCGATGCGGCCGCCCACCGCCCTCGCCTCCGCCGCCGAGCGCCGGATCAGCTCCCGCGCGCCCGCCCAGTCCAGGCCCATGCCGCGCTGCGCGGTGTCCATCGCCTCGGCCACGCCCAATCCGTGCGCCCACAGGTGGCGGCGGAAGGCCAGCGTGGCGTCCCAGTCGACGGCCGCGGGGTCGTCGGGCGAGACGTCGGCGCGGGGGTCGGCCACGACGTGGGCCGCGGCGAGGAGGGTGCGGGTGCGGAGGGGGTGCGCCTGCCGCGTGGGCTGCGTGGGTGGGGTCGGGTGCGCTGTGGGTGTGGGGTGTTCCGCTGTGGTGGGCTTTCGCTGGGTGGTGGGTTTTCCCTGGGTGGTGGGTTTTCCCTCGGTGGTGGGCTTTCCCTCGGTGGTGGGTTTTCCCTGGGTGGTGGGCTTTCCCTCGGTGGTGGGTTTTCCCTGGGTGGTGGGTTTTCCCTGGGTGGTGGGTTTTCCCTGAGTGGTGGGCTTTCCCTGGGTGGTGGGCTTTCCCTTGGTCACAAGGTCACCTCCGGCACCACCAGCCTGCGCCCCTCCGCCGCCGACCGGAGGCCCAGCTCCGCGAGCTGTACGCCCCGGGCGCCCGCCAGCAGGTCCCAGCGGTACGGCGCGTCCGCGTACACGTGCCGGAGGAACAGCTCCCACTGCGCCTTGAAGCCGTTGACCGGCCCCGCCGTGCCCTCGGCGCCCGGGGTGCCCTCGTTGTCCGGCACCTCCTGCCACTGCTCCCGGAAGACGTGCGGCGAGGGCAGGTCCGGGTTCCACACCGGCTTCGGCGTCGCCGCCCGGTGCTGGAAGCGGCACCCGCGCAGGCCCGCGACCGCCGAGCCCTCGGTGCCGTCCACCTGGAACTCCACCAGCTCGTCCCGGTGCACCCGCACCGCCCAGGAGGAGTTGATCTGCGCGACCACCCCGCCCTCCAGCTCGAAGATGCCGTACGCCGCGTCCTCCGCCGTCGCGTCGTACGGCTTGCCCCGCTCGTCCCAGCGCTGCGGTACGTGCGTCGCGGTCAGTGCCTGGACGGTGCGGACCCGGCCGAACAGCTCGTGCAGCACGTACTCCCAGTGCGGGAACATGTCCACGACGATGCCGCCGCCGTCCTGTGCCCGGTAGTTCCACGACGGCCGCTGCGCGGGCTGCCAGTCGCCCTCGAACACCCAGTACCCGAACTCCCCCCGCACCGACAGGACCCTGCCGAAGAACCCCCCGTCCACCAGGCGCTTCAACTTGCGCAGCCCCGGCAGGAACAGCTTGTCCTGGACCACGCCGTGCCGGACGCCCGCCGCCCGCGCCCGGCGCGCCAGGTCCAGCGCGCCCGCCAGCGTCGTCGCCGTCGGCTTCTCCGTGTAGACGTGCTTGCCCGCCGCGATCGCCGCCCGCAGCGCCTCCTCCCGCGCCGAGGTCACCTGCGCGTCGAAGTACACCTCGATCGTGGGGTCCGCCAGCACCTCCGCGAGCTCCGTCGACCAGTGCTCCAGGCCGTAGCGGTCCGCCAGCGCCCGCAGCGCCGCCTCCCTGCGGCCGACCAGGACCGGCTCCGGCCACAGCACCGTGCCGTCGCCCAGGTCGAGCCCGCCCTGCTCGCGCAGCGCCAGCAGCGAGCGGACCAGGTGCTGGCGGTGGCCCATCCGTCCCGTCACCCCGTTCATGGCGACGCGGACCGTCGTACGTGTCACGTGTTCCTCCGCGGGGCAACCAGGAATAGCAAGCGCTTTCTACTGGGGAGAAGCTAGCCTGCGGGCAACGTTCGTACAAGACCACCGGAGGACTGTGGATGACCGTGACCCTGGCGGACGTGGCGGCTCGTGCCCAGGTGTCCCCCGCCACCGTCTCCCGCGTGCTGAACGGCAACTACCCCGTCGCCGCCGCCACCCGCGAACGCGTGCTGCGCGCCGTGGACGAGCTGGACTACGTCCTCAACGGCCCGGCCAGCTCCCTCGCCGCCGCCACGTCCGACCTGGTCGGCATCCTCGTCAACGACATCGCCGACCCCTTCTTCGGCATCATCGCGAGCGCCGTGCAGTCCGAGATCGGCGGGCCCGGCGGGCGGGCCGGGGGCGAGCGCATGGCCGTCGTCTGCAACACCGGCGGCTCCGCCGAGCGCGAGCTCACGTATCTGACGCTGCTTCAGCGGCAGCGGGCCGCCGCCGTGGTCCTCACCGGCGGGGCCAGTGAGGACCCGGAGCACGTGGCCGCCATCGGCGCGAAGCTGCGGCGGCTGGGGGAGGCGGGGTCGCGCGTGGTCCTGTGCGGGCGGCCTCCGGCCGAGGGGGCGCCGGACGCCGTGGCCCTCACCTTCGACAACCGCGGCGGCGGGCGGCGGCTGACCGAGCACCTGCTGGGGCTCGGGCACCGGCGCATGGGGTACGTCGCCGGGCCCGTGGGGCGCACCACCACCCGGCACCGGCTGGAGGGGCACCGGGAGGCGCTGGCCGCCGCCGGGGTCGCCGACGATCCCCGGCTGACGCTGCACGGGCCTTACGACCGGCGCTCGGGGTACGACGCCACGGTCGAACTCCTGCGGCGCGAGCCGTCGTTGACGGCCGTCGTCGCCGCGAACGACACGGTCGCGCTGGGGGCGTGTGCCGCGCTGCGGGACCGGGGGCTCTCGATCCCCGGGGACGTGTCGGTGGCGGGCTTCGACGACCTGCCGTTCAGCGTGGACGCGGTGCCGGCGCTGACCACCGTGCGGTTGCCCCTCGCCGGGGCGGGGGCGCGGGCCGGGCGGATCGCCATGGGGCGGGAGGAGGAGCCTCCTGGCGGTATTGCCACGATCCAGGGGGAGTTGATGGTGCGGGGGTCCACGGGGGGTGTGGGCTCGGGGGGCTGAGCGATCGCCTGGGCCGGCGTTCTCTGCGGCTGCGGTGCATCCACCGCTTCCTTGTCCTCACTTCCGCCGCGTTCGCCGTTTCCCGCCGTTTGCTTGTCCTCACTTCCGCCGCGTTCGCCGTTTCCCGCCGTTTGCTTGTCCTCACTTCCGTCGCGTTTGCCGTTTCCCGCCGTTTGCTTGTCTTCGCTTCCGTCGCGTTCGCCGTTTCCCGCCGTTTGCTTGTCTTCGCTTCCGTCGCGTTCGCCGCCTCCCCGCCGTTCCGGTACGCCTGGGTCGTCCCTGAGTCGGGGCCGCGGCGGTATGTCCGTCCTCGCCGTCATGTGCGCGGGGCGGTGCCTCGTGCGGGGCGGTGTCGTTGCTGTGCTGCGGGCGGACATACCGCCGCGTCCCCTTCTGTTTCGTCGGCGTCCGACGGTGTCAGTCGGTGATCGCGCGCGAGCCCGCGGCGGTCGCCCCGGCGCCTTCCCGCAGGGCGTGGTCGAGCAGGACCTCCGCCGCCGCCCGCGCGTGCCGGCCGTAGTCCGCGTCGTCCAGCACCATGGCGCGGCTGGCCGCCCCGTCCGCGAGCGTGGCCAGTTGTTCGGCGAGCAGGAGGGGTTCGCGGCAGCCGAGCCGCGTCACCAGATCGGCGATCAGGGCCACCATGCGCAGCTTCTGCTCCCGGGCGTAGGCGTGCACCGCGCTCTCCGGGTCGGGGAACTCCGCGGCGGCGTCGATGAACGGACACCCGCGCACCGGAGCGGCGTCGGCCACCGGCTGGTCGAACAACCTGCGGATGCGGTCACGCGGAGGGATGTCCTCGCGGGTCAGCACGTCCTCCAGGGTGGCCCCTGACAGTACGAGGCCCTGCAAGTGGGCCATGACCAGGTCGTTCTTGGTGCGGAAGTGGGCGTAGAGCGTCCGCTTCGATACCGGCGCCTGTTCGGCGACCTGCTCCATGCCGGTCGCGCTGATGCCCTGGGTCGCGAACAGCCGGGCGGCGGCGGCCAGGATGCGCTCCCGGCCGCCGCGCCCCCGCCGGGGCGCCGTGGCCGTCGTACTCGCGGTCGTGTTCATGGGGTAAGTATACGCGCGCGTTTACTTGGATGAGCCTTTCGCGTTAGGGTGTGGTTCGCATGTAAACGCATGCGTTTACCTTCTGAGGAGTGCCATGAAGTCCGTTGCCACTTACGCGGAGAAGCTCATACGCGGCCGTCACGCGACCCGTGCGTTCCGGCCGGAACCCGTGCCCGAGGACACGCTGCGCAGGATCTTCTCGCTGGCCGGAACCGCGCCGTCCAACTCCAACGCGCAGCCGTGGCAGGTGGAGGTGGCGAGCGGCGCGGTCCGTCAGCGCCTGGCCGGGGCTTTGGTGAGGGCCCACGCCGAACGGCGTACTTCGGTGGACTTCCCGTATTCCGAGGGGATGTACACGCAGGTGCACCAGACGCGTCGGGCGGCGTTCGGTGCCGAGCTGTACGGGGCGCTGGGCATCGGCCCGGACGACCACACGGCACGTGCGGCCTACGACTCGGAGAGCCTGCGCTTCTACGGCGCGCCGCACGTGGCCTTCCTCTTCGTCCACGGTGACGGGGAGACCCGGCTGGCTGCGGATGTCGGCGCCTATATGCAGACGCTGCTCCTGGCGATGGCCGCGTACGGCGTGGACAGTTGCCCGCAGGGGCTGTTGAGCTTCTACGCCGACACCGTCCGCGGTGAACTCGGCGTGGAAGGCGGCAAGTTGCTCGTCGGTATCTCCTTCGGGTACGCGGACGAGGCGGCACCCGTGAATCGGGTGAAGGCCGGGCGGGCTCCGCTCGAGTCGACCACGACCTTCCACCACTAGGCGGCCCCGCCCGCGGCGCGCGGCCTGGGCTGTGTCAGTCGGTGATCGTCCAGGAGCCGGCCTTGGCGTACGTGGAGTCGTGGATGTCCTCCGTGGTGCCGGGGGTCAGGTCGTAGTGGTGGAGGTTGCCCGCCCAGTAGCGCAGGATGCGCGACAGTTCGCGGGTGGTGGTCTCGGGGGTCGCCGCGTCGTCGAGTTCGACCTGGAGGTGGAATCTCATGCCTTCCATCGTTTCATTGAAGTTGCTCTGGGGACTTTTGGTGCGTGATGGCGGTGGGGTGGGGTGGAAGTCCCAAGTGGGTGGGGGGCTCGCGGCAACTCCCACCCGCCTCATCGCGTCGATGAGGGCATGGCCACCATCACGGAGTCCGAGGCCCCTGACTATCCGTGCTGCGGGTACGGCACCGACCTGGAGCGCGACCCTGTGGGCTGTCGAGGGCGGCGCGTCGAAAGCAGTGACGACCGGCAGGAGCCGTACGAGGCGTGTCTGGCCCACCTCGATGACATAGCCCTCCAGGCCTACCTGACCGCACTGCGTCCTGGCAGCGATCTCGACCACCGCGGCACCACCATCGGCACAGCCTTGCTGGAACGCCTGCTGAACGCCCTGCACGCTCCGGACACCGGCCATCCCTCCGTGGGAGCCGCGCGTTTCGACGGGGCGGTGTTCGACGGCGGGGCCCGGTTCGGGAGAACAGCCTTCGCGGGCCGCGCCGAGTTCAACGGGGCGGACTTCCGGGGCCTCGCCGTGTTCGGGGCGGACTTCCAGCGCGAGGCGGGATTCGCTGGGGCAACCTTCCAGAGCGACGCTGTCTTCGAGGGCGCGTCCTTCGCACGCGACGCCGAGTTCGATGGCGCGGTCTTCACGGGCAACGCCCGGTTCACCTGGGCGGCCTTCAAGACGGGTGTCACCTTCGACGGTGCGGTCTTCCATGGCGGGGCCGCCTTCGGCGGGGCGACGTTCCGCGGTGTCACCGACTTCGGCGGGGCGGCCTTCGCCCACGACGCCTGGTTCGACGGGGCGGCCTTCCACGGGGTCACCGTGTTCGCCGGGGCGACCTTTGAGGGTGTCGCCGGGTTCGCCGGTGCGGCCTTGCGGGGCGACGCCAGGTTCGGCGGGACTGCTTTCGCGGACGGTGCCAGGTTCGCCGGTGCTGCGTTTACGGGGAACGCCAGTTTCCGCGGGGCGACGTTCTCCCGCGGCGCCTGGTTCGACGGGGCGGTCTTCCACGGCGCCGCCGACTTCGCCGGTGCGGTCTTCGAGCGCGCTTCCGTGGTCGGGCCGCTGGCCTGCCGCGGGACGGTGGACCTCTCCCGGGCGCATTTCGCCGGTGCGGTGACACTGGAGATCGCTGCGAGCGGGGTCAAATGCTGGCGCACGCGGTGGACTTCCACGGCCGTGCTGCGGCTGAGGCACGCGGCAGTGGGTTTCAGTGACGCCGTGTTGGAATCCCCGGTGAGCGTCAGCGCCCATCCCGTCCCTTTCACCCAGCGGGACGGCGCGCCCTTGGACGAGACCGCGATCGCCCACCGCCCGGTGCGGATACTGGGCCTGCTGGGGGTAGATGCCTCCCACCTGACACTCAGGGATGTCGACCTCACCACGTGCCGGGTCGTCGGCACCTTCCATCTGGACCAGTTGCGTCTGCACGGCCGCTGTCCCCTGGCCCCTGTCCCGACGGGGGTCCGCCGCAGCGGCCTGCTGCCCCTGCGGCACACCACCCGCCGGACCCTGGTCGAGGAACACCACTGGCGCGCGGCCCGCGAACGCGCGGCGGAGGGCTGGACACCGGCCCCCGCCGGCCGTACTCCGCTGCAGCCTGCCGCCTTGGCACCGGTGTACCGGGAGCTGCGCAAGGCATTCGAGGACAGCAAGAACGAGCCCGGGGCGGCGGACTTCTACTACGGCGAGATGGAGATGCGCCGCCACGACACAGAAGCCCCCGCGGCCGAGCGGTTCATGCTCTGGCTGTACTGGGCGGCCTCCGGTTACGGGCTGCGGGCCTCTCGGGCTCTGAGCTGGTTGCTGGCCGCCATGACAGCCACGGTCGTCCTGATGCTCGGCTTCGGACTGCCGGACACGCCGGCCGAGGCCTTCCCACCCGACGCCGGAGTCATCGGCAAGCAGAACCCGGAGCTGCACGCGGCCTTCACCGACCGCTTCACTGCCGCCCGCGCGCAGAAGGCTGCCGATGTCGTCGTGAACTCTGTCGTCTTCCGCTCCAGCGGCCAGGACCTGACCACCGCCGGTCGCTATACGGAGATGGCCTCCCGGCTGACCGAGCCCGTCCTGCTCGCCCTGGCGCTCCTCGCCGTTCGCGGTCGCGTGAAGCGGTAGGGGATCGATCGCGGGCTGTGACGTCCCTCCTCACCATCGGTCACGCTTCGGGGGGCTTTCGCCCGTGGTGTCGGTGGCGTGGGGTGGGCGTCTCAAGTGGGTCGGGATGGGCCGCGCCGGCCGTTTGCGGGGCGGGTTCGGGGGCAGGCCCTCGCCATGAAACTCGCCTTCTCCACGCTCGGTGTGCCCGGCTTGCCCGTCGCGGACGTCCTTGGTCTCGCCACCACGTACGGCTACCACGGTGTCGAGTTGCGGGCGCATCGGGAGGAACCCGTCCACGTCGGCCTCGGGCTCGCCGAGCGGGCCGACGTGGCCGACGCGTTCAAGGCCGCGGGGGTGGCCGTCACCGGGGTCGCCGGGTACGCGCGGGTGGCCGCTCCCGGGGAGGACGCGGCGGTGGTGGAGGAGGTGCGTGGGCTGGTGGAGCTCGCGCGGGACCTGGGGGCGCCGTTCGTGCGGGTGTTTCCCGGGGGCGAGGAGCCGGACGCCGACGAGGTGGCCGCGCGGCGGCTCGGGGTGATCGCCGAGCACGCCGCCGACGCGGGGGTGCGGGTGCTGATGGAGACCCACGACTCGCACCGCACCGGCGCGGACGCCGCGCGGGTGCTCGGCGCCGTGGGGCATCTGCACGCCGGTGCCTTGTGGGACCTGCTGCACACCTGGCTCGGGGGCGAGGACGTCGCCGATACGGTCGCCGCGCTCGGACCCTATCTGGGGTATGTGCAGGTCAAGGATGTCGCCGGGGTGGACGACACCACTCCGCTGGGCCTGGGGGACGGCGTGCTGCCGCTGGCCGAGTGCGTGGACGTGCTCAGCCGGCAGGGGTGGGACGGCTGGCTGTGCTGGGAGTACGAGAAGCGGTGGTACGAGGACGCCGTGCCGCTGCCCGACCTGCTGGGCCGGGGGCGGGAGTTCCTCGCCCGGCTGTTGAGCGAGGCCGGTCAGTCGCCAAGGTAGGCGTGCAGGCGGCTCGCCCCCTCCAGCGCCGCCCGGGAGGTGCGGGTCAGCGTGCGGGAGTGCTCCGCCAGCGCCTCGCGCAGGGCCTCGCTGGAGCCGGTGGCCCGCAGCTCGGCCAGGACCGGGCGGATGCGGGACAGCAGATAGCCGGCCTGGCGGAGCAGGCTGATCACGCGGGCGTCGCGCAGGTCGGCCGCGCCGTAGCGGCGGTGGCGGGTGCCGCGCTCCCGGGCCGGGGCGAGCAGGCCCGCCGCCTCCCACACGCGCAGCGCCGAGGGGCGTACGCCCACGTGCGCGGCGGCCTCGCCGACCGTCAGGGGAGCCCGTGGAGCCGGGGCGGCCTCGCCGGTGACCGCCTCCAGCGCCTCGGCGGTGGCCCGCAGGGCCTCGCGGCGGGCGTGCAGCGCGGCGTGCGCGGCGTCCACCAGGGCGAGGGCGGCGGCGGTGTCGCCCGCGTGCACCGCCCGCAGCACCGCGCGGGCGGTCTCCGCGCCGAAGCCCCTGGCCAGCGCCCGGTACGTGAGCAGGGCGTCGGCGTGCGCCCGGTGGAAGCGGCGGTAGCCGGACGGGGTGCGCTCGGTGGGCGGCAGGATGCCCGCGTCGGCGTAGTCACGGACCAACTGGGTGGACACGCCCGCCAGCCGGGCCAGGTCCACGGGGCGCAGGGCTCGGGTCATACCGGGGTGGCGGGTTCCTTCGTCGGGGCGGGCACCGGTGCAGCGTATGCCTCCTCGGGACGGCGCGCCGGGCGGGCCAGGGACGTGAGGGCCACGCCCGCCACGAGCAGCGCCCCCGCGCACAGTTGCAGGCCGCTCACCGACTCCCCCAGGAACAGCGCCGAGGACGTCATGCCGAACACCGGCACCAGGAGCGTGAAGGGCGCCACCGCCGACGCCGGGTGGCGCCGCAGCAGATAGCCCCAGGCGCCGAAGCCGAAGACCGTCGCCACCCAGGCCACGCAGAGCAGCGCCGCCACCCCCTGCCAGTCCAGGGAGCGCAGCGCCGCGAGGTCGCGGTCCGGACCCTCGAAGAGCAGGGACAGCGCCGCCAGGGGCAGCACCGGGACCGTGCTCACCCACACCATGAAGTTCAGGGCGTCGGGCGGCGCCGCCTTGCGGGTGAGGACGTTCGACACGCCCCAGCAGGCGGCCGCCGTGACGGTCAGGCCGAAGGCGGTCAGCGGGCCCGACGCGCCCTCGTCGACCGCCGCCACGCCGATGCCCGCCAGGGCCACGGCCATGCCCGCGACGCGGACGCGGGAGGGCACCTCCCGCAGGAACACGAAGGCGAACAGGGCCGTGAAGACCGCCTGCACCTGGAGGACCAGCGAGGACAGGCCCGCCGGCATGCCCGCGTCCATGCCGATGAACAGCAGGCCGAACTTCGCCACCCCTAGGGCCAGGCCCACGCCGATCAGCCACTTCCACGCGACCTTGGGACGGCCGACGAAGAACACGGCGGGCAGCGCCGCGACCAGGAACCGCAGCGCCGAGAAGAGCAGCGGCGGGAAGTGGTCGAGGCCGATGTCGATGACGACGAAGTTCACGCCCCAGACGGCGGTGACGAGCACGGCGAGGCAGATGTGGGAGGGACGCATGCGTCGAGGATCACGCCCCGGGAGTGTGTAGCACCAGCGCGGATTTCTACATGATTGGGTTTAGTGCTGCTTAGTTGTGCGGAGGGGTGGGGGTCTCGTGCTGGATCTGGGGCGCTTGAAGGCGCTGCACGCGGTGTCCGTGCACGGGTCCGTGGGGGCCGCCGCGGCCGCGCTCGGCTACACCCCCTCCGCGGTGTCGCAGCAGATCGCCAAGCTGGAGCGGGAGACCCGCACCACCCTGCTCGAACGGCGGGGCCGGGGCGTCGCCCTCACCGAGGAGGCGCTCCACCTCGCCGCCACCGCACGGGAGTTGCTCGCCATCATGGAGCGCGCCGAGACGGACCTGGAGGAGCGGCGCGGCGTCCCGGCCGGGCGCCTGGACGTCGTGGCCTTCGCCTCGGCGGCACGGGGACTGCTGCCCGGCGTCCTCGCCGACCTCGGCCACCTGCACCCGGCGCTCGACGCGCGCCTCACCGAGGTGGAGCCGCACCTGTCGGTCGACCTCGTCGCCAAGGGCGCCGTGGACCTCGCCGTCGCGCACGACTGGGACATCGCCCCGCTGCCCGCGCCGCCCGGCGTCGAACAGGCCGTCATCGGCGACGACTTGTGTGATCTGCTCGTACCGGTCGGCCATCCGCTCGCCGGGCGTGACGCGGTACGGCGGGCCGAGCTCAAGGGCGAGCGGTGGATCTCGCAGCCGGCCGGGCGGGTCTGCCACGACTGGCTGGTGCGCACGATGCGCGCCGCCGGGTGCGAGCCGGACATCGTCCACCGGGCCGAGGAGAACCCGACGCTCATCGCGCTCGTCGCCGCCGGGCTCGGCATCGCGGTGGCCCCCCGCCTGGGCCGGGGGCCGCTGCCCCCCGGCGTGGTGGCCGTGCGCCTCGACCCGCTGCCGGTGCGCAGGCTGTACGCGATGTGGCGGACGGGCGCGGCACGGCGGCCCGCGATCGCCGAGACCGTACGGGCGCTGCGCGCGGCCTGGCCCCGCGTGTGCGCACCCGCCCCGCCGCTCTTCGACGGGATCGGGGTCTGACTCCGCCGTCTTCTCCTCGTCCTCCCCCGTGCCGCCTTCCCGGCGAGCCCGGCCGTGGGGGCGTACCTCCAGCCCCACGGTCCCCGTACGCCCCGACTTTCCGCCGTCCGGACGCCCCGGGGAACCCGGACGGCGGCCCGCTCGTCCAACGAACACGCTGTCGGAGAGTCACCGCGAGGCGGTGTCGGCATCGCTGCTGGCTGCGAACGCTGACCACCCTCTCCGCCGCCCGCGGCCGGCAGCGCGCCGCCACCGGTGCGCCCCCTCCATAGCGCCGGTGGCGGCCCCTTCTCCGCGGGGGCCGGTCCGCGCGGGGGAGGCGGCGGAGCCCTCCGTCGGCGACGGCCCGGTTCCGGCGGGCCCTTGACCCGTCGCACGCCACGGGATAACCGTGGGCAGGTGCCTCACGACTCCCACAGCGCCCCTCAAGCCCCGGCGGACCTCCGCTCCCTCGTGTCCCGTATGACCCTCGAAGAGAAGGTCGGCCAGCTCCTCGTCCTGCACGTGTACGGGCACCACGCCACCGACCCCGACCCGGCCGACATCGAGGCCAACGAGCGGGAGCTGGGCGTCCGCACGGCCGCCGAGGCCATCGCGAAGTACCGGCCGGGCGGGCTGATCTACTTCGGCTGGGCCCACAACACCCGCGACCCGCGCCAGCTCGCCACGCTCTCCAACGACGTGCAGCGCGCCGCCCTCGGGCAGTCGCCCGGCGTGCCGCTGCTGCTGACCATCGACCAGGAGCACGGCGTCGTCGCCCGCGTCGGGGCGCCCGCCACGCTGCTGCCCGGCGCGATGGCGCTGGGCGCGGGCGGGTCCCGCGACGACGTGCGCGAGGCGGCCCGCATCGCCGGGGCCGAACTGCGCGCGCTCGGTGTCCGCCAGAACTACGCGCCCTCCGCCGACGTGAACGTGAACCCGGCCAACCCCGTCATCGGCGTACGGTCGTTCGGGGCCGGGCCCGACGCCGTCGCGGACTTCGTGACCGCGCAGATCGAGGGCTACCGCGCCGCCGGGATCGCCTCGGCCGCCAAGCACTTCCCCGGCCACGGCGACACCGAGACCGACAGCCACAGCGCGCTGCCGACCATCCACCACAGCCGCGAGCAGTGGGAGGAGCTGGACGCCCCGCCGTTCCGCGCGGCGCTCGCCGCCGGGGTCGACGCCGTGATGACCGCGCACCTCGTCGTCCCCGCCCTCGACCCGGCGATGGAGCCGGCCACGCTCTCGTACCCGATCGTCACCGGCGTGCTGCGCGAACAGCTCGGCCACGACGGTCTGATCGTCACGGACTCGCTGTCCATGCAAGGTGTGCGCACCACGTACGGCGACGACCGGGTCGCCGTGCTCGCCCTCAAGGCGGGCGTCGACCAGCTCCTGCACCCGCCGCGGCCCGAGCTCGCCCGGAACGCGGTCGTGGAGGCCGTGCGCGAGGGCGAGCTGAGCGAGGAGCGCCTCGACGCGTCCGTGCTGCGCGTCCTGGAACTCAAGGCGCGGCTCGGCCTCTTCGAGGACCCGTACGTGCCGCTGGACGGCCTGGACGAGGCCGTCGGCGGTGGCGCCCACCGCGCCGCCGCCGACCGCATCGCCGAGGGCACCACCACGCTGCTGCGCGACGACGGCGGCCTCCTTCCGCTGTCCCCCGACCGCCACGTCGAGCTGCTCGTCGTCGGCGCCGACCCGGTGTCGCCGACCGGCACGACCGGGCCGCCGACCGCCGTCCTCGCCACCGCGCTCGGTGAACTCGGCTTCCGGGCCGAGGCGGTGAGCACCGGCATGGAGCCGTCGAAGGAGGCCGTCGAGGCGGCGGTCGCCGCGGCCGCGGGCCGGGACGCGGTGCTCGTCACCACGTACGACGTCACGGCCGGGGACGCGCAGCACGGCCTGGTCAGCGCGCTCGCCGCGACCGGCGTGCCCGTCGTCACCCTCGCGGTCCGCACCCCGCAGGACCTCCCCGCGGCCGCCGCGGCCCTCGCCACCTACTCCTGGACGGACGTCGAACTGCGCGCCGCCGCCCGCGTCCTGGCGGGCCGCGCCCGGCCCCGGGGCCGCCTGCCGGTGCCCGTGCCGCACCCGGACGACCCCGGGCAGGTGCTGTACCCGATCGGCCACGGACTCTCGTACGAGCCGTACGCCACCGCCGACTGACGGGCGTACGGGCGGTACGCCGCCCGCGCCCGGCGCCGCCGCCAACGAGCGCAAAGCCCCCGGAGCGCCTGGCGTGGCCCCGCCCGCCGGGGTCACGCTGGGTGCACATGGCCGGGGAGCGGGGGGCTGCCATGCGGGCGACCGGGGCGACGGCGGCGTGCGGGGGCGCGCTGCTGGCCGCCGCCCTGCTCCTTACGGGGTGCCAGGGCTCCGGCGCCTCCCGGGCGGCCTCGGAGAAGCCGGTGCGCACCGTTGGGCCCGTCGGCACCAGCGGGGTGTTCCTCGGCGCCGACGCCTGCGCGTCGCGGGGGCGCGAGCGGGTCACGGAGGTGCCGTGCGGCAGCGAACGGGCCGCCGCGCGCGTCATCGCCCGCCACGCCGGGCGCGTCGGCGAGGGCCCGGCCTGCCCCGCGCGCACCGACTTCGTCCTGCACATCAGCCAGGCCCGGCCGGCCGCCGACGAGGACGGGGACGGCGAGGTGCCGCGGGGCTACGCCTGCATGCGGAACCTGGAACCGCCGCACCCCGGGGACCCCGGCGGCGGGGGCGGGCCGCGCACCGTCGCCGGTGACTGCGTGTACGGGTCCGGGCGGGGCGAGGTACGGGAGACCGCCTGCGACGGTTCGGGGCGGCGGCGCCCGGAGTACCGGGTGGCGGCCGTCGTCCGCGCGCGGGCGGCGTGCGCGCCGGGCACGGACCTGTACGTGGCGGTGGGCGGGACCCGGCCGGTGGGCTGTGCGGTGCGGCTGCCCTAGCGGGGGCTCCACGACGTCGAACGCCGGAGAGGCTGGGAACAGCCTCTCCGGCGTTTGAGGAGCGGGGGCCCGGGGGCGGAGCCCCCGGTTCGGGAAGGGGTGGGCCTGGGGCGCCCCCGCGCGGGCTACGGCCGCAGCGTGTTGTGGCGGTCGCGGCGCTCGCGGTCCAGCTTCGCGTCGTACGGCGCGGGCTTCGCCGCGGGCACGCCGGCCCAGGCGAGGATGCGCTGCGTGGCCTTGGCCTTGTCGGCGGCGGTGAGGCCGGCGACGTTCGCGCCGTGGTTGGCGCCCGGCGCCGTGAAGACGTGCGAGTCGTGCTTGGCCCCGCGGGCGGGGCGGAACGGCTCGGCGCCCCACGGGTCGTTCTCGCCGTACACGAACATCATCCGGTGGGAGTGGGTGCGCACCCAGCGGTCGACGTCCTTCATGGCGTGCTTCTGGAAGCGCATCGGGATCTCACGCGGCACGAAGTTCCGCGGCGGCTGGTAGCCGTAGCGGCTCAGGCCGACCAGCCAGGGCTGCTCGATGTCGGGCGAGCCGAGCTGCGTACCGGCCTGGTAGTAGTACGGCGTGTAGTACTCCAGACCCTGGTCGGTGTAGGAGGACCAGCCGCCGACGCGGTCGATCCAGTCGAAGAGCTCCTGGTCGCTCGCGCTCGCCGCGGCCGGCACCTCGGCGCAGGCCGTCGTGGACTGCTGGTACTGCCAGAAGCCCCAGTTCACGTCGAGGACGACGGCCTCGAAGGCCTTGTCGAGGGTGCCGACGGTCTTGAAGGTGTAGTTGTTCTCGGCCGCGTAGGCGGCGTACTTCTTCTTCAGCGGCTTGCGGCGCTCCAGCGCCTCGCGCTGCGCGGCCTCGAGCTTCGTGCGGCACTCCTTGGTGCCGACGGTCTCGAAGAAGCGGTCGTAGGCGGAGTCCTCGTCGTTGTTCACGTCGTTCGGCGCCACGTAGGCGACCACGCCGTCCATGTCGCGCGGGTAGAAGCGCTCGAAGTACGTGGCCGTCATGCCGCCCTTGGAGGCGCCGGTGGACAGCCACTTCTTGGTGTAGAGGGGCTTGAGGGCCTTGAAGATGCGGTGCTGGTCGCTGGCGGCCTGCCAGATGTCGAGCTTCTTCCAGTCCGCGGGGTCCGGCCGCGAGGGGCTGAAGAAGCGGTACTCCATCGACACCTGGTTGCCGTCGATGATCCGGGTCGGCTCGGAGCGGCCCGGGTTGGTGTTCAGGCCGTAGCCGGAGGTGTGGAAGACGGTGGGGCGGGCGGTGTCCTTGTGCAGCACGGTGATGCGCTGCTGGAAGGTGCCCTTGGAGGGGTGCCGGTGGTCGACCGGCTGCCGGTAGTTCAGGACGAAGAAGCGGTAGCCGTCGTACGGCTTCTCCTCGATGAGGCTCATGCCCTTGATCGCGAGGAGCCGGTCCTTGATGTCGGTCGTGGCGGCCGGTGCCCCGGAGCCGGTGGCGGGCGTCCCGGCCTCGTCGGCGGTGGCCACCGTGGTTCCGGTGTAGCCCGCGGTGCCTATCAGCACCGTGAGCGACAGCACCCATCTGAGCGCCTTGCGCATGCGTCCTCCCCTGTCGGCGCGGCGGTTCCCCGGAACCTAACGGAGCAACCGGCCGCACACCAGGCCGCATTGCGCGCATATGAGCGATACGCCGCCAACGCCCCGGCAGGGAAATTCACTTACGGGACAGGGGCGTCCGGTGAGCGGACGACCAGGGGGACGGCGGGCCTCACCGACGCCTCGCCCCAGGACCGCCGCGCCTCAGCGCCCCAGGACCGCCGCGCCTCAGCACAGGGTCCAGCCCGTGCTGACCCCCCGGCCGCTCACGTTGCCCTTGACCCAGACGCAGCGGTGGCCCGCGTGCACCTTCACCGGGCCCGCCATGCGCACGTAGCGGCCCGCGTCCCGCACCGGGCGGCTGCCGCGCGCCTGCACGCTGATCGCCATGGACTTGCGGGCGCGCGTGTTCTTGGCGTACGTCACCGCGCAGACGAAGCCGCGCTTCTTGTAGAGGACGACCTTGCCGGTGGCGAAGGTCAGGGTGCGAACCTTGTGGCCGGGGCAGGGCGTCGCGGCCTGGGCGGTGCCCGCACCGGGGCCCGCGAGCGCGCACAGCAGGGCGACGGCCAGCGCGGCGGCACCCGCCGCGAGGCGGCTCCGGATCCGACCACTGTTCACGACGAGCCCTCCCGTCACCCCGGCATCAGCGTACTGACGTACGGACGCCGGACACGCACGCGACGGTTGCGGAATCGTCCCTGCCAGTTTTCAGGTTTGACACAACTCGCGGCAGATACCCGTGCCCGTACGGAGCAGAACGCGAGTACCGCGAGTACCGCGAGTACCGCGAGTACCGGGCAGAGCGCGAAAGGTGAGATTGTCATGACCTCGATAAGTTCCTCACGGCGTCCGTCACGGCGTGCGTCCCGGCGTCCGGCACGCCCCGTGCGCCGCCGCTTCGGCCCCCGTGCGGCCCTCGCCGCCGTCGTCCTCGCCGCCGTGGCCGCCGTGCCGTCCTCCGCCTCGGCCACCGCCGACACCGGCACGGCCTCCGTCGGCGGGCCGGGCCAGGCGCCCGCGCGCAGCGGCAGCCCGGGCCCCGCCTACGAGCGGGTCGCGCACTTCTACGGCGCGTACGTCGACATGGCCGACGAAGGGGGCTCCGCGCAGGCCGCCGCCGAGCTGCGCGACTTCTATCTGACCGCGGACCTGCGCGACCGCCTCGCCACCTGGGAGCGGCGCCACGACGCGGACGGCGTGCTGCGCGCGGCGCACGCGCCCACCGCCTGGCGCGTGACCGCGGGCGACAGCGGCATGGGCAGGACGACGTCCATGGTGCGGCTGACCTGGGGCACCGGCGAGGAGCGCACGTACACGTACCTGACGGTGCGGTCCGACCTCGCGACCCGGAAGATCACCGACATCGAGTCGACGTACTGAGCCGCGTACCGGCCGCCGGGCCATCGGGCCGTCGGGCCGTCAGGCCTCCACCGGCTCCCCCACGAACGTCCGCCACAGCTCCGCGTACCGCCCGCCGCGCGCGAGCAGCTCGGCGTGCGTGCCGTCCTCCGCGACGCGGCCGTGGTCCATGACGACGACGCGGTCCGCGCGGGCGGCGGTGGTGAGCCGGTGGGCGACGACGAGCGTCGTGCGGCGGCCCGCGATGCGGTCGGTGGCCTGGTTGACCTGGGCCTCGGTGGCGAGGTCCAGGGCGGCGGTGGCCTCGTCCAGGAGCAGGATGTCGGGGTCGACGAGTTCGGCGCGGGCCAGGGCGATGAGCTGGCGCTGGCCGGCGGACAGGTTGCGGCCGCGCTCGGCGACCTCGTGCAGGTAGCCGCCCTCCAGGGTGGCGATCATGTCGTGCGCGCCGACCGCGCGGGCCGCCGCCTCGACCTGGGCGTCGGTGGCGTCGGGGCGGCCGTAGGCGATGGCGTCGCGGACCGTGCCCGCGAACAGATAGGCCTCCTGCGGCACGACGCCGAGGCGGTGCCGGTACGCGGTCAGGTCCAGGGCGCGCAGATCGGTGCCGTCGACGGTGACCCGGCCTGCCGTCGGGTCGTAGAAGCGGGCGACGAGCTTGACGAGGGTGGACTTGCCCGCACCGGTCTCACCGACGAACGCGACGGTCTGGCCCGCGGGGATGCGCAGGTCGATGCCGCTGAGCGCGGTCTCCCCCGCGGGGGCACCGACCGGGGCGCCGTCCTCGGCCGGGGCCGCGCCGTCGGCCCCGTACGCGAACTCGACGTCCTCGAAGGCGATCTCGCCGCGCAGGGAGAGCACGTCCAGCGGCTCGTCGGGGGCCTTGGTGGAGGTGGGCTCGCGCAGCAGCTCCTGGATCCGGCCGAGCGACACGGTGGCCTGCTGGTAGCCGTCGAAGACCTGGGAGAGCTGCTGCACCGGCGCGAAGAACAGGTCGATGTAGAGCAGGTACGCGACCAGCGCGCCGGTGGTGAGCGTCCCGGCGTCCACGCGGTGCGCGCCCACGACCAGCACGGCCACCACCGCCACCGAGGACAGGAGCTGCACGAACGGGAAGTACACGGAGATCAGCCACTGGCCGCGCACCCGCGCCTCGCGGTAGGCGCGGCTGTGGTCCGCGAACCGCTCGCCGCCCGTGCGCTCACGCCGGAACGCCTGCACGATCCGCAGCCCGGCCACGGTCTCCTGGAGGTCGGCGTTGACCACGGACACGCGCTCGCGGGCCAGTTCGTACGCCTTCACGCTCGCCCTGCGGAAGAAGTACGTGGCGACGGCGAGCAGCGGGAGCGTCGCGAAGACGACGAGCGCGAGCTGGACGTCGATCACGAGCAGGGCGGCCATGATGCCGAAGAAGGTGACGACGGAGACGAAGGCGGTGACGAGACCGGTCTGCAGGAACGTGGACAGGGCGTCCACGTCGGTCGTCATCCGCGTCATGATGCGCCCGGTCAGCTCGCGCTCGTAGTAGTCGAGCCCGAGCCGCTGCAACTGCGTGAAGATCTTCAGGCGCAGTGCGTACAGGACGCGCTCGCCGGTGCGGCCCGTCATGCGGATCTCGGCGGTCTGCGCCGCCCACTGCACGGCGACGGCGGCGAGCGCCAGCCCGGACGCCGCCCACACGGCGCCGAGCGCGAGCTGGGTGACGCCCTCGTCGATGCCGTGCCGGATGAGCACGGGCAGCAGCAGGCCCATGCCCGCGTCCAGGGCGACGAGCACCAGGCTGAGCAGCAGCGGCGCCCCGAAGCCGCGCAGCAGCCTGCGCAGGCCGTACGACTCCTCGGGGGCGACGGCGCGTGCCTCGTCGATGCCGGGGGTGTCGGTGGCGGGCGGCAGCGCCTCGACCTGGGCGAGCAGTTCGGGGGTGGCCGGGGAGCCGGACAGCGCGGTGTCCTTGGGCTCGCGGTCGCCCGTCCACAGCCTGGGGGTGATGCCGCGCTCGGCGTCGAACTCGGCGTCCAGCTCGTCGCGTACGGAGGTGTCCTCGGGGCTCTCCGCCGTCCGGGGCGCGGTGTGGCCGGGCGAGACGCCGCCCAGCTCGTCCGGGTCGGTGAGCAGCCGCCGGTACAGCGGTGAGGTGCGCTCAAGGTCGGCGTGCGTGCCGATCGCGGCGAGGCGGCCGCCGTCGAGGACGGCGATGCGGTCGGCGAGGTTCAGGGTGGAGCGGCGGTGCGCGATGAGGAGGGTCGTCCGGCCCTCCATGACGTGCTGGAGCGCCTCGTGGATCTCGTGCTCGACGCGGGCATCGACGGCGGAGGTGGCGTCGTCCAGGACGAGCAGGCGCGGGTCGGTGAGGATGGCGCGGGCGAGCGCGAGGCGCTGGCGCTGGCCGCCGGAGAGGGTGAGCCCGTGCTCGCCGACCTTCGTGTCGTAGCCCTCGGGCAGCTCCGCGATGAACCGGTCCGCCTGCGCGGCGCGCGCGGCCCGCTCGATCTCCTCGTCCGTCGCGTCGGGCTTGCCGTACGCGATGTTGGCGCGCACGGTGTCGGAGAACAGGAAGGAGTCCTCGGGCACGAGGCCGATGGCGGCGCGCAGCGACTCCTGCGTCAGCTCGCGCACGTCGTGGCCGCCGATGAGGACGGCTCCGCGCGTCACGTCGTAGAACCGGGGCAGCAGCAGCGAGACGGTGGACTTGCCGCTGCCGGACGACCCGACGACGGCGAGGGTCTCACCGGGCCGGATCTCGAAGCTGAGCCCGTCCAGGACGGGAACCTGCCCCCCGTCGTACCCGAACGACACGTCGTCGAACTCGACGGTCGCGGGCGCGTCGGCGGGCAGCTCCTTCGTCCCGTCCTTGATCGCGGGCCGGGTGTCGATGAGCTCCAGGACGCGCTCGGCGCCGGCGCGGGCCTGCTGCCCGACGGTGAGCACCATGGCGAGCATCCGCACGGGGCCCACGAGTTGCGCCAGGTAGGTCGAGAACGCCACGAACGTCCCGAGCGTGATCTTCCCCTCCACCGCGAGCCAGCCGCCGAGCGCGAGCATCGCGACCTGCCCGAGCATGGGCACGGCCTGGAGTGCGGGGGTGTAGCGGGAGTTCAGGCGGATGGTGCGCAGCCGCCCGGCGAACAGCCTCCGGCTCACCTCGCGCAGCTTGCCGGTCTCCTGCTCCTCCTGCCCGAAGCCCTTCACCACGCGCACGCCGCTGACGGCGCCGTCGACGACGCCCGCGACGGCGGCGGCCTGCGCCTGCGCGTACCAGGTGGCGGGGTGCAGTTTCGTACGGCTGCGGCGGGCGATCCACATCAGCGCGGGCGCGACGGCGAGCGCCACCAGGGTGAGCGGCAGCGACAGCCACGCCATGATCACCAGGGACATCAGGAACAGCAGCACGTTCCCGATGGTCATGGGCAGCATGAACAGCAGCCCCTGGATCAACTGCAGGTCACTGGTGGCCCGCCCCACGACCTGCCCGGTCGACAGCTCGTCCTGCCGCCGCCCGTCCAGCGCGGTGATCGTGTCGTACATCTCCGTCCGCAGATCGTGCTGCACGTCGAGCGCGAGGCGGCCGCCGTAGTACCGGCGGACGTACGTCATCACGTACACGAGCACCGCGGCCCCGACCAGGGCCCCGGCCCACGGCGCCATGTCCCGGCTGTGGTCCCCGATCACGTCGTCGATGACGACCTTGGTGAGCAGCGGTACGACGGCCATGACGGCCATGCCCCCGAGCGAGGACCCGAGCGCCAGCACGACGTCCTTCGGATACCGCCAGGCATAGGCCCACAGCCGCTTGGCCCAGCGGGGCGGCTGGGCTTGGGGGGTGGGCCGCGCTTCGGCCGGGGCGTCGGCTTCGGCGGGCCCGGCCGGGGCCTTGGCTGCGGCCTGCCCGGCCGGGGCCTTGGCTGCGGCCTGCCCGGCCGGGGCGCCGGCTGCGGCTTGGTCGGCCGGGGCCTTGGCTGCGGTCGGGGCGTCGGCTTCGGCCGGGGCGCCGGCTGCGGCCTGCCCGGCCTGAGCCTTGGTTGCGGCTTGGTCGGCCCGGTTCCCGGCTTCGGCCTGGTCGGCCGGGGCCTTGGCTGCGGCTTGGTCGGCCTGGTTTCTGGCTTCGGCCTGGTCGGCCGGGGCCTTGGCTGCGGCCGGCTGCGGCTGACTGGGCGGCTGCTCGGCTTGGCCTTCGGCCGGGCTGACCGAGCCCTCGGCTGCGTCCTGACCGGTCGGGCCCTTGGCCTCCGGCTGGTCGGGGTGGCCTTCGACTTTCGGCTTGGGCCGGGCTTCGGCCTTCGGGTGGCCGGGCTGGTCCGCTTGGCCGTGCTGCTTCGGCTGCTGCTGTCGCGCGGCCTGCTGCGGCTGATCGGCGTGGCCTTGCCGCTTCGCCTGGCTCTGCGGCTCGGGCTGCGGCGGCCGCTCAGCCTGGCTCCGCGGCTCGGGCTCCCTCGGGTGCCCTGCCCGGTTCCGCTGCTCCGGCTGCTCCGGCCGCTCCGTCACGTGTCCGCCTCCCACCGTCTGACCTGCCGAGAGGCCCAACACGGGACGCTGCGCTTTTCATCCCGCCGCAACAAAACGATGGCTCTGCGCTTGAGCGGGGCTCCAGGCGTGGCGCGCCTCGCCCTCGCTCACCGGCGGGCTCCTCCCCCACCCACCCGCCCGCCCACCCCGGCTGACGCGCTCGACGCCTTCGGCCTCCGCACGAGGTCCGCCGTCGCCTCGGCCTGCTCCTGCACCGCGCTGACGCGTTTGTCCTCAATCGCCGGACGGGCTGACGCGCTCACCCCGACATCAGCAGGGGTCTCTCCCCACCCACCCGCCCATCCATCGCGCTGACGCGCTCGTCCTCAAACGCCGGACGGGCTGACAACCAACCGCCGCGAAGCCGCACGGCAACAGGCTGCGGCACGCTGAGCACAAACCGCGAACCGCTAGGCCGGGGCTGGCCCCGGACACCAGGGCCGCACGGGTGGACGGGCGGAACACACCGACGACGAAGCGGAAAGCCGCCAGGCCGGGGCCGAGCCCCGCCACCGAGGTAGTACGGACGGGCAGGCGGGAAACACCGCCACGCCAGCGGCGGAACACCCGACAACGGACCGGGAAGCCGCCAGGCCAAGGGCGCACGGGTGGGCGGGTGGGAGATACCGGCGACGGGCCGGGAAGCCGCCAGGTCGGGGCCAGGCCCGGTCACCGGGGCGGTACGGGTGGGCGGGCGATCCGGCGGAACGCCCACCCGCCCCGGAGGGGCGCGGGGCACCCCGGGCCTGGGCAGAGGCCCAGCGACACCCGCCCAAGGCGCCCCCGCCAGCCCTAGCCCTGCACCATCCCCAGCACCGGCAACGCCGGAGCCCCGGCGTCACTCACGTACCGCGACTTCTGCCGGATCTCGTTGCACTGGAAGGCCCGCGCCTGGTCCAGCACCTCGATGGTGATGACGGCGTCGATGTCGTGCACGGTCGGGCAGAGGTCACGGATGATCTCGATGTTCTGCGTGGAGTGGCCGTGAACCTCCTCGTCGGCCGTGGCCGGCGTGACGGCCATACCCGTCGCGGCCAGCGTCAGCACCGACCCGGCCAGCACCTTCTTGTTCGTAGAGCTCATGGACACTGAGCGCCCCTTCCCGCGAATGCCACGGCACCCCGTACGGGTGCCCATACCGGCCCAACCGGGATGCCGCGGCATAAGTTGCGCGAAGGGTCAGACTTTTCACCCGGTCGCCAGGCCCGGTACGGACGTGGCGACCGGAGCCGCGCGAAGCGAAAGGCCCAGGTCAGCCCTGCGGCGGCGCGGGAACGGCGGCTTCCTTCGGCGTGTCCGTGGGCACGTACCGCAGCGCCCCCGAGGCCCGGGGCGCCAGGTCCTTGTGGATGGCCTTCGACACCTTCTGGATGGTGTCGACCCCGTACTGCATGCTGCCGTTGCCGTGCGTGAGCACGGAGATGGTGTAGTCGTGGCCGCCGCCCTTGAAGGCGCCGACGCTGTGGACGCGCCACCCGTGCGTGGCCCGCGGCAGCCACCCGTTCTTGACGTGGATCTTCACGCCGGAGGGCGCCCCGGCCGGGGTGCCCCAGCGCTGGTCGCGGACGACCTTGTTCATGAGCTTGAGGATGTAGGCCCGGGCGTTGTCGCTGAGGACGGAGTTCTTGGCGGTGACCAGCGCGAGGAGCTTCTGCTCGTCGGTGACGTTGATCCGGGTGAGGCCCCAGTAGCCGTCCGCGCCGGGCACGGTCTTGGTCATCTTGGCCGCGGCCAGGAACTTCTTGATCTTGCCGACGCCGAGCTGGCGCCACAGCGTGCTGGTGGCGTTGTTGTCGGACCTGGTGATCATGGCGGTGGCGAGGTCGGCCTCGCGGTCCGTGAGGTACCGGTCGTTCTTCTTGGCGTCCCACAGCAGCGCCGCGAGGACGGTCACCTTGACGACGCTCGCCGAGTCGAACGAGGTCGAGCCGCGCAGCGCGCACGTCGTCTTGGTGGTCTTGTCGTGCAGCCCGACCGCGATGGTGCCCTTGCGGTTCTTCAGGGCGGCGGTGATGTCCTTCTCCAGCTTCGCGGCCAGGCCGGCCTGCGCGGAGGTGCACTTCACCTTCGGCGCCGCGGCGGCGGCGGGGGCGGCGACGGCGACCGCGCCGAGCGGCGCGAGCACGGCGACGGCCGCTCCCGCGCTCAGCACGCGGGCACGCCGGGATATGGACAGGTGGTGCGTCATGGAGGTTCCCCCTCGAAGTACGTACACGTGCGCCCCCAGCGCACTCGCCTCACATGACTCACCGATGTGAGTGAAGGTTGTACAGAGATGCGATTCTGTCACCGTGACCTTCACCGCCCGACGCCGGGCCACCGGGCTCGCTCCGGGCGGCTCGCAAGCGGGCAGCGCCGGACGCCGGCACGCGAGCCCGGTCGAAGGCTCGACTCCCGCTCAGAGAGTGATCACCGGCCTTCACCTGGAGCAACCGTTCCCTTACGGTTCGGTGACCAGCCGTCCAGTCGATGACGGCTCATCGGGGAAGGCGCCGCGTGGGCATCAGAGCAGCCAAGAGAGGCGCAGCGGCGCGATGAACACGAAGCACGACGGGACGGTCACTGTCGGGGTCCTGCTTGCGAGCGTCGCGCTCACCGCCTGCTCGGGTTCCACAGACACCCCGGACGAGTCCGAACCGACCCGGTTGGCATTCGCAGCGCCCGCGAAGGAACAGGGCAGGCCGGAGCACATCCCGGGGGAATCCGTCACCGCGGCACCCCGGCTTCCGGAAGGCAAGGCGCTGGCCGAGATCGCCGCGGCCGAGGGCAGCCGGACCGTTCCCCTCGGCCGCATCGGTGAAGGCCCGCTGTCCGTGCTCGTGAACTGCCAGGGCAGGGGCACACTTGAGGTCACCCTTCAGCCCATGGGCATGAAGTTCCCCCTGAGCTGCGTGAAGGGCGAGGTCAGCAGCACGTACAACGAACTGCGCCTGAAGAAGCCCAGGGCCGAGGCCACCCTCAAGGTGACCGTCCCCTCCACGGTGAGGTGGTCCCTCACCGCAGGCCAGTAGCGACAGGCGCCGGTATCCCATCAGCTCCTGTCGGTGCTGCCGACTGATTCCGCCCCGCTGGATCTGGCCCTGTGCCGAGCCAGGCGGGGCGGAATGCTGAGACATGCGAGGCTGCGCGCATGCCGGTGAGCTACGGCCGAGCACTTCACCCCCGGGGGCCAAAGCCCGGTTCGGGATCAGCACCTACGCGATGGACGAGATCCCGCGCCAGGGGCGCCCGCCTTGACGCCGACGAGGAAGGCGGTCCAGGCAGGAGTGGCGAAGGTCAGCATGGGCTCCGCGGGACATTTGGAGTCACGTACGTCGAGGCCGCGGACGGCCGAGCGGACCTCCACACACTCGCCGTTCTGCTGGCTGTAACTGCTCTTGAACCACTCAGACGGGAGCACCGACATCTCTTCTCTCCCCCAGCCCGCTGCCCAGTTCTCCGCGCCATACGGAAGTTGCGCACCCTCCAGCAAGTGAAGCAGCCACTCCCGCAGTACGTCCCCCTCACGCAAGCACGGGCTGCCGTCACGCCTCGAAGTTGTACTCCAAGACGTACGCCGAGGCGTCGAGGACCATCTCGTTGACTTCGACGGCACGCCCCTGGTCGTCGAATGCGGTGCGGCCGATGAGCATGACCGGCATGCCGGACGACATCCGCAGGTGAGCGGACTCTTCGGCGTTGGGCATGCGTGAGCGCACCTCCTCGCGGAACCGGACCGGCCGGCGCCCGAGTTCTTCGAGCCTCGCGTACGTGCCGCCGGGGCCGGTGTCCGGCTGGGCGATCGGTGTGCCCCTGACCAATTCTGCCGAGAGGTACGAGACGGAGAGCAGCACCGGCTCGCCGTCGAGCACGAACCGCCGCCTCCGGACGCAGGCTCGGTCCTCTTCACCGAGTCCCAGGATCTCCGCCACCGCTGCCGGAGCCTCCTCCTCGGTCACCGCGACGGAGTCGACCACCAGGTCACGCCCACCGATGTCCGCGGCCCAGATGGAACGTCCCGAACCCCACTGCGCGCGAGCAAGGCGTTCGACACCGAGCCGACGGATCGGCTTGAAGTCCCGGACGAACACCCCGGCGCCTTTACGGGCTTCGACAAGCCCCTCCGCCTGCAGGAGCGCGAGCGCCTGCCGAGCCGTCATGCGCGCGACGCCGTGGGCGGCCATGAGGTCGTTCTCACCAGGCAGCCGTTGCCCCGGCTCGTACTCACCGGTTTCGATCCCTGCCCTCAGCTCGGCGGCAATGCGCTGGTACTTGGCCTGGCGTTCCCTGCTGCGCCCGCTCATCCGACCTCCTCCTGTCGTCTCTGGACACCTTAAGTACCGCGCGTGGCATGACGTAGCCGAGCAAGGGCCTCACCGGCACAGGCGTACATCTCTAGAGATGTATTGACACCCCCCGACGGCTCCGCTTCACTGGCGACATCGCAACATCTCTAGAGATGTTGTGCGGCCTACGTCGCCCTGGAGGTACCTGTGTCAGCCCACACCGCGTCCGCGCAACCGGCAGACCCCGAGAGCTTCGAAGCCAAGTGGCAACTACCCCGCACCCCCCGCACCGCAGGCCGCGCCCGGGCCCTGCTGCGCGCGCAGCTCGCCGCCTGGAAGATCGACGGTGACGTGGCGGACACCGCCGAGTTGGTGCTCTCCGAGCTGGTCACCAACTCCGTCCGGCACGCGTACGTACCCGCGGGCCGGGAGATCGGCGTACGGGTTGCCCGACGTGACGGGTGTTTGCGGATCGAGGTCGCCGACGCGGGCAGCGGGCGGCCCGCGCCGTGTGTGGCGCGGGCCGACGACGAGCACGGCCGGGGCCTGGCCCTCGTGGTCGCCCTGGCGGAGCGGTGGGGCTGCCGCCCCCGTGCGTACGGGATCGGCAAGGCGGTGTGGGCGGAACTCGGGCTGCCGCGCGGGCAGCCGTACCAGTGATCAGCCCGTGCCGAGGTGTGTCGGTGCGAACATGCGCAGCACCGCCGGCAGGACCACCACCGACGGGCCCGGTTCCGACAGGGCCTTGGTCAGGTCGTCGCGCAGGTGCTCGGGGGTCGTGCGGGCACCCGGGACGCCGAAGGACTGTGCGAGCGCGACGAAGTCGGGGCGCGTGAGCTCGGTGGCCGTGGCCTCGCCGAAGGCGTCGGTCATGTACTCGCGCAGGATGCCGTAGCCGCCGTCGTCGACGATCAGCCAGGTGACGTTCAGGTCGTACTGGCGGGCGGTGGCCAGCTCGGCGATCGAGTACATGGCGCCGCCGTCGCCGGAGACGGCGAGGACCGGGCGGGTCGGGTCGGCCGCCGCCGCGCCGAGCGCCGCCGGGAAGCCGTAGCCGAGGCCGCCCGCGCCCTGGGCGGAGTGCATGGTGTTGGGGCGGCGGGCGTCGAACGCCGACCACGCCCAGTACGCCAGGATCGTCATGTCCCAGAAGGACGGGGAGTCGTCGGGCAAGGCCGCCCGGACCGAGGTCAGGACCTGCTGTTCCAGGGTCAGGTCCTGGGCGGCGATGCGCGCGCGGACCGCCGCGAGGACCTCGCGCGCCCGCCCCGGGGCCGCCGGGTCCGACCGCTGCCCCACCGTCTCCAGGAGCGCCGAGAGTGCCAGGCGGGCGTCCGCGTGGATGCCGAGTGCCGGGTGGTTGGACTCCAGCTTGCCGGGGTCGGCCTCGATCTGGATGACGCGGCCGCGCGGAGCGAACGTGTGGTAGTTCGAGGAGAGTTCGCCGAGGCCCGAGCCGACCACGAGGAGGACGTCCGCGTCCTCCAGGAAGTCGGTGGTGTGCCGGTCCTCCAGCCAGGACTGGAGGGACAGCGGGTGCTCCCAGGGGAAGGCGCCCTTGCCGCCGAAGGTGGTGACGACGGGCGCGTCCAGCTTCTCGGCGAGGGCACGGAGCTTGCCCGCGGCGTCGGCGCGGACCACGCCGCCGCCCGCGACGATCACCGGGCGCTCGGCCCGGGTCAGCAGGTCGGCGGCGACGGCGGTCAGCTCCGGGCGCGGGACGAGGTCGCGTGGCGTGGCGTCCACCGCCGTGACGACGGGCAGGGACGTCTCCGCGAGGAGGACGTCCTGGGGGATCTCCACCCACACCGGCCCGTGCGGCGCGGTGAGCGCCGCCTCCCAGGCCGCCGCGAGCGCGGACGGGATCTGGGACTGCGTACGGACCGTGTGGACGGACTTGACCACGTCCCGGAACGAGGCCTGCTGGTCGCGCAGCTCGTGCAGATAGCCGTGGCGCCCGCCGCCGAGCCCGGCGACGGGGACCTGGCTGCCGATCGCGAGCACCGGCGCGCTCGCGGCCGCGGCCTCCTGGAGCGCGGCCAGCGAGAGCAGCGCGCCCGGCCCGGTGGAGAGCAGCAGCGGCGCCACCTCGCCCGTGATCCGGCCGTACGCGTCCGCCGCGAATCCCGCGTTGTTCTCCACCCGCAGCCCGACGTACGCCAGGTCCGAGCGGCGCAGCGCGTCGAACATGCCGAGCGCGTGCTGCCCCGGCAGGCCGAAGACGGTCGACGCGCCGAGACCGCGCAGGGTCTCGACGACCAGGTCGCCGCCGGTCCTCCCGGCGGGCGGGTTGAGGGCGGCCTCGGTCTGCGCGGGCGTGGGCCGCAGTTCCAGGTCGTGGTCGTGGGTCACTTCGAACGGGCCTCCGCGATCTGGCGGGACATGATCGTGGTCAGTTCGTACGCGGTGTGGGACGCGGCCACGGCGGTGATCTCGGCGTGGTCGTAGGCGGGCGCGACCTCCACGACGTCGGCGGAGACGAGGTTGCAGGAGGCCAGGCCGCGCAGGATCTCCAGGAGCTCGCGGGAGGTCATGCCGCCCGCCTCGGGGGTGCCGGTGCCCGGGGCGTGGGCCGGGTCGAGGCAGTCGATGTCGATGGAGATGTACAGCGGCCGGTCGCCGATGCGCTGGCGGAGCTGGTCGGCGACCTCGTCGGCGCCCCGGCGGTAGATGTCGGCGGACGTGACGATGCCGAAGCCCATCTTCTCGTCGTCGGTGAGGTCCTGCTTGCCGTACAGCGGACCGCGCGTGCCGACGTGGCTGAGGGCCTCGGTGTCGAGGATGCCCTCCTCCACGGCCCGGCGGAACGGCGTGCCGTGCGTGTACTCGGCGCCGAAGTACGTGTCCCAGGTGTCGAGGTGCGCGTCGAAGTGCAGCAGCGCCACCGGGCCGTGCTTCTTCGCCACCGAGCGGAGCAGCGGCAGGGCGATGGTGTGGTCGCCGCCGAGCGTCATCATGCGGGCGCCGGTGGCGAGCAGGTCGTCGGCGGCGGCCTCGACGGTCTCCACGGCCTCGTTGATGTTGAACGGGTTCGCCGCGATGTCGCCGGCGTCGGCGACCTGGGCGAGCGCGAACGGGGAGGCGTCCTGCGCCGGGTTGTACGGCCGCAGCAGGCGGGACGCCTCGCGGATGGCGTTGCCGCCGAAGCGGGCGCCCGGGCGGTAGGAGACGCCCGAGTCGAAGGGGACGCCGACGACGGCCACGTCCGCGGTGCCGACCTCGTCGAGGCGGGGCAGGCGGGCGAAGGTGGCGGGGCCCGCGTAGCGAGGGATCCGCGAGGAGTCGACGGGGCCGCGCGGGGTGGTGTTCTCGGGGGTGGTCATGGTCGGTGTCTCCAGGTGTAACGAATGTGCGTAAACAGTGTGAACCCTCGCGGGGCGCCCCGGACCCGCCCCTTCCCGAACCGGGGGCTGCCGCCTCCGTGCCCCCGCTTTTCGGCGCTTCGCGCCTCGTCCTCAAACGCCGGACGGGCTGGAAACCGGGCGGGGCCCGACGGCTCGGGGAGGGCCGGGGGAGGAAGTCAGGCCGTCACGGGCACCTCCGCCTCGGGCTCGCGGCCCGCGACCCGCTCCCGCCACGCCGCGAGCGTCGCCGCGTCGGTGGGCCGGGTCACCAAGGACCCCACCACGTACACCAGCAGCGAGGCGAGCAGCCCGTAGTAGATGGGCTCGTTGGCGAGGATGCCGTAGTGCCACATCAGGCCGATGACCGAGACGCCGCCGGCGACGACGGCGGCGAGCGCCCCGGCCCCGGTGCCCCGGCGCCACAGCAGGCCGCCGAGGATCGGCACGAGCAGGCCCGCGACGAGCAGGTTGTAGGCGACGGTCAGGGCCTGGACGACGTCGTCGATGGCGATGGCGACGCCGATCACGGCCGCGCCCATGACGAGGATGAAGGCGCGGTTGCCCTTCACCTCGTCGTGCGGGCCGGCCCCCGCTGCCGCGCCCCGCAGCCGGGCCCAGATGTCGTTGTTGGCCACGGTCGCGCAGGCGATGAGCGCCCCGGACGAGGTGGACATCACGGCGGCGAGCGCCGCGGCGAGGACGAGGCCGCGTACGCCGACGGGCAGTTCGTCCTTGACGACGGTCGCGAAGGCGGAGTCGGCGCTGGGCAGGTTCGGGTACATGACCTTGGCCGCGGTGCCGATGACGGCGCCCGCGAGCGCGTACACGAGGCAGTACGTGCCGGCCACCGTGCCGCCCCAGCGGGCGACCTTGTCGCTGCGCGCGGTGAACACCCGCTGCCAGATGTCCTGCCCGATGAGCATGCCGAAGGTGTAGATCAGTACGTACGTGAAGATGGTCTCGCCGCCGACGCCGAAGGGCTCGAAGTAGTCGCCGGGCAGCTCGTCGCGCATCGCGCCGAAGCCGCCCGCCTTGACGACCGCGATCGGCAGGAGCAGGAGCAGCACGCCGATGGTCTTCACCACGAACTGCACCATGTCGGTGAGCGTGATCGACCACATGCCGCCGAGCGTGGAGTACGCGACGACGACGGAGCCGCCGATGACGACGGCGAGCGTGCGCGGCACGTCGAACAGGACGTCGAAGATGGTGGCGTACGCGATGGTGGAGGTCACCGCGAGCATCAGCGTGTAGCCCCACATGACGACGCCGGACAGGACGCCGGCGCGGCCGCCGTAGCGCAGGTCGAGCATCTCGGAGACGGTGTAGACCCGCAGGCGGGCGATGCGGGCCGAGAAGAGGACCGACAGGGCCAGCAGGCCGAGGCCGATGGTGAAGACCATCCAGGCGCCGGACAGGCCGTGGGTGTAGCCGAGGCCGACCCCGCCGATGGTGGAGGCGCCGCCGAGGACGATCGCGGCCATCGTGCCGGAGTACATCCACGGCCCGAGGCGGCGGCCCGCGACGAGGAACTCGCTTTTCGACTTGGCGCGGCGCATGCCCCACCAGCCCATCGCGAGCATGCCGGCGAGGTAGAGGACGATCACGGTGTAGTCCACGGCCATGGCGGGCCTCCTTGCGCTCTCGGTCGGTGGCGTGTCGTGCGGGTGGAGCCGGAAGGCGACCGGCCGCGGGGACATCCGCCCGTACCCGCGGCGCCCGGTCGGCACGACCCTAGGTGGCCGGAAAGCGACGCTGAAGTGTACGTTTCCTCCACCCTCCGAGTCGGAGATGGAGGAAACGTCCACCATGCCGTCCGCCCCGCCGCCCCCACCGCCCCCCTCGTCGTCCGCCGTGCCGGACCCGCCGCCCCTCACGCCGTCCGCCGTGCCGGACCCAGCGGCCGCGGCCGGTGCCGGTCCCGCGGCCGGTGCCGGTGCCGCGCCCCCGCCCACCCCCGCCGTCCCCCTCGCCGCCCTCCTCGCCCACGAGGAGCTGGGCCTGCGCCGGATCGCGGGCCCGGACGCGGCGGGGACCGCCGTGCACTGGGTGCACACCTCGGAGATGAGCGACCCGTACCCGTACCTGCTCGGGGGCGAGCTGCTGCTCACGGCCGGGGTGCACGTACCGCACGGGGCGGACGCGGGTCCGCACCTGGACGCGTACGTGTCCCGCATCGTCGCGGCGGGCGGCGCCGCCCTCGGGTTCGGGGTCGCGCCCGTGCACGCGGCGGTGCCGCCCGCGCTGGTGGCGGCCTGCGACCGGTACGGGCTCCCGCTGCTCGAAGTGCCGCCCCGGACGACGTTCAGCGGGGTCGCGCGCGCCGTGTGGCAGCTCATGGCGGAGGCCAGGCACACCGAGCTGCGCCGCGTCGCGCAGGCGCAGCAGGGGCTCGCGGCCGCCGCGGCCCGGCCCGACCCGGTGCCCGCGCTGCTGCGGCAGCTCGCGACGCGCCTGGACGGGTACGCGGCCCTGCACGCCGCCGACGGCACCCCCGCCCAGAGCGCGGGCACCCCGCCGGGCGAGGCCGCGCGGGCCGCCCTGGCCCGGCTCGCGGGCGTGGTGCTGCACCCCGCCGGGCCCCGCCCCGCGCCCGCCCCCGCGTCCGGCACCGACACCGTCGCGGGCACCCACCTGGCCGCCTACGCGCTCGCCGGGCCGCAGGGCCTGGCCCTAGGGGTGGCGACCCGGCGCCGCGAGCCGGGCGACCACACCGTCGCCCAGGTCGCCGCCGTGCTGCTCGCGCTGCTCGCCGCGCCCCTCCAGGGCGCCACCGAGGCGGCGCGCTCCGCCGCCCTGGTGCGGCTGCTGCTCGGCGCGGCCCCGCACGAGGTGGCGCCCCTCCTCGGCGCCGGGCCCTGGACGGTGGTCCACGCCCGCGTGCAGCGCGCCGCCGCCGACGGCACCGCGCCGACGGCGGCGTCCCTCGCGGCGGCCCTGGGCAGCACGCTGGTCGACCCGGGCCGGGACGGCAGCAGTAGCGGCAGCGGCAGCGGCAGCGAGGGCGGCAGCGGCAGCGAGGCCGAGGGGGACGGGAGCGGCGCGCGGGACACCACCCTCCTCGTCCCCGCCGACCGCGAGGTCACCCCGCAGCGCGGCTGGACCCTCGGCGTCTCCGCCCCCGCCGGGGCCGACGCGCGCGCCGCCGCCGACACGCAGGCCGCGCGGGCCGCCCGCCGGGCCGCCGCCACCCGCGTCCCGCTCGTACGGCACCACGGGACCGGCCTCGCCGCGCTCGTCGCGCCCGCCGAGGCCGACGCCCACGCCCGGGCGCTGCTCGCCCCGCTCGGCGGCAGCGCGCCGCTCACCGAGACCCTGCGCACCTGGCTGTCCCTGCACGGCAGTTGGGACCGCACGGCGGCTGCCCTGGCCGTGCACCGCAACACCGTCCGCCAGCGCGTCGCGCGCTGCGCCGCCCTGCTGGACGCCGACCTGGACGACCCGGACGTCCGCATGGAGCTGTGGTTCGCGCTGACCCGCACCGTCTGAACGACACCCCTCGGCGTCGGCTCCCCGAAGGGACGCGCCGAACCCCGACGGAGCCGCACCCGGCCGACGGCACAATGGACCCATGCCGATACCGACCCGCGCAGCGCTCGTAGACCACCTCGTCCGCACCCGCATTGCGGGCAGCGTGGCGACCCCCCGCGAGAACAACCTCTCCCACTACCGCAAGCTCGCGAACGGCGACCGGCACTACTGGCTGGGCCTGGAACTCGGCGACCGCTGGAGCGACGAGCAGGACGTGCTCGCCGTGATGGCCGAGCGCTGCGGCGTCATCGACGACCCCGGGCACCGGCAGGGCCAGGACACCATCGACCCGGAGCTGACGGTCGACGCCCTGGAGCGGATGGCAGGCCGTCTGCGCAAGGCCGCCGACGCCAAGGAGCGGGTCCTGTTCGCGACCGGGCACCCCGGCGGGCTGCTCGACGTGCACCGCGCGACGGCCGCCGCGCTGCGCGCCGCGGGCTGCGAGATCGTGGTCATCCCGGACGGCCTGACGGCGGACGAGGGCTTCGTCTTCCAGTTCGCGGACGTGGCGGTCCTGGAGCGGGGCGCCACGCTGTGGCACACCCACTCCCCCGAGCCGATGAACGCCATCCTGGACGGGCTGCTGCGCGCCGAGCGCCCGCTGCCCGACCTGGTCGTCGCCGACCACGGCTGGGCGGGCCGCGCGGGCCAGCGGGGCATCGACGCCGTCGGCTACGCGGACTGCAACGACCCGGCCCTGTTCATCGGCGAGGCCGAGGGCACGGTCCAGGTGACGGTCCCCCTGGACGACCACGTGACCAGCCCCCGGTACTACGACCCGCTGACGGCCTACCTCCTGGGAGCGGCGGGGCTGGCCGGGGACAGGTGAGCCCCGCCGGATGACGGCCCCCGCGGTCAGCGGGGCCCCGGCGTGGGGTCCAGGTACACGCGCCGCACCGCGGGGAAGCGCTCCCGGACGCGCCGGGCCATCCGGTCGCAGGCCTGCTCGACCTCGGCGGCGGTGGACACGTCCCGGAAGTTCACCTTCGCCGCGACCAGTGCCTCGTCGGGCCCCTGGAGCAGGGTGGTGAGCTCCAGGACGTCCACCACGTGCGGGTCGGCGAGGAGTTCGGCCCGCACCCGTTCCCGTACGGGGCGCGGCAGGGGCCGGCCGATGAGCAGGTCCGCGTTGGCCCGCCCCAGGACCCAGGCCACGTACACCAGCAGGACGCCGATGGCGAGCGACGCGACGCCGTCCCAGACGCCCGAGCCGGTGAGCTGGCCGCCGAGCAGGCCGCCCGCGGCGAGCACGAGGCCCGCGAGCGCGGCCGAGTCCTCCATGACCACCGCCTTCACCGCGGTGTCGGGCGTGTGCCGCAGATAGCGCCCGATCTGTACGTCGAACCGCGCCGCCGCCCCGCGCGCCTGTTTCAGGCCGGTGCGCAGGGAGTAGCCCTCCAGCAGGAAGGCGATGCCGAGGACGGCGTACGAGAGCAGCGGGTCCCCGGGCTCGTGGCCGTGCGTGAGGGTGTGGACGCCGTCGTACACGGCGAAGACGCCGCCGCCGACGAACGTGGCGACGGAGGCGAGCAGCGCCCAGACGTAGCGCGCGCCGCCGTAGCCGAGGGGGTGGTCCTCGTCGGCGGGCCGCTCGGCGCTCTTCAGCGAGACGAGCAGCATGAGCTCGGTGACGGTGTCGGCCACGGAGTGCGCCGCCTCGGAGAGCATCGCGCTGGAGCCGCTGACCGCGCCGGCCACGGCCTTGGCGGCGGCGATCCCGAGGTTGGCGAGCGCGGCGACGACGACCGTGACGGCGCTCTCGCCGCCCGCCGCGCCGTCACCGTCTTCCGCCGTACATGAGGAGGTTTCGCCCATGTCGGGGCAGTATGCCCGATAAGCCGACGCCTATCCGTTCCGCGGGACCCGGACGACGCCCTCCTGGATGACGGTGACGGCGAGCCGCCCGTCCCGGGTCCAGATCCGCGCCTGGCCGAGGCCGCGGCCGCCGCCGGACGTCGGGGACTCCTGGTCGTACAGGAGCCACTCGTCGGCCCGGAACGGCCGGTGGAACCACATGGCGTGGTCGAGCGAGGCGCCCACCACGTCCCCGACGGCCCAGCCGCCGCGCCCGTGCGCGAGCAGCACGGAGTCGAGCAGCGTCATGTCGGAGACGTACGTGGCCAGGCAGACGTGCAGCAGCGAGCCCGCGTCCTGCCCGTCGAGCTTTCCCGCGGTGCGGAACCAGACCTGGGAGCGCGGCTCGCGGGGGCGCCCGACGGTGGCCCAGGGCGGCGCCTCGGCGTAGCGCAGGTCGACGGCGGCGCGCGCCTCGACCAGCCGGGCGGCGACGTCCGGCGGCAGGTCGCGCGGCAGCGCATCGGCGGCCGTGGGCAGCGTCTCCGGGTCGGGCGCGGCCGGCATCCGGACCTGGTGCTCCAGGCCCTCCTCGTACGCCTGGAACGACGCCGACAGGTGGAAGATCGGCTGCCCGTGCTGCACGGCGACGACGCGGCGGGTGGTGAAGGAGCGTCCGTCGCGGATGCGGTCCACGGTGTAGACGATGGGCGCGCCGGGGTCGCCGGGGCGCAGGAAGTACGCGTGCAGGGAGTGCGCGGATGGGGTCTTCTCTGGTCGAGTGGGGCCGGGACCTTGGGGAAGGCCGTCGGGCACGGTGCGGCCCGCGGCGACCAGGGCCTGGGCGGCGACCTGCCCGCCGAAGACGCGCGGCACGAGCGCGGAGCGGCTCTCGCCGCGGAAGATGTCCTGCTCGACCCGCTCCAGGTCGAGCAGGCCGAGCAGGTTCTCCAGCGGGCCCGAGGGCTCGCTCACAGGCCCATGTCCTTGGCGATGATCATCTTCATGACCTCGCTGGTGCCGCCGTAGATGCGGTTGACGCGGTTGTCGGCGTACAGACGGGCGATCGGGTACTCGTTCATGAAGCCGTAGCCGCCGTGGAGCTGGAGGCAGCGGTCGATGACGCGGTGGGCGACCTCGGTGCAGAAGAGCTTCGCGGACGCGGCCTCGGCCGGGGTCAGCTCGCCCGCGTCCAGGGCCTCCAGGGCGCGGTCCGCGACGGCCTCGGCGGCGTCGACCTCGGCCTGGCAGGCGGCGAGCTCGAACTTGGTGTTCTGGAAGGAGGCGACGGGCTTGCCGAAGACCGTGCGCTCCTGGACGTACTCCTTGGCGAACCGGACGGCGGCCTTGGCCTGCGCGTAGGCGCCGAAGGCGATGCCCCAGCGCTCGGAGGCGAGGTTGTGGCCGAGGTAGGCGAAGCCCTTGTTCTCCTCGCCGAGCAGGTCCTCGACGGGGACCTTGACGTCGACGAAGGCCAGTTCGGCGGTGTCGGAGACCTTCAGGCCGAGCTTGTCGAGCTTGCGGCCGACGGAGTAGCCCTCGGACTTGGTGTCGACGGCGAACAGGGAGATGCCGAAGCGGCGGTCGTCCTCGCGCGGGGCGGAGGTGCGGGCGCAGACGATCACGCGGTCGGCGTGCACGCCGCCGGTGATGAAGGTCTTGGCGCCGTTGAGGACGTAGTGCGTGCCGTCCTCGGAGAGCCTGGCAGTGGTCTTCATGCCCGCGACGTCGGAGCCGGTGCCCGGCTCGGTCATGGCGAGCGCCCACATCTCCTCGCCGGTGACGAACTTCGGCAGGAAGCGCTTCTTCTGCTCGTCGGTGGCGAGCATCTGGAGGTACGGCAGGCCGAGCAGCACGTGCACGCCCGAGCCGCCGAAGGTGACGCCCGCGCGGGCGGTCTCCTCGTACATGACGGCCTCGAACTTGTGCGAGTCGATGCCCGCGCCGCCGTACTCCTCCTCGACGCGGATGCCGAAGACACCCAGCTCGCCGAGTTTGCGGTAGAAGTCGCGGGGCGCCTGGCCGGCCGCGTACCACTCGTCGTACACGGGGACGACCTCGGCCTCGATGAAGGCCCGGATGGTCTCCCGGAACGCCTCGTGGTCCTCGTTGAAGACGGTACGCCGCACGGTGTGGCTCCCTGGGTCACGGATCCGACTAAGCGCTTGCTCAGGCCGAGGTTACCCGTGGGTTGTGTGACCGTCCAGGGTCAAACGCGTGACCGGCGGGGCGGTAGCCGGGGCCGGGGCTGTCGCGGCCTTCGGCCTTCCTCGCCCTCAAGCGCCGGACGGGCTGGGACCGCCCGCCCCCGCTGCCGCCGCCAGGGCGCCCCTGCTCAGGCGGTGGAGGAGGTGGGCCGTGGCGTCGCGGTCGGGGAGGGTGCCGGGGCGGGGCAGGTGGGGGGTGGAGTTCAGGAGGCCGAAGACCGCGTGCACGGAGGCGCGGGCCTCCGCCTCGGCGAGGGCGGGGTAGACCTCGCGGACGGCGGCCACCCACAGCTCGACGTACTGGCGCTGGAGCTGGCGCACCCTCTTGCGGTCGGTGTCCCGCAGGCGGTCCAGCTCGCGGTCGTGCAGGGTGATCAGGGGGCGGTCGTCGAGGGCGAAGTCGATGTGCCCCTCGATGAGCGAGTCGAGGGTGGCCTCGGGCGCCCCCGCCGTCTCCGCCGCCCGGCGCCTGCCCCCGGTGAGCAACTGCTCGCTGATGCCGACGAGCAGCTCGGCGAGCATCGCGTCCTTGCCCGCGAAGTGCCGGTACAGGCCCGGCCCGCTGATGCCGACGGCCGCCCCTATCTCGTCCACGCCCACGCCGTGGAAGCCGCGCTCGGCGAAGAGCCGGGCGGCTTCCTTGAGGATCTGCTCGCGGCGGGTGGGGGCGTCGGTCCTGGTGGCCATGGCAGCAATTCTAGACAGGGCGGTTAGCGGTCGTTAACCTGAGGACCACACGTTAACGCTCACTAACCCGGGGAGCTCAGCGGATGCAACAGGCACCAGTCCTCACGAGCGCGGCGGACCCCGCCTCGGACGCCTGGCGGGCCAACGAGGCGGCGCACCGCGCGCTGGCCGAGGAGCTGCGCGGCAAGCTCGCCGCGGCCCGCCTCGGCGGCGGCGAGAAGGCCCGCGCACGCCACACCGCGCGCGGCAAGCTGCTGCCGCGCGACCGCGTGGACGCCCTGCTCGACCCCGGCTCGCCCTTCCTGGAGGTCGCGCCGCTGGCCGCCGACGGGATGTACGACGGGCAGGCCCCGGCCGCCGGGGTCATCGCCGGGGTCGGCCGGGTCAGCGGCCGCGAGTGCGTGGTCGTCGCCAACGACGCCACCGTCAAGGGCGGCACGTACTACCCGATGACGGTCAAGAAGCACCTGCGGGCCCAGGAGATCGCCCTGGAGAACCGCCTGCCGTGCGTGTACCTGGTCGACTCCGGCGGCGCCTTCCTGCCGATGCAGGACGAGGTCTTCCCCGACCGCGACCACTTCGGGCGGATCTTCTACAACCAGGCCCGGATGTCCGGCGCGGGCATCCCGCAGATCGCGGCGGTCCTCGGCTCCTGCACGGCCGGAGGGGCGTACGTCCCGGCGATGAGCGACGAGGCCGTGATCGTGCGCAACCAGGGCACGATCTTCCTGGGCGGCCCGCCGCTGGTGAAGGCCGCCACCGGCGAGGTCGTGACCGCCGAGGAGCTGGGCGGCGGCGAGGTCCACTCCCGGGTCTCGGGCGTCACCGACCACCTCGCCGAGGACGACCCGCACGCGCTGCGCATCGTGCGCACGATCGTCTCCACGCTGCCCGCGCGCGGGGCGCCGCCCTGGGAGGTGCGGCCGGTGGAGGAGCCGAAGGTCGACCCGTTCGGCCTGTACGGCGCGGTGCCGGTGGACCCCCGTACGCCGTACGACGTGCGCGAGGTCATCGCGCGCGTGGTCGACGGCTCGCGCTTCGCCGAGTTCAAGGCGGAGTTCGGGCAGACCCTCGTCACCGGCTTCGCGCACCTCCACGGCCACCCGGTGGGGATCGTCGCCAACAACGGCATCCTGTTCGCGGAGTCCGCCCAGAAGGGCGCCCACTTCATCGAGCTGTGCGACCAGCGCGGCATCCCGCTGGTCTTCCTGCAGAACATCTCCGGCTTCATGGTGGGCCGGGACTACGAGGCGGGCGGCATCGCCAAGCACGGCGCCAAGATGGTCACCGCCGTGGCCTGCACCCGCGTGCCGAAGCTGACCGTCGTGGTCGGCGGCAGCTACGGCGCGGGCAACTACTCCATGTGCGGCCGGGCCTACTCGCCCCGCTTCCTGTGGATGTGGCCGAACGCCAAGATCTCCGTCATGGGCGGCGAGCAGGCCGCGTCCGTCCTCGCCACGGTCAAGCGCGACCAGTTGGAGGCGCGCGGCGAGGAGTGGTCCGCCGAGGACGAGGAGGCCTTCAAGGCCCCGGTCCGCGCGCAGTACGAACAGCAGGGCAACGCCTACTACGCCACGGCGCGGCTGTGGGACGACGGCGTCATCGACCCGCTGGAGACCCGCCAGGTGCTCGGCCTGGCCCTGACCGCCTGCTCGGGCGCCCCGCTGGGCGACCGCGGCTTCGGCGTCTTCCGGATGTGAGGGGTACGGACGCGATGAGCATGTTCGACACGGTCCTTGTGGCCAACCGGGGCGAGATCGCCGTCCGCGTCATCCGCACGCTGCGCCGTCTCGGCGTGCGCTCGGTGGCCGTCTTCTCCGACGCCGACGCCGGCGCCCGGCACGTGCGCGAGGCCGACACCGCGGTGCGGCTCGGCCCCGCGCCCGCCGCCGAGAGCTATCTGTCCGTGGAGCGGCTCCTGCAGGCCGCCGCGGTCTCCGGCGCCCGGGCCGTCCACCCCGGCTACGGCTTCCTCGCGGAGAACGCCGCCTTCGCGCAGGCCTGCGCGGACGCCGGCCTGGTCTTCATCGGGCCGCCCGCCACGGCGATCGACCTGATGGGCGACAAGATCCGCGCCAAGGAGACGGTGCGCGCGGCCGGGGTCCCGGTGGTGCCCGGCTCCTCGGGCAGCGGCCTCACCGACGCCCAACTGATGGCCGCCGCCCAGGAGATCGGCACCCCGGTGCTGCTCAAGCCGTCCGCGGGCGGCGGCGGCAAAGGCATGCGCCTGGTGCGGGACGCCGCGCTGCTCGGCGAGGAGATCGCCGCCGCCCGGCGCGAGGCGCGCGCCTCCTTCGGCGACGACACGCTGCTCGTGGAGCGCTGGGTCGACCGCCCCCGGCACATCGAGATCCAGGTCCTCGCCGACGCCCACGGCCACGTCGTCCACCTCGGCGAGCGCGAGTGCTCCCTCCAGCGCCGCCACCAGAAGATCATCGAGGAGGCGCCCAGCGTCCTGCTCGACGAGGCCACGCGCGCCGCGATGGGCGCCGCCGCCGTGGACGCCGCCCGCTCCTGCGGCTACGTCGGCGCCGGCACGGTCGAGTTCATCGTCCCGGGCGGCGACCCGTCCTCGTACTACTTCATGGAGATGAACACCCGCCTCCAGGTCGAGCACCCGGTCACCGAGCTGATCACCGGCCTGGACCTGGTGGAGTGGCAGCTCCGGGTCGCCGCCGGGGAACCGCTGCCCTTCGCGCAGGAGGACGTGCGCCTGACCGGGCACGCGGTGGAGGCCCGCATCTGCGCCGAGACAGTGTCCTTCAAAGAGGGCGCCCGCGGGTTCCTGCCCTCCGGCGGCACAGTCCTGGCGCTGCGCGAGCCCTCCGGCGACGGGGTGCGCACCGACTCCGGCCTCAGCGAGGGCACGGAGGTCGGGAGCCTGTACGACCCGATGCTCTCCAAGGTCGTCGCGTACGGCCCCGACCGCGCGACCGCGCTGCGCAAGCTGCGGGCGGCCCTCGCGGAGACGGTGATCCTCGGTGTGCCGACGAACACCGGCTTCCTGCGGCGGCTGCTCGCCCACCCCGCGGTGGTGGCCGGAGAGCTGGACACGGGCCTCGTGGAGCGCGAGGCCGAGGCGCTGGTCGACACGGACGTCCCCGCGGAGGTGTACGAGGCCGCCGCGCGGGCCAGGGCGACGGCCCCCGCGCGGGACGGGAACGCCTGGACCGACCCGTTCTCCGTACCCAACGGCTGGCGCCTGGGCGGCGAACCCGCCTGGACGGTGCACCACCTGCGGGTGCCGGGGCACGACCCGGTGACCGTACGGACCCGCCTCACCGCGGACGGCACGGTCGAGGTCGACGCCGACGGGACCCGGGCGCCCGGTCCCGTCACCCCCTTCCACCACGCCGGTGACTGGCTCGGCCGGGACGGCGACGCCTGGGAGGTCCGCGACCACGACCCGGTGGAGGCCGCGCTCACCGGCGCGGCCCACGCGGGCGCGGACGCGCTGACCGCGCCGATGCCCGGCACCGTCACCGTCGTCAAGGTCTCCGTGGGGGACCGAGTGGCGGCGGGGCAGAGCCTCGTCGTGGTGGAGGCGATGAAGATGGAGCACGTCATCGCCGCCCCGCACGCGGGCACCGTCACCGAACTGGACGTCACCCCCGGGACCACGGTCGCCATGGACCAGATCCTCGCCGTGGTGGTCCCCGACGCGTCGGCTCAGGAGGAGGCATGAGCGACACGACCGGCCTGCCCATGGCCGTACCGGCGGAGGGGCTGCCGCCGCGCGTCCGCATCCACGAGGTCGGCCCCCGCGACGGCCTGCAGAACGAGAAGGGGGCCGTCCCCACGGAGGTGAAGGCGGAGTTCATCCGCCGCCTGGCCGGTGCCGGGCTCACCACCGTCGAGGCCACCAGCTTCGTGCACCCCAAGTGGGTGCCCCAACTGGCCGACGCGGAGCAGTTGTTCCCCCAGGTGCGGGACCTGGCGGGCGTGCACCTGCCGGTGCTCGTGCCGAACGAGCGCGGCCTGGACCGGGCGCTCGCGCTCGGCGCCCGCCGGGTCGCCGTGTTCGCCAGCGCCACCGAGTCCTTCGCCAAGGCCAACCTGAACCGCACGGTCGACGAGGCACTCGCCATGTTCGCGCCGGTGGTGGCCCGGGCGAAGGCCACCGGGACCGGGGCCGACCAGGTGCACGTGCGCGGCTATCTGTCGATGTGCTTCGGCGACCCCTGGGAGGGCCCCGTGCCGATCCCCCAGGTCGTCCGCGTCTGCCGGGCGCTGCTCGACCTGGGCTGCGACGAGCTGAGCCTCGGCGACACCATCGGCGTCGCCACGCCCGGCCACGTCCGGGCCCTGCTGACCGCCCTCAACGACCAGGGAGTGCCCACCGACCGCGTCGGCGTGCACTTCCACGACACGTACGGCCAGGCCCTGGCCAACACCCTCGCCGCGCTCCAGCACGGCGTCACCACCGTGGACGCCTCCGCGGGCGGCCTCGGCGGCTGCCCGTACGCCAAGAGCGCCACCGGCAACCTCGCCACCGAAGACCTCGTGTGGATGCTGCACGGCCTCGGCATCGAGACCGGGGTCGACCTCGGCCGTCTCACCGCCACGAGCGCGTGGATGGCCGACCGGTTGGGCCGACCGAGCCCGTCGCGCACCGTGCGCGCCCTCTCCCACCAGGAGCCGTGAGAACGATGGACCACCACCTGACCCCCGAGCACGAGGAACTCCGCCGCACCGTGGAGGAGTTCGCCAACGACGTGGTCGCCCCGAAGATCGGCGACTACTACGAGCGGCACGAGTTCCCCTACGAGATCGTGCGCGAGATGGGCCGTATGGGCCTGTTCGGCCTGCCGTTCCCGGAGGAGTACGGCGGCATGGGCGGCGACTACCTCGCGCTCGGCATCGCCCTGGAGGAGCTGGCGCGCGTCGACTCGTCCGTGGCCATCACCCTGGAGGCGGGCGTCTCGCTCGGCGCGATGCCGCTGCACCTGTTCGGCACCGAGGAGCAGAAGCGGGAGTGGCTGCCGCGGCTGTGCGCCGGGGAGGCCCTCGGCGCGTTCGGCCTCACCGAGCCGGACGGCGGCTCCGACGCGGGCGGCACGCGCACCACGGCCCGCCTGGACGAGGCCACGGACGAATGGGTGATCAACGGCACCAAGTGCTTCATCACCAACTCCGGCACCGACATCACCGCCCTGGTCACGGTCACCGCCGTCACCGGCCGCACCGCCGAGGGCAAGCCGCTGATCTCCTCGATCATCGTGCCGTCCGGGACGCCCGGCTTCACCGTCGCCGCCCCGTACTCGAAGGTCGGCTGGAACGCGTCGGACACCCGGGAGCTGTCCTTCACCGACGTCCGCGTGCCCAAGGCCAACCTCCTCGGCGAACCCGGCCGCGGCTACGCCCAGTTCCTGCGCATCCTCGACGAGGGCCGCATCGCCATCGCCGCGCTCGCGACGGGGCTCGCCCAGGGCTGCGTCGACCAGTCCGTGAAGTACGCCAAGGAGCGGCACGCCTTCGGCCGGCCCATCGGCTCCAACCAGGCCATCCAGTTCAAGATCGCCGACATGGAGATGAAGGCGCACACGTCCCGGCTCGCCTGGCGCGACGCGGCGTCGCGGCTGGTCGCCGGGGAGCCGTTCAAGAAGGAGGCGGCGCTGGCCAAGCTGTACTCGTCGACGGTCGCCGTCGACAACGCGCGCGAGGCGACCCAGGTCCACGGCGGGTACGGCTTCATGAACGAGTACCCGGTGGCCCGGATGTGGCGGGACTCCAAGATCCTGGAGATCGGCGAGGGCACGAGTGAGGTGCAGCGCATGCTGATCGCTCGGGAGCTGGGCCTCACGAGCTGAGGCTGGGGCTGGGGCTCTTTTCCCCGCCCACCCGCCCCCCATCGGCGCTCCGCGCCTCGTCCTCAATCGCCGGACGGGCTTTTCTCCCCACCCGTCCGGTGTTCACAGCGAGGCGCAAGGGGGGTTACCAGCCCGCCCGGCGTTTGAGGGCGAGGCGCGGAGCGCCGATGACGGGGGAAAGGGGCGGAGCCCCAGACGAGTGCCGCGGGGGCAGCGGGGCCGGGCCCGGGAGGGAAGGGGCGGGTGGGCGGGGAAGCAGAGGCAAGGTTAGGTTAACCTAAGCACGATTTCCGGCCACCGCCGCCCGCGGCGCCCCGTACGAAAGCAGAGACCCCCATGCCCCGACTCCCCCAGCCCACCCGCCGCGGCCTCCTCGCCGCGGGCGGCGCCCTCGGCCTCACCGCCGTCCTCGCCGCCTGCGGCGACGAGAAGGCTGACAAGAGCAAGGGCGGCGGCTCCGGCAAGGACGGCGGCCCCTGGTCCTTCGAGGACGACCGCGGCACGACGGCGAAGAAGGACACCACGCCCAAGAACATCGTGGCGTTCACCGGCGTCGCGGCCGCGCTGTACGACTACGGCATCGAGGTCAAGGGCGTCTTCGGCCCCACGAAGACCAAGGACGGCAAGCCCGACGTCCAGGCCGGCGACATGGACATCAGCAAGGTGACGATCCTGGGCAACGCCTGGGACCAGTTCAACATCGAGAAGTACGTGGGCCTCAGGCCCGACGTCCTGATCTCCACGATGTTCGACGACCAGGGCACCCTCTGGTACGTCCCCGAGGCGTCCAAGGACAAGATCCTCAAGCTCGCCCCGAGCGTCGGCATCTCGGTCTACGACCGCCAGATGACCAAGCCCCTGGAGCGCCTGCTGGCCCTCGCCGAGTCGCTCGGCGCCGACGTGAAGGCCGACAAGGTCGTCGCGGCGAAGAAGCGCTTCGAGGCCGCGGCCGAGCGGCTGCGCAAGGCCGCGAAGGCCCGCCCGGAGATCAAGGTCCTGGTCGGCTCCGCGAGCGCCGACATCTTCTACGTCTCCGGCTCCAACCTCTCCGCCGACCTGGAGTACTTCAAGTCCCTCGGCGTGAACCTCGTCGAGCCGCCGGCCAAGGCCCTGAAGGAGAGCGGCGGCTGGTTCGAGAACCTGTCCTGGGAGAACGTCGACAAGTACGAGGCCGACGTCATCATGATGGACAACCGCACGTCGGCGCTGCAGCCGGAGGGCCTCGCCGAGCAGAAGCCGACGTGGGGCAAGCTTCCCGCCGTCAAGGCCGGGCAGGTCATCCCGCGCGTGACCGAGCCGATCTACTCGTACGCCAAGTGCGCCCCCATCCTGGAGGACCTGGCGAAGGCCATCGAGAAGGCGAAGAAGGTCTCCTGACCCCGCGCCACCCGCCACCGGACGGGCCGGAACTCGCACCCGCGCGAGTTCCGGCCCGTCCGTCGTTCCCGGGCACCACGGGACGCATGAACTTAGGTTAGGCTAACCTTAGTTATCGGGACGCGCCCCGGAACTCCCTCGCTGTGCCCTGCCCGGGGCGCGTCCCACGTCCCCTCACCTGGAGGACCGTTCATGCGCTCGCACCTGCTCACCGGCACGACCACGGAGCGGTACCGCACCCCCGTGACCGACCAAGCCGAGCGGGTGGCCGCCAGGACCGCCACCGCCTCCCCGCCGCACGCCGCCACCGTTGCCGCCGCCGCGACCGTTGCCGACGCCGTCGATCTCGACACGCCGCTGCCCGACACCGCCGCCGCCCTCGACGAGCTGGACCGGCTCTGCCCGCCCGCCGCGGTCTCCCCCGGCCACCCCCGCCACCTCGCGCACCTCGCCGCCCCCGCCCTCCTCCCGGCCGGGCCCGACGGCCCCTCCCCCTGGGACGACCGGTCCGCGGGCGTGGCCCACCTCGAACGCCGCCTCGTCGACTGGGCCGCCGGGCGCCTCGGCCTCGGGCCCGCCGCCGACGGCCTGTTCGCCGCCGACAGCGCCCAGGCCGACCTCCAGGCGCTGCTCCTGGCCCGCGAGGCGGCGGGCCCCGGCACCCATCGCCTCCGCGTCCTCGTCCCCGCCGCGGACCACGCCCGCGCCCGCGCCGCCGCCCGGCTCCTCGGCCTCGGCCCGGACGCCGTCGTCACCGTCCCCACCGACCGCGGCGGCCGCCTCCAGACCGTGGCGCTCGCCCGCGAACTGGAGCGCTGCGCCCGCGAGGGCCTGGTGCCCCTGGCCGTCATGGCCACCGCGGGCACCGCCGGGTCCGGCTCCGTCGACCCGCTGGCGCACCTCGCCGACCTGTGCGCACACCACGGCGTCCGGCTGCACGTGCGGGTCGCGTACGGCTGCGGGCTGCTCGCCTCGCGCACCCGGCGCCACCTCCTCGACGGCATCGAGCGCGCCGACTCGGTGACCGTGGACTTCCCCACGTCGTACGCGCGACCGGCGAGCCCGGCCGCCCTCCTGGTCCGCGACGGCGCGGCGCTGCGCCCGGCCGCCGCGGAGTACCCCGGCCCCTGGCGGGCGCCGCACGAGCCCGGCCCCCGCCACGCCGACAGCCCCGTCCGGACGGCCGGTGCCCCCGCTGTCGTGTCGCTGTGGCTGGCCCTGCGCACCCTGGGCCCCGACGCCCTCGGCGACCGGTTCGACGCGTGCTGCGACCTGGCCGCGCGCGGCTTCGACCTCGTGGCCGCCGACCCGCGCTTCGCCGTCACCGTCGAACCCCAGCTCTGCACGCTCGTCTTCCGCCACATCCCGGCCGCCATCCGCACCCCCGCCGACATCGACCGCGCCAACCTGTACGCCCGCAAGGCCCTGTGCGCCTCCGGTGCCGCCGCCGTCGCCGGCACCGTGGTGGGCGACCGCCAGTACCTGCGGCTCACCCCGCTGAACCCCGGGACGACGACCGCCGACCTCGCCGCCGTGCTCGACCTGATCGCCCACCACGCCGAGCAGTACCTGGGAGACCGCCTTGTCCGTGCGAGCTGACCTCCACCGCGCCCCGGCCGCCCGGCGCCCGTCCCGCACGCGCGCCACAGCCGCGGCCCGCGGCCGGGGCGCCGGGACCCTCACCCTGCGCGCCCTCGACCCGTTCACCGACACCGAGCTGGTGCACTCCTGGGTCACCCACCCCAAGGCCCCCCACTGGCAGCGGCGGGACGCCAAGCTCCACCACGTGGAGCGGGAGTACATGGGCATCGCCGCCTCCGAGCACCACCACGCGTACCTCGGCCTGCTCGACGGCGAGCCCGCGTTCCTGATGGAGCGTTACGACCCCCTGCGCGCCGCCCCGGTGGACCTCTACGAGCCCGAGCCCGGCGACGTCGGCCTGCACGTCCTCCTCGCCCCGGACCACGAGACCGTGCCCGACTTCGCCGAGACCGTGCTCGCCACCGCCCTGGAGTACGTGTTCGCCGACCCGGCCGCCCAGCGCGTCGTCGTCGAGTCCGACGCCGCCGACACGCAAGCGCGCCGCCGGTACGAGGCCGTCGGCTTCGTGCCCGAGTGCGAGACCGGGACACCCGACGGGCTCGCCCTGCTCAGCTTCTGCGCGCGCGAGCGGTTCGAGGCGGCGGTCGTCCGCCGCGCGGTGGCCGGGCGCCCGCCGCACGCGGCCGCGTAGCACCACCCCACCGGCCGGCGGCGGCTCCGGAGTACGGTCCTCCGGAGCCGCCGCCCGTACGACCCCCCGTCAGGAGGCGGGCCAGGGCACCTGCGGCGAGCGGTAGTAGCCGATGCCCAGCGCGTCCCAGCGGGGCGCCTGCGCCGCGAGCCGGGAGCGGTACGCCTCCCAGTCGTGCGCGGCCGCGGGCGACCAGCCCAGCTCGGCGATGCCGGGCAGGCGCGGGAAGGCCATGTAGTCCAGGTGCGCCGGCGTGGAGAGGGTCTCCGTCCACAGCGGGGCCTCGACCCCGAGGATCGCCTCGGCCGGGGCGCCGGCGAGGTACGTGCCCGGGTCCCAGTCGTAGGCCCTGCGCACGTCCACGTACCCGGCCCACTTCAGGCCCAGCGGGGTGTCCTTGTCGTACTTGTGGTCCAGGTAGGCCCGGTCGGCGGGCGAGAGCACGAGGCGGGTGCCGCCCTTCGCCGCGTTCACCACCTCGTCGCGCTCGGCCTGGCCGGTGCGGTCGTAGCCCCAGTACTGCGCGACCGCGCCCGGCGCCGGGTGCGCCCCGGCCAACTGGTGCCAGCCGACCACGGTCTTGCCGTACCGGGCGACGACCGGCTGCACCTTGTCCATGAACGCCACGAAGTCCTCGTCGCTGGTGGAGTGCGCCTCGTCGCCGCCGATGTGCAGGTAGCGGCCCGGCGTGAGCGCGGCCAGCTCGCGGATCACGTCGTCCACGAAGTCGTACGTGACGTCCTTCTTCACGCACAGCGAGCTGAAGCCGACCTCGGTGCCCGTGTACAGCGGCGGCGCCACCCCGTCGCAGTTCAGCTCGGCGTACGAGGCGAGCGCGGCGTTGGTGTGCCCCGGCATGTCGATCTCGGGGACCACCTCCAGGCCCCGGGAGGCCGCGTAGGAGACGATCTCGCGGTACTGGTCCTTGGTGTAGAAGCCGCCGGGGCCGCCGCCGACCTGGGTGGAGCCGCCGTACGAGGCCAGGCGCGGCCAGGAGTCGACGGCGATGCGCCAGCCCTGGTCGTCGCTCAGGTGCAGGTGCAGCGTGTTCATCTTGTACAGCGCCAACTGGTCGATGTAGCGCTTGACGTGCTCGACCGGGAAGAAGTGGCGGGCCACGTCGAGCATCGCCCCCCGGTAGGCGTACCGCGGGGTGTCCGTGACGGTGCCGCCCGCGACCCGCCAGGGCCCCGGCTGCCTCGTCCGCTTCTCCACGGCGGCGGGGAGCTGCTGGCGCAGCGTCTGGACGCCGTGGAAGAGGCCCGCGCCCGACCAGGAGGTGAGGGTGAGGGAGCGGCGCTCGGAGATCAGCCGGTAGCCCTCGCCGCCGAGGACCTTGTTCGCGGGCTCGGCGCTGACGCGCAGCCGGATGCCGTCGCCGCCCGCGCGGTCGGTGACGGGCAGGGGGAAGCCGGTGGCGGGGCGCAGCAGTTGCGCGAGGTACTCGCCGACGCGGCGCTCCTCGGGGTGGGCACCGACGCGGATGGCGGTCTTGGCGGTGATCTCGTAGCCGGGCCCGGCCGGTTCGGCCTTCAGGGGCGCGGGGACGACGCGGCCGAGCGGGGTCGGCTCGGGCGCGGTCCGGGGCGGTCCGCCCGGCGCGGTCGCCGCGGTCGACAGACCTGCGGCGGCGGCGAGGAGCAGGGCGCCGATGACACGTGTCGATCTGTGGGGCTTTCGCACGAGCGGGTCCCTTCGACGGGCCGACGCGGAGGTGACACGGTCGAACTGTCCTCATGCGTACCGCGCACCCCAGGCCCGGTCAAGGTGTAGACCACCTGACCTGGGCGGCGGTGCGAGAATCACCCCCATGGCGGAAATCATCCAGCGCGACGGGACCTGGACCTTCGACGGAGTGGCACTGCGGCTCGTGCCGGGACGCGACAAGGGCGTCTCGCTGCTGCGCAAGACGCTGGGCGAAGTGACGCTGCCGCTCGGGGCGTTGGCGGGCATCGCCTTCGAGCAGGGCAAGAAGAGCGGACGGCTCCGGCTGCGCCTTCGCGACGGCGCCGACCCGCTGCTCCAGGCGACGGCGGGCAGGCTGGCCGACGCCTCGGACCCGTACCAGCTCACGGTGGAACCCGACCGGTACGGCGTCGCCGAGTACCTGGTCGACGAGGTGCGCAACGCCCTGCTGCTGGAGCAGGTCCCGGCCACGGCCTGCGACCGCTATCTCCTGTCGGGCCCGTCGGTGCCGCTCCAGGTCTCCGCGGGCGACGCCACGGTGAGCTTCGACGGCGAGCAGGTCCGTCTGGAGTGGAACTGGAAGACGGAGGAGGCCAAGGCCGCCGCGGGCACCCGCACCATCGCGCTCGGGGACGTCGCCGCCGTCGAGTGGCAGCCCGCCATCGGCCTGGAGAACGGCTACCTCCGCTTCACCGTGCGGAACGCGCCGACCAAGGCCCCGCCCAAGTACGACCCGAACTCGGTGGAGCTGTGGGGCTTCAAGAAGGACCCGCTGATGGCGCTCGTCGCGGCGGCCGTGCAGGCCCGGCTGCCGCACCCGGCGCGGCCCGCGCCGACCGCGCACCCGGCCCCCGTCCACAAGACGCTGTCGCCCGCGGTGCCCGCCGCCGCGCCGGTGCCCGCCCCGCCCGCGCCGGCCGAGGACGACCACGACGCGCTGCTTCGGCGCCTGCGGGAGCTGGGCGAGCTGCACCGCGGCGGCATCCTCACGGACGAGGAGTTCACGGCGGCCAAGCAGGCGGTCCTGCGCCGGATGTGAGCCGTACGGGCGCCCTCCGTAGGGGCCCGTACGCGCCGTACGAGCGGACCAGGAGGGTCGATCGAGCTAATCCTGCCCGATTCCGGGCAGGATTGTTGCGCAAGGGCCCTGCGTAATCCAGGATCATCGGGTGCACGAAGAACTTGTCGATCACCTGATGCGCTCCACGCAGCTCCAGCGCGGCGAAGCGCTCCGGGTGATCCAGGACGTGCTCGCGTACTTCGACGAGACGACCGAGGGCTACGTCCGCCGCCGCCACCGCGAACTCCAGGGTCAGGGCCTGGTGAACGCGGAGATCTTCGAACAGATCGCGGCGGAGCTGCGCTACCGCGCGGTGGCACCGCCCGAGCTCTCGCTGCGGCAGTTGCGCCGCATCGTCTACGGCTAGACCATCCCCACCACACCCAAGGGACCCTTATGTGCGGAATCGTCGGATACATCGGCAAGCGTGACGTCGCCCCGCTGCTCCTGGAGGGCCTCCAGCGCCTGGAGTACCGCGGCTACGACTCCGCGGGCGTCGTCATCACCTCCCCCAAGGCCACGGGCCTGAAGATGGTCAAGGCCAAGGGCCGCGTCCGCGACCTGGAGGCCCGCGTCCCCAAGCGCTTCACCGGCACCACCGGTATCGCCCACACCCGCTGGGCCACCCACGGCGCCCCGTCCGACGAGAACGCCCACCCCCACCTGGACCCCGAGGACAAGGTCGCGGTCGTCCACAACGGCATCATCGACAACGCCACCGAGCTGCGCGCCAAGCTGGTCGCCGACGGCGTGGAGTTCCGCTCCGAGACGGACACCGAGGTGATCACCCACCTCATCGCCCGCTCCGAGGCCGAGACCCTGGAGGAGCGGGTCCGCGAGGCGCTGCGCCACATCGAGGGCACGTACGGCATCGCCGTCCTGCACGCCGACTTCAACGACCGCATCGTCGTCGCCCGCAACGGCTCGCCCGTGGTCCTCGGCATCGGCGAGAAGGAGATGTTCGTCGCCTCCGACGTCGCCGCGCTCGTCTCCCACACCCGCCAGGTCGTCACCCTCGACGACGGCGAGATGGCCACCCTCAAGGCCGACGACTACCGCACGTACACCACCGAGGGCTCCCGTACGACGGCCTCGCCGACCACCGTGGAGTGGGAGGCGGAGTCGTGGGACATGGGCGGCCACGACACGTACATGCACAAGGAGATCTTCGAGCAGGCCGACGCCGTGGACCGCGTCCTGCGCGGCCGCATCGACGACCGCTTCGCCACCGTGCACCTCGGCGGCCTCAACCTCGACGCGCACGACGCCCGCAAGGTGCGCCGCGTCAAGATCCTCGGCTGCGGCACCTCGTACCACGCGGGCATGATCGGCGCCCAGATGATCGAGGAGATGGCCCGCATCCCCGCCGACGCCGAGCCCGCCTCCGAGTTCCGCTACCGCAACGCGGTCGTCGACCCCGACACCCTGTACGTCGCCGTCTCCCAGTCCGGCGAGACGTACGACGTGCTCGCCGCCGTGCAGGAGCTCAAGCGCAAGGGCGCCCGCGTCTTCGGCATCGTGAACGTCGTCGGCTCCGCGATCGCCCGCGAGGCGGACGCGGGCGTGTACGTCCACGCGGGCCCGGAGGTCTGCGTCGTCTCCACCAAGTGCTTCACCAACACCACGGTCGCCTTCGCGCTGCTCGCCCTGCACCTGGGCCGCATCCGGGACCTGTCGGTCGCCGACGGCAAGCGGATCATCGCGGGTCTGCGCCAACTGCCCGCGCAGATCGAGCAGATGCTGGCCCGCGAGGACGAGATCAAGAAGCTCGCCCAGGAGTTCGCCGAGGCCAAGTCGATGCTGTTCATCGGCCGGGTGCGCGGCTACCCGGTGGCCCGCGAGGCCTCCCTGAAGCTCAAGGAGGTCTCCTACATCCACGCCGAGGCGTACCCCGCGTCCGAGCTCAAGCACGGTCCGCTCGCCCTGATCGAGCCGGCCCTGCCGACGGTGGCGATCGTCCCGGACGACGACCTCCTGGAGAAGAACCGCGCCGCCCTGGAGGAGATCAAGGCCCGCAGCGGCCGCATCCTCGCGGTCGCCCACCAGGAGCAGGAGAAGGCCGACCACACCATCGTCGTACCGAAGAACGAGGACGAGCTGGACCCGATCCTCATGGGCATCCCGCTCCAGCTCCTCGCCTACCACACGGCCCTGGCCCTGGGCCGGGACATCGACAAGCCGCGCAACCTGGCGAAGTCGGTCACGGTGGAGTAGTCACCGCCGGAGCCCGGCGTACGCCCGACGGCCGACCGCCGCCGCGCGCCACCGACCGCCCCGCGTACGCCGGGCGACGGGCGCGCGCGGCGGCCCGGCCGTCGTGCTGTGAACGCCCCCCGGCGTGCCACCAAGCGCTCGGGGGGCGCTCCTCAAGGGACCGGGGTCGCCCATTACCCCGGCCCGCGCCCGCCACGACCGGTGGCCGTCACCCCCCGGCCGGCGGGACGCGTCCCAGCGACCGGGTATGTACCCTTCACAAGGGCACAAACCACCTCTACGCATGAGTAGATTTATGCGGCGCCACCCGGGCGCGTACCGGGGTCCGGCACCCTGACACCCCTGTCCCACCTGGGACGACAGGGGTCACACGGGGACGGCGAAGGTCACGGGATGACGACGACGGGCCGTTGCGCACGGCGCGCGAGACGGCCCGCGACGGAGCCGAAGATGCGCCCTACGATGCCGTGCGTGGAGCCCACGACGATGGCGTCGGCCGCGTACTCCCGGCCGACCTCCTCCAGCTCGTGGCAGATGTCGCCGCCGCGCTCGACCAGGATCCACGGCACCTCGGACAGGTAGTCCGCGCAGGCCAGTTCGAGGCCGAGGACTTCGGTGCGGTGGTCGGGGACGTCGACGAAGACCGGGGGCTCGCACCCCGCCCAGACCGTGGTGGGCAGGCGGTTGGCGACGTGCACGATGATCAGGCCGGAGCCGGACCGGTGCGCCATCCCGATGGCGTAGGCGAGGGCCCGCTCGCTGGATGTCGAGCCGTCGAAGCCGACGACGACACCGTGCCGGAAGGCGGGATCGCAGGAGTGACGTGGTTCTTCCGCCGCTCGGGGCGTCGCCGTCGGATCGGCGACCTGCCGCTTGCGGTCCGCGGGTTCGGAGAATTCGTGACCGGCCATCGGTGTCTCGGCGAAGGAGTCCTCTGTGGGAGGGTCGGCTCTTGTCGGGTGGATCGGCGTCCGTGGTGCGACGCGGTGGAACGGGGCGGTGCGCGGTCGGGGCGGTGCGCGGTTCCCGGGCTGATGCGCGGAGGTCGGACCCGGCGGCCTGGTGGACACGAGCCGTCACCGGACGCGTGTCCGGGAATCATCTTCCCAACCCCTTACCCCAAGGGTACGGCGGCTCTCCTCTCCTGCCCAGGGCCCGCTCGGCCCTCGTGGACGGCTTCCGCCGCCCCCGCACGGCCTCACATCGGCCTCGCGGCGTTCACCGGAGCATGCATGAGGCGCGCCCGGATGGCAATGGCGGATGCCCCGTACAGGCGGTTTGCGCCCGGTTCGCGCGGCCCGGCCCCTTCCGGCCAGTGACCGGCCGGGGGGTCACGCGTTGAACCCGTGAAACCACTCTTTCGGAGACATTCCCAGGAACCAGCACCACGTGCGAAACCACCGTCGCAGGGAGTACGCCGTGCCCGCACCGTCCGCCCCCGCCTCCGCCTCCGCCGCCGCACCCACCACCCGCCGCCACGCCGCCGAGGGGGCGCGCGAGCGCCGGGCCGCCGGGGGCCCGC
>NZ_BNBT01000031.1 GCF_014656095.1 Streptomyces longispororuber
CAGCTCGGGCAGCGCGCCGAGGAGGGCGCTGGGCCGGGCCGCGGTGAACGCGGGCGCGAACCGCTCCCAGTCGACGTCGGCCACGGTCAGGCACGTCTCGTCGGCGGCGAGGGCCTGGACGAGCGCGCCGACGGCCAGGTCCGGGTCGAGGAGCCGTACGCCGCGGCGGCGCAGGTGCTCCTCGGCCTCGGCGGTGGCCGCCATGCCGCTGCCGCCCCAGGCGCCCCAGGCGACGGAGGTCGCGGTGAGGCCGCGGGCGCGGCGGTGCGCGGCGAGCGCGTCGAGGAAGGTGTTGGCGGCGGCGTAGCCTGCCTGCCCGCCGCTGCCCCAGACGGCGGCGATGGAGGAGAACAGGACGAAGGCGTCCAGGTCGGTGTCGCCGAGCAGGTCGTCGAGGTGGGCGGCGCCCGCGGCCTTGGCGGCCAGCGCCTCGGCGAGGTCCGCCGGGGTGGTGTCGGTGAGGGCGAGGGCCGGGCTGACCCCGGCGGCGTGGAAGACGGCGCGCGGGGTGCGGCCTTCGGCGGCCAGCTCGTCGAGCAGGTGCCGCAGCGCGTCCCGGTCCGCCACGTCGCAGGCGGCGACGGTGACCGCGGCCCCCGCCTCCTCCAGCTCCGCGACGAGTTCGGCGGCGCCGGGCGCGTCGAGGCCGCGGCGGCCGGTGAGCACCAGGTGCTCGGCGCCCTCGCGGGCGAGCCTGCGGGCGACGTGGGCGCCGAGGGCGCCGGTGCCGCCGGTGATCAGGGCGGTACCGCGCGGCGTCCATGGAGCCTCGGCCCCCGTCGGCCGCGCGGGGGCGTGGACGAGGCGGCGGCCGAAGAGGCCCGGGCCGCGCACGGCGAGCTGGTCCTCGACACCGGTGCCCGCCTCGGCGGGGATGCCGGTCAGGGCGGTGGCGAGGCGGGCGCGGGCCCGCGCGTCGACGGTCCCGGGCAGGTCGACGAGGCCGCCCCACAGGTCCGGGTGCTCCAGCGCGGCGACGCGGCCGAGACCCCACAGCAGGGCCTGGACGGCGCCCGCCGGGCGGTCGCTGCGGCCGGTGGTGACGGCGCCCTGGGACACCGCCCACAGGCGTGCGGTGGTGTCGGTGTCCGCCAGGGCGCGGACGAGGGCGACGGTGCCCGCGAGCCCGGCGGGGACGGCCGGGTGGTCCGCGAGGGGCGTCTCGTCGAGGGCGAGGAGGGAGACGACACCGGCGAGCCCGGAGTCCCCCGTGTGCTCGCGCAGCCGCCCGGCGAGGGCTTCCGCGCTCACCTCCCCTGCTGGTACGCGCAGTTCGACGGCCTCGGCTCCGGCGGAGGCCAGCGCCTCGGTGACGCCGGACGTCCACGGGTGCGCCACGGCCCCCTCGGGGACGACGACCAGCCAGCGGCCGGTGAGGGCCGGGGCGGGGAGGCCGCCCGTGAGCGGCTTCCAGGTGACCTGGTAGCGCCAGTTGTCGACGGTGGACCGCTCGCGCCGCTGCCGCCGCCAGGACGACAGGACGGGCAGGACGGCGCCCAGCTCGGCGGCGGACTCCCCGGTCACCTCCAGCTCGGCGGCCAGCTCCTCCAGGTCCTCGCGCTCGACGGCCTCCCAGAAGCGGGCGTCGGTCCCGTCCGCCGCGGGCGCCGCCGCCGCGGGCGTCCGGCCGTCGACGAGCCAGAAGTGCTCGTGCTGGAAGGCGTACGTGGGCAGGTCGACGGTGGCGGCGCCGGGGAACAGCGCCCGCCAGTCCAGTTCCACGCCGTGGACGTGGGCCGCGGCGACGGCGGCCGCCAGCTCGCGCGCGCCGCCGCCCTCGCCGTGGGGCGGGGAGGCGAGCACGGCCGTGGTGCCGCCCTCGGCCTCGGCGGCGGTACGCAGCGCGTCGAGGTGCACCGGGTGCGGGCCGACCTCGACGACGAGCCGGTGACCGGCGGCGAACAGACCGCCGAAGGCCTCCTCGAAGGGGGCGTCGTGCCGCAGGGCGCGCTGCCAGTGCCCGGCGTCCGCGAGGGCCGCGGCGTCGAGCCACTCCCCCGCGAGGGCGGAGTACAGCGGTACGCCGTCCGGGCGCGGCACCGGCGTGACGGGCACGGCACCGACGTCGGCGGACCGGCCCGAGGTCACGAGGCGGGCCGCGTCCCGCAGGGAGAGGGCACCGGCCACGCACGCGGCGGCGACCTCACCGGCGCCGTGTCCGGCGACGGCCGCGGGCGCCACGCCGGTGGCCTGCCAGAGGGCGGCCAGGGAGACCGACACGGCGAACAGGGCGGGCCGGGCCGTGTCGGCCCGCCCGGCGGCGTCGCCGTCCGCCGCCGCGGCCTCACCGGTCGGCGCCTCGGCGGTGTCGTCGTTCGACGCCACGGTGGTGTCACCGTCCGACGCCCCAGCGGCCTCACCGGTCGGCGCCTCGCCGGCGGCGTCGTGCAGCACCTCGAAGAGGTCCCAGTCCACGAACTCGGCGAGCGCGTCGGCGCACTCCCGCATCCGGGCGGCGAACACCGGGGAGGTGTCGAGGAGTTCGCGGACCGCGGCCGTCCACGGCGTGCCCCGGCCCGGGAAGACGTACAGGGGCCGGACGGGGCCGCCGTGCGCGCGGCCGGTCACGGCCCGCGGGGCGGCGGGTGCCCCCGCCGCCAGTGCCTGGAGCCCGGCGAGGAGCTCGTCGCGGTCCCGGCCGAGGGCGACGCCGCGGTGCTCGAACCGCGACCGGGTCACGGCCAGCGACCAGCCGAGGTCGGCCGGTGCGAGCGCGGCGTCGGCGCGCAGCCGGGCCAGCACGCGCTCGGCCTGGGCCCGCAGCGCCTCGGGGGACTTGGCCGACAGCGCCAGCGGCAGCACGGGCAGGGGCGGCTCGCCGCCGTCGGGGGCCCGGTCCGTGCGCGCGGGCTCGTCGGCCGGGGCCTGTTCCACGATGACGTGGGCGTTCGTCCCGCTGACGCCGAAGGCCGAGACGCCCGCGCGGCGGGGGGTGCCGTCGCCGTGCGCGGGCCACTCCCGTCCGTCGGTGAGGAGTTCGACGGCGCCCGCCGACCAGTCGACTTCGGAGGTCGGGGCGTCCACGTGCAGCGTCTTGGGCAGGACACCGTGGCGCATGGCCATGACCATCTTGATGACACCGGCGACACCGGCGGCGGCCTGCGTGTGGCCGATGTTGGACTTGATGGAGCCGAGCCACAGGGGCCGGTCGGCCGGGCGCTCCTTGCCGTACGTGGCGAGCAGCGCCTGGGCTTCGATGGGGTCGCCCAGGGTCGTGCCGGTGCCGTGGGCCTCGACGGCGTCCACGTCGGCGGCGGACAGCCCGGCGTTCGCCAAGGCGGCCCGGATGACGCGGCGTTGCGAGGGGCCGTTGGGGGCGGTCAGGCCGTTGCTGGCGCCGTCCTGGTTGACGGCCGAACCGCGGATCACCGCCAGGACCTGGTGGCCGTTGCGGCGGGCGTCGGAGAGGCGCTCGACGAGCAGCAGGCCCACGCCCTCGCCCCAGCCGGTGCCGTCCGCGGCCTCCGCGAAGGCCTTGCAGCGGCCGTCCGTGGCCAGCCCGCGCTGGCGGCTGAACTCCACGAAGGTGGCCGGGGTCGACATCACCGAGACGCCGCCCGCGAGGGCCATGGTGCACTCGCCCTGCCGCAGGGCCTGCGCGGCCAGGTGGAGGGCCACCAGCGACGACGAGCAGGCCGTGTCGACGGTGACGGCGGGGCCTTCGAGGCCGAAGGTGTAGGAGATGCGGCCGGAGGCGACGCTGGCGGCGTTGCCGATGCCGAGGTAGCCCTCGACCTCGTCGGGGACGTGGTCGATGCCGGCGGTGTAGTCCTGGCCGTTGGTGCCCGCGAACACGCCGATCCGGCTGCCGCCCAGGCCCGCCGGGTCGATCCCGGCGCGTTCGAAGGCCTCCCACGCGGTCTCCAGGAGGAGGCGCTGCTGCGGGTCCATCGCCAGGGCCTCGCGCGGGTTGACGCCGAAGAACTTGGCGTCGAACTGCCCGGCGTCGTACAGGAACCCGCCTTCACGGACGTACGAGGTGCCGGTCTGCCCGGCGTCGGCGTGGTAGAGCGCGCCGGTGTCCCAGCCGCGGTCGGCGGGGAAGCCGTCGATGGCGTCGACGCCCTCGGCGACCAGGCGCCACAGGTCCTCGGGGCTGGTGACGCCGCCGGGGAAGCGGCAGCTCATGCCGATGACGGCGAGGGGTTCGTCGGTGGCGGCGCCGGTCGCGGGGGCGGGCGGGGCGGTCGCCGTGCCGTCCCCGGTGCCGTCGGCGGTGTCGTCGCCGAACAGTTCGGTGCGCAGGTGGGCGGTGAGCGCGGCCGGGGTGGGGTGGTCGAAGACCAGCGTGGTGGGCAGCGTGAGGCCGGTGGCCGCGCCGAGCAGGTTGCGCAGCTCGACCGCGGTGAGGGAGTCGAAGCCCAGCTCGCGGAAGGCGCGGGTCACGTGGATGTCGTCCACGTCCGGGTAGCCGAGGACGTCGGCGGCCTGGCGGCGTACCAGCTCCAGGAGGGCGGCCTCGCGGTCCTCGGGCGCGAGCGCGGCGAGGCGGTCGGCGAAGGCGTTCGCGGGGGCGGGGCCCGCGGCGGCGCCCTGGTCCGTGGGCGGGGCGAGGGCCGCCCGGGCCTCGGGGATGTCCGTGAAGAGGCGGCTGGGCCGGGTCGCGGTGAAGCCGGGCGCGTACTGGCCCCAGTCGATGTCCACGACGGCGGTGAGGGTCTGGTCGTGGCCGAGGGTCTGGTGCAGGGCGGTGATCGCGAGGTCCGGGTCCATGGGCGGCATCACGCCGTGGCGCAGGCGCTCGGCCGCGGCGCCTTCGGCGGCCATGCCGCCACCGCCCCAGGGGCCCCAGGCGATCGACGTCGCCACGCGCCCCGCGGAGCGCCGGGTCTCGGCGAGGGCGTCCAGGGCCGCGTTGGCGGCGGCGTACGTGCCCTGGCCCGAGCCGCCGACGACACCGGCGAAGGACGCGAACAGCACGAACGCCGACAGGTCGAGGCCGGACGTCAGCTCGTCGAGGTGGCGGGCCGCGGTCACCTTCGCGCGGAACACGGCCGCCATCCGGTCCTCGGTGAGGCCGTCGACGACACCGTCGCCGAGCACGCCCGCGGTGTGGAAGACACCGGTGAGCGGCGCGTCGCCGGGGACCGTGGCGAGGAGGCGGGCCAGCGCCTCCCGGTCGGCGGTGTCACAGGCCGCGACGGTGACGCGGGCGCCCAGTTCCTCCAGCTCCGCGGCGAGTTCGGCGGCTCCGGGCGCGTCGGGCCCGCGGCGGCTGGTGAGCAGGAGGTGGCCGGCGCCCGCGCGGGCCAGCCAGCGGGCCACGTGCCCGCCGAGCGCGCCGGTGCCGCCGGTGACGAGCACGGTGCCGCGCGGGGCCCACTCCGTCCGGGGCGCGTCCCCCAGCGGGGCGCGCACGAGGCGGCGCCCGTACACGCCGGACCCGCGTACGGCCGCCTGGTCCTCCCCGTCCGGGGAGCCGAGGAGCCGGGCGAGGCTGCTGGCGGCGGTGGCGTCGGCGGCCTCGGGGAGGTCGACGAGGCCGCCCCAGGTCTGCGGGTACTCGAGGGCCGCGACACGGCCGAGGCCCCAGACGGCCGCCTGGGCCGGGTCGGCGGCGGCTTCCGTCGGCGTGGTGGAGACCGCGCCCCGGGTGGCGGCCCAGACGGTGGCGGTGCTGCCCGCGTCGCCGAGGGCCTGGAGCAGGACGGCCGTACGCAGCGCGGGGATCACCGCCGGGTCGGCGGTCACCACCGCGTCGGGCCTCTTCGCCGCGTCGGGGGCACCGGGCTCGGGCTCCTCCGCTCCGGGCAGCGCCAGGAGCGACAGGGCGCCGTCCCAGCGCGTCGCCTCGTGCTGCCGCAGCAGCTCCGTGAGGGCCGCGCGGTCGGTGCTCGCGGCGGCCGGGACGCGGACCACGGTGACGCGGGCACCGCCTGCGGCCAGGGCGCGTTCGGCGGCGGTGCTCCACGGCTGGTCGGCGCGGTCGGCGTGCCCGGCGGGGACCAGCAGGGCCCAGGCGCCCGCCGGGGCGGAGGCGTCGCCGGGCTGCGGGTGCAGGGGATTCCAGGTGACGCGGTAGCGCCACCCGTCGAGGGTGGACGCGGCGCGGCTGCGGCGCCGCCAGGCCGTGAGGGCGGGGAGCACCGAGCTCAGCGGGGCGTCGGCGGGGACGTCGAGGGCACCGGTGAGCTCCGCGAGGTCCTCGTGCTCGACGGCCTCCCAGAAGCGGTCCTCGACGCCGTCGCCGCCTGCGCCGCCCGCGGCCCGGTCCTGGGCGCCCTGGGTGACCGTGTCCAGCCAGTACCGCTGGTGCTGGAAGGCGTACGTGGGCAGGTCGACGCGGCGGCGCGCGGCCAGGGGCGCGTACCGCGGGGTCCAGTCGACGGTGGTGCCGCGCACGTGCAGCCGGGCGAGCGCGGTGAGGAAGGTGTCGGCCTCGGGCCGGTCGCGGCGCAGCGCCGGGACGAGTCCGGCCTGGGCCTCGGCGTCGGTGAGGGTGTCGTGGGCCATCGCGGTGAGGATCGCGTCCGGGCCCAGTTCGAGGAGGGTGGTGGCGCCGAAGCCGGTGAGGGCGCCCAGGCCGTCGTGGAAGCGGACGGCCTCGCGCACGTGCCGCACCCAGTACTCGGGGTCCTTCAGCTCGGCCGCGGCGGCGAGCCGCCCGGTGACGTTGGAGACGACGGGCAGCGTCGGGTCCTGGTACGTCAGTGTCCGCGCGACCTGCCGGAACTCGTCGAGCATCGGCGCCATCAGCGGCGAGTGGAAGGCGTGGCTGACCTTGAGCCAACGGGTCTTGCGGCCCTCGGCGCGGAGCTGGACGGCGAGGTCCTCCAGGACGCCGCGGTCGCCGGAGAGCACCACCTGGGCGGGGCCGTTCACGGCGGCCAGGCCCACCCACTCGGCGACGTCCTCCAGGAGCGGGGCGACGTCGGCCTCGGCGGCCTGCACGGCGAGCATGGCGCCGCCCCGGGGCAGCGCCTGCATCAACCGGCCGCGGGCGGCGACGAGTCGGGCGGCGTCCTCCAGGGACCACAGCCCGGCCACGTGGGCGGCAGCCAGCTCACCGATGGAGTGCCCGCCGACGATCTCCGGCCGTACGCCGAAGGACTCCGCAAGACGGAACAGCGCCACCTCCATGGCGAACAGCGCGGGCTGCGTGTAGCCGGTCTGCTCAAGGAGGTCGGCGTCGGTACCGAACATCACGCTCTGGAGCGAACGTTCTATCAAGTCGTCGAAGTGGTCGCACACCTCGTCCAGCGCCTCGGCGAACACGGGGAACGCCTCGTACAGTTCGCGGCCCATGCCCGGGCGCTGGCTGCCCTGGCCGGTGAAGACGACGCCCAGGCGGCCCTCGGTGACGGTACCGGTGACCGTGCCGGGGCCGGCGGGCCCGTCGGCGGCGAGGGACTCCAGGGCGGTGAGCAGCCGGTCGCGGTCCTCGCCGATGAGCACGGCCCGGTGTTCGAAGGCGGAGCGGCCGGTGGCCAGGGACCAGCCGAGGTCGGCGGTCCCGTCGGCGTCGGCGGCGAGGGCGGGGTCGTCGAGCAGCCGTTCGCGCAGCCGGGCGGCCTGGGCCCGCAGTGCCTTCGCGGTACGGCCGGACAGCGGCCAGACCGTGGGGCCGACGACGGGCCGCGCGTCCTGGCGGTCCTCCCCGGTCCGGTCGGCGGCCGACGCGCTGTCCGAGGTGGCGTCCGAGGCAGGGCCCTCCTCCGCCGGGCCCTGCGGGTCGGCGGCGGGGGCCTCTTCGATGATCACGTGGGCGTTGGTGCCGCTCACGCCGAACGACGAGACGCCCGCGCGGCGCGGCGCGTCCTCGCGCCCCGGCCACGCGCGGGCCTCGGTCAGCAGCTCGACGGCCCCGGCGGACCAGTCCACGTGCGTGCTGGGCCGGTCCACGTGCAGGGTCCGCGGCAGCAGGCCCTCGCGCATCGCCATGACCATCTTCATGACGCCCGCGGCGCCCGCCGCGGCCTGGGTGTGCCCGATGTTGGACTTCACCGAGCCGAGCCACAGCGGCCGGGTGCGGGGGCGTCCCTGCCCGTACGTGGCGAGCAGGGCCTGGGCCTCGATGGGGTCGCCCAGGGTCGTGCCGGTGCCGTGGGCCTCGACGGCGTCCACGTCGGCGGCGGTCAGGCGGGCGTTGGCGAGGGCGGCGCGGATGACGCGCTGCTGGGCGGACCCGTTGGGGGCGGTCAGGCCGTTGCTGGCGCCGTCCTGGTTGACGGCCGAGCCGCGTACGACCGCGAGGACCTCGTGCCCGTTGCGGCGGGCGTCGGACAGCCGTTCCAGGAGCAGCAGGCCGGCGCCCTCGCCCCAGCCGGTGCCGTCGGCCGCGTCGGCGAAGGCCTTGCAGCGGCCGTCCTCGGCCATGCCGCGCTGGCGGCTGAACTCGACGAACGCGGTGGGCGTGGTCATCAGCGACACGCCGCCCGCGAGGGCGAGGCCGCACTCGCCCTGGCGCAGCGCCTGCGCGGCCAGGTGCAGCGCGACCAGGGACGACGAGCAGGCGGTGTCGACGGTGACCGCCGGGCCCTCCAGGCCCAGGGTGTAGGACAGGCGGCCGGAGACGACGGCCGCGGTGTTGCCGGTGCCGGAGAAGCCCTCGACGCCCTCGGCTGCCTCGGCGACGACGGCGGTGTAGTCCTGGCCGTTGGTGCCGGTGAACACGCCGGTGCGGCTGCCGCGCAGGCTCAGCGGGTCGATGCCGGCCCGTTCGATCGCCTCCCACGCGGTCTCCAGGAGGAGCCGCTGCTGCGGGTCCATGGCGCGCGCCTCGCGCGGGGAGATGCCGAAGAAGCCCGCGTCGAACTCGTCGGCCGTGTACACGAACCCGCCCTCGCGGGTGTACGTGGTGCCCTGGTGGTCGGGGTCGGGGTGGTAGAGCCCGGCCACGTCCCAGCCGCGGTTGCGCGGGAACGCGGACACGGTGTCCACGCCGTCCCTGACCAGCCGCCACAGCTCCTCGGGGGTGCTCGCGCCGCCGGGGAAGCGGCAGCTCATCGCGATGATCGCGACGGGCTCCGCGTCCTTCGACTCGAGTTCGCGCACTCTCCGACGAGTCGTGTGCAGATCCGCCGTCACCTGCTTGAGAAGGCGGCGGATTTTGTCGTCGTTCACCATCTGGCCTAGCTCCTAGAGACAAGTCGGAGAGAGCGGTGCGGTGCCCCCGCCGCCGGGGCGGCGGGGGCGGCAGAGCGGGGATCGGTGCGGGGGCCCGCCGGGGCCGGGAGGGGGCCGCCCACCCAGGCCGGGCGGGGGCGGTCCACCGGGGCCCGGCGGGAGCGGCCCACCAAGGCCGGGCGTGCGGGCGGCTGGGGGCGGCTCATCAGGAGATCCCGAACTCCTTGCTGATGAAGTCGAACATCTCGTCGTCCGTGGCGGACTCCAGCTCGTCCACGACCTGGCCGCCCTCCTCACCCCCGGCGCCGGGGCCGCACCGGTCGAGCAGCACCCGAAGCCGTTCGGCGATCGTGGCCAGCTCGTCCTGCGACGGCGTGGCCTCGGCGAGCCCCAGCTCCAGCGAGTCGAGCCGGCTGAGCAGCGTCGCCGATTCGCCCGCTTCCGGCGCCAGTTCGGCCTTGAGGTAGTCGGCGAGCGCCACGGGCGTGGGGTGGTCGAAGACGAGCGTGGTCGGCAGGGCGAGGCCGGTGGCCGTACCGAGCGCGTTGCGGAGTTCGACGGCGGTCAGGGAGTCGAAGCCGAGCTCCCGGAAGGCCCGGCCGGGCTCGACGCGCTCGGGCCCGGGGTAGCCGAGGACCGTCGCGGCGTGCGTCCGCACCAGGTCCTCCAGGAACCGGTCCCGCTCCGGCCCGGACAGCGCGGCGAGCTGCCGTGCCAGGTCCGGCCCTGCGGCCTCGGCCGCCCCACCGTCCGCGCGGCCCGCGCGCTCCCGCAGGGCACGGGCTTCGGGCAGGTCGGCGAAGACGGGGTTGGGGGTGAGTGCGGGGCCGCCGGACAGGTACTGCTCCCAGTCGACGTCGGCGATCACCGTGGTGGTGAGGCCGTGGCCGAGGGCCTGCCCCAGCGCGGCGACCGCGAGCCCCGGCTCCATCGGCGGCACCGCGCCGCCGCGTGCCGCGTCCCCGGCCATGCCGCCGCCCGCCCACGCGCCCCAGGCGACGGAGGTCGCCGTCAGGCCGCGGGCCCGGCGCCGTTCGGCGAGCGCGTCGAGGGCCGCGTTGGCGGCGGCGTAACTGCCCTGCCCGACGCCGCCGGAGAGCCCGGCGAAGGAGGAGAAGAGCACGAACGCCGACAGGTCGAGGCCGGACGTCAGCTCGTCCAGGTGGTACGCGGACCGCACCTTCGCGCGGAAGACGGTGGCGAGCCGCTCGGCGTCCAGGCCGTCGAGCACCCCGTCGTCCAGGACACCCGCCGTGTGGAACACCCCGGTCAGCGGCGCCTCCTCCGGGATCGCCGCCAGGACCCGCGCGAGCGCCTCCCGGTCCGCCACGTCACAGGCGGCGATGGTGACCTCGGCCCCCAAGCCCTCCAGCTCGGCACGGAGTTCGGCAGCCCCGGGCGCCTCCGGGCCACGACGGCTCGTCAGCACCAGACGCCGGGCACCCTGACCCGCCAGCCACCGCGCCACATGACCGCCCACAGCACCCGTACCACCGGTGACCAGAGCCGTGCCCTCAGGCACCCACTCCCCCGCCCGCGCCGCATCCAGCGGAGCCCGCTCCAGCCGCCGCGCGAACACCCCGGCCGACCGCACCGCCACCTGGTCCTCGGCGGGCCATGCTCCGGCGAGGAGTCCGGCGAGCCCGGCCAGGTCCCGCTCGTCGGCGATCTCCGGCAGGTCGACCAGACCGCCCCACAGCCGCGGGTACTCCACGGCCACCACACGGCCGAGTCCCCACAGGGCCGCCTGCGCGGGCCGGGGCGCCGGGTCGGCGCCGCCGACGGCCTGCGCGGACCGCCCTGCCAGCCACAGCGGGGCACCCAGGTCCGCGGCGTGCAACGCCTGCACCAGGGTGACCGTCGCGGCCAGGCCACGGCTGACCCCGCCGCGTACGGCGTGCTCCTCCTCGTCGGCGGCCAGCAGCGACAGGACGCCGGACAGCGTGCCGTCGACGGCCGCCGCCTCCTTGCGCAGCCGCTCGGCGAGTTCGTCGCGGCCGGTGCCCTCGGCACCCGTCACGACCGTGCGCACCTCGGCACCGTGCCCGCCGAGCGCGGCCTCGACGGCCGCCGCCCAGGCGGCGACGTCCGCGCCGCCGTCCGGCACGACGAGCAGCCACACCCCGTCGAGGCGGGCGGCGGGCGCCTGCCCCAGCGGCTTCCAGGCCACCCGGTAGCGCCACCTGTCCAGCGTGGACGCCTCGCGCCGCTGCCTGCGCCAGGACGAGAGCACCGGCAGCACCTCACCCAGCGCCCCGCTCCCCGCGTCACCGCCGAGTTCGGCGCTCAGCGACTCCAGGTCCTCCCGCTCCACGGCCTCCCAGAACCGCGCCTCCACCTCGTCGGCGGCGACGCCCGTACGAGCGGTGGTGACGGGAGCCGCCTCCAGCCAGTACCGCTCACGCTGGAAGGCGTACGTGGGCAGGTCCACACGGCGCCGCGCCTCGACGGGCGCGTACAGCGGCGCCCAGTCGACGTCGATGCCGCGTACGTGCAACTGCGCGAGGGCACTCAGGAACGTGTCCGCCTCGGGGCGGTCATTGCGCACGGCCGCGATCAGACCGGTCTGGTCCTCGGGCTCGGTGAGGGTGTCGTGGGCCATCGCGGTCAGGACCGCGTCCGGGCCCAGCTCCAGCAGAGTCGAGACGCCGAAGCCGGCCAGCGCACCGAGGCCGTCATGGAAGCGGACCGCCTCACGGATGTGCCGGACCCAGTACTCGGGGTCCCGAAGCTCGTCAGCGTCCGCCAGCGCACCGGTGAGGTTGGAGACGACCGGCAGTGTCGGCTCCTGGTACGTCAACTGCCGTGCCACCCGCCGGAACTCCTCCAGGGCGGGCTCCATCAGCGGCGAGTGGAAGGCGTGCGACACCTTCAGCCAGCGCACCTTGCGCCCCTCGCCCCGCAGCGTCTGCTCCAGGCCTTCCAGAGCGGCACGCTCACCGGAGAGCACCACCTGCGAGGGCCCGTTGACCGCCGCGACACCCACCCGGTCGGCCAGGTCGCCGAGCAGCGGCAGCACCTCGTCCTCCGCCGCCTGGACCGCGAGCATCGCGCCACCCTCGGGCAACGCCTGCATCAACCGACCGCGAGCCGCGACCAGCCGCGTCGCATCCTCAAGCGACCACAACCCCGCCACATACGCAGCAGCCAACTCGCCAATCGAATGCCCGCCGACAACCTCCGGGCGTACGCCGAACGACTCCGCGAGCCGGAACAGCGCCACCTCCATCGCGAACAACGCGGGCTGGGCGAACCCGGTCTGCTCCAGCAGCCCGGCATCCGCACCGAACATCACACTCTGGAGCGAACGTTCTATCCACCCATCGAAGTACGCACACACCTCGTCCAGCGCATCCGCGAACACCGGGAAGGTTTCGTACAACTCCCGGCTCATCCCCAGCCGCTGGCTGCCCTGTCCGGTGAAGACGACACCCAAGCGGCCCTCGACCACCGACCCGGACACCACACCCGGGCCGCCGGACGCCAGGGACTCCAGCCCGGCCAGGAACTCCTCCCGGCCCCGGCCGAGGACCACCGCCCGGTGTTCGAGCGGGGAGCGGCCCGAGAGCAGGGACCAGCCCACGTCGACGGCGTCCAGGTGTTCGTCGGCCGCCACGTGCTCGCGCAGTCGCGAGGCCTGGGCCCGGAGGGCGTCGGCGCCGCGGGCCGAGACCAGCCACGGCACCGCCGTGGCGGGGGCGGCGGGCTCGACGGCGGGCGTCGGCTCGGGCGTCGTGGCCTGCTCCACGATCACGTGGGCGTTCGTACCGCTGACGCCGAAGGAGGAGACACCCGCGCGGCGCGGCGCGCCCTCCCGTGCGGTCCAGACGCGGGCTTCGGTGAGCAGTTCGACCGCTCCGGCCGACCAGTCCACGTGGGTGCTGGGCCGGTCCACGTGCAGGGACTGCGGCAGGACCCCTTCGCGCATGGCCATGACCATCTTGATGACGCCCGCGACGCCTGAAGCGGCTTGCGTATGGCCGATGTTGGACTTCACCGACCCCAGCCACAGCGGCCGGTCCTCGGGCCGCTCCTGCCCGTACGTCGCGAGCAGCGCCTGCGCCTCGATCGGGTCGCCCAGCGTGGTGCCCGTGCCGTGCGCCTCCACCGCGTCCACGTCACCGGGCCTGAGCCCGGCGTTGGCGAGCGCGGCGCGGATGACCCGCTGCTGGGAGGGGCCGTTGGGGGCGGTGAGGCCGTTGCTGGCACCGTCCTGGTTGACGGCGGAGCCCCGTACGACCGCAAGGACGTCGTGGCCGTTGCGGCGGGCGTCGGACAGCCGCTCCAACAGGAGCAGGCCCACGCCCTCGCCCCAGCCGGTGCCGTCGGCCGCGTCCGCGAAGGGCTTGCAGCGGCCGTCGGCGGCCAGGCCCTGCTGCTTGCTGAACTCGTCGAAGGCGGTGGGTGTCGACATGACGGTGACACCGCCTGCGAGGGCCATGTCGCACTCGCCCTGACGCAGCGCCTGCGCCGCCAGGTGCAGGGCCACGAGCGACGACGAGCACGCCGTGTCCACCGTCACCGCCGGGCCTTCCAGGCCGAAGGCGTACGACAGGCGGCCCGAGACCACCGCTCCGGCGCTGCCGGTGAGCAGATAGCCCTCGACGCCCTCCGGCGGCTCCTGGACGCCTTCGCCGTAGCCCTGGTGGCCGGAGCCGATGAAGACGCCGGTCTGGTGGCCGTGTACGGAGGCGGGGGCGATGCCAGCGCGCTCGAACAGCTCCCAGGACGCCTCCAGGAGGAGCCGCTGCTGCGGGTCGATGGACAGGGCCTCGCGCGGCGAGATGCCGAAGAACGCGGCGTCGAACTCGGCGGCGTCGTAGAGGAATCCGCCCTCGGCCCGGTAGGCGCCCGCCCGGGTGTTCTCCCAGCCGCGGTCGGCGGGGAAGCCCGAGATCGCGTCCGTGCCGTCGGCGACGAGCCGCCACAGCGCGTCGGGGCTGGTGGCACCGCCGGGGTAGCGGCAGCTCATCGACACGATGGCGATCGGGTCGTCGGCGGGCGCGGGCGCGGCGGCGGGCGACGTGGCGGCGCCGGGCTCGTCGCCTAGGGCCTCTCGGCACAGGTGGGCGGCGAGGTCGCGGGCGGTGGGGTGGTCGAAGACGAGGGTGGTGGGCAGCTTCAGGCCGGTGGCGGTGGCCAGGCGGTTGCGGACCTCGACGGCCGTCAGCGAGTCGAAGCCCAGCTCGCGGAAGGCGCGCGTCGGCTCCACGGCCTCGGGACCCGGGTGGCCGAGGACGGCCGCCGCGTGGGCCCGTACCAGTTCGAGGGCCGACCGCTCCCGCTCCGCCGCGGGCAGGGCGGCGAGCCGCTCGGCCCACTCGCTGCCCGCGACGCGGCTCTGCGCGCCGGCGGTGACCGGGGGCGTCCCGGGCCCGGCGAGGGCGCTCCGCACCTCGGGCAGGTCCCCGAGGAACGGGCTCGGCCGCACCGACGTGAACGCGGGCGCGAACCGCTCCCAGTCCACGTCCGCCACGGCCACGAACGTCTCGTCGTACGCCACCGCCTGAGCCAGCGCGGCCACCGCGCGCTCCGGCGCCATGGCCGTCACACCGAGGCGCCGCAGCGTCTCCTCGGCCTCCTGTCCGGCCATCTCGCTGCCGCCGCCCCACAGGCCCCAGGCGACGGAGGTCGCGGTGAGGCCGCGGGCGCGGCGCTGTTCGGCGAGGGCGTCGAGGTGGGCGTTGGCGGCCGCGTACGCGGCCTGGTTGCCGCTGCCCCACACGCCCGCGTTGGAGGAGAACAGTACGAAGGCGTCCAGGGAGCCGGTGTCGAGGAGCGCGTCCAGGTGGGCCGCGCCCGCGGCCTTCGCCGCCAGTACGTCGGCGACGTCCGCCGTGGTCGTGACGGCCAGCGGCAGGTCCTGGCCGGTGCCCGCCGCGTGGAAGACGGAGCGCAGGGTGTGCCCGGCCGCGGCGAGCCGGTCGAGGAGCCCGGCGACCGCGTCCCAGTCGCTGACGTCGCACGCCGCGACGGTGACCTCGGCGCCCAGCTCCTCCAGCTCGGCCGTGAGTTCGGCGGCGCCCGGCGCGTCGGGGCCGCGGCGGCTGGTCAGGACGAGGTGTTCGACTCCCTCGCGGGCCAGCCAGCGGGCCACGTGCCCGCCGACGGCCCCCGTGCCGCCGGTGACGAGCGCGGTGCCGCGCGGTGTCCACTCCGGCTCCTCGCGCCGGTCCTCCGGCAGCGGCGCGTGCGCGAAGCGGCGCACGAAGACGCCCGTGTCCCGCACCGCGACCTGGTCCTCGGTCCCGAGGTCCCCGAGCCCCGCGAGCACGGCCGTGAGGCGCGCGCCCGTACGGGTGTCGTACGACGGCGGCAGGTCGACGAGGCCGCCCCACCGGTCCGGGTGCTCCAGGGCGGCGACCCGGCCGAAGCCCCACAGCTCCGCCTGGACGGGGCGCACGGCCCGGTCGCCGCGGCCCGTGGCGACGGCTCCGGCGGACGCCACCCACAGGCGCGCGCCGAGCCCGGCGTCACCGAGGGCCTGGACCAGCGCGAGGGTGCCTGCGAGGCCCGCGGACACGGCCTCGTACCCCTCCACGGGGGACTCGTCGAGGCCGAGCAGCGAGACCACCCCGGCGAACTCCGCCGCTCCGTCGAGGGCCCGCAGCCGTTCGGCCAGGGCCTCGCGCGTCGCCTCGCCGTCGGCCAGGCGCAGTGCGTGGACCTGGGCACCGGCTCGGGTGAGGGCTGCGACGGTGCCGTCCACCCAGGGGTGGGTGCCCGGGTTCTCCGGGCTCTTTGCGTTCTCCAGCTTCTCAGCGTTCTCCGCGTTCTCCGTGTTCTCCGCGTTCTCCGCGTTCTCGGGCAGGACGACCAGCCACCGGCCGGTGAGTCCGGTGGACGAGAGGGTGGAGGCCGGCTGCGGCTTCCAGGTCACGCGGTAGCGCCAGCCGTCGAGGGTCGACCGCTCGCGCCGCTGCCGCCGCCACGAGGACAGTACGGGCAGGACGGCACCCAGTTCGGCCGCGGAGTCCTCCGCGATCTCCAGCTCGGCCGTCAGCTCCGCGAGGTCCTCACGCTCCACGGCCTCCCAGAAGCGCGCCTCGACCTCGTCCGCGGCGGGCGCGGTCCTGCCCCCCGGCGCCTGCTCCTCGACCAGCCAGTAGTGCTGGCGCTGGAAGGCGTACGTGGGCAGGTCGACGACGGTTCCGGCGCCGGGGTAGAACGCCCTCCAGTCCAGCTCGGCCCCGTACGCGTGCGCCTCGGCGAACGACGCCGCCAGCCGCTCGGCACCACCTTCGTCCCGCCGCAGCGAACCCAGGGCGACGGCCGCCCCCTCACGCCCGGCGGCCTCGACGGTGGCCTGCACGGGCACGGTGAGCACCGGGTGCGGGCTCATCTCCACGAAAAGGCCGTGGCCCTCGGCCAGGAGCCCGCGCGTGGCGTGCTCGAACAGGACGGTCCGGCGCAGGTTGCGGTACCAGTACCCCGCGTCCATGGGTGTTTCCGCGTCCAGCCAGGTGCCCGTGAGGGTCGAGTACAGCGGTACCTCGGCCTGTTGCGGGGCGACGTCCGCGAGGGCGTCCAGGATCTCCGTCTCGATCTGCTCGACGTACGAGGAGTGCGAGGCGTAGTCGACGGGGATCGTGCGGGCACGGATGTCCTGCGCCGTGCACCGGGCGACCAGTTCCTCCAGCGCCTCCGGCTCGCCGGACACGACCACCTGGGCCGGGCCGTTGACGGCCGCGACCTCGATCCGGCCTTCCCAGCCGGCGATCAGCTCACGTACGTCACTTTCCGGCAGCGGCACGGACACCATGCCGCCCTTGCCCGACAGTTCCCGGATCGCCAGGCTGCGCAAGGCCACCACCCGGGCCGCGTCCTGCAACGACAGCGCGCCCGCGACGCAGGCCGCGGCGATCTCCCCCTGGCTGTGACCGACGACCGCAGCAGGCCGCACACCCGCCGCCTGCCACACCGCAGCCAACGACACCATCACCGCGAACAACACCGGCTGAACCACGTCGACGCGGTCGAAGTTGGCCCCGCCCAGCTCCTCGAACAGATCCCAGTCCACGAACGCACTCAACGCATCCGCACACTCCCGCATACGGCCCGCGAACACCGGTGAGTCGTCCAGCAGTTGAACCGCCATCCCGGCCCACTGCGACCCCTGCCCCGGGAACACGAACACCGCGCGACCGGCACCACTCACCGCACGCCCGGTGACCACACCACCGGCCGCAGCCGTATCGTCGCCCTGGGCCAGGCCCTGGAGCCGGTCGAGGAGTTCCGCACGGTCGCGGCCGAGGACGACGCCCCGGTGTTCGAAGCGGGACCGGGCGACCGTCAGGGACCAGCCGACGTCCGTCAGCCCGACCTTGTCGGAGCCGTCGTCGACCGCGTCCGCGAGCAGCCGCTCCCACAGCCGTGCCGCCTGTGCGCGCAGCGCGGCCTCGCTCTTCGCCGAGAGGGCCAGCGGGATCAGGCCCGGGACCACCGACGGCGCGGTGGTCTGCCCGGATCCGTCCGCGGCCTCGGCGGGCAGTGCTTCCTCCACCGGCGCCTGCTCCACGATCACGTGCGCGTTGGTGCCGCTCATGCCGAAGGAGGAGACGCCCGCACGTCGCGGCCGGCCCGCCTGCGGCGCGGTCCACTCGCGCGCCTCGGTCAACAGCTCGACGGCCCCCGCGGACCAGTCGACCTCGGTCGTCGGGGTCTCGGCGTGCAGCGTCTTGGGCAGGACGCCGTGCCGCATCGCCATGACCATCTTGATGACGCCCGCGACGCCCGCGGCCGCCTGCGCGTGCCCGATGTTGGACTTGACCGAGCCGAGCCACAGCGGCTCGCGGTCGTCGGGCCGGTTCCTGCCGTACGTGGCGATGAGCGCCTGGGCCTCGATCGGGTCGCCCAGGGACGTGCCGGTGCCGTGCGCCTCCACCGCGTCCACGTCGGCGGGCGTGAGGCGCGCGCCGGCGAGGGCCGCGCGGATGACGCGCTGCTGGGACGGGCCGTTCGGTGCGGTCAGGCCGTTGCTTGCGCCGTCCTGGTTGACGGCCGAGCCCCGGACCACGGCCAGGACCTTGTGGCCCTTGCGGCGGGCGTCGGACAGGCGCTCCAGGACGAGCATGCCCACGCCCTCGCCGACGCCGAAGCCGTCGGCGCCCTCGGCGAAGGGCTTGCAGCGGCCGTCGGCGGCGAGGCCGCGCTGGCGGCTGAACGCGACGAGGGTGTCAGGGGTCGACATGACGGTGGCGCCGCCCGCGAGGGCGAGGTCGCACTCGCCCTGGCGCAGGGCCTGCGCCGCCAGGTGCAGGGCCACCAGGGACGACGAGCAGGCCGTGTCCACCGTCACCGCCGGGCCTTCGAGGCCGAAGGAGTAGGCGAGGCGCCCGGAGATGACGCTGGTGGAGTTGCCGGTCATCAGGTGGCCTTCGAGGCCGTCGGGGACTTCGCGCACGCTCTCGCCGTAGCCCTGGGAGGAGGCGCCGACGAAGACGCCGCCCGTGCTGCCGCGCAGCGCGGCCGGGTCGATCCCGGCCCGTTCGAACGCCTCCCAGGCGGTTTCCAGGAGCAGCCGCTGCTGCGGGTCCATGGCCAGGGCCTCGCGCGGCGAGATGCCGAAGAAGGCCGCGTCGAACTCCCCGGCCTCGTGCAGGAAGCCGCCGCCGCGCGAGTACGTGGTGCCTTGGCGGTCGGGGTCGGGGTCGTAGAGGGACGCGGTGTCCCAGCCGCGCCCCTCCGGCAGGCCCGAGGTGGCGTCGGCGCCCGCGCCGACCAGCCGCCACAGGTCCTCGGGGCTCTCCACGCCCCCGGGGAAGCGGCAGCTCATCGCGACGATGGCGACGGGTTCGTCGGCGGCGGCGCCGCCGTGGCCGGTGGCGGGCGCGGCCTCCGGGGCTTCTTGGGCCTCGTCACCGGCGAGTTCGGCGAGGAGGTGGCGGGCCAGGGCGTGCGGGTTGGCGTAGTCGAAGACGAGGGTGGCGGGCAGGCGCAGGCCGCTCGTCTCCTTGAGGCGGTTGCGCAGTTCGACGGCGGTGAGCGAGTCGAAGCCCAGGTCGCGGAAGGCGCGTGCGGCGTCGACGTCGTCGCCGGAGGCGTAGCCGAGGACGGCGGCGGCCTGGCCGCGCACGTGGTCGAGCAGCGCCCGTTCCCGCTCGTCGTACGGCAGTGAGCGCAGGCGCCGCACCAGGGCGGGCGTGTCGTCGCCGGAGCCGTCCCGGCCGGTGAGCGCGCGCCGGGCCGTGCCCTGGACGAGGCCGCTGAGCAGCGGCGGCAGGCGGTGGCCGTGCGCGGTGCGCAGCGCGGCGGTGTCGAGGCGCACCGGCACCAGGGCGGCGGCGTCCAGGCCGAGGGCGGCGTCGAGCAGGCCGAGGCCCTGCTCGGTGGCGAGCGGGGCGACGCCGGAGCGGGTCATCCGGTCCAGGTCGTCGGCGGTGATCTGCCCGGCCATGCCGCCGCGTTCGGCCCACAGGCCCCAGGCGAGCGAGGTGGCGGGCACGCCCCGGCGGCGCAGGTGCTGCGCGTAGGCGTCGAGGAAGGTGTTGCCCGCGGCGTAGTTGCCCTGCCCGGCGCCGCCGAGGACGCCCGCGACGGAGGAGAAGACCACGAACGCGTCGAGCCCGGCGTCGGCGGTCAGCGCGCCCAGGTTGAGGGCGGCGTCGACCTTGGGCCGCAGGACGCGGTCCAGTTGGCCGGGGCTGAGCGAGGCGGTGATGCCGTCGTCGAAGACGCCCGCCGTGTGCACGACCGCGGTCAGCGGGTGCGCGTCGGGTACGCGGGTCAGGGCCGCCGCGAGGGCGTCCCGGTCGGCGGCGTCGCAGGCGACGACGTCGATGGTGGCGCCCAGCTCGGCGAGGTGCGCGGTGAGTTCGGCGGCGCCGGGCGCGTCGGGGCCGCGGCGGCCCAGGAACAGCAGGTGCCGGACGCCGTGCGCGGTGACGAGGTGCCGCGCGACCAGGCCGCCGAGGCCTGCGGGGGCGCCGGTGACCAGGGCGGTCCCGTTCGGGTCCGGCGCGGCGGGGGTGGCGGCGGGCGCGCCGACGTCGCGGGTGAGCCGGGGCACGAGCACGGCTCCGGCGCGGATCGCGCACTCGGGCTCGCCGTGCGCGTACGCGGTGGGCAGGGCTCGCAGCGACTCGGGAGCGCCGTCCACGTCGACCAGGACGAACCTGCCCGGCTCCTCGGACTGCGCCGACCGGAGCAGGCCGAGCACGGCGGCGTGCGCCAGGCCGGGCACCGGCTCGTCGGCGCCGACGGCGGCGGCCCCGCGCGTCAGGACGATGAGCCGGGCCTCCGCGAGGCGCGCGTCGGCCAGCCAGCCCTGGGTGAGGGCGAGCGCGTCGCGGGTGGCGGCGTGCACGGCGTCGGCTTCGACGGGCGCGGTGGCGCCGTCGGCGTCGTTGCCCGTGGCGGGGTGCGCCAGGGAGCCCGTGGCCGCGACGACGACGTCCGGTACGGGCGCGGTGCCGTCGGCGACGGCCGCGGAGAGGTCGGCGAGCCCCTCGTACGCGGTGGCGTCGACGCCGTCCTCGGCCAGGGCGCGGCACAGCTCCGCCGCGTCCGCGCCGAGCACGGCCCATGTCGACGCCGTCGACGCCGTCGCCTCCGGCGCGGCGGCCTGCGGCGGTGTCCAGGTGACGCGGTAGAGGTGCGGCACGCGGGTGCGCCGCGCGGCGAGGTCCTGCCGGGCGTCGACGGTGCGGGACACCAGCGATCCGATGTGCGCGACCGGCGCCCCGGTGTCGTCGGCGAGCAGGACGGAGACGGTGTCGCCGCCGCTGCCGGAGCGGGACAGACGGACACGCAGGGTCGTGGCCCCGGTGGCGTACAGGGCCACGTCGCTCCACGAGAACGGCAGCCGCGGCGCGCCGTCCCCGGCCTCGGCCCCGGGGTCGCCGGAGGGGTCCTGCGCCAGGTGCGCCGCCTGGAGCGCGGCGTCGAGCAGCACCGGGTGCAGCCCGAACCGGCCCGCCTCGTCGCGCCGCTCCTCGGGGACGCGCACTTCGGCGAACACCTCGTCGCCGCGCCGCCAGGCGGCGCGCAGCCCCTGGAACGCGGGGCCGTACCGGACGTCCGCCGCGGCGAACTCCTCGTACAGGCCGTCGACGGCGACCGCCTCCGCGTCACGGGGCGGCCACGTGGCGAACCCCGGGTCGGGGGCCTCGGGGGACGCCGTGCTCACGGCGAGGACGCCGGTGGCGTGGCGGGTCCACGGCTCGGCCTCCGCGCCGGTCCCGTCGGGCCCGGCCTCGGGCCGCGAGTGGAAGGCGAGCGTCCGCCGCCCGGAGGCGTCGGCGTGCCCGACGGTGAGCTGGAGCTGTACGCCGCCCGTCTCCGGGACGACGAGGGGCGTCTCCATCGTGAGCTCTTCGACCAGGTCGCAGCCGGCCTGGTCGCCGGCGCGCAGCGCGAGTTCCACGAAGGCGGTCGCGGGCAGCAGGACGGCACCCGCCACGGCGTGGTCGGCCAGCCACGGGTGCGTACGCAGCGCCAGCCGCCCGGTCAGCAGGTGCCCGTCACCGTCGGCCAACGGCACCGCCGCCCCCAGCAGCGGGTGCCCCGCGTCGTCAAGGCCTGCCGCGCCGACGTCCCCGGCACCGGGGTCCGCGTGCAGCCAGTAGTGCTGGCGCTGGAAGGGGTACGTGGGCAGGTCCACGGTGGTGCGGGCGCCGGGGAACAACGCCTTCCAGTCCAGCTCGGCGCCGTGGGCGTGGGCTTCCGCGAGTGAGGCGAGCAGCCGGTCTGCGCCGCCTTCGTCGCGGCGCAGGGAGCCCAGGGTGGCGGCGGGGCTGTCGGTGGCGTCGATGGTGGCCTGCACCGGCACGGTGAGCACCGGGTGCGGGCTCATCTCCACGAAAAGCCCGTGTCCCTCTGCCAGAAGCCCGCGTGTGGCGTGCTCGAACAGCACCGTCCGGCGCAGGTTGCGATACCAGTACCCGGCGTCCATCGGCACGTCCAGCCAGGCCCCGGTCAGCGTCGAGTACAGCGGCACCTCGGCCTGCTGCGGCGACACGTCCGCCAGCGCGTCCAGGATCTGCGTCTCGATCTGCTCGACGTACGAGGAGTGCGAGGCATAGTCCACCGGAATCGTGCGGGCACGGACGTCCTGCGCCACACACTGCGCGACCAGTTCCTCCAGGGCCTCCGGCTCACCCGAGACCACCACCTGGGCCGGGCCGTTGACGGCCGCGACCTCGATCCGGCCCTCCCAACCGGAGACCAGCTCACGCACCTCGCTCTCCGGCAGCGGCACGGACACCATGCCGCCCTTGCCCGACAGCGCGCGAATGGCCAGGCTGCGCAAGGCCACCACCCGGGCCGCGTCCTGCAACGACAGCGTGCCCGCGACGCAAGCCGCGGCAATCTCACCCTGACTGTGACCCACCACAGCCGCAGGCTCCACACCCGCCGCCCGCCACACCGCAGCCAACGACACCATCACCGCGAACAACACCGGCTGGACCACATCCACCCGGTCGAACCGCTCCCCGCCCAGCTCCTCGAACAGGTCCCAGTCCACGAACGCGCCGAGCGCATCGGCGCACTCCCGCATCCGAGCCGCGAACACCGGGGAGGCATCCAGCAGTTGCACCGCCATCCCGGCCCACTGCGACCCCTGCCCCGGGAACACGAACACCGGACGCACCACACCACCCGGCGTACGCCCCGTCACCACGCCAGGTGCCGCGCCGTCGCCCTCGGCCAGCCGCTCGAGACCGGCGAGAAGCTCCTCGCGGTCGCGGCCGAGGACGACACCCCGCTGGTCGAACCGCGACCGCGCCACCGCCAGCGACCAGGCCACGTCGCCGACGCCCAACTCGGGGCGCGCCGAAAGGTGTTCGTGAAGGCGGGCGGCCTGCGACCGCAGCGCGCTCTCACTCTTCGCGGAGAGGGCCAGCGGCACGAGGCCCGTCACGACCTGCGGCGGCGTCACGCCCTCGGTCCCGTCCTCGGGGGCCCGGTCGTCGGCCGCCGGAGCCTGCTCCACGATGACGTGGGCGTTCGTCCCGCTCATGCCGAAGGACGAGACGCCCGCGCGGCGCGGCCCGCCGCCGTCCCGCTCCGCCCATTCCCGGGCCTCGGTCAGCAGCTCCACGCTCCCGGCCGACCAGTCGACTTCGGGGGTGGGGGCGTCCACGTGCAGCGTCTTGGGCAACACGCCCGCGCGCATCGCCATGACCATCTTGATGACACCGGCGACACCGGCCGCCGCCTGCGTGTGGCCGATGTTCGACTTCAGGGAGCCGAGCCACAGCGGCCGGTCGGCCGGGCGCTCCTTGCCGTACGTGGCGATGAGCGCCTGGGCTTCGATGGGGTCGCCCAGGGTCGTGCCGGTGCCGTGGGCCTCGACGGCGTCCACCTCTGCGGCGGTCAGTCCGGCGTTCGCCAAGGCTGCCTGGATGACGCGCCGTTGGGAGGGGCCGTTGGGGGCGGTCAGGCCGTTGCTGGCGCCGTCCTGGTTGACGGCCGAGCCCCGGATCACCGCCAGGACCTGGTGGCCCTTGCGGCGCGCGTCCGACAGGCGCTCGACGAGCAGCAGGCCCGCGCCCTCGCCCCAGCCGGTGCCGTCGGCGGCCTCGGCGAACGCCTTGCAGCGGCCGTCCGTGGCCAGGCCGCGCTGGCGGCTGAACTCCACGAAGGTCTCCGGCGAGGACATGACGGTGACACCGCCCGCCAGGGCCATGGTGCACTCGCCCTGCCGCAGCGCCTGCGCGGCCAGGTGGAGCGCGACCAGCGACGACGAGCACGCCGTGTCGACCGTGACGGCCGGGCCCTGGAGGCCGAGGACGTAGGAGAGGCGGCCCGACATGACGCTGGTGGTGTTGCCGGTCAGCAGGTGGCCCTCGACGCCTTCGGGGGCCTGCCGGACGCCTTCGCCGTAGCCCTGGTAGCCGGAGCCGACGAACACGCCGGCGCGGGTGCCGCGGAGCGTGGCCGGGTCGATCCCGGCGCGCTCGAACGCCTCCCACGCGGTCTCCAGGAGCAGCCGCTGCTGCGGGTCCATGGCCAGGGCCTCGCGCGGCGAGATCCCGAAGAACGCGGCGTCGAACTCGCCCGCGTCGCACAGGAACCCGCCCTGGCGGGCGTAGAAGGTGCCGTGCTTCTCCGGGTCGGGGTCGTAGAGGGCGTCGACGTCCCAGCCCCGGTCGTCGGGGAGGTCGCCGATGGCGTCGGCGCCGTCGGCGACGAGCCGCCACAGGTCCTCGGGGCCGCTGACGCCGCCGGGGAAGCGGCAGCTCATGCCGACGATCGCGATCGGCTCCCGGGAAGCCGCCGCGAGCTGCTGGTTCTGCCGTCGCAGCCGCTCGGTCTCCTTCAGAGACGCGCGCAGCGCATCGACGACCGTGTCCGAAGGCCTCGTCATGTCCGGCTCCACATTTCGTGCTGCGTCAGGAATCGCTGCATCAGGAATCACTGTTGTCCAAGGCCATCTGGATCAGGTTGTCCACGTCCATGGCGTCGATCGAGGCGTCCGCGCCGTCGTCGTCGGCCACGTCGGCGGCCGTGGCCGCCGTCGCGTCCGGTGCGGCGAGGCGCAGGAGGGCGTCGAGCAGCCCCGCCTCGCGGATGCGGGCGACCGGGACGGCCGCCAGGGCCCTGCGGACGTCGGCGTCCGCGAGGTGGTCCGCCGCCGTGGCACCGTCGGCGGGGCCGGGGGCCGTACCGGGGGCGGCGTCGGGCAGGAGCGCGGAGAGCAGCTCGTGGGCCAGCTCCGCGGGGGTCGGGTGGTCGAAGACGAGCGTGCTGGGCAGGCTCAGTCCGGTCGCGGCGTTCAGGCGGGTGCGCAGTTCGACGGCGGTCAGCGAGTCGAACCCGAACTCCTTGAAGGCGCGGTCCTCGCGGACGGCGGCCGTGCCGGTGTGTCCGAGGACGGCAGCGACCTCCGTGCGCACCAGTTCCAGGACGGTCCGCTCCCGCTCGGCGGGCGGGGCCGCGGCGAGCCGGTCGCGCAGCGCGGCCGCCGCGTCCCCCGAGGCCGCGCCACCGTCGGCGGTGTCCGACGCGGGGGCCAGGGCGGTACGGGCCTCCGGCAGTTCGTCGAGGAGCGGGCTCGGGCGCCGCACCGTGAAGGCCGGGGCGAACCGCTCCCAGTCCACGTCGGCGACCGTGACCAGCGCGTCGGGTCCGGCCGGCGCGTCGCGCAGGGCGGCCACGGCCACCTCGGGCCGCAGGCCGGGCAGGCCCCGCTTGCGCAGGTGCGCCGCCGCCTCGTCGTCCCCGGCCATGCCCGCACCGGCCCACGGCCCCCAGGCGACCGACGTCACGACACGCCCACGCGCCCTGCGGCGCTCGGCGAGCCCGTCGAGGTAGGCGTTGGCGGCGGCGTAGGCGGCCTGGCCGCCGCTGCCCCACACCCCGGCGATGGACGAGAACAGCACGAAGGCGTCCAGCGGTACGTCGCCGAGCAGCTCGTCCAGGTGGGCCGCGCCCGCGGTCTTCGCGGTCACGACGGCCGCGAAGTCCTCAGGACCGGTCGCGTCGATCATCAGGTCCTGCCCGACGCCCGCCGCGTGCACGACGGCGCTCAGCGGCGCGCTCCCGTTCCCGTTCTCACTCTCGTTCTCGTTCTGGTTCTGGTTCTGGTTCTGGGAGAGCGTGTCGAGCAGCCGGGCGACCGCGTCCCGGTCGGCCACGTCGCAGGCGGCGAGGGTGACCTCGGCCCCCAGCTCCTCCAGTTCGGCACGGAGTTCGGCGGCTCCCGGAGCGTCCGGGCCGCGGCGGCTGGTCAGCACGAGGTGCCGGGCGCCGTTGCCCGCGAGCCAGCGGGCCACATGGGCGCCGAGGGCGCCGGTACCGCCGGTGACGAGCACGGTGCCGCGCGGCCGCCACCGCGCGTCGGCGGCCGGGGCGCCGCCCGGGGCGCGCGTGAGGCGGCGGACGAGGACGCCCGAGGGCCGCAGGGCGAGCTGGTCCTCGGCGAAGCCGTCGGCGGCGGTACGGGCGAGGAGCGAGGTGAGCCGGGCGCGGACGGGGGCCGGGACGACGCCGGAGCCCTCCGCCACTGCCTTGGATCCCTCGTGTTCCCCGGTCTCCCCTCGGCCCGTGGCCTCCGGGAGGTCGATCAGGCCGCCCCAGACGTCGGGGTGTTCCAGTCCGGCGACCCGGCCGAACCCCCACACCTGCGCCTGCGCGGTCGCGCGCAGCGGGTCGGCGGTGCCGACGGACACCGCGCCGGACGTCGCGACCCACAGCCGCCCCCCGGCCCCGGCGTCGACGACGGCCTGTGTCAGGGCGAGGGTGGCGGCCATGCCCCACGTCAGCGCGGGGCCGCCCTGGTACGGGCGCTCGTCGAGGGCCAGCAGGGACAGCACTCCGGCCAGGTCCGTGCTCCCCGGCCCGGACGGCGCCTGCCCGGCGAGGTCCCACAGCAGCCGCGTCAGCGCCGTACGGTCCGCGGCGTCGTCCCCGACGAGGACGCGCCGGACGTCCGCCCCGGTGGCGGCGAGCGCCTCCTCGGCCGCGGCGCACCAGGGATGCCCGGCCGCTCCGGCCGGTACCAGCAGCGCCCAGGTCCCGTCGAGGCGTTCCCCGGCGCCCGGCTCGGCCGCAGCGGCCAGGGGCTTCCACGTGACGCGGTAGCGCAGGGCGTCCACCTCGTGGCGCTCCTGCTGGCGCTGCCGCCAGGACGCGAGCGCCGGGAGCACCGACGTCAGCGGGGCGTCCGGGTCGAGCTCCAGCGCGCCGGCGAGGCCGTCCAGGTCCTCCCGCCGCACGACGTCCCAGAACGCGGCGTCCAGCGTCCCGCCCTGCGCGCCCCGCGCGTCCATGTCCTTCGGCTGCGGCCAGAACGTCCTGCGCTGGAAGGCGTACGTGGGCAGGTCCACGCGGCGCCGCGCCTCGACGGGCGCGTACAGGGGAGCCCAGTCGACCCCCACCCCGCGTACGTGCAACTGCGCGAGGGCCGCCAGGAACGTGTCCGCCTCCGACCGGTCCTTGCGGAGGGCCGCGACCAGCCCGGCCTGCGCGGCCGGTTCGGTGAGCGCCTCGTGGGCCATCGCCGTCAGGACCGCGTCCGGGCCCAGCTCCAGCAGCGTCGTGACACCGAAGCCGGTCAGCGCGCCCAAGCCGTCGTGGAAGCGGACCGCCTCACGGATGTGCCGCACCCAGTACTCGGGGTCCATCAGCTCGGCGGCATCCGCCAACTGTCCCGTGACGTTGGAGACGACCGGAAGCGTCGGCTCCTGGTACGTGAGCCCCGCGGCGACCTTGCGGAAGTCGGCCAGGGCCGGGTCCATCAGCGGTGAGTGGAAGGCGTGCGACACCTTCAGCCAGCGCACCTTGCGTCCCTGGCCCCGCAGCGTCTGCTCCAGGCCTTCCAGAGCGGCACGCTCACCGGAGAGCACCACCTGCGAAGGCCCATTGACCGCCGCCACACCCACCCGGTCCGCCAGACCGTCCAGCAGCGGCAGCACCTCCGCCTCCGCCGCCTGGACCGCGAGCATCGCGCCACCCTCGGGCAGCGCCTGCATCAGCCGACCGCGCGCGGCCACCAGCCGCGTCGCGTCCTCAAGCGACCACAACCCGGCCACGTAAGCGGCGGCCAGTTCCCCGATGGAGTGCCCACCCACAACCTCCGGGCGTACGCCGAACGACTCCGCGAGCCGGAACAACGCCACTTCCATCGCGAACAACGCGGGCTGGGCGTAACCGGTCTGCTCCAGCAGGTCGGCATTCGCACCGAACATCACGCTCTGGAGCGAACGTTCTATCAAGACGTCGAAGTGGACACACACCTCGTCCAGCGCGTCCGCGAACACCGGGAAGGCCTCGTACAACTCCCGGCCCATCCCCAGCCGCTGACTGCCCTGCCCGGTGAACACCACACCCAACCGGCCCTCGACCACCGACCCGGACACCGGAGTCGCAAGCCCCGCCAGGAACTCCTCCCGCTCCCGACCGAACACCACAGCCCGATGCTCAAGCAGAGCCCGCCCCGACAGCAGCGACCAGCCCACATCCACGGCGTCCAGCTCAGGACGCGCCACCACGTGCGCGCGCAACCGGTCGAGCTGCCCCCGCAAGGCTTCGGCACTGCGGGCCGACACCAGCCACGGCACCGCCGTGACCGGGGCGACGGGCTCGACGGCGGCCCCGGGCTCCGGTGCCGAGGCCTGTTCCAGAACCACGTGGGCGTTGGTGCCGCTGATGCCGAAGGACGACACGCCCGCACGGCGCGGCGCGTCCTCCCGCGCGGCCCACTCCCGGGCCTCCGTCACCAGCTCGACCGCGCCCGCCGACCAGTCCACGTGTGAGGTGGGCCGGTCGACGTGCAGCGTCGGCGGAAGGACGCCCGCGCGCATGGCCATGACCATCTTGATGACACCGGCGGCACCGGCCGCCGCCTGCGTGTGGCCGATGTTGGACTTCACCGACCCCAGCCACAGCGGCCGGTCCTCCGGCCGCTCCTGCCCGTACGTGGCGAGCAGCGCCTGGGCCTCGATCGGGTCGCCCAGGGTCGTGCCGGTGCCGTGGGCCTCCACCGCGTCCACGTCGGCTGGGGTCAGGCCCGCGTCGGTGAGGGCGGCGCGGATGACCCGCTGTTGTGCGGGTCCGTTGGGCGCGGTGAGGCCGTTGCTGGCGCCGTCCTGGTTGACGGCGGAGCCCCGTACGACCGCGAGCACGTCGTGGCCGTTGCGGCGGGCGTCGGACAGCCGCTCAAGGAGGAGCAGGCCCACGCCCTCGCCCCAGCCGGTGCCGTCGGCGGCCTCGGCGAACGCCTTGCAGCGGCCGTCGGCGGCCAGGCCACGCTGGCGGCTGAACTCGATGAACGCGCTGGGCGTCGACATGACGGTGACGCCGCCCGCGAGCGCCAGGTCGCACTCGCCCCGGCGCAGCGCCTGGGCCGCCAGGTGCAGGGCCACGAGCGCCGAGGAGCAGGCCGTGTCCACGGTCATGGCGGGCCCCTCGAACCCGAAGGCGTACGAGAGGCGGCCGGAGACGACGCTGGCCGCGTTGCCGGTGCCAATGTAGCCCTCGGCGCCGTCGGGCGCGTCCTTGAGGAGGTCGAGGTAGTCCTGGCCGTTGGTGCCCGCGAAGACGCCGGTACGGGTGGAGCGCAGCGACGCCGGGTCGACGCCCGCGCGCTCGAACAGCTCCCAGGAGGTCTCCAGGAGCAGCCGCTGCTGCGGATCCATGGCGAGGGCCTCGCGCGGCGAGATGCCGAAGAAGTCCGCGTCGAACTCCCCGGCGTCCGGCAGGAAACCGCCCTGGCGGGCGTAGGTGGAGCCGGGTGCCGCCGGGTCGGGGTCGTACAGCGTCCGCGTGTCCCAGCCACGGCCGGCGGGGAAGTCGCCCATGGCGTCGACGCCGTCCGCGACGAGCCGCCACAGGTCCTCGGGCGAGCGGACGCCGCCGGGGAAGCGGCAGCTCATCGACACGAGGGCGATGGGCTCGTCGTCCGTGCCGTCGGCCGACGGCCGCCGCGCGGCGGCGGGGTCGGTGACGGCACCGGTGCCGGAGCCGGAGCCGCCGGGCTCGCCCAGGAGCAGGCCGGAGAGGTAGTCGGCCACGGCGTGTGGCGAGGGGTGGTCGAAGACGAGCGTCGCCGGCAGGGTCAGGCCGGTCGCCGCTCCCAGGCGGTTGCGGAACTCCACGGAGGTGAGCGAGTCGAACCCGAGCCCCCTGAAGGCGCCGTCCGCGGGCACGGCCTCCGTGCCGCCGTGCCCGAGCACCGTTGCGGCGTGGGTCCGTACGAGGTCGAGCAGGGCCCGCTCGGCGTCCGGGCGTGCCAGCCCGGCCAGCTTCTGCCTCAGGTCGGGCGCCGTGGAGTCCCGGCCGCCCGTGGAACGTGCGGCGAGGACCGCGGCCGCCTCCGGCACGCCGTCCAGGAGCGTGCTGCGGCGGGCGGCCGTGAAGCCCTCGGCGAACCGTTCCCACACGACGTCGGCGACGACGAGCGCGGCGGCGCCGCCGCCCTCCGGGACCGGCTGCAGCGCCAGGCGCAGCGCCTCGGTGGCGCGCGCCGGGTCCATGACCGGCAGTCCGGCCTGGCGCATGCGTTCCTCGGCGCCGTCGTCGGCGGCCATGCCGCTGCCGGCCCACGGGCCCCAGGCGAGCGACACGGCGGGCAGCCCGGCGGCGCGGCGCCGTTCGGCGAGGGCGTCCAGGAAGGCGTTGGCGGCGGCGTAGTTGCCCTGGCCGGGCGCGCCCACGGTCCCGGTGAGGGAGGAGAACAGCACGAACGCGGTCAGGTGCGCGCTGTCGCGCGTCGCCTCGTGCAGGTTGAGGGCGGCTCGGGCCTTCGGCCGGAAGACGGTGGCGCAGCGGTCGGCGTCCAAGCCGTCGAGCACCCCGTCGTCCAGGACACCCGCCGTGTGGAACACCCCGGTCAGCGGCGCCTCCTCCGGGATCGCCGCCAGGACCCGCGCGAGCGCGTCCCGGTCCGCCACGTCACAGGCGGCGATGGTCACCTCGGCCCCCAAGCCCTCCAGCTCGGCACGGAGCTCGGCAGCCCCGGGCGCCTCCGGGCCACGACGGCTCGTCAGCACCAGATGCCGGGCACCCTGAGCCGCCAGCCACCGCGCCACATGCCCACCGACGGCACCCGTACCACCGGTGACCAGAGCCGTGCCCTCAGGCACCCACTCCCCCGCCCGCGCCGCATCCAGCGGAGCCCGCTCCAGCCGCCGCGCGAACACCCCGGCCGACCGCACCGCCACCTGGTCCTCCGCCGCCGACGCGCCGAGGACCTGGGCGAGCCGGGACACCGCCCGGGCGTCGGCCATGCCGGGGAGGTCGACGAGCCCGCCCCAGCGGTCGGGGTGCTCCAGGGCCGCCACCCTGCCGAGGCCCCACACCGCCGCGCCGTCGGTGTCGGCCGCGGGGTCCGACGCGCCCACGGAGACCGCGCCCCGTGTCGCCACCCACAGCGGCGCGGCCACCTGCGCGTCACCCAGGGCCTGGACGAGTGCCAGCGTGAGGAGCACACCGGCCGGGACACCGCCGGAGGCCGCGCCCGCCGTCGGCACCGGGGAGTCCACCGGTGCAGGGACATCAACCGATCCAGGGGCAGCAACCGTCGCGGGTCCGGCAACCGTCGCGGGGGCGCAGGCCAGCAGGGACAGCACGCCGGTGACGGGCGCGCCGTGCCCGTCGTCGTCGCCGGGGGCGGCGAGGGCGTGGCTCAGCAGTTCGCGCAGCGTCTCGCGGTCGGCGTCCCGCGCGCCCACGCGCAGGACCCGTGCGCGGGCGCCGCCCTGTTCCAGAGCCCGTACGGACGCGTCGACCCACGGCTCCTCGGGCGCCCCGGCACCGGCCACGACCAGCCAGGTGCCGGTCAGCCGCCCCGGTGCGACCTTGCCTCCGAGCGGCTTCCAGGCGGTCCGGTAGCGCCAGCGGTCCAGCTCGCTGTGCTCGTGCCGCTGCCGCCGCCACGCCGTCAGCGCGGGCAGCACCGACCGGAACGGCGCCTCCTCGTCGACCTCCAGCGCACCCGTCAGCGCCTCGATGTCCTCGGCCTCGACGGCCTCCCAGAACCGCGCGTCCACAGGGTCGACCGCAGCGGTAACGGAGCCCTGTGACAGGGGGTTGAGCCAGTAGGTCTGGTGCTGGAAGGCGTACGTGGGCAGGTCCACGCGGCGCCGGGTCCCGACGGGCGCGTACAGCGGCGCCCAGTCCACTTCCACCCCACGTACGTGCAACTGAGCGAGGGCACCCAGGAACGTGTCCGCCTCGGGGCGGTCCTTGCGCACGGCCGCGACCAGCCCGGCCTGCGCGGCGGGCTCGGTGAGCGCCTCGTGGGCCATGGCCGTCAGGACCGCGTCCGGGCCCAGCTCCAACAGCGTGGAGACACCGAAGCCAGTCAGCGCACCCAAACCGTCGTGGAAACGCACGGCCTCACGGATGTGCCGGACCCAGTACTCGGGGTCCCGAAGCTCGTCAGCGTCCGCCAGCGCACCCGTGAGGTTGGAGACCACCGGCAGCGTCGGCTCCTGGTACGTCAACTCCTGTGCCACCCGCCGGAACTCCTCCAGCGCGGGCTCCATCAACGGCGAGTGGAAGGCATGCGACACCTTCAGCCAGCGCACCTTGCGCCCCTTGCCCCGCAGCGTCTGCTCCAGGCCTTCCAGGGCGGCACGCTCACCGGAGAGCACTACCTGCGCGGGACCGTTGACCGCGGCGACACCCACCAGCTCGGCCAGGTCGCTGAGCAGCGGCAGCACCTCCGCCTCCGCCGCCTGCACGGCCAGCATCGCCCCGCCCTCGGGCAACGCCTGCATCAACCGCCCACGCGCGGCCACCAGCCGCGTCGCATCCTCAAGCGACCACAACCCCGCCACATACGCAGCAGCCAACTCGCCAATCGAATGCCCACCCACAACCTCCGGGCGTACACCGAAGGACTCCGCCAGCCGGAACAGGGCCACTTCCATCGCGAACAACGCGGGCTGGGCGTACCCGGTCTGTTCCAGCAGCCCCTCATCCGTACCGAACATCACGCTCTTGAGCGAACGTTCTATCAAGACGTCGAAGTGGACACACACCTCGTCCAGCGCATCCGCGAACACCGGAAAGGACTCATACAGCTCCCGGCCCATCCCGAGTCGCTGGCTGCCTTGCCCGGTGAATACGACACCCAACCGGCCCTCGACCACCGACCCGGACACCACACCCGGGCCGCCGGACGCCAGGGACTCCAGCCCGGCCAGGAACTCCTCCCGCTCCCGGCCGAACACCACCGCCCGGTCTTCATGCAGGGCCCGCCCCGACAGCAGCGACCAGCCCACGTCCACCACGTCCGGCTCAGGGTGCGTCACGACGTGCTCGCGCAGTCGCGTGGCCTGCGCCCGCAGGGCTTCGGGGCCGCGCGCCGACACCAGCCACGGCACCGCCGTCGCCGGGGCGACGGGCTCGACGGCATCCGCGGGCTCCGGCGCCGGAGCCTGTTCCACGATCACGTGCGCGTTGGTGCCGCTCACACCGAACGACGACACACCCGCACGGCGCGGCGCGTCCTCCCGCGCGGCCCACTCACGTGTCTCCGTCAGGAGTTCCACCGCGCCCGCCGACCAGTCCACGTGGGTGTTGGGCCGGTCCACGTGCAGGGTGCGCGGCAGGACGCCGTGGCGCATGGCCATGACCATCTTGATGACACCGGCGACACCGGCTGCGGCCTGCGTATGACCGAGGTTGGACTTCACCGACCCCAACCACAGCGGCCGGTCCTCGGGCCGCTCCTGGCCGTACGTCGCCAGTAGCGCCTGCGCCTCGATCGGGTCGCCCAGCGTGGTGCCGGTGCCGTGCGCCTCCACCGCGTCCACGTCACCGGGCGTGAGCCCGGCGTTGGCCAGGGCAGCCCGGATGACGCGCTGCTGGGCGGGGCCGTTGGGGGCGGTCAGGCCACTGCTGGCGCCGTCCTGGTTGACGGCGGAGCCGCGTACGACACCGAGGATCTGGTGGCCGTTGCGGCGCGCGTCCGAAAGGCGCTCAAGGAGGAGCAGGCCCACGCCCTCGCCCCAGCCGGTGCCGTCGGCGGCCTCCGCGAACGCCTTGCACCGGCCGTCGGCGGCCAGGCCCCGCTGGCGGCTGAACTCCACGAAGGTGTCCGGCGTCGACATCACGGTCACGCCGCCCGCGAGGGCCAGCGAGCACTCGCCCTGCCGCAGCGCCTGCGCCGCCAGGTGCAGCGCGACCAGCGACGACGAGCACGCCGTGTCGATGGTGACGGCGGGGCCTTCGAGGCCGAAGGTGTACGAGACGCGGCCGGAGGCGATGCTGCCGGCGCTGCCGTTGCCGAGGTAGCCCTCGAACTCCTCCAGGCCTTCGGGGTTGCTGAGGATGCGGTTGCCGTAGTCGCCGTACATGACGCCGACGAAGACGCCGGTGCGGGAGCCGCGGACGGACAGCGGGTCGACGCCCGCCCGCTCGAACGCCTCCCACGTCGCTTCGAGGAGGAGCCGCTGCTGCGGGTCGATGGCGAGGGCCTCGCGCGGGGAGATGCCGAAGAACGCGGGGTCGAACTCCGCCGCGTCGTGCAGGAACCCGCCTTCGCGCGCGTAGCTCTTGCCGGGGCGGCTCGGGTCCGGGTCGTGGAGGTCCGGGTCCCAGCCGCGGTCGTCGGGGAAGGGGGAGATGGCGTCCCCGCCCTCGGCGACGAGCCGCCACAGGTCTTCCGGGCTGCCGACGCCGCCGGGGTAGCGGCAGCTCATCGCCACGATGGCGACGGGTTCCCGGCTCACGGACTCGGCGTCCTGCAGACGCTGCCGGGTCTGATGCAGATCCGCGGTGACTCGCTTGAGGTACTCGCGGAGTTTCTGCTCGTTCGCCATTCGGTGCGACTCCTTCAACGCAGAGGGCCGCACCCATCACATCGGGGGGAGGTGGGGGCAACAACCCCTACCCTCCCCCTATGGGCCCCTTGGTGAATTACCGCGGGCGGAAAGGGATCGGGCGTGGATCACCCGCACGGGACATTAACGGATCACACGGATCGCAGACGCACCGACTGTGAATCCCCGGGGCCTTGCGCGTCGTTCACGAGCCCCGGGGACCACGTGCCGCCTACCCCTTACCGGTGACCACTTTCAGGAAACGCCGAGTTCGTTGTCGATGAAGTCGAACATGTCGTCGTCATCGGCGTCCTCCAGCTTCTCCGCGATGCCCGGGGCGTCCGCGCCGCCGCCCTGCTCGCCGGCGTCCAGCCTGCCGAGCAGTGCCCGCAGCCTGCCGCGCACCGCGGCCCGCTCGTCCTCCGCCAGCGGGCCCGTGGCCAGGGCCGCCTCCAGGCCCGCGAGTTCGGCGGCGACGCCGCCCGTCCGCGGCCCTTCGGACCCGCCGGGCGCCCCGCCGTCACGGGGCAGGCTCTCGTCGAGGTGCGCGGCGAGTGCGGCGGGCGACGGGTAGTCGAAGATGAGTGTCGCAGGAAGGCGCAGTCCGGAAAGGGAATTCAGCCGGTTCCTGAGTTCCACCGCGGTGAGCGAGTCGACGCCGAGTTCGAGGAATCCCCGGGTGGCGCCGATCGCCTCGGGCCCGGAATGGCCGAGCACCGCCGCCACATGACCGCGTACGGCATCGAGCAGGGTCCGCCGCCGTTCCGTCCCGGAAAGTCCCGCCAATTGTTCGGCGAGTGCGGGTCCGCTGCCGTTTCCGTGCGTTCCGGCCTTTTCCCCGGAGCGGGCGAGCGCCCTGTCGACCCTGCGGGCCGGGGTGCGTACCAGCTCGGAGAAGACGGGCTGGACGCCGTCGGGACCCGCGGCGGCCCGCAGGGCCGCGGCGTCCAGGCGCAGCGGGACGAGGACGGCGGGCGCCTCGGGCGCGGCCAGGGAGACGGCCGCGTCCAGCAGGGCCAGGCCCTCGTCGGTGGCGAGCGGGGCCACGCCGCCGCGAGCCATCCGCCGCAGGTCGGCGTCGCCGAGGGCGCCCGTCATGTCGCTCTCCTGCGCCCATACGCCCCAGGCCAGCGAGGTCGCCGGGAGCCCCTGGGCCCGGCGCGTTGCCGCGAGGGCGTCGAGGAAGCAGTTGGCGGCCGCGTAATTGCCCTGGCCCGGGCTGCCGAGCACGCCGGCGGCGGAGGAGAACAGGACGAACGCCGACAGGTCGAGCCCGGCGGTCAGCTCGTGCAGGTGCAGCGCGGCGTCCGCCTTGGGGCGCAGGACCGTGTCCAGCCGGTCCGGTGTCAGGGACGTGACGACGCCGTCGTCCAGGACACCCGCGATGTGCACGACCGCCGACAGGTCCGGGCCCCGCTCGTCGAGGAGCGCGGCCAGGGCGTCCCGGTCGGCCACGTCGCACGCGGCCACGGTCGCCTTCACGCCCAGCGCCGCCAGCTCGTCCTGCAGCTCGGCCGCACCGGCGGCCTCCGGGCCGCGCCGCGAGACCAGGAGCAGGTCCCGTACGCTGTGCCGCTCGGCCAGATGCCGTACGACGACCCGGCCGAGGCCGCCGAAGGCGCCCGTCACGAGGACGGTTCCCTCGCCCCAGGGTGCCGTGTCGCCATCGGGGCCAGTGGTGACGCGGGTCAGGCGCGGCACCCACACCGAGCCGTCGCGGAGGGCGACTTCGGGCTCGCCGGAGCCGACGGCGGCGCCGAGCAGCACCTCGTCGAGGACCGCGTCGTCGCCGGTTCCGGTTCCGGGGCCTGAACTTGATCCGGTGCTGGTGTCAGCGCCTGTGCCGGTGTCGGTTCCCGTACCGGTGTCGGTTCCCGTACCGGCGTCGGTGTCGACGAGGAGGAAGCGCCCGGGGTGTTCGACCTGGGCGGACCGTACGAGGCCCCACACGGCGGCCGCCGCGGGGTCCACGGCGGCGCCCCCGGCGGGGGCGGCGCCGCGCGTCACGACGGCGAGCCGCGCGTCCTCGAACCGCTCGTCGGCCAGCCAGCCCTGGAGCACGCCCAGCGCCTCGGCCAGCCGCGCGGACACGGCCTGCGGGCCCGTCGCGCCGTCGGCACCGGCGCTGGCACCGGCCTGCCACACCACGACCGCCGGGGTGCCGCCCCCGGCGTCCGGGTACCGGTCCCGGTCCGCGTACGACACCACCGGTACGGTCACGGCAGCGGCCGTGGGCGCCTGTGGCTTCCACTCCACCTGGAACAGGGAGTCGCCGGTCCTGCCGCCGCTGAGCTGGTCGGCCGGGACGGGGCGTGACACCAGCGAGTCAACGGTGGCCACGACCTGTCCGGTCGGGTCCGCGAGCGTCAGGGACACGGCGTCCGCCCCGGCGCTGCCGAGGCGCACCCGGACCGCCGAGGCGCCCGCCCGGTGGAGCCGCACCCCGTTCCAGGCGAAGGGCAGGCCCAGGCCCTGGCGTTCGCCCGTGAGCAGCAGGGTGGAGTGCAGTGCGGCGTCGAGCACCGCCGGGTGCAGGCCGAAGGCCTCGGCGGCCGCCGCCTGCTCCTCCTCCAGGGCGACCTCGGCGAACACCTCGTCGCCGCGCCGCCAGGCGGCCCGCAGCCCCTGGAACACCGGCCCGTAGCCGTACCCGGCCGCGGCCAGCCGGTCGTACAGCTCGGCGGCGTCGGCGATCGGCTCGGCTCCCCGCGGCGGCCATTCGACCAGGCCCTCCGGCTCCTGTTCGGCGGCCGTGGCGGCCAGGAACCCGGACGCGTGCCGCGTCCAGGCGCCGTCGGGGTCCTGCTCGTCGCGGGAGTGCACGCTGACCGGGACCCGCCCGTCCGCGTCCTCGGCGCCGATGCCGACCTGGAGCTGTACGGCGCCACGCTCGGGCAGCACCAACGGCGCCGCGAGCGTCAGCTCCTCCAACACCCCACAGCCCACCTCGTCACCGGCCCGCACCGCCAGCTCCACGAACGCCGTACCCGGCAACAACACCCGACCCGCCACCGCGTGATCCGCCAGCCACGGATGCGTGGCCAGCGACAACCGGCCCGTGAACACGCACCCGTCCCCACCCGCCAGCGGCACGGCGGCCCCCAGCAGCGGATGCCCGGCCGACACGAGCCCTGTCGCCGACACATCACCGGCCGCGCCCGCACCCGCGCGCGGCCAGTACCGCCGCCGCTGGAACGCGTACGTGGGCAGATCCACGCGGCGCCGCGCCTCGACGGGCGCGTACAGCGGCGCCCAGTCGACCTCCACCCCGCGTACGTGCAACTGCGCGAGCGCCGCCAGGAACGTGTCCGCCTCGGAACGGCCCTTACGGACGGCCGCGATCAGACCGGTCTGGTCCTCGGGCTCGGTGAGGGTGTCGTGGGCCATCGCGGTCAGGACCGCGTCCGGGCCCAACTCCAGCAGAGTCGAGACACCGAAGCCCGTCAGCGCACCCAGACCCTCATGGAAACGCACGGCCTCACGGATGTGCCGGACCCAGTACTCGGGGTCCCGAAGCTCGTCAGCGTTTGCCAGCGCACCGGTGAGGTTGGAGACGACCGGCAGTGTCGGCTCCTGGTACGTCAACTGCCGCGCCACCCGCCGGAACTCCTCCAGCGCGGGCTCCATCAACGGCGAGTGGAAGGCATGCGACACCTTCAGCCACCGCACCTTGCGCCCCTCGCCCCGCAGCGTCTGCTCCAGGCCTTCCAAAGCGGCACGCTCACCGGAGAGCACCACCTGCGAGGGCCCATTGACCGCGGCCACACCCACCCGGTCGGCAAGGTCGCTGAGCAGCGGCAGCACCTCGGCCTCCGCCGCCTGGGCCGCGAGCATCGCGCCACCCTCGGGCAACGCCTGCATCAACCGGCCCCGCGCGGCCACCAGTCGCGTCGCGTCCTCAAGCGACCACAACCCGGCCACGTAAGCGGCAGCCAGCTCACCGATCGAATGCCCGCCGACAACCTCCGGGCGTACGCCGAACGACTCCGCGAGCCGGAACAGCGCCACCTCCATCGCGAACAACGCGGGCTGGGCGTACCCGGTCTGCTCCAGCAGCCCCTCATCCGTACCGAACATCACGCTCTGGAGCGAACGTTCTATCCACCCATCGAAGTACGCACACACCTCGTCCAGCGCGTCCGCGAACACCGGGAAGGCCTCGTACAACTCCCGGCCCATCCCCAGCCGCTGACTGCCCTGCCCGGTGAACACCACACCCAACCGGCCCTCGACCACCGACCCGGACACCGGAGTCGCAAGCCCCGCCAGGAACTCCTCCCGCTCCCGACCGAACACCACAGCCCGATGCTCAAGCAGAGCCCGCCCCGACAGCAGCGACCAGCCCACATCCACGGCGTCCAGCTCAGGACGCGCCACCACGTGCGCGCGCAACCGGTCGAGCTGCCCCCGCAAGGCTTCACCACTGCGGGCCGACACCAGCCACGGCACCGCCGTCACCGGAGCGGCCCCCGTGGAAACGGCCTCGGCGGGCTCGTCCAGCGGCACCTGCTCCAGGATCACGTGCGCGTTGGTGCCACTCACACCGAACGACGACACGCCCGCACGACGCGGCACCTCGGCACGTTCCGGCCACTGCTGGGCTTCCGTCAGCAGTTCCACCGCACCCGCCGACCAGTCCACGTGCGAGCTGGGCCGATCCACGTGCAGGGTCTGCGGCAGGACGCCCTCGCGCATGGCCATCACCATCTTGATGACGCCCGCGACACCGGCTGCGGCCTGCGTATGACCGATGTTCGACTTGATCGACCCCAGCCACAGCGGCCGGTCGGCCGACCGCTCCTGCCCGTATGTGGCGAGCAGCGCCTGCGCCTCGATCGGGTCACCCAGCTTGGTACCCGTACCGTGCGCCTCCACCGCGTCCACGTCACCGGGCCTGAGCCCGGCGTTGGCGAGCGCGGCACGGATGACCCGCTGCTGGGACGGGCCGTTGGGCGCGGTCAGACCGTTGCTGGCACCGTCCTGGTTGACCGCGGAACCCCGTACGACCGCCAGCACGTCGTGGCCGTTGCGGCGCGCGTCGGACAGTCGCTCAAGCAGGAGCAGGCCCACACCCTCGCCCCAGCCCGTCCCGTCCGCCGCCTCCGCGAACGCCTTGCAACGGCCGTCGGTGGCGAGGCCGCGCTGGCGGCTGAACTCCACGAAGGTGTCCGGCGTCGACATCACGGTCACGCCGCCCGCGAGGGCCAGGTCGCACTCGCCCTGGCGCAGCGCCTGCGCCGCCAGGTGCAGGGCCACGAGCGACGACGAGCACGCCGTGTCCACCGTGACCGCCGGGCCTTCCAGGCCGAAGGCGTACGACAGGCGGCCGGAGACGACGCTGGCCGCGTTGCCGGTGCCGAGGTAGCCCTCGCCCTGGTTGGGGGCGGTGCGGAGGACGTTCTCGTAGTCCTGGCCGTTGGTGCCGGAGAAGACGCCGGTGCGGCTGCCGCGCAGCGTCACCGGGTCGATGCCGGCCCGTTCGAAGGCCTCCCAGGCGGTTTCCAGGAGGAGCCGCTGCTGCGGGTCCATGGCCAGGGCCTCGCGCGGCGAGATGCCGAAGAAGTCGGCGTCGAACTCCGCCATGTCGTGGAGGAATCCGCCCTCGCGGACGTAGCTGGTCCCGGCGTGTGCGGGGTCCGGGTGGTAGAGCGCGTCGACGTTCCAGCCGCGGTCCTGCGGCATGTCGCCGATGGCGTCGCGGCCGTCGCTCAGCAGCCGCCACAGGTCCTCGGGCGAGCGGACGTCGCCGGGGAAGCGGCAGCTCATCGCCACGATCACGACCGGGTCGCCGTCATCGGGCAGTCCCGGGGCGGCGGCCACCGGGGCCGCGCCCTCGTCGGGCCCCCGGCCGAGGAGTTCGCCGCGCAGGTACGTGGCGAGCGCCGCCGGGGTCGGGTGGTCGAAGACGATGGTCGTGGGGAGGCGCAGGCCGCTGGCGGCGCCGAGGAGGTTGCGGAGCTCAACCGCGGTCAGCGAGTCGAAGCCGAGGTCCTTGAAGGGGCGGGCGGCGTCGACGGTCTTGGTGGCGGGGTAGCCGAGGACCGTGGCGACGCGGTCCCGCACGAGGTCGAGGAGCACCCGGTCGCGCTCCGCCGCGGGCAGGGCCGCGAGCCGGTCCGCGAGGGAGTCAGGGCCAGGGGACGCCGGGCCCTCGCCCCGGCCCGGGGCGGTGGCCGTCGCGGCGGTCGTGAGCTGGTCGAACAGGTGGCAGGGGCGGGCCGTGGCGTAGCCCGGGGCGTACGCGTCCCAGACGACGTCGGCGAGCGTCACGGCCGCCGCGCCGCCCGGGGAGGCCGTGGCCGCCAGCGCGGCGGCCATCGCGGCGACGGCCAGGTCCGGTTCCATCGCGGGCATGCCGCTGTCCCGGACGCGCTGTTCCACCACTCCCCCGTCGGCGGCCATGCCGCCGCCGGCCCACGGGCCCCAGCCGAGGGAGAGCGCGGGCAGCCCGAGCGACCTGCGGTGCTCGGCGAAGGCGTCCAGGAAGGCGTTGGCCGCGGCGTAGTTGCCCTGGCCGCCGACGCCCAGCGAGCCCGCGACGGACGAGAACAGCACGAAGGCGGTCAGCTCGGCGCGGTCGCGGGTCAGCTCGTGCAGGTTCAGGGCCGCTTGGACCTTCGGCCCGAAGACGGTGGCGAACCGTCCCGGCGTCAGGCCGTCGAGCACGCCGTCGTCCAGGACGCCCGCCGTGTGGAACACACCGGTCAGCGGGGCCTCCGCCGGGATCGCGTCCAGGACCCGTGCCAGCGCCTCGCGGTCGGCGACGTCACAGGCCTCGACCGTCACGCGGGCGCCGAGTTCCTCCAGTTCGGCGCGGAGTGCGGCCGCGCCGGGCGCGTCGGGGCCGCGGCGGCTGGTGAGCACGAGGTGCTCGGCGCCCGTACGCGCCAGCCAGCGCGCCACGTGCCCGCCCAGCGCACCGGTGCCGCCGGTGACGAGGACCGTACCGCTCGGCGTCCACGCCCCCGCCGCCCCCTCGCCCGGCGCCATGCCGCCGCTTGTCACCGGGCCGGTCGCGGACGTCGCTCCCGTGGCGGCTTCGCCCGCGGACAGGCGTACGAGCCGTCGTACGAACACGCCGGAACCGCGGACCGCCACCTGGTCCTCGCCCGTCGCCGAGCCCAGGGCGTCGGCGAGCCGCAGCCGCGCCCGCTCGTCCGGCCGCGCGGGCAGGTCGATCAGGCCGCCCCAGCGCTGGGGCTGCTCCAGGGCGGCGACCCGGCCCATGCCCCACACGGCCGCCTGCCGCGGCGCGGTCAGCCGGTCCGAGCGCCCGGTGGTCACCGCGCCGCAGGTGGCCGCCCACAGCGGTGCCGCCACCTCGGCATCGCCGAGCGCCTGGAGGAGCGCGAGCACACCCTCCAGGCCGACGGACACGGCAGGGTGCGCCGAACCCTCGGAGTCGTCGAGGGACAGCAGCGACAACACGCCCAGCGGAGACGCGAACTCGCCGCCCGGATACTCCAGTTCGCGCAGTCTCCGGGCCAGCTCCTCACGGTCCGCTTCATCACGCGGCACCGGAATCCGGACCACCCGCGCGCCGCGCTCCTCCAGCCCGGCGACCGCCGCGTCCACCCACGGGTACGCGTCCTCGTCGGCCGGTACAACCACCCACCAGGCGCCGTCGAACGCCGCCGCGGCCAGACCCGTCAGCGGCTTCCACGCCTCGCGGTACTGCCACCGCCCGACCGTGCCGGCCTCGCGCCGCTGCCGCCGCCACGACGAAAGCACGGGCAGCACCTCACCCAGCGCCCCGCCGTCGGCCCCGCCGCCCAGCTCGGCGCTCAGCGACTCCAGGTCCTCCCGCTCCACGGCCTCCCAGAACCGCGCCTCCACCTCGTCCACGTCAACGGTGCCCGTACGCGCTCCGGCCGTGCCGGACGCCGTCAGGTCCAGCCAGTAGTGGTCGCACTGGAAGGCGTACGTGGGCAGGTCCACGCGGCGCCGCGCCTCGACGGGCGCGTACAGCGGAGCCCAGTCCACCTCGATGCCCCGTACGTGAAGCCGAGCCAGAGCCGCCAGGAACGTGTCCGCCTCGGGGCGGTCCTTGCGCACGGCGGCCACCAGTCCGGCCTGCGCGGCCGGTTCGGCGACGGTGTCGTGCGCCATCGCGGTGAGCACCGAGTCGGGCCCCAGTTCCAGCAGCGTGGAGACACCGAATCCGGTCAGCGCGCCAAGACCCTCGTGGAAACGTACGGCCTCGCGGATGTGCCGCACCCAGTACGCGGGGTCCTTCAGCTCATCGGCGTCCGCCAGCTCGCCGGTGAGGTTGGAGACCACCGGCAGCGTTGGCTCCTGATACGTCAACTGCCGCGCCACCCGCCGGAACTCGTCCAGGGCGGGCTCCATCAGCGGCGAGTGGAAGGCGTGCGACACCTTCAGCCAGCGCACCTTGCGCTCCTGGCCGCGCAGGATCTGCTCCAGGCCTTCGAGAGCGGCACGCTCACCGCTGAGCACCACCTGTGCGGGGCCGTTGACCGCTGCGACACCCACCCGGTCGGCAAGGTCGCTGAGCAGCGGCAGCACCTCGTCCTCCGCCGCCTGCACGGCCAGCATCGCGCCACCCTCGGGCAGCGCCTGCATCAGCCGACCGCGTGCCGCCACCAGTCGCGTCGCGTCCTCCAGGGACCACAGTCCCGCCACGTACGCGGCAGCCAGCTCACCAATCGAATGCCCACCCACAACCTCCGGCCGCACACCGAACGACTCCGCCAGCCGGAACAGGGCCACCTCGAAGGCGAACAACGCGGGCTGGGCGTAACCGGTCTGCTCAAGGAGGTCCGCATCCGTACCGAACATCACGCTCTGGAGCGAACGTTCTATCCACCCATCGAAGTACGCACACACCTCGTCCAGCGCATCCGCGAACACCGGGAAGACCTCGTACAACTCCCGGCCCATGCCCAGCCGCTGACTGCCCTGCCCGGTGAACACCACACCCAACCGGCCCTCGACCACCGACCCGGACACCGGAGTCGCAAGCCCCGCCAGGAACTCCTCCCGCTCCCGACCGAACACCACCGCCCGATGCTCATGCAGAGCCCGACCCGACAGCAGCGACCAGCCCACATCCACGGCGTCCAGCTCCGGACGCGCCACCACGTGCGAACGCAACCGGTCGAGCTGCCCCCGCAAAGCTTCGGCACTGCGGGCCGACACCAGCCACGGCACCGCCGTCACCGGAGCGACCCCCGCGGAAGCGGCCTCGGCGGGCTCGCCTTGCGGCATTTGCTCCAGGATCACGTGCGCGTTGGTGCCACTCACGCCGAACGACGACACGCCCGCACGACGCGGCGCGGTACCGTCCCGCTCGGTCCACTCGCGGGCTTCGGTGAGCAGTTCGACGGAGCCGTAGGACCAGTCCACGTGTGAGCTGGGCCGGTCCACGTGCAGGGTCTGCGGCAGGACGCCCTCGCGCATGGCCATCACCATCTTGATGACGCCCGCGACACCGGCTGCGGCCTGCGTATGACCGATGTTCGACTTGATGGAGCCGAGCCACAGCGGCCGGTCCTCGGGCCGCTCCTGCCCGTACGTGGCGAGCAGCGCCTGCGCCTCGATCGGGTCACCCAAGGTCGTGCCGGTGCCGTGGGCCTCGACCGCGTCGACCTCGGCGGCGGACAGGCCCGCGCTCTCCAGGGCGGCGCGGATGACGCGCTGCTGGGACGGGCCGTTGGGCGCGGTCAGGCCGTTGCTGGCACCGTCCTGGTTGACGGCGGAGCCCCGTACGACCGCCAGGACCTCGTGGCCGTTGCGGCGGGCGTCCGACAGCCGCTCAAGGAGCAGCAGGCCCACGCCCTCGCCCCAGCCCGTGCCGTCCGCCGCCTCCGCGAAGGCCTTGCAGCGGCCGTCGGCGGCCAGACCGCGCTGGCGGCTGAACTGGACGAAGGTGTCCGGGGAGGCCATCACCGTGACGCCGCCCGCCAGGGCCAGGTCGCACTCGCCCTGGCGCAGGGCCTGGGTCGCCAGGTGCAGGGCCACCAGAGAGGCCGAGCACGCGGTGTCGACGGTCACGGCCGGGCCTTCGAGACCGAAGGCGTACGACAGGCGGCCGGACATGACGCTGACGGCGTTGCCGGTGAGGACGTGGCTCTCGATGTCCTGGGGGACGGTGGCCCCGCGGGAGATGTAGTCGTCGCCGTTGGAGCCGACGAAGACGCCCGCGCGGGTGCCGCGGAGCGTCGGCGGGTCGATGCCCGCGCGCTCGAACAGCTCCCAGGAGGTCTCCATGAGCTGGCGCTGCTGCGGGTCCATGGCGAGGGCCTCGCGCGGCGAGATGCCGAAGAAGTCGGCGTCGAAGTCGCCCGCGTCCGTCAGGAACCCGCCCTCGCGGACGTAGCTCTTGCCCGCCCGGTCGGGGTCCGGGTCGTACAGCCCGGCGAGGTCCCAGCCGCGGTCGGCGGGGAACTCACCCATGGCGTCGCGGCCCTCGGCGACGAGGCGCCACAGGTCCTCGGGCGAACGGACGTCACCGGGGAAGCGGCAGCTCATCGCCACGATGGCGATCGGGTCGTCGGCGGACGCGGGCGCGGCGGGGGCGGGAGCGGCGGTCGCGGGGGCGGCCGTCCCGGCGCCGAACACCTCGCCCGCCAAGTAGCCCGCGAGCGCGGTGGAGTTGGGGTAGTCGAAGACGAGCGAGGCGGGCAGGCGCAGGCCGGTGGCGGCCTGGACGCGGTTGCGCAGCTCGACGGCGGTGAGGGAGTCGAAGCCCAGCTCGCGGAAGGCGCGGCCCGGGTCGACGGCCTCGGCGGCGGAGTGGCCGAGGACGGCGGCGGCCTGGCCCCGTACGAAGGCGAGGAGGGCGGCGGCGCGCTCCGGCGCGGGCAGCGGGGCCAGCCGCCGCATCCAGTCCGGGCCGGTGGCGGCGTGGCCTCCGGAGGGGGCGGGGGTGCCGTCCGCGGGGGTGTCGGTGCGCTCGCGGGCGTCGGGCAGCGCGGCGAAGAGCCTGCTGGGGCGGGCGGCGACGAAGCCGGGCAGGAAGGTGTCCCAGGCGACGGCGGCGACGACGACGGTGGCGTCGCCGCGCTCGACCGCGTCCCGCAGGGCGGCGACGGCGGGCTCGGGCGGCATCGGCGGCATGCCGTCGCGGCGGGTGCGCTCGGCGCGTACGGCGGTGTCGGCCAGCCCGGCGCCCTCCCAGGTGCCCCAGGCGACGGAGGTGGCGGGCAGCCCGTCGGCGCGGCGCTGTTCGGCGAGCGCGTCGAGGTAGGCGTTGGCGGCGGCGTAGTTGGCCTGGCCCGCGTTGCCGAGCGCGCCGGACGCGGACGAGAAGAGCACGAACGCGTCCAGGTCCCGGTCGCGGGTCAGCTCGTGCAGGATGGCGGCGGCCGGGGACTTGGGGCTCAGGACGGTGTCGAGGCGGGCCGGGGTGAGGGCGTCGACGACGCCGTCGTCCAGGACGCCCGCCGTGTGGACGACGGCGGTCAGGGGGGCGTCGGCGGGGAGGTCGTCCAGGAGCCGGGCGAGGGCGTCCCGGTCGGCGGCGTCGCAGGCCGCGAGGGTGACGCGGGCGCCCGCCTGCTCCAGTTCGGCGCGGAGTCCGGCCGCGCCCGGCGCGTCGGGGCCGCGGCGGCTGACGAGCAGGAGGTGGGCGGCGCCGTCGCGGGCGAGCCGGCGTGCCACATGGCCGCCGAGGGCGCCCGTGCCGCCGGTGACGAGGACCGTGCCGCGCGGCGTCCACCGGGTGTGCCGCCGCAGGTCGGCACCGGCCGCCTCGCCGCGGACGAGGCGGCGTACGAAGACGCCGGAACCGCGTACGGCGAGCTGGTCCTCGAAGGCGTCGGCGGTGCCGGACGCGGCGGCCAGGACGGCGGCGAGCCGGGCACCGGCCCGGGGGTCGTACGTTCCGGGCAGGTCGACGAGGCCGCCCCAGCGGTCGGGGTGTTCGAGGGCGACGACCCGGCCGAAGCCCCACAGATGGGCCTGGGCGGGGTGGTCGACGCGGTCGCTGCGGCCGGTGGAGACGGCGCCCTGGGTGAGGACCCACAGGCGCCCGGCGGCACCGGCGGCACCGACGTCCCCGAGGGCCTGGACCAGGGCCAGGGTGGCGGCGAGGCCCGCGGGCACGGCCGGGTGCCCGTCGAGGGCGGCCGTGGCGAGGCCGAGCAGCGAGACCACTCCGGCGGGCTCCGCCGCGCCGTCCGCCGTGAGCTGCCGCAGCCGCTCGGCAAGGAGGTCGCGCGTCGCCTCGCCCGCGCGGAGGCTCCAGGTGACGGGTTCGGCGCCGGCGGCCGTGAGGGCGTCGACGGCGCCCGTGGCCCACGGGTGGTCCGGGGCGTCCTCGGGGACGACGACCAGCCACCGCCCGGACAGGCGCGCCGCCGGCATCTTGGCCGCGGGCAGCGGCTGCCAGGTGGCGCGGTAGCGCCAACTGTCGATGAGGGAGCGTTCCCTGCGCTGCCGCCGCCAGGCGGACAGGCCCGGCAGGACCTCGGTGAGCGCGTCCTCGGCCACGCCGTCGCCGAGGGTGGACGTCAGCTCGTCGACGTCCTCGCGCTCGACGGCCTCCCAGAAGCGGGCTTCGGCGGTGTCCGCGGCGGGCGGGGGGCCGCCGGAGGGCCGCTGCTCGACCAGCCAGTAGTGGCGGCGCTGGAAGGGGTACGTCGGCAGGTCCACGAGGTGCCGGGGGCCGGGCAGGAGCGCCGCCCAGTCGAGGGCGGCACCGTGCGCGTGGGCCTCGGCGAGCGAGGCCAGCAGCCGGTCGGCGCCGCCCTCGTCACGGCGCAGGGAGCCCAGGGTGACCGCCTGGCTGTCGGTGGCGTCGATGGTGGCCTGCACGGGGACGGTGAGGACCGGGTGCGGGCTCATCTCCAGGAACAGGCCGTGTCCCTCGGCGAGCAGCCCGCGCGTGGCGTGCTCGAACAGGACGGTCTGGCGGAGGTTGCGGTACCAGTACCCGGCATCCATCGGCACGTCCAGCCAGGCCCCCGTGAGCGTCGAGTACAACGGCACGTCGGGGGTGCGCGGCGCGACCGGGGCGAGGACCCGCTCCAGGTGCTCCTCGACGGCCTCGACGTGGGCGGAGTGCGAGGCGTAGTCGACGGGGATCGTACGGGCGCGGATGTCGCGGGCCACGCACTGGGCGACCAGCTCCTCCAGGGCCGCCGTGGCGCCGGAGACGACGACGTGGGCGGGGCCGTTGACCGCGGCCACGGACAGGTCGTCGCCCCACTGGGCGGTCATCTCGCGGACCTGCCGCTCGGGCAGCGGGACCGAGACCATGCCGCCGCGGCCGGAGAGTTCGACGATGGCCTGGCTGCGCAGCGCCACCACCCAGGCGGCGTCCTCCAGCGAGAGGGCGCCCGCGACGCAGGCGGCGGCGATCTCGCCCTGGCTGTGCCCGACCACGGCGGCGGGCTCGACGCCGGCCGCGCGCCAGACGGCGGCGAGGGACACCATGACGGCGAACAGGACGGGCTGGACGACGTCGACGCGGTCGAAGTTCTCGCCGTCGAGCTCCTCGAAGAGGTCCCAGTCCACGAACGGGCCGAGCGCGTCGGCGCACTCCTCCATCCGCGCGGCGAACACCGGGGAGTCGTCGAGGAGTTCGCGGGCCATGCCGGCCCACTGCGAGCCCTGGCCGGGGAAGACGAACACCGGGCGGGCCGCGCCGGGCAGGGCACGCCCGGTGACCGTGCCGGGGGCCGTGCCCGGAGCCGTCAGGTCGCCGTCCGCGAGGCGTTCGAGCCCCGCGATGAGCTCCGTACGGTCCCGGCCGAGCACCACGCCCCGGTGCGCGAACCGCGACCGGGCGACCGCCAGGGTCCAGGCCACGTCGGCGGGTTCGAGGCCGGGGTGCGCGAGCAGGTGCGCGCGCAGCCGGGCGGCCTGGGCCCGCAGCGCGTCGTCCGTCTTCGCCGACAGGACCAGCGGCACCCGGCCGGGCACCACCGCGGAGGCGGCGGCCCCCTCGGTGCCGGTCTCCGCGGCGGCCTCGCCGGACGCGCGGAGCTCACCGGAGGCGCCACCGGACGTGCCGGGGTCGTCGGGCGCGGGCGGCGGCGGGGCTTGCTCCAGGACGACGTGCGCGTTGGTGCCGCTCATGCCGAACGACGAGACGCCCGCGCGGCGCGGCGCGCCGTCCTGCCGCTCGGGCCACTCCCGCGCCTCGGTGAGCAGCTCGACCGAGCCCGCCGACCAGTCGACGTGGCCGCTCGGCGCGTCGATGTGCAGGGTCTTCGGCAGCGTGCCGTGGCGCATCGCCTGGACCATCTTGATGACGCCCGCGACACCGGCGGCGGCCTGGGTGTGGCCGACGTTGGACTTCAGCGAGCCCAGCCACAGCGGCCGTCCCTCGGGGCGCCGCTGCCCGTACGTGGCGATGAGGGCCTGGGCCTCGATGGGGTCGCCCAAGGTCGTACCGGTGCCGTGCGCCTCGACCGCGTCGACGTCGGCGGGCGTGAGCCCGGCGTCCGCGAGGGCGGCGCGGATGACGCGCTGCTGGGCGGGCCCGTTGGGGGCGGTCAGGCCGTTGCTCGCGCCGTCCTGGTTGACGGCCGAGCCCCGGATGACGGCCAGGACCTGGTGGCCGTTGCGGCGGGCGTCGGACAGGCGCTCCAGGACCAGCATGCCGACGCCCTCGCCCCAGGCCGTGCCGTCGGCGGCCTGCGCGAAGGGCTTGCAGCGGCCGTCGGGCGCCAGGCCGCGCTGGCGGCTGAAGGCGAGGAAGGAGCCGGGCGAGGCCATGACGACGACGCCGCCCGCGAGGGCGAGGGCGCACTCGCCCTGGCGCAGCGCCTGCACCGCCAGGTGCAGCGCGACCAGCGACGAGGAGCAGGCGGTGTCGACCGTCATGGTCGGGCCCTGGAGGCCGAGGGTGTAGGCGATGCGCCCGGAGGCGACGCTGGCGGCGGTGCCGGTGACGAGGTAGCCCTCCATGCCGTCCCCGGCGTCGCCGAGGCGGGGGCCGTACTCCTGGGTCTCGGCGCCGACGAACACCCCGGTGCCGGAGTCACGCAGGCCGGCCGGGTCGATGCCCGCGCGCTCCAGGGCCTCCCAGGACGCTTCGAGCAGCAGGCGCTGCTGCGGGTCCGTCGCGAGGGCCTCGCGGGGCGAGAGGCCGAAGAAGTCGGCGTCGAACTCGCCCGCGTCGTGCAGGAACCCGCCCTCGCGGACGTACGAGGTGCCGGGCCGGTCCGGATCGGTGTCGTACAGGGCCGACAGGTCCCAGCCGCGGTCGGTGGGGAAGCCGGAGACGGCGTCCACCTCGTCGGTGAGGAGCTGCCACAGGTCCTCGGGGGTCTCGACGCCGCCGGGCAGGCGGCAGCTCATGGCGACGACGGCGACGGGCTCGTCGTCGGCGCGGCGGGCGGCGGAGGCGGGGGCCTCGTCGGCGGTCCCGAAGAGCTCGGCGCGCAGGTGGCGGGCGAGCGCGTCGGTGTTGGGGTGGTCGAAGACGGCGGTGACGGGCAGCCTGAGGCCGGTGGCGCGCTGGAGGCGGCGGTGCAGCTCCACCGCGGTCAGCGAGTCGAGCCCCAGGTCGAGGAAGGGGCGGGACAGGTCACCGGCCGGGCGGCCGTCGCCGGAGCCGCCGAGGACCGCCGCGACCTCCGCGGCGACCACGGCGCGCAGCCGCCGCTCCTGCTCCGCGCGCGGGCGGCCCTCCAGGGCGGCGCGCAGGTCCTCGGTGCGGGAGTCACCGGGCCGCGGGGCTTCGGCGGGCTCCGTCCCGGCCGGCGCGGCATCGGCGGGCAGGCCCGCGGCAGGCGGCTGCTCCCCGTCCGCCGCACCCTCCGGCCGCGCGGCCCCCGAAAGGCGGGCAGGCGCCTGCGGGTCAGGCCGGTCCTCCGGGTGAGAATGGGCTGCGAATTCCGCGAAGTCGCTCAATGTTCCACTCCGTAGCACCGGCCGTGATGGCTTTCAGAAATGTCCGGCCGCACGTCGCTTCCGATGGCCGCGCGCCGGGCGATTACCTTGACTGTGTACTCCGGGAAAACTTTCCGAGGCGTTCCGGGAAGCGCGCTCCGCATTTCCTGGCAGCACTTGGTACGCACGTCGTACGCACGTCGTACGCACGTCGTACGCACGTCGTACGCACGTCGTACGCACGTCGTACGCCCTTCGGATAAATTTGCCCACAATACCGTTGCACGGTAACAGCGGAGCCCCGGAAGCCCTACCCCTAAGAAACCCCTACCGCAATGCGGTGCCGGGCAGATACAGGGGTGTTCGGGATTGCGGCCCGCCTCTAGGGTCGGCGGCGTGGAATACGCTGTCCGGGTTGAGAATCTGGTGAAACAGTACGCGGCCGACGCGCGCCGCGTGGTCGACGGTCTGAGCTTCGAGGTGCACCGGGGTGAGGTGTTCGGCCTGCTCGGCCCCAACGGCGCGGGGAAGAGCACGACGGTGGGCATGATGACCACCCGGGTGCGGCCGACCTCGGGCGAGGTGGTGATCGACGGCGTGGACGTCGTCGCCCGGCCCAGAGAGGCGAAGCGGGTGCTCGCCGTGGTGCCGCAGCGCAACAACCTCGACCGCTCCCTGTCCGTGCGGCAGAACCTCCTCTTCCACGCCACGTACCACGGCGTCCCGCGCGCCGAGCGGCGCCACCGGGCCGACGAGCTCCTGGAGCAGATGGGGCTGGCCGACTACCGCACGTCGAAGGTCGACGACATGTCCGGCGGCCAGGTGCAGCGCGTGATGATCGCCCGGGCGCTGATCCACCGGCCCAGCGTGCTGTTCCTCGACGAACCGGCGACCGGACTCGACCCGCAGGCGCGCCTGTTCGTGCACGAGCGGGTCGCCGAACTCGCCGGGCGCGGCGTGACGGTGGTCGTCACCACCCACGACATGGACGAGGCCGCGAAGCTCTGCGACCGCGTCGGCATCGTCGACAAGGGCACGCTGCTCGCCCTGGACACGCCCGAGGGCCTCGGCAAGCTGCTGCCCGCGCACTCCACGCTCACCCTGGCCGTCGAGGCGCCGCAGGGCCCGGCCCCGGTGGCGAAGCTGCTCGCGGACCTGCCGGGCGTACGCCAGGTCGACGAGGTCGACCCGCAGTCGCCGCCCGCGCCGGAGTGCCGGTTCCGCATCTACACGGACGCCGAGCCGGTCCGGGCGCTCCAGCCGGCGCTCGCCGCGCTCACCGAACGGGACCACCAGGTCACGGATGTCGGCATCGGAAAGGTGTCCCTGGAAGACGTTTTCCTCCACCTCACCGGAAAGAATCTGCGATGACGACCGCGACCACCGCGACGGCCCCGGAACTCCCGAAGGCCCCGGAACTCCCGGCGCCGGCGACCCGGCAGATCCACACCTTCGGCGCCATCCTGTGGCGCGACGTCTTCGTGGCGCTGCGCCAGTTCCCGACGTTCATCGGGCAGGCCATCATCCAGCCGTTCTTCACGCTGTTCGTGTTCGGCGTGCTGCTGAGCGACGCGGGGTACGTGGACGGCGACTACAGCTCCGTGCTGCTGCCCGGCGTGCTCGCCCTGAACGGTTTCCTCGGCGGTATGCAGAACACGGCACTGCCGCTCGTCGTCGACTTCTCGTACACGCGGGAGATCGAGGACCGGCTGCTCTCGCCGATCTCGCTGCGCCTGGTGGCCGTGGAGAAGATCCTCTTCGGCGCGCTGTACGGCTTCGTGGCGTCGCTGATGATGACGCCGGTCGGCATGGTGCTCCTCGACCTGTCGTGGCCGATCAGCCGGACCGTGCCGGCGCTCGGGATCGCCGCGCTCGGCGCCCTCGCGGGGGCGTCCATCGGCCTGTGCCTGGGCACGTCCGTCAACAGCGACAAGGTGGACGTGATGTTCACGCTGGTGCTGATGCCGCTGCTGTTCACGGGCTCGACGCAGTTCCCGCTGGTGGCGCTCGACGAGGTGCGCTGGTTCCAGGTGATCTGCGGCGCCAACCCGCTGTCGTACGCCAGTGAGGGCATGCGGGCGGTGACGTCGCCGAGCGTGGAGCACGTGCCGCTGCCGGTGACGCTGATCGTGCTGGTGGGGTCCGTCGCGCTGTTCGCGGCGGTGGGCGTCCGCGGGTTCCTGCGGCGGGCGCAGGCGTAGCCCGTACGCGGGACACATACCGAGGCAGGGCCCCGGAGCCGGTGCTCCGGGGCCCTTCCCCGTGTCCCGTCCGCCGCCGTCAGTCCTCGGGCAGTTCCACGGGTGCGAGCGACGCGAACAGGTCGCCGGGGCCGGGGTTCGACGGCCGGGTGGCGCCGCCGAGGTGGCGCAGGACGCCCCAGTAGGCGTTGAGGCCACTCGTCACGGCGCCCTCGGCGAAGCCCGCGGTCCAGGAGACGTCGTCGCCGGCGAGGAAGAAGCCGCGCTGCCCCGGGGTGAGGCCGTCCTGCATGAAGTGGGTGAACAGCCGCCGCTGGTAGCGGTAGTGGCCCGGCAGGTTGGCCTTGAAGGCGCCCTGGAAGTGGGGTTCGGCCTCCCAGGTGACCGTGCGGGGCGGCGCGATGACGCGGGAGCGGATGTCGACGCCGGGGTAGATGTCGGCGAGGGCGTCGAGGACGCCGTCCAGGCGCTCCTCGGGGGTCAGCGGGGCCATCTTCAGGGAGTCGTCGTTCCAGGTGTACGACAGGCACATGACGCCGGGGCGGTCCGGGCCCTCGTCGAAGAGGTAGACGCCGCGGGGCATGCGGTCGGTGAGGGTCGTGCTCATCACCTCGCGGCCGGTGCGCGGGTCGCGGTCGCGCCAGAAGGGCCGGTCGACGAGGACGAACAGCTTCGACGAGCCCATGTAGTGGCTGCGCTCGACGGCCGTCCACACCGGTGTGGGCAGCAGCGCCCGGTCGCAGCGCACGTTGGTGACCAGGGTGCGCTTCTGCGGGGTGAAGACGGCCGCCGGGTAGGTGTGGACCGTGCCGTCCCGTTCGTGCACGGCGATGCCGCGGGCGGTGCGCTCGACGCGGGCGACGCCGCCGCGCGGGCCGCCGCGGTGCAGCGACTCCAGGGACGTACCGACGGGCCAGTGCGCGAGCTCGTCGGGCGCGTGCGACCAGAGGCCGAGCGGCAGTTGCTGGGAGCCGCCGACGACGAGCCGGTGGTCCTCCTCGGCGCCGGTGTAGACGACGCGCAGGATCTCCAGCATGGAGTTGGGGAAGTCGGTGTCCCAGCCGCCGGCGCCGAAGCCGACCTGGCCGAAGATCTCCCGGTACGAGAAGGACTGGAAGGCGGGCGACCTGGCGAGGAAGCCGTAGAAGGACTCGTCGTCCAGGGCGCGCACCAGCGGGTTCCAGATGGCCTTGACGGCCTCGGTGTCGCGGCGGCGGATCGCGTCGTCCATGGCGAACAGCTCGGCGTGCTCCTGCAGGGCCTTGTCCCAGGCCATGCCGACTTCCTGGTAGACGTCGGGGAGTTCGCCGGCGTGCCGGGCGTAGTGCCGGGCGCCGCCCAGGGCGACGACGGTGGAGCCGCTGGCGGGGGTCAGCGGGTTGGGGAACGGGCGGGTGCGCAGCCCGACCAGGTCCATGTAGTGGCGCAGCGCGGTCGCCGAGGCGGGGAAGCGCATGGCGCCGAGCTCGGCCACGGCGTCCCCGCCGCCCTCGAAGCCGACGGAGCGCATACGGCCGCCGACGGGGCCCGCCTCGTGGACCACGGGCCGCAGGCCGGCCCGCATGAGCTCGTACGCGGTGACGAGACCCGATATCCCCGCGCCGATGACCGCGACGGGCGTCCCGAACTCGGCTTCCGGAATTTCCCCGAGACCGTGCGGACTCGCCAGCCATTCGTCGTACGCGAAGGGAAAGTCCGGGCCCAGCATGGTTATGGAATCTGTTGTTCCGAGACGCGAACTACCGTTGAGGGCAACCAACGGATACTCCTCTGACCGTGATGGCGGCCGGCCCGGCGTACGTTCCAGACGGCCGCGGGGAGCCGGGCTGCGGCAGCAGGAGGAAGGTCCGCGATCAGCGCGGCCCGTGTCCCGCCCCTCGAACGGGGCGGCCGGGCCCGCGAATCGCCTCCGATACACGGCACGTCTGACGGTGCCCTTGATTATCGGGGCGGCGTCCGGGGGCGGAGAAACCCCTCACCATCCCCTTACGCCTCCTAGGTCGCGCGGCCGGTGCCCTCTCCCGGCGGCGCGGTGGCGGGGCCGCCGGGTGAACCCGGCGCGGGACGGCGGAGCCGAACGCGGGTTCTCACGGGGCACGAAATGCCGCGTGCGACGCAATGAGTACTTTAGTAGCGCGGCTTCGATCCTGAAGACTGTACGAAAGTCAGGAGCCGCCTTGAAATGATCTATGGTGTCCGCACCACGCGCCCGGCGCGGTTACCGCGCCACGTTTTCCCAACATTGTTCAACAATCTATCCAGAGGAGGCTTCATGCATCCAGGGTCGGACAGCCGAAGGTTCGCGGTGCACGATCACCGTCCGGGTGCCACGCCCGGCGGAGCCCGGCTGGAACCGATGGCCCTGGAGGTACGGCACCCGACGGCGGGCGGCCCGGAGGGGTGCGGCGGCGGGCGGCACGAGCGCGTGCTGCGGATCGAGCGCAACGCGTGCGTGGCCGCCGTCTCCGACGACGACTCCGCCGACCGGTTCCTGGCCCGGCTGCTCGGCGACGATGCCCGGCTGCTCGGCGACGATGCCCGGCTGCTCGGCGACGGCGACCGGCTGTCCGAGCACGGCACCCCGGACTGCTGTTGTGGGACATCCGGGACACCCGGGATGTCCAAGGCGTCCGGGCCGCCCGGGGCGTCCGGCGCGGTCTCCGTCGCGGTGTACGGCGTGGACCCGCGCACCGACCCCGAGGCCGTGCGGCGCCTCGTCGGTGTCGTCCCCGAGGGCATGCCGCTGCCCGAGGCGCCGGTCCACGACGCCCTGGTGGCGGCGGCCCGGCAGCGGGGACTGCCCGCGGACACGGCCGCCGAGCGTGCCACCGACTTAACGGACGCCCTGGACCTGCGGGCCGTCGAGCGCACGCCCGTCGCCGAGCTCACCCCCGGTCAGCGCTCCCGCGCCGCGCTCGGCTGCGCGCTGCTGCACGTACCGCGGCTCCTCCTGCTGTCCCGCCCCCTGGACGACGTGGACAGCGTGTCGGAGAAGATCCTCTGCCGGGTCCTGGGCCGCTACACGGCGTCCACCGGGACCGTGGTGTTCTCCACCCGCTCGCGCGACGTCGCGCGCCGGGTGACGGACCGTCTGGTCACGGTCCGCGGCGGCGAGGTCCGCTGCGACTGTCTCCCCACCGCGCGCTGACGGCACCTCGTCCGCACGCGGTCGCCCCGCGGGGCACCGCCCACGACCGCCTTCCCCCACAGGCGGTCGTCGACGGCCGGTACGGCACCGGCCGACGGCCGGCACAACGTTGTCAGAGCGCCCCGCTCGGTCAGCACGCCGTGTCCGCGAGCAGGTCGTGCGGCAGGTCCTTGCGCCGGGAGACGTTCAGCTTGCGGTAGACCCGCGTCAGATGCTGCTCCACCGTACTGACCGTGATGAAGAGCTTCCGCGCTATCTCGCGGTTGCTGTGCCCGAAGGAGGCCAGGGACGCGACGCGCCGCTCCGCGTCGGTCAGTTCCTCCGCGGGGCAGCCCTCCCCCGCCCGCGCCGGACGGTCGGCGCCGGACGCCTCCCCGTCCCCGTACGGGAGCAGTTGCTCGCACAGCGTCTCCGCCCGGGCGTCGCGCGCGATGCGCCAGGCCCGCCGGGCCATCATGCGCGCCTGGCCCAGCTCGCCGAGGGCGTGGTGGGAGCGGCTCAGCGCCCCCAGGGCCCGGACCAGCTCCAGGCGGTCCTCGCACTTCTCCAGCTCCTCGATCGCCTCGTGCAGCGCGTGGTGGTGCCGGCGCAGCCCGGCCACCTCGGCGAGCACGCGCAGGGTCTGGGCGCGGGTGCGGGACTGGCCGGGGCCGCACTTGGCGAGCTGCTCCTTGACGAGCCGGTCGGCCTCGGCCTCCCCGCCCGTGCGCAGGTGCATCTCCGCGGCGGCGGACCGCCACGGGACCAGTGCCGGCTGGTCGACGCCCCAGCGCGTCATGAGCTCGCCGCAGGTGAGGAAGTCGTCGAGGGCCGGGCGGACGCGCCCCGTGGCCGCGTGGAGCTGGCCGCGCGCGTGCAGCAGCTCCAGGCCGTAGCGGGTCTCCTTCAGGCCGTCCGGCACGTGGTGGTCCAGGTACGCCATGGCCTGCTCGTACTGGCCCATCGCGGTGTGCGCGGAGACCAGGGTGGCGAGGACCGAGCCGATGCCGACGCCCCAGCCCTGCGGCGAGATCCACGACAGGGCGTTGAGCGCGTACCGCACGGCGTCCGGCGCGTTGCCCTGACGCAGGGCGACGGTGGCCCGCACCGCGGACAGCGGCGCCTGCCAGCCCGGCCCGCCGAGCCGGGTGGCCTCGCGCAGCAGCACGTCGCACCAGTGCGCGGCACGGCCGAGACGGTCGCAGTAGATGAGCACGGACAGGGCGGAGGTGAGGGCCTCCAGGGTGGCGTCGCTCAGCCGGGTGCCCTGGAGCACGGTCTCGGCCACGTCGGCGGCGCCCGGGTCGGCGCCGCGGGTGAGGACCGTGTTCAGGGCGGCGCCGACGCGGTGGCGCGGGTCGCCGCCGCGTGCCGCGAGGACGTCCGCGATGCTCTGCGGCGCCGGCCAGTTGTCGGCCCCGACGCGCTCGCGCAGCGCCGGGTAGGTGGTGCGTACGGCCCCGGCCGCGAGGTACGCGGTCACGGCGGACGCCCCGCCGTGGGTGACCTGGCCCTTGCGGGCGACCTCGGCGGCCTCCTCGAACCGGCCCTGCCACAGCAGCCCCGAGAGCAGCACGGGGACGGCCCCCTCGGCGAGCCAGCCCTCGTCGAAGGCGGCGCGCAGCGCGTTCAGGTGCGGGCCGAGCGTGGAGGGGCGCACCCGCCAGGCGAAGCGGGCCAGCTCGGCCAGGATCTCGCTGCGCCGCTCGCCGCGCGGGCACGCCTCGTCCGCCAGGTGGAGGCAGGCGATGGCGAGGGACACGTCCTCGTCGCGCCGGGCGCGGGTGGCCGTCTCCCACAGCACGTCGAGGGAGTCGGCGCCGGTGACCTCGCCGGTGGCGACGATGTGCCGGGCGACCACGGGCGGTTCGGCGCCGTGGCGGCGCAGCAGCTCGGCGGCGCGCCGGTGCAGCTCGATGCGGTCCGCGCGGCTCAGGTCGTCGAGCACGGCCGTGCGGGCCAGCGGGTGGCGGAACGATCCGGCGCCGGTCAGCCCGGCGGCTTCGAGCGTCCGCAGGCTGAGCGCGACGGTCTCGCGGTCGAGGTCGAGCAGCCCGGCGAGCGTGGCGTCGGACGCCGCGTCGTCGAGGACCGCCAGGCCGCGGGCGACGGCCAGGACGGCGTCCTCGCCGCGGTGCAGGCAGCTCAGTACGGACTGCCGGTAGGCGTCGCCGACGGGCAGCGTCCGCGTGCCGGACGGGCCGTGCCGGGGTGTGTCGGTGCCCGCCGCCGGCGCCCGCAGGTCCTGGGCGGGTGCGTCGTGGGCGAGCAGGTCGTGGATCAGCGCCCGCACCAGCAGCGGGTTGCCGCCGCTGACGCGGTGCGCGTCGGGCGCCAGGCGCTGGGCGGTGGCCTCGTCGACGTGGGCGCGCAGCAGGGCGGCCGTGGCGCTCTCGCCGAGGGGCGCGAGCCTGAGCTGGGTCAGGCGGGGGTGGCGCAGCAGTTCCGCGCCGAACAGGGGGCGTTCGGCGCCCGGTCCGGTGCGCAGGCCGAGGACGACGACGACGGGCTTGGCCCGCAGCTCGCGCATGGCGTACTGGAGGCACTGGAGGGAGGGGATGTCGGCGTACTGCACGTCGTCGACGAGGACGGCCAGCGGCCGGCCGGCGGCCTGTGCGTGCAGCAGCGTGGTCAGGGCCCGCATCACGTGGGCGCGGACGTGCTCCTCGCGCTCGCTGTCGGGGTCGCGCAGCATGGCGGTGAACCGGGCGTCGTCGAGCAGGCGCGCCGTCCGCGCGGCCGTCCCGTCCGGCTGCTCCCCCACCTGGTCGGTGTGGAGGAGCAGTTGGCCGAAGACCGCCATGGGCGTCCTGCGCTCCGCTCGTAAACCGGTCGCCCGCAGGACCACGAGGCCTCGCGCCTCGGCCTGCTCGGCGACGGCGTTCAGCATCTCGCTCTTGCCGGTGGCCACCGGCCCTCTGACGACGACGACACGGGAAGGCCGCTCCGCGCTGTTCGTCAGAACGTCCTCCAGGAGAGCCCATTCATCGACTCGCTCGACCAGGCTCATAGTGCGGTTTCCTCCCCGTAAGAAATTTTCGCAAACTGCACTGGGCGCCTTATTCGCATATCGCACTCATCAAGTAGCCGCAGGAGCCGGAAGCAGGATACCAGGGCATATTCCAAATAGTCGCGCCGTGGCTCTCGGGGCACTCAGTCAACAACACAACTATGACTGAATCTTGACGGCGAGGTAGCCCAGAAAGATGTGAGCCCACCGCCCAAATCCACGGCGACTCGCAACGTTCAGCCCTCCCCGCTCCGGCCATCGATGTGATATAGGGCCGAGCGGTCGATCGGGCTTATACGGAATGTTCAACTCCAATTGTAAGAAAGGAGAACGCTCAACCGGCCACCCCGCCGTGACGCAGGGGTCATCTGGACACACTGTCCGGAAACGTGCCTGCCCACGGCCCACTTGAGGCGAGCCGACGCCCGGGCCCGGCGGCGGCCGGACCACCCCCGGGCGGTGCCCGACAGCCAAGCGCCGACCGCTTCCGCCGCTTACCCGGAGGCCGCCGACGCACGCGTGCGGAACGGATCAGTACCGCCGGACGGGGCCCCGCGGGCCCGCGCCGCCGTTAAGAGAGCGTTAGGAAAGGAGAGCGACGGGATCCCCAACGGCCGCCCTCCGGGACGGAAACCGAAAACAATCCTGTGGCAATCCGAAAGCAAAATTCCCTGTGAAAGTTCCCGGCGGTCCCGTGACGTGGCGGGCGTCACGTCCGAGTTACCGCCGACGGCCGCCGCACTGCGACCGGAGCGACCGCGTCCGGGGGTGCCGGGTACGTCACATTGTTACGCCGAGGTTTCCGGCCAACGCCCGTTTCGGCGGTGTGAACGGACCGGCTCGCCGTGTGAACGGACCGGCCGCCGACCGGGCCCGCATACGAACCCGCTCCAGGCGCACCGCCGTCACGGCCGGACAGCATTCCCCGTTCGGCGGGCCGCACGGGCGCACGGCCGCACGGCCGCACGGCCGCACACAACGGGCACGCCGTCGCGGGCAGCGGGCACGGCGGGCACGCCGTCGCGGGCAGCGGGCACACCCACGCGCGTACCGGGCACACCCGCGCGAGCCGCGGGCCGCACCGCTAGGGGACGGATAGGGGTGGAGGGCGGTAGCCGCCGCGGCTAGCCTCCGGCGGGAGGAATCACCGGTACGGCAGCGGCGTCATCGTTCGCCGGCGACCCCGCCCTCCCCGAGCCCGACGTGTTGTCCAGGGCCACCGCCCCGCGGGCGGTCACCCGTGATCCTCCCGGAAGCGCCTGCCGGCCAGGGCACGCCGATGTGACGCGCACGCGCGGGACGCGCTCGCGCGCAGACCGTAGAGGACGACGATGGCGACACCGCACACCCCGAGCGCGCTCCGACCCGGGAGCGTGCCCCGATGACCGCGTCCGGCCCCGGCGCCGAGGAGGCCGCCGGGCACGACGGCAGCGCTCCGGACGGGGCGCGCACCACCGTCACCGTGATCATCCCGACCTTCAACGAGGCGGACAACGTCGAGGAGTTGCTGACGCGCCTCGCCGCCGCCCTGCCGGCGCACCTGGAGTGCGAGGCGCTGTTCGTCGACGACAGCACCGACAACACCCCGGCCGCCATCGAACGGGCGGCCCTGACGTGTCCGTTCCCGGTGCACGTCCTCCACCGCGAGGTCCCGGTGGGCGGTCTGAGCGGGGCCGTCGTGGAGGGCCTGAAGGCCGCCGCGTCCGAGTGGATCGTCGTCATGGACGCCGACCTCCAGCACCCCCCGTCCCTCATGCCGGAGCTGGTCGAGACGGGCCGCCGTACGGGTGCCGAACTCGTCGTCGCCAGCCGGTACGCGGGCGGCGGCAGCCACGCCGGGCTCTCCGGCCGCTACCGCGTCGCGGTCTCGCGCGCCTCGACCCTCGTCACCAAGTCCCTCTTCCGCTCGGCCCTGCGCGGCATCAGCGACCCGATGAGCGGCTTCTTCGCCATCCGCCGCGACACCGTGCACGCCCAGGCCGGCATCCTCCGGCCCCTGGGCTACAAGATCCTGCTCGAACTCGCCATCCGCTGCCGCCCGCGCGCCGTCGCCGAGGTGCCGTTCTCCTTCCAGGAGCGGTACGCGGGCGAGTCGAAGTCGACCGTGCGCGAAGGCCTGCGCTTCCTCGCCCACCTGGTGTCGCTGCGCACCGCGACCCCGGTGGCCCGCATGGTGGCCTTCGGTCTCATCGGGCTGACCGGCTTCGTGCCGAACCTGTGCGGCCTCGCCGCGCTCACCGCGCTCGGCCTGCACTACCTGCCCGCCGAGGTCGTGGCCAACCAGTTCGGCGTCGCGTGGAACTTCCTCCTCATCGACCTGCTGCTCTTCCGCGGGCGGCGCGAGCACCGGCACTGGGCCGACCGTCTGGGCCGGTTCGCCCTGCTCGCCAACGCCGACCTGCTGCTGCGCATCCCGCTCATCGCGCTGCTCGTCGACGGCGCGGGCGTGGCGGTCCTGCCCGCCACCGCGCTGGCCCTCCTGACCACGTTCGTGATCCGCTTCGTCGCCACCGAACTGCTCGTCTACCTCCCCCGGCGCGGCCGGGCGGAAGACGTGGCCGCACCCGGGCACGCCGTGGCACCGGGGCCGCGGGAGGCGGAGCCGCGGGAGCCCGGGCAGCGCGAGAAGGAAGGCACGCCGTGAACACCGCCACCTCGTACGGCCGTACGGCGCCGGGGGTGCCGCGCGCGGGCGCGGCGCCCTCGGCGGTGCCCCCGGCCCCCTCGGCGGCCCCGCTGCTCGCGCGGATCGTGCCCGGGGACGTCGTCTGCCGCGAGTTCACGTACGACCCGGACGGCGTCGTGCTGCACCCCGACGAGGCGGCGCTCGTCGCGCGGTCCGTGGAGACCCGGCGCCGGGAGTTCACCACCGGCCGCCACTGCGCGCACCTGGCCCTCGACGCCCTGGGGCACCCCGCCCCCGCGGTCCTGCCCGACGCCAAGGGCAGCCCGGGGTGGCCCGCCGGTGTCGTCGGGAGCATCACGCACTGCTCCGGCTACCGTGCCGCCGCCGTCGCGCCGGCCGCGCGCGTCCGCTCCGTGGGCATCGACGCGACGCCCGGTGCGCCGCTGCCGGACGGCGTCCTGGAGGCCGTGGCGCTCCCGGCGGAGCGGCGGCGCGTGGCGGAGCTGCTGGCCCGGTGGCCCCGGGTGCGCTGGGACAGCGCCTTGTTCAGCGCCAAGGAGAGCATCTACAAGACCTGGTACCCGCTCATGCGCGCGCCGCTGGAGTTCGAGGACGCCGACGTGGTGTTCCACCGCGCGGACACGGACGCGGACACGGACGCGGACACGGGTGCGGACACGGGCACCGGTGCGGACGCCGACGCGGCCGGGGGCTCCGGCACCTTCACCGCGCGGATCCTGCCGTCCGGCCACCGCCCGGGCTTCCCCCGGGAGCTGCGGGGCCGCTGGCTGGCGCGGGGCGGGCTGGTCCTCACCGCGATCACGCTGCGCCCGGAGGGCTGAGCGCACCGGCCCGGAGCGGCGCATCCTTCCACGGGGGAAGGGGAAGGAGTCGCCGCTCCGGGAGACGGCCGGCCGGGAGAGCTCAGCGGCAGTGCCTGCGGCTTCCCGTGCTCCACCGTAGGGCGGCCACCGGCGGCGGCGTACCCCTAACCGGCCCTTACCGGGGGCCGTTCGGCAGCAGCCGGTGCGCCAGCTCCTCGATGAGCTTGTCCGTGGAGAACGGCGCGAGCAGGTCGGGCACCGTCAGGTCGTCGACGATCAGGCCGAGCACGGTCAGGTAGAGCAGCACGACGGCGACGCGGTCGCCGGGCAGCCCGGCGTCCAGGTGGAAGGCGATGTTCGCCTCCAGGTTCTCGGCCATGAACCGGCTCAGCTCCGCGTGGAGTTCGGGACGGCGGGTGGCCTCCAGGCGCATCTCCAGCAGGGCCAGGTGGCTGCTGCGGTCGGCGCGCATCCGCTCGACGAGCTGCTTGAGCAGGGTGGCGACGAGGTCCGTCGACGGCTCGGCGCGCAGGGTGTCGGCGAGCGCGTCCTCCGCGGGCATGAGCCGGTCCTGGACGCGCCGCATGACCTGGGCGAGCAGGTCCGCGCGGTGCGCGAAGTAGTTGCTCGCGGTGCCCTTGGGGACGCCCGCCTCCGCGTCGAGCGCGCGCAGCGTGAGGCCGCGTGACCCGTCCCGCGCGAGCACCTCGATCGCGGCGTCCAGCAGGGCGGCACGGCGGGCGGGGTTCTGTCTCATGACGGTGCTCGGTTCCTCTCCCGGAGAAGGCGGGGCCGCGGCGCACGGGCCACACACCCCCGCACTCAGACCACTGCAAGCAGAGTACGTCACCCGCCGTACAGTCCTCCGCGCGCCCCGCCGTACCGTCCCCCCGCACACCCCGCCGCGCCCGCCACCGGAGGGGCGGCGGGCGCAGCGGGGCCCGAGGGGGGCGCGAGCGCTACGCCGCCACCTCCACCCCGCCCCCGGCGAGGAACTGCGTCCGGTACAGCTCCGCGTACCTCCCGTCCTGGGCCAGGAGTTCGTCGTGCGTGCCGCGCTCCGCGATCCGCCCGTCCTCGACCACGAGGATCACGTCGGCGGAGCGCACGGTCGAGAGCCGGTGGGCGATGACGACGGCGGTGCGGCCGGACAGCGCCTCGGCGAGGGCCTCCTGGACGGCGGCCTCGGAGGTGTTGTCCAGGTGCGCGGTCGCCTCGTCGAGGATGACGACCCGCTGCCGGGCGAGCAGCAGCCGCGCGATGGTCATGCGCTGCCGCTCGCCGCCGGAGAGCCGGTAGCCGCGCTCGCCGACGACGGTGTCGAGGCCGTCCGGCAGGGAGCGTACGAGGTCGTCGAGGCGGGCGCGCCGCAGCACGTCCCACAGCTCGTCCTCCCCGGCCTCGGGGCGGGCGAGCAGCAGGTTCGCGCGGACGGACTCGTGGAAGAGGTGGCCGTCCTGCGTGACCATGCCGACGGTGTCGCGCAGCGACGCGGCGGACAGGTCGCGCACGTCCACGCCGCCGATCCGCACGGTGCCCGCGTCGGCGTCGTACAGGCGCGGCAGGAGCTGCGCGATGGTGGACTTGCCCGCGCCGGAGGAGCCGACGAGGGCGACGGTCTGGCCGGGTTCGGCGCGGAACGACAGGCCGTGCAGGACCTCGGCGCCGCCGCGGCCGTCGAGGGAGGCGACCTCCTCCAGGGAGGCGAGGGAGACCTTGTCGGCGGCCGGGTAGCCGAAGCGGACGTCGTCGAACTCGACGGCGACGGGCCCCTCGGGGACGGGGCGAGCGTCCGGCTTCTCGGCGATGAGCGGCTTCAGGTCGAGGACCTCGAAGACCCTCTCGAAGCTGACGAGCGCGCTCATGACCTCGACGCGCGCCCCCGCGAGCGCGGTCAGCGGCGCGTACAGGCGGGTCAGCAGCAGGGCGAGGGAGACGACGGCGCCGGCGTCGAGCGAGCCCTTCAGGGCGTAGAAGCCGCCCAGGCCGTACACCAGGGCCAGGGCGAGGGCCGAGACCAGGGTGAGCGCGGTGATGAACGCCGACTGGGCCATGGCGGTGCGCACCCCGATGTCCCGCACCCGGCGGGCCCGGGCCGCGAACTCGGCGGACTCGTCGGCGGGCCGCCCGAACAGCTTGACGAGGGTCGCGCCGGGGGCGGAGAAGCGCTCGGTCATGCGGGTGCCCATGGCGGCGTTGTGGTGGGCGGCCTCGCGCTGGAGGCGGGCCATGCGGGTGCCCATGCGGCGCGCGGGCACCACGAACACCGGCAGGAGCACCAGGGCGAGCAGCGTGATCTGCCAGGACAGGGCGAGCATCACGCCAAGGGTGAGGACGAGCGTGACGACGTTGGAGACGACGCCCGAAAGAGTGTTGCTGAAGGCGCGTTGCGCGCCGATGACGTCGTTGTTGAGGCGGCTGACGAGCGCTCCGGTGCGGGTGCGCGTGAAGAACGCGACGGGCATGCGCTGCACGTGGTCGAAGACGGCGGTGCGCAGGTCGAGGATGAGGTTCTCGCCCAGGGTCGCGGAGAGCCAGCGGCCGAGGATGCCGAGGGCCGCCTCGGCCACCGCGATGACCGCGATGAGCACGGCGAACCGGACGACGCGCGAGGAGGCGGCACCGGAGACGATGGCGTCCACGACCTGCCCGGCGAGCACCGGCGTGGCCACGGCGAGCAGCGCGGTGGCCACGCTCACCAGCACGAACTGGATGATGCGGCGGCGGTGCGGCCGGGCGAACGCGGTGATCCGCCGCAGGGTCGCGCGGGCGAAGGGACGGCGTTCCTGCTGGGCGTTCATGACGCTGTACATCTGCGTCCACGCGGTGGTTTCCATGCTCATACGGGGAACCGTAGGACCTCAAGCAATGTTGAGGTCAAGGGGCGGGCCGACGCGTGCGGCCGTGCCCGCCGCTTCCTTGACCGCCCCGTACCGGCCTCGTACGTTCTCTTCACTTCTTGAGGCCACCGCTCCGGTTGTCTCCGCTCCGACGTGAGAAGGCGAACGCATGCGAGGGCTACGAAGGCGCACGGCGCTGTCCGGTCTGTCGGTGTTGTCGATGCTGCCTGCGCTGTCGGCGGTGTCGGCGGTGGGCGGTACCGCCGTCGCCGGTGGCGTCGCCCAGGCCTCCTCCCGAAGCTCCCGCCGCCCCGCCCGGCCCCGGCGCCACGACCGGGCCGTCCGCGCGCTGCTCGGCCGGATGACGGTCGAGGAGAAGCTGGGCCAGCTCCAGCAGCTCGCGGGGGCCTGGGACACCGGCCCGGGCGGCAACAGCGCGAAGAGCGCGGTGGAGGGCGCGGCGCGGGCGGGGCGGCTCGGCTCGGTCCTGTCCGCCTTCGGCGCGCGGAGCACCAACGCGCTCCAGCGGGTCGCGGTCGAGGAGTCGCGGCTCGGCATCCCGCTGCTCTTCGGGCTGGACGTGATCCACGGCTGCTGGACGACGTTCCCGATCCCGCTGGCGCAGGCGGCGAGCTTCGACCCGGGCGTGGCGCGGACCGACGCGGAGGTCTCCGCCAAGGAGGCCCGCGCCAACGGCGTGCACTGGACCTTCGCGCCGATGGCGGACGTCACGCGCGAGCCCCGCTGGGGGCGCGTCGCCGAGAGCTGCGGCGAGGACCCGTACCTGACGGCCCAGTTCACGGCTGCCAAGGTCGCCGGCTACCAGGGCAGGGACCTGCGCGCCAAGGACCGCGTGGCCGCCTGCGCCAAGCACTTCGTCGCGTACGGCGGGGCCGAGGGCGGCCGCGACTACAACACCGTGGACGTCTCCGAGGCCCGGCTGCGCAATCTGTACCTGCCGCCGTTCCGGGCCGCCCTGGACGCGGGCGCGGCCACCGTGATGGCGTCCTTCAACACCGTCAGCGGCGTGCCCGCGCACGGCAACGCCCACGCGCTCACGGAGATCCTCAAGCACCAGTGGGGCTTCGAGGGGTTCGTCGTCAGCGACTGGAACGGCGTACGGGAGCTGGTGGCGCACGGCTTCGCCGAGGACGACGCGGCGGCGGCGCGGCTCGCGCTGACGGCGGGCGTCGACATGGAGATGGTCAGCACCACCCTGCGCGAGCACGGGGAGCAACTGCTGCGCGAGGGGCGGATCGACGCGGGCCGCCTGGACGACGCGGTGGCGCGGATCCTGCGGCTGAAGTTCACGCTCGGCCTCTTCGACGAGCCGTACGCGGACGAGGGCGCCGCCGTGGCCGGTCCGGTGCCCGCCACGCGCCGGGCGGCGCGCGCGGCCGCCGCCCGCTGCATGGTGCTCCTGAAGAACGAGCGGGGCACGCTGCCGCTGCGGACGTCGGTCGGCTCGGTCGCCGTCGTCGGGCCGTTCGGCGACTCCGGTGACCTGCTGGGCACCTGGACGGTGCCCGCGGCCGCGGAGAAGTACCCGTCGGTGCGGGTCCTGGACGCGGTCCGGCGCGCGGCGCCCGGGGCGCGGGTGACGTACGCGCGGGGCCTGGCCGCCGACGGCCGGGACACCCGCGGCATCCGGGCGGCCGTGGCGGCCGCGCGCGCCGCCGACGTCACGGTCGTCGTCGTGGGCGAGCCCCC